>NZ_JBQFXO010000005.1:0-339688 GCF_056540865.1 Ruegeria sp. AL11
TGGCGAAGACGGCAACGCCGAGGTCGAGGCCAAGGTCAAAGCCGAAGTCGCCGACCTCTGCGCCCGCTTCCCTATCTATACGAACCTGTAATTCGTCTCGGGTACACAAAAAGAAAACGGTGCCGCACACGGCGCCGTTTTTCGTTGCAACAACGTTTGGGTCAGATGAACCCGCGCCAGCGCAGCACAATCATCGTCACTGCCGCCAAAGCGATAAGACCCAACGCGACTGAGCCAAGAAAGCTCAGAAACCATCCCAATCGTCGATCCGCCAAATTGATAGCGTTCAGATGGCTCTGCACTTCATCCGAGGCTTTCTCAAGCTTCGGCCCGTCCAGAACCAGACGCAGTTTCGGATGTTCTGCCATCTGCTCGGCCTGCGCCAACACCATGGCCTGCTTGTAGACTTTGCGTGGCAAACGCCGCTTGGCGCGGCGGACCGAGGCGATCAGCGTCTTGTCCTTGACCCCAAGTTTCTTGCGCAGCAACTGAATGGTCTGCGCGATCTGGGTCTGGATATCTGTTTCCTGGGTCATCTGCGCCTCCTGACGGGACAACTTAACCGCCCTGCACTGGGGCGACAATGGGGCTGGTTGTTCGGTGCAGTCGCGCGTATCACAAGACTATGCTGAATACGATCACCCATGGCGACCCGACGGACACCCCTCCTCTGTTGATTGCACACGGGCTTTATGGCTCGGCCCGCAACTGGGGCGTCATCGCGCGGCGTCTTTCCGACGAGCGGCAGGTGATTGCCGTCGACATGCGCAACCACTCTCAGAGCCTGTGGAGTGATGAGCACGACTATCCCGATCTCGCGTCCGATCTGGCGGAGGTGATCGAGAGCCTTGGCGGATCAGCCGATGTGGTGGGGCATTCGATGGGCGGCAAGGCCGCCATGATGCTGGCTTTGCAGCATGGGGATATGGTTCGCAAACTGGTGGTTGCTGATATTGCGCCGGTGACCTACGGCCATAGCCAGATCCAGTTCATCGAGGCGATGCGCGCGGTCGATTTCTCGCGGGTCACGCGGCGGTCGGACGCGGCTGAACAGCTGGCCGAGCGAGGGGTTGACCCGGCCTTGCAAAGCTTCTTCACCCAATCGCTGGATATCGAAGGGAAACGCTGGCTTCTGAACCTTGATGCTCTGGCGTCCGAGATGCCCAAGATCATGGGGTTCTCCGAAGTCGCCGGACACTGGGATGGCCCGGCGCTGTTTCTGGCCGGGGCTAGTTCCGACTATGTTCTGCCCGAACACCGCGACAAGATCAAAGCCCTGTTTCCCGCCGCGCGCTTTGCCAAAATCCCCGGGGCCGGGCATTGGCTGCATGCCGAAAAGCCCCGTGAATTCGAGGCCGCCGTCCGGGCCTTTCTGAACGCGTAACCTGCGTCATTAAACAGGCGCAGTCTCGCCGCCGCCGTTGACCCAATCCGTCAGACCGCCAAGGTTGTAGACCTCGTCATAGCCCATATCCTTAAGGAGTTTCCCTGCCAGCGCCGCGCGCCCTCCGGCGGCGCAATAGAGGATAGTGACGCGGTCTTTGCGCAATTCGGGGTCATGGGATTTCAACGTGTCATCGGCACGGAACTCAAGCATGCCGCGTGGGATGTGATGCGCGCCGGTTGCACATCCCGATTGCTGAAGCTCGGCCATGTCGCGCACATCCAACAAAAGCGCTCCGCCCTCGATCATCGCCTTGGCCTGTTCCACTCCGATACGCGCGACCACGGCATTGGCCGCTTCCATCATATCCTTGACTGTCAGTGGCATTTGCACTGCCCCCTCTTTGCCTACATATGCGAGGGTTAGCATGCGGCTACGGGTTGGTGTAGCCAAATCGCGCTAGTGTTCACGAAACGCCCGTGACATGCTGTCTGAGACAGGCTTGGCGATATAGGCGGCAAAGGTGCGCTCTTCGGTCTGGATCATGATCTCGGCCGGCATACCCGGAGTGGGCACAAACCCCCGGACGCGCTTCAGCTCCTCGGGTGTCAGCGAGATGCGCGCCAGGTAGACCTCTTGTGGAATGCCCTGAGAATCCTCGACCAGCGCATCGGCCGAGACATAGAAGACCTGACCGCTCAAGACCGGGGTTGTGCGCTGATTGAGCCCGACCAGGCGCACTGTCGCCTCCTGACCGGTGACAACGCTGTCGATCTCGGTGCGAGGAATCTGCGCCTCGATGATCAGAGGGGCGTCGGCGGGCAGAATCTCGGCGATAGGCTCGCCGGTTTCGATAACCCCGCCGGGCGTGTGGTAGTGCAGACGCACAACGGTTCCGGTGACAGGCGCGCGCACGACCGCGCGGGCCAGAACGCTGCGGGCTTGCCGAGATTTCTCTCGTACGCTTTCAAGGTCCGCTTCGATCACGCCCAATTCATCCAGCGCGGCCTCGCGATAGGCTGAACGGGTGCGGGAGATCTGTTCCTCGTATTTCAACAGCATCTGGTTGATCTCGGCGGCTTCGGCCTGCAAACGGGCCTGCTGTCCATCGGCCTCGGCCTGAACGCGACGGATCGTGTTGAGATCACCTTTGCGCACCAATCCTTTTTCGAACAAGGCTTCCTTTGTCTCGAACTCTTCTTGCAATATCTCCGAGCGTCTCTGCATGCTTTTCAACTGGGCTTCAAACCCGCTGGCGCGGATTTTCAGGGCCTCCATATTACGCGCCAGAAGCGCGACATCGTTCAGCAGCGTTTTGCGCGAGACATCAAAGCTGAGCCGTTGGCCATCGAGGATCGTCATCACCTCGACATCATTTGACGCCTCGATCAGGTCGGAGGAGAAGCTGAGCTTTTCGCGCTCGCCATATTCAGCCAGCAACCGTTCAGTCATCGCTTGCAGGCGGATTTTGCGGATAAACAGCTCTCTCTCATTGGCCTGGGCCGAGGTCTGGTCCAGCGTCATCAGTACCTGACCAGCCTGCACGGCTTCACCTTCCAAGACTTTGATATCCTCGATAATCCCCCCCTCAAGGTGCTGAACGATCTTGTTCCGACCGGTGGCAACAAAACTGCCCTGCGCGATGACGGCCGCCGCCAGTGGCGCGCTGAAGGCCCAGACGCCGAAGCCGCCGAAACACACGACCAGCATCACGAACCCCACCACGATCAGGCGGTTGATCGAGCGTGGAACCTCGGCATACCAGACGGTCGGCTCGGACGGAGACGTGTTGACGGGTACGATATCGTTCATGATCAGCCCCCCTGCTGGCCTTCAATACCGGGTTGTTTTCGTGGCGCATTCAGTTGCTGCAGCACCTGTTCACGCTGGCCGAACAAGGCGACGCGCCCGTCGGTCAGCAGCATGATCTTGTCCACCACATTCAGAAGTGTCGGCTTTTGCGTAATCACAACGACTGTGATCTTGCTGTCCTTGGCCTGCGCTATCGCCCGCGCCAGGGCCTGATCCCCCGCCACGTCAAGGTTCGAGTTCGGCTCATCCAACACCACCAGACGTGGGTTGCCAAAGAAGGCGCGCGCCAGAGCAATGCGTTGTTTCTGCCCACCTGACAGGGGCGATCCATCAGCGGCGACAACGGTTTCATAGCCCTGCGGCAGGGTTGCGATCATGTTGTGGACATCGGCCAGAACGGCAGCATCGTGGATTTGTTCGTCGGTCGCGTCTTCTCGCATCCGACCGATATTGTCTTTGATGGTGCCGGGGAACAGCTGAACGTCCTGCGGCAGGTAGCCGATGCTTTCGCCAAACTGGCGCGGGTCCCAGTTGCGGATGTCCATTAGGTCCAGTCGCACGCTGCCCGAAGTCGGCAGGATCGACCCCACAAGCGTCTTGCCCAGCGTCGTCTTGCCCGCGCCGGAATTACCGATGATCGCCAGCGTCTCACCGGGATTGAGCGCGAAGGTGATCCCGTTCAGCACGACGCGTTTGGTCCCGCCCGGCACATAGAGAAGGCGTTCAACATCGAGCCGTCCCTCGGGACGCGGCAGGCGCAGTTTTTCGAACTGAAGCGCGGAATTGGACAAAAGCGCGTTGATCCGGCCATAGGCCCCCCGGGTCAACAGGAAGCCGTTCCAACCTTCAATCGAGCCTTCGATGGGCGCAAAGGCACGCCCGGCGATGATCGAGGCTGCGATGACCATGCCGCCGGTGATCTCACCTTGCAGGGCCAGAAACGCCCCCCACCCCAAGATGGCGATCTGGGTCAGCAGACGCACGGCCCGCGAAATAGCAGCGAAGATCACGTTGCGATCCTGCGCGCGCACCTGCCATGTCAGAGATTGCGCGGTATCGCGGCCCCAGATCCGAACTGCCTCGGGGATCATCGCCAGCGCGTTGATGATCTGGCTGTTGCGCGACATCGAATCCAGATGCTGGTTCGCCATGGACTGGGCTTTGTTCGCCTCCGCAAACGGTTTCGCGGTCGTTTTCTGGTTGATCAGGGCAATCGTCATCAACAGCAGGGCCGTTACGACAACGATCATGCCAAGCTGCGGATGCACCAGAAAGATCATCAGAATGAAAAGCGGCGCAAAAGGCACATCCAGAAATGAGATCAGCGTGCCCGAGACCAAAAACCCGCGCACCTGCTGCAGATCCCCAAGGGTCTGATACTCGCGACCGTTGCCGTGCAATGAGGCATGGGCCGCAGCACTCAGCACAGGGGCGCCCAGCCGCGCGGCCACTTCGACCGCCGTGCGCATCAGCATGAACCGACGGACCGCATCAAAGGCCGCCTGAAAAATCACCGCTCCGGCAACGATCGTGGTCAGCATGATCAGCGTATCCAATGATCGGCTGGTCAGGACTCGGTCGCTGATCTGAAACAGGTAGATAGGAATGGCGAGGATCAGAATATTGGTGGCGCAGGTCAGCACCAGAACGAACACCAGATTGCGGTAGATCGCGCGCATCGAGACCCGCAACGTGCGCCGGAAATCCTCGGGCGGGGTTCGCTTGTGAAAGGTGTGGGGTGGCCCATTGCCGTCACCACCGCCAGATTTGGTCGGCGGCAACGGCTCGTTTGCCTTGGCCTCAATCGTAGTGCCTATTCGATCCCCACCATCTGTGCGCGCAGAGGGGGTCTTACGCGCTTTGGGTATGTTGGTGTCAACAGGATCAGAGGCCTCGGCTTCGGCCACCCCAGCGCCGCCACCTTCAGAGGTCGTATCTTGCGAAGGTTGCGGCTGTTCGCGCCGAAGGGGAGAATCGGCGCGGTGAGTGTTCTTCGGTTCTGCAGTACAGTTTTCAGCTGCTACTTTCTCCTTGCGTTTCAAGGCTTCAGGCGTATCGACGCGCAGCGCATCATGTAGCAGAAGCAAGGCTGAGCCTTTGGGTTCCTGCGGCGCATTCGATCCCTTTTCGGTACGCGGCGCCTCGGACACGGCAACGCCGCCATTTCGATCCAAAGGGCTGGAACAGATGGAGCGGCGCGACGAAAACACAATCGACATAAACTAACCTTCCGGTCACTCGCTATAATTACAGGAAATCAGGCCAGCATGGTCTGCAGGCCATCGTCAGCGCCCGCCATCTCGGTCGGGGCTGTTTGTTTGGCGACGGTTTCATGGATCTTGGCCAGCTCGCTATTGGCCTCTTCCATCAACACGGCGATGGCATCATTTGTCAGCTCAGAGACGCCCTCCTGATCTGGCACATCATACAGGCTGGCCTGATGCAGGAGCAGATCGGAATAAGTTTCCTCAGCCGCCATCACCACCGAGTCGATCCCAGCCTTGGCAACATTTGCCGCATTCAACAGGGCATTGCTGCCCGCGATGATTTCCGTCTCGGCCGCCTTGGGCCCAGACACGTGCACATCGTCCTGATCCAGCAGCATGGTAACCTGTTCCATGATGTTGACCTGTAGCAGATCGCCCTCAATTTTCAGGGCACGTATCTGCTCCATCCCAGCGAACATGGGATCGTTAAGCAATGCGTCTTCAAGTGCGTCCATGTCTGCTTCGCCCAGCGCCATGGCATTGGCCATATCCTGGTGCAGCACCTTGTGGCTGTCCTCGCCCGTTTTCGAAACGGAGGCCTCGTTCATGACAAGGTTTTCATCACCCTGCGCCGAGATCGAGCCGCCCGATACGATATCGTCGTCCATTAACACGTTGGTCTGGAAAAGCATATCGACGGATATCATGTTGCCGCCGATCATGATCACATCATAGTAGCTGCCCAGCTGGACAATATCGGTGACATTGACCATCTGATTGTCGCCCATCGCATAAAGCGTCGTGCTGGCCGAGATTTCGGCCTGGATGTGGTCGATATCCGTGGCGTCGATCTCTTGCTTGATGAAATTCGCAACGACCAGATCGCCACTGATCCAATCGACCGAGGCAAAGGCGGGTTGTCCTTCGACCCCCTCAGCCTGGTTCAGCCAATAGGCGGCTTTCGCCTCAACGCCGACCGAGGCTGACTGCACCACCTTGGTTCCGCTGCTCCCGCCTTGTTCGATCTGGTCCCAATCGGAAATCACAGCGACCTGGCTGATCACAGTCAAATCCATCGCCTTGCCGCCTACGGCTATGTAGGGCGCATCAATCCAGGCAATCGTTGCCGCCACTTCGTTGACCGCAAGATTTCCGCCCGCGATGACCATATGGCCGTCGGCAAATTCTTCATCTTCCGAGCGATCCCATTCTGTGGGCAGCATATCCGGCGTTTCGGTTTCCTCATCTGGTTGGTGATAGGCCGGAAGCAGGTCGTCCCATTCCAAAGCCTCTTCAACCTTTTCGCCGTTTATGATCACACCAACGGCGTCTTCGCCGTGGAATTGGTGAACCGTGACACCTTCGATCTCGGAGTTCATCGGGTTCACAATCTGCTCGGCAATCTCAGAGAGCAGTTCAAGCGAAGCATAGTCGGCCAACGCAAAGGACGGCGCCGCCACCGCATGGAATGTCAGGGCGGTCTCGAGCATGTCCTGCCCTGCACTGATCAGGGCGTCGACATCGCGGAACTCCCCTTCTCCGACGACGTCATTGTCGCGCAGGAACAGTGTCTGGAACGTGTAGGTGACTGCTGATCCAATCAGTTCGTTCTGAAACTGGAACAGCATCAAGGGCGGTGCTTCCGACGGACCCAATGCCGCCTCGCGTACCGCCTCAGAAGGACCCTCTGGTGGGTCGAGGAAAATGTTTGTCTCATAGTTCGGGCCGTTTGCCGGGGGTGGTGGCGGCAACTCGGCCGGAGGTGTGTTGAATTTGAAAGGGATCGGGGCATAGTTACCCGGATCGGCCTTCAACGTGGCCTTGACCTCAATTCTTGTGGGGTCTGACAGATCTTCAAGTTCGACTTTCCGCCGCAGCGCGGTGAACTCTTCATACTGGTCTCTCAATCGTCCTTGTTCGATTGTCAGCTCAAAAGTTCCAACAAAATGTGCAATCGTTTCAGTAATACTGTCGAGGGACATATTAAGGTTCCTTGTCACCCGCTACGGCCGAAAATTTCCGCTTTGGGTTTGCTAAGCCGGGGCCACGTGGCGCGCCCCCGGCGGTTTTGAAGAAAGCTCGGGCTCTGAAAATGGCAGAGCCCGAAACGGGTCTTAGACCTCGGTATCGTCGCTGGCGTAGGACGACGTCATCGAGCCGCCCACCATGGTCGTATCGACCGAGTTACCAAGGACGTTTGCGCCCATGACGATCGACTGGTTGAACGCCGCCGTATCGACAACAGCCGCAGCCGAGGCATAGGATTCGCCGTTCACGATGCCATCGCCACCGTTGTCGGAGCCCCAAGTACCGGCGTTTCCGCCTGCACCACCTGCGCCAGAATTGGCGCCCGAGGCTTCGCCACCGGTATTGGTTGCACCGTTTGTCATGCCGCCGGTCGAGCTTCCCATGACGGCGCCGCTGGTGCCGCCAGCCGCTGTGGCCGCTCCACCATAGCCACCGTCTCCGGACATGGCCGAACCTGTCGCGCTGCCGGTTCCGGTCGAGGTCGCATCATTGTCAGCCGACCCTGCGCCGCCATATCCGGCAATCGCTTCGGCCAGACTGTCAGCGGTTCCATCGGTGTCAGCTTCTGCAAACACCTCGTTGTCACCACCATCGCCAGCTGTGTTGGTCGCATCCGCAGATCCGGCGCCACTACCGGCCGAGCTCGATGTCGGCGAGGTCATGCCACCTGCACCGCCAGTACCTTCGGCAGTCGATTCACCAGTTCCGGTTGCTTCGGCCGTGCCATCGGTCGCATTGCTGCCACCGCCGCCGCCCGATCCATCCGGAGTTTGCAGGTTGTTGGTCGCACCTGTCACGTCACCCGGGCTTTGCGAGATGTCAGGACCTGTCGCAGACTGATCACCAACGCCTTGCGCGTCCGAACTTGTGTCAACGCGGCCACCGCCTGCACCACCAGCACCTGCACCGCCGGGACCATTCCCGCCCATGCCCGTGCCACCGGTGCCTACACCGCCCGGACCATTACCGCCCGAACCCGCACCGCCTGGACCATTGCCGCCAGCACCTGTGCCGCCCGGACCGTTACCGCCAGAGCCTGCGCCACCGGGGCCATTGCCGCCAGAGCCTGCTCCGCCAGATCCGGCGCCACCGGTTCCAGTTGCATCTCCGGCTGTGCCGCCACCGCCCGTTGTCGGATCAGGATCAGCCAGATTCAGACCAAGACCAAGATTCTGCTGGTTCAGCGCAGACAATGCGCCTTCGGCTGTTCCAGAGGCTCCGCCAGAGCCTGTGCCGCCTGGGCCAGCACCACCCGGACCATTGCCGCCGGAACCTGTGCCGCCTGGTCCGTTACCACCGGTGCCCGAACCACCCGGTCCGTCACCACCAGTGCCGGATCCGCCCGGTCCGTTACCGCCGGTCCCGTCACCACCCGGCCCATTGCCACCAGTCCCAGTACCACCGGAGCCGCTACCGCCCGGACCATTGCCGCCATCTGCGTCATTGGCCCCCATAGCGCCAGCACCCGCGATCCCAGCAGCATTGTTGCTGCCAGCGGTCGCGCCGTTGGCCTGGTTGCTGCCAGAGCTTGTGTTGTCGGCACTACCGCTGGATTGTGCATTGCCGTCGCCAGCGTTCGAGCCTTGTGCAGACGCATCAGTGCCCGCGAGACCAAGGCCAGTTCCCATCGAATCGGAGGTATTGTCGCCGCCATCCGCATTGCCGCTCGCGTTCGAGCCGGACAGACCAAGACCAACACCAAGACCCAGAGATCCAGCCGCGCCGCCTTCTCCACCATCGCCAGAGCTGCTTGCACTGGACGTTCCGGAGTTCGTCGCGTTCGAGGTGCTGTTGGCGTTGCCGCCAGCGGCGCCAGTACCGTCACCATCCGACTGCGCCCCTGACAGGCCTAGACCGATGCTGCCGTTATTCGCTTCGCCCGAGCTTGCGCCCGCTCCACCGGTTGCCGCGCCGTTCGCATCTCCGGAGTGGCCACCGAGGGCCATCGAAGTGCTGCCATGAGTATCACCCCACGCATCACCGCCATGGCTGGTGCCACCGCTGCCAGACGCTCCACCATCGGACGATGTGTCGATACCCTCTTCTGCAGTCGCGGTGCCGCCATTGGCATCACCATTCTGTTCGAAGGTACCGGAGTTGGACACGGTCGCACCGTTCAGCGTGTCATTGTCCGTCAGGCTGGCATACTGGTTGTTGAACGAGGCCATGTCATTGCCTTCGCCGTTCAACGAAATATCCAGATTCAGATCGTCACCGGGATCATAGTTCACGTCGTCTCCGGCCGTGATCACGTCACCGGTCGAGGCATCGTCGCCGATGTCCACGTCAACCTTGTCGTCGTCGCGCGGAATCCACTCGCCTTCACCAAAGTCGATATCGACCCGGTTCACATTGTCATTGGTGCTGTTGCCATTGTCGCGAACGGTATTGCTGTCGTTACCACCATTGGTGTTGCTGTCATTGCCACCGTTCGTATTGCTGTCATTGCCGCCATTGGTGTTACTGTCGTTGCCACCATTGGTGTTGCTGTCGTCACCGCCGTTTGTGTTGTCGACAGACTGTTGTTGTTGCTGTTGCTGCTGTTGGGCGTTTTCAGCCATCTCCAAT
The DNA here is from genome assembly GCF_056540865.1 of Ruegeria sp. AL11. Taxonomy (NCBI): domain Bacteria; kingdom Pseudomonadati; phylum Pseudomonadota; class Alphaproteobacteria; order Rhodobacterales; family Roseobacteraceae; genus Ruegeria; species Ruegeria sp. AL11. The sequence continues at coordinate 10,000 of NZ_JBQFXO010000005.1, forward strand.
TCAGGATCTTCAACACCCGGGTCTTCAACGACCGGGTCCATGTCTTCGACATCAATTTCTTCGACGGTTGTGACTGGGGATAGAATTCTACGGTCAGACATATTGATTTCCACTCTATTGGCGCACCTGACCACCATTCATCTCAAAGGTGGTTACTCGTGCGGTTGAAACAAAAATCCGCACGGTATGCCTGAACGCATAACCCTGCGGTCTGTTGGTTCCGAGCTTTCTGCACCTCCTTTCCCGGCTAAGCCGACGTCCCCGCTGAAAAGAGATTCGCGAAAATGCGCGAAAAGCGGGCGTTAAAGGAAAAACCTTCGCAATCTGAAGTAGAGGAAGCGTCGCAGCCTTTGACAAAGCTGCCAAGCTATCGAAAAGCTCTAGAACGTCTAGCCTGTTGAAATCCGGGGATATTGCGGGAGTGGTCGGAGTTTTCGCTAAAAAATCCGACCTAAAACCCTACCAATTGGGCTTAGACGAAAGAAGCCGTTGAATTCCCTCTACTTACCCGAAATCACCGGAACACAACCCTAATCAATGGTTCTAGGACCAAGTATCAAATCCGAATATCCGGTTGCTGACCCCCTACATTTCATCTACAATAAGTCTATATTTTTAAGACTATTTCGGCTTTCGAACTGCCCGAATTACTTGTGTGAAAAACTGCGAATTGCAGTTCGGTTTTTTAGTGGGGGGACAGTAATGATTGACTCGTCTGAGCGTGACTACGCCTACCAGAATATCAAGACCGAAGACCTTTCAATTCACTTCATTGGTCGAGAGCTTTTTCTCTCCAATCAAACCCTCAGAAGCGTCCAGAACGAATTTGACGTTCGCGCGTCGCGTTTCGATTCACTGGACGACCTAACATCTGCCAAAGCAAATGCTAGCCGCGTTCTGGTCGTAGATCAGGTCATGCTGGAGGATCTGCTGGAACGGCCAAGTAAATACGCGGCACAGGTTCCGTTTGGATGCCTCGCGTTTTCTTATCGCAAGGACGCCGCAGCCCGGCATCTGTTTGAACGCTGGGATCGCAGTCGGTACGGCGAGATCGGCTTTCTGCCTATGAACGTCGCCCCTGATGTGTGGCGGTCGATCCTGAGGCTTCTGATGCATGAGCAGCTGCACCTGCCCAGCTTCCTCGCGGATTGTGTCGCGGGCCCTAAGGCGAACCCCTGCAAGGCCCCAGCATCATCTGTAACGCCCAAGCCCGCCGACTCACAGCAGGTTGAACTCTTCGACAGGCTGACAAAACGGGAAAAAGAGGTCCTCAGGTTGGTGTCTCAAGGTCAGAGCAACAAGGTCATCGCCGCCGGGCTGGGGATTACGGAACATACCGTCAAGTTGCATATGCATAACGTGGTCGGCAAGATCGGGGTCAGCAACCGAACTGCGGCTGCTCATTTCTATTTCGAGGTTGCGCCGTTTGATGCGCAAAGCCCACGTGTTGGCTGATCTCGTGGAAGAACGGTTTGACCGGCTGATCCTGTTGGTGGGGCGGCTGAACTATATGTGGACAAACACCGAAAGCCTGCTGATCCACCTAATTGCGGGTCTGGCGGGAACAAGCAAAGACTCTGCCGTTATCATCTTTCTGACCCTGAACACGACCCGCGCCCGGATTGATCTGGTTGAGCGGCTCGCGAAAATGGATGGCCGCCCCGAGGGTATTCGAGACCCGATCCTGGAGCACACAAAACGGCTTGGGAAACTGTCGGGCATACGCAACCGGTTCAATCACTGCATCTATTCCTTCGATCCAGAAAGCGGCAACCCCAAGACCATTCTGATGCGCATTGCGGATCGGAAAACAGACATAAAAATGGGTCGCACGGATACTCTGGATGGTGAGGCCCTGCGCGAGATCGAACAGGTTGTCGAAGACCTGTCCACCCTGAACCGAGATATCTGGCAGCTGATCACAAGGCTCGACTATCCGGTCTAAGGAGCTGTGTGTGGTACCCGCGGCCGGACTCGAACCGGCACGGCCTTCCGGCCCAGAGATTTTAAGTCTCTTGTGTCTACCATTCCACCACGCGGGCAACCTGTGTCGACCCGTGGTCGGCACGCGTTGAGAACTACGCCCATAGCTTTGCGAATTCAATGCGCTTCGCGGTGAAAAACGGCTGAAAAATCGCACAAGTATCGCAGTGTTATCGGAGTCAATTCGGCAAGCAGGGCCATTCCGCGATCACCTGCCCCTCTCGCACCGCTAAAACCGTTCCGAACTGGTTCAGAACAGCCTCGCTCTGGCTCGGGCGGATCAACGCGATGTCACCGGGTTTGACGGCATGGTTAGAGCGGCCGGTCCAAACCTCCTGATTGCTGGACCGCCCAAAGACCGAGGAATAGGTGAACCCGCCGGGGTGTACGGGTTGGCCGGGGAAATGCCCTCCGAAGATCGCGATATGGGTTTTGCGCTGGGGTAGGAATTCCAATCCGGGCAGAGGGTTTGACGGCATGGTCTTGAGGACAGGGGTGGCCAGAAACGCAGCTGGTTGAAAGCCAGTAGTGGTCGCGTGGTCGAAATCGGATGGCTTTACGAGGACCGATCCAAACGCAACCTCGGTGGCTGGGCCGGGCGCGCGGTAGCTCTGAAATGTCAGGCTGCCGCCGGTGTTCAGGCAATAACCCGCGCCTTCAGGCAGTGCAGCCACGGCATGTTCAAACGCTTTGGCGCTGGCCTTCGTTGCCCGCGACTTCAGGAGACCGGGTAGCTTCGCCAGATGCGCCTCATACCCCACAAGCCCGCTTAAACGAGCGTTTGGATGCGCAGAGATCACCCGTGCGAGTTCGGCAACCTGATCCACTTTCAACCCGCCACGGTGCAGACCAATATCCACCTCAAGCGAAAAACGCAGGGACGTTTGGCTTGTCTCCGCCAAAGCCAGATACTCGCGCAGGCGTTCGGGGGTGTCGATCAGCCATTGCACCCGATCTGTGGCGTCCGGGAGGGTCTGCAACACACGCGCGGCAGAGGTGGCGGGCAGCGGTTTTCCGATCAGATGTTCCGTGTCTTGTTCCGCTTGCAGCAGAGCCGATAGCATCGGTTCGGAAAAGCTCATCAGGCCTGAGCTGGGGATCAGCCCGCGGATATGATCCAGCAAGGGCAGGCAAGGTAGGGATTTTGCGACCAAGCGCCGGTCCAGACCGGGGTCAGCTGCGGCCTGGGCTGCCCGGCAATTTACCTCGACCCGATCCAGGTCTATTGCGACGACCGGGTGGTCGACCCCGTACTTGCGCAAGATCTCGGACAGCCGGTTGAGGTAGGGATCGCTCATGGCCGGAACAACCGGGCCAAGGCGGGCGTCATGAATTTGCCCTGCGGGTCCAATTCCTCACGCAGGGCGCAGAACCGGTCGAAATCCGGGTACACGCCGGACAAGTCTTTGTAAGAAAGACTGTGCAACTTGCCCCAATGCGGGCGCCCTCCGGCCTCAAGAAACAACGGCTCCAACGCGTCGAAATAGCGGCTGTGATCTTCACCCGCATCCGTGTGCAGCGCGATCGAGATCCGTGGGCCACCCTGAAACGGTGACAGGCAGGCTGTGTCACCTGCCGTCTGGCGCACTTCGATCGGGAAATAGATGTCCTTGTGTTCACGCTCCAGACGGAGAAAGACCTCGGCCAACACATCAACGGCAACTTCAACTGGCAGATGATACTCCATCTCCTTGAACCGAATATGTCTGTCGCTGCACAGCACCCGCCAGCTTTCACCGACGTAGTCCTCATCCGATTGAGCCAACGTGAGCAGGTTCAGCAACAGCTTGCGCAGACCGGGGTTGAAGCGTCCCGCGTTGCGGGCGAGCTTCAGCACCTTGACCGCCAACATATCCAGATCGCGCGGGGCCTTGCTTTCGGGGGCATCGGTGACGGCATGGCGCAGCTCGACCGCTTTGCCGGTGAAGGGGATGTAGAAGAACTCGAAATTCCGGTTCTCGGCCCAATTCTGATGCATGTTGGTCAAGACATCCGACAGATCGGTCAGCGTGACCTGACGGCGCAGATTGTATTTCGGTACGACATTGATCCGCGCCTCGGTCAGAATACCCAACAAGCCCAACGTCACCTGCGCCATCTCCAGCGGGATTTGCGAGGTAGTCAGAATGTTACCGGTCGCACCTATGAACTTGGCATCTGTAATCTCGGCCGCGAGGCAAGGCAAAGTTCGTCCGGTGCCGTGAGTAGCCGTGGACGCAGCCCCAGCCAAAGACTGCGTGTTGATGTCGCCCAGATTGCGGAACGCCACGCCCTGCTTGGCCAAAGCGGGCGAAAGGTCACGCAGACGTGCATTGGCATTGACCCAGACCTGCCCATCTTCGACCGGTCCAACCGTAGGCAAATGCAACTCCGACAGATCCAATATCCGCTCGGCCCCGCCTACGATTGGGGTAAAGGAGTGCCCTGCCCCAACGACCCGCACGTTTGCGGGCTCCGCCACCGTCGCCCGCAGCTGTTCCAACCCCACAGGGCGCGCAATCGGAGCGGTGGCGGTTTCGTTACCGGCCCAGTTTGTCCACATGCCTAACATCCTCCCCAAGCGAGGATTGCAGCCAAGGCACGGCCAAACAAGTCAGGATATCAGCGTATTACGCTACGTGAAGCAGCCCTCAGGCGGCATCTGCCCGCTTGGCTGAGACCTTTTCGAACCAGCTGACAATAGCCTCAAGATCCGGGGTCAGTTGTTCTGCCGCGCCACCCGTGAAGGTCTGAAACTTCTCATCATTCAACCCGTTCACGCCCAGTAGAACGGGGATGTCCTGCGCCAGCGCCTCGGCGATGACGGGGCGGAAACCGCGCCCGTCGGCCTCGTGTTTACCGAACTTGTTGATGATCATCAGCTGTGGGTCATCGGTAAGCGTTGCCATGACCTGTCCCACAGCCTGTTCGAGCGCCGCAGGGTCCAGACGGCAGCCGCGCGCATGCTCGCCTAGGGATTGCGAGATACGGATGGTCTCGCCATCGGGTAGTACCTGCACATCCATATCGCATTTGCTGCTATCGGTGCATTCCGTGTTGGTCTGCACGACCCCCGCCAGTTTCGCCCCACGCGCCAGCAGATGTGCGGCCACGGCGCTTAACAAGCGGTCGGTCGCGCCGCGATCGGTGGTGGTAACATAGGCCAGATGCATTTTTGGACCTCGTAAGTCAGACTTCGGCATATCAGATAGCACGGGACACGCGGGTCGACCACTCCTTGCGTCAGGGAAGTGGCGAGACGCCGATCACAGCACCGTGCAAGCCGATGAGAACGGCAAAGACGGCAAGCGCGGCAAGCCACACGTGAAGGGGCGGCCACGGTGAGGGCGCGCGCAGCGAAAACCGAGCGGTATTGCGCGACAGGCGAGGCCAATCTGCCCCCAATGACCGGGCCGTCCGGCAGTCGATCAGCGCCATGCCCAGCGCGGCAAAACCGGCGAAAAGGCCAAATAGGATCACGTGAGACAAACTGCCATTCGCCAGAAGATGCGCCCCGGCCCACAGCATCAGCGCCGCCAGAAGCGGATGGCGGGTGGTACGCAGAATACCGGGGCGGTCCGGATCAAAAGCCGCCTTCCCCAGCCCACCAAAGGAAAACGGGTTGCTGATGGTCAGTCCGGCCACAGCCAGCCAGCACACCACTGGCATCACGACCAACGGCACCCAGCGCAGCACCGGCCACGGAGGGATCACCTCGACATAGGGCGCATTCGCCGCGGCCACGATCAGCCATGCAAGGACAACGAGAGACAACAGCGAATACGCCAGCAGATACCCCTTTTGCCCCAGAAGCGTGACCAACCTGGCCCTCACCGGCGCACGCGCGGGAATGGCGTGGCTTAGGAAAAACGCCGTCAAAGCCGATATGAATGGCACCCAACTGGACATGGACTCTCCGATAGATGTTTAGACCCGTGTAGCGGTATCGTGCCGATTTGGTCTTGTGCCAGATCAAGTACCTGCTGCGGCCCGGCCACGTCTACGTGAAATCGCCTTGCGCAACGCAAGTGACGCACTAGGGTTGATGACATGGTTTTGCGCATTCTGTTTATGCTCCTTTTGCTTCTGTCCTCCTGCGGGCGTCCCCTGACCGAGCAGGAGCGTGGCTTTGCAAGCGCGGTGCAAGGCACGACGCTGGATCTGGATAGTGTCCGGCTGGTCAAAGGGGCCCCAGTCGTGCCAGTCACCTATTTCCGCGAAGCGCGCCCGCGCGAGGCCTGTCGGGAACGTATCCTGCCCCCTGTCGAGGCTGGTGTGGTCACCGGAAAACCGGCCGCCGTTGCCCTGTTCAACAAAGTCTATTTCGCGCGCGATTGGTATCTTGACGATTACATGTCCGACTACCCTGAAGAGATGAACCTGATCGCCGCCATGCTGCTGGCCCATGAACTGACCCATATCTGGCAATGGCAGAACCGCGAGACCACAGGCTATCACCCCCTGCGCGCCGCAGCGGAACATGGCGGGCGCAAAGATCCGTATTTGTTCGATCTGGAAACCTCGCCCGATTTCCTGTCCTACGGGTTCGAACAGCAGGGCGCGATTGTAGAGGAATATGTCTGCTGCCGCGCGCTAGACCCTCAGGCGCAGCGCACCAAACGATTGCACGACATGTTAGGGGTACATTTCGATCTGTCCCCGCTGCCGCAGATCGGCCGCGAGCGTGACATCGCGATCCCGTGGAGCGAGGCAAAGGTAGAAGGCATTTGCAGCTGAACGCTTAGCCGTCCTGCAGGGTTTTCAGATACTCCACCAGATCCACAATGGGCTGGCTGGTGAGGATCGGCTGCCCATCGGGCGTTTTGATCGCCGTGTCCTGCCCTTCGAAATACGGGCCATAAACTGGCATCGGACTGCCATGGCTCACCAACGGATCACGCCCGTCAATCCGCCCCACCACGCGGGCCGTAGGGAAAACACCGTCTGCATTTGCCAGTGTCTTCAGGTTGGTCGGCTGAATGACAAGCACTCCGGCCATCGGCCCATGGCCGGTTGCATCAATCCCATGGCAGGTGGCGCAATAGTGCTGGTAAAGCTCGGCGCCTTTCTCTGCATCCTGCGCCCAGAGGGGGACAGACATGGCAAACATAGCTGACGCCGTTGCAAAACAAAGCTTTGTGATCATCGCATCCTCCTACCACAATTGCTGTCAACAGGCTTGCCCGCTGCGCGGCTTGGCGCAATGATCCAGATCAACGAATACGGGTAAAGAGGGTTCGGGCCATGACACAATACGCAGCCATCATGTTGGCCGCCGGGATCGGAGTCCCCATCCTGGCCGCTTTAAACGCGGCGCTTGGCAAGCTCATCGGCTCGCCGACCACAGCGGCTGTGATCCTGTTTGCCATCGCCTTCGGGTCTTCCGCACTGGTGATGGTGGTCTTTCCCGGTTTTGAGGCGCTGTCAAAAGTGGCGCAGGCCCCGAAACACCTGTTGCTGGCGGGCGTTCTGATTGCTTTCTACGTCCTGTCGATCACCCATGTCGCGCCGCATTTCGGCGTCGGCAATGCCGTGTTCTTTGTCCTATTGGGACAATTGATTAGCACGGCCGCCATTGACCATTTCGGCCTGTTCGGCGCGCAGGTCACGCCACTTACCCTGATGCGCGCGGGTGGGATTGCGGTGATGGCGATTGGAGTGGCGATCACTCAACTGGCTTGAGCACCCCACCTTCCAGCCGGACGATCCGGTCCATCCGTGCAGCCAGGTCCAGATTGTGCGTGGCGATCAGCGCGGACAGGCCCTGGTCGCGCACTAGGGTCATCAGGGCCTCGAACACCTGATCCGATGTATCCGGGTCAAGGTTGCCTGTCGGTTCATCCGCCAGCAGAACGCGCGGTGCGTTGGCCAGAGCGCGACAGAACGCGACCCGCTGTTGTTCCCCTCCAGACAACGCCGCCGGACGGTGATCGGCGCGTTGGGCGACTCCGACACGGTCCAAGAGGGCAATCGCCCTGTCCTGCGCGTCCCACTCGGACACACCGTTGGCGAGTTGTGGCAGGGTGATGTTCTCGAGCGCTGTAAACTCGGGCAGAAGGTGGTGGAACTGGTAGACGAACCCAACATCCTGACGCCGCACAGAGGTGCGTGTGCGGTCGCCTTTTCCTGCAAGATCCTGACCCGCAATCTCAACGTTGCCACTGTCCGGAGTGTCCAGCAGCCCGGCGATATGCAAAAGGGTCGACTTGCCCGCACCCGATGGCGCAACAAGCGCGACGGCCTCACCCGCCTGAAGCTCCAGATCAATCCCGCGCAAAACCTGCACCTCACCCGGAGTGCCCTGCAGGTAGGTTTTCGTCAGGCCGTTCAGCCGCAAGCTCACATCATTCATAGCGCAGCGCCTCAACCGGGTTCAGCCGCGCGGCGCGGCGGGCGGGGAAATAGGTGACAAGAAAAGACAGGCCCAGAGACAAGCCAATCGCCTTCAGAACATCGCTGAGGTGAAGCTCGGCGGGCAAGGCGTAAATCCCACGGATCGACGGATCCCAGACGCCGCCGCCCATCGCGTAGTTCACAAACGAAAAGATCGGGTCGATATAAAGCGCGAACAGGCAACCCAGGATCACGCCCATGACCGTGCCGATGATGCCCGTGAACGCACCGCAGATGAAAAACACCCGCAGGACCGAGCCCTCGCTGAGACCGATGGTGCGCAGGATACCGATGTCTCGGCCTTTGTTTTTAACCAACATAATCAGGCCCGAGACGATGTTCATAGCCGCAATGAGGACAAGGATCGACAGGATTATGAACATCACGTTGTCCTCAACCTCCAGAGCCCTCAAGAACCCGCCCGAGGCATCCTGCCACGTCCAGATTTGGCTGCGCTCACCTGCGGCCTCAAGGATGGGGATCAGGATTGGGTTCAGGTCTTCGGGACGGTCGACCATGACTTCGATCTCGTCGGCGACGCCCTCACGGTTGAAAAAACTCTGCGCCTGCGAGAACGGCATATAGACCCGCGTGCGGTCGATATCGTAGCGCCCGGCCGAGAACACGTAGACAACGCGATAGGCGTTTACCCGTGGTGAGGTTCCAAAGGCCGTCTTGACCCCGTTGGGCGAAGTCAGTTTGACGGAGTCGCCAACGGTGGCGCCAATGCTGCGCGCCACGCCTGAACCGATGGCGATGACGTCTTCGCCCGTCTGGAACTGGGACAGATCGCCAACCGCTTCCTCGCTTTCCGCAATACCCGGCAAGTCACGCAGATCGTCCGGTCGCATCCCGAAGACCTGAACCCCACTGCTGCGGTCGCGATTGGTGATCAGCACCTGCCCTTTGACCAAGGGGGCGACCCGTTCAACGCCGGGAACCTGCGCCAAACGCGCAGTACGCTCCTCAAAATCTGCAATGGTCCGGTCAACCCGCCCCTGCGTGTCGATCTCACCCGAGGAATAGACCGTCACATGTGCGTTAGCCCCCAGAATGGTGCCAACGAATTCAGCCCGGAACCCCGAGCGCACCGCTAGGGTCGCAATCAGGGCAAAAACAGCCAGCGTGATCCCGATCAGGGAGATCCAGGTCATCACGCTGACGCCACCCTCGGCCCGACGCGCACGCAGGTAGCGCCAGGCGATCTTCCATTCAAAAGGGGCGAAAGGCGGGGGTGTTTTGGCCATGCCTGCTCCGGGTTATTTTCTGGTTTGGCGCGACCCTTTCGGCATTTCGTCCGAGGGTCAAGCCGCTTGTCCTTATAGGTCAGCTCGAAAGCGCGGAAGTTTGCTGCAGAACCTCTTCGGTCACCTGGCGATCGCATATGCCACGCGTTTCAAGGGCCGCATAGACTTGCCCGCGCAAATCCTCTGGCAAGTTCGCAACCGCCCTGTTGTGCAGCCCGAGGGTCAGCGATCTGTCGTCCTGCAGCCGCGCGACCAGCTTAGCCAGTTCATCCGTGGAATAAGTCGGCCACATCCCAATATGCGCAGGGTCAGCGGGTTCGAACCACGGCACATAGCCATCACGTGACTTCAGACAAATCGCGTTCATCAACATGAACTCTGATGGCCGCCGTTTAGACGCGAACAGTGCCTGAACTGAGCCGTAGCGTGTATTGATCTCATCAAGCAGCGAAAGGACCAGCGTCCGGCGTACCGGGAAAGGCGTGGAAAACGTCGTGGTGCGCAGATCGTCTGTCAGCGTTTGTTCAACACCCAAAGCTTCAAGACTCTGGAGAAACCAATTGCGGTGATAATCGCTGTGAACTGGCATGAACTGAATGCGGGCTGGTCCTTGGGGTGAGAAGAATTCGCCTTCTTCGAACGACCGCAGGAACAGGTTCTTGGTGTCGAGAATGACGATGTTCTCGGCCTCTGCCACCCGCGCCGCGCCAAGTTTCAGCACCTGCTGCATGCGGTAGCCATTGTTGCCCCGCCAACCGCCTTTGCGGATCAGCGGCAGGCGATAGCGGTTTTCGATGAGGATACGATCTTTCAGCGGCCGCTTGGCAGTGTGCCCCTCGCCCAGCAACACCTCTTCGCCCTTCAGAATCCGCACTTTAGGACGCAGCGGGCCATAGTGTTGCAGGATCGGTTCGATCTTCGCTGCTAGCCCGGCCTCATCTATATCGTTCAGAATAACATGGATCGAGGCCAGCTGATCCGGCGCAACAAACCTGGCCATAGACATCGCCTGAAGCCTGAGCAGCGGATAATCCTTGGAATAGACAATAGTGGCGAAACTCAGCACGAACCTGCGGCCTTTCTCTGGGGCGTGCCCTCGTCTATCAGCAAATCTGCCGAGGTCAAATTGCACTGCCTCCAGATCGAAACGAATCACTTACCGGTCCTTTGGCAGGGTAAAAGTAGTCTTGCCCGCCAATTGGTTACACCAGAGGTTGTGACGACCTTCACAGACAGGCCGCTATTGTTTCAGCTATGAAGTCAATATCGGCATTGCGTGAGGCACTGAACTCAAAATGCCACAACAATTGAGCAATTTTATTTCGCTTTTTGCTTAATATCAGAAACTTTGTCACCCTGACTTTGGGGGAACACATTTGAAAGAGCGGGGGTCGCTCATGAATATTCAAAATACAACACTTGGGACGGGCCCGATTTTGGCCCACAAACCTTCATCAGATTTGGATTGTGAGACTGCAGCACTGCTTCGTGCAGCGATCCGTCCGATCTTTGCAAGCGCAGTTAGCTGGAACAATTTGGCCGAGGTCCTAAGGGACAAGGGCTATCGTCTTGCCTTTCGCGAAGGGCGCCTGTGCGTCACTGATCGCGACACCGGCGCACGCATCTGCGGGATCCGGTTTCTGGGCTTTGAGCTTCGGGAACTTGTACGCCGCATGGGGCGTCCGATCGTTGTGGCCCGCGGGAACGATGCAGACGGCGACATTCTGACCGCGCGTCCTGTGGTACGGGCTTAGTAGCTGCGCCAAAACTGAACGGATCGGCGCAGAGATTTTGCCAGACTGTGGCGCGCGGCGGTCTTGATCGGCTCGGGTGTGTCGGGTCGCCGTAACAGTTCCCAGATCAGACGAGCAGGCATGTGTCCGCGTCGATAGAACCCGGCGAAATCATCCAGACTGAGGGCTTTCGCGGATTTGAACCCCGCATAGTAGTTCATCCAGACCCGAGCGTAATCCTTGCCGGTCGCGTCCTGATCACTGGTCGCGCCACGATCCCAGAACAGTGAGATCGGATCATCCATACGCTCACCCTGATAGTCCGATCCAATCAGGCGCAGCATCAGGTCATAGTCGGCAGCAATACGGAACTGGCTATCGTGCCCGCCCAGCGCCTGAAACACATCACGACGAATGAAGACCGAGTTATGGCAGAACGGCATGCGCTGCAGGATAGCTTTCAGCGACATGCGCTTTTCCATCGTCTCACCGCCATCCTCATAACGGCGCAGCGTTGAGCCATATAGGAAATCAGGCTTGGTCGCCTCCAGCCGATCTGCGGCTTGGTTGAGAATATCATCCGAGGCCAGCGAGTCGTCTGAGTTCAGGAACAAAAGGTATTCACCCTTTGCTGCCTGCGCGCCCTTGTTCATCGCGTCATACAAACCGCCATCCGGTTCACTGATCACACTCGTGCGCGGCATCCCTTCGGTCAACTCGTGCAACAGAGCGACGGTGCCGTCGGTTGAGGCGCCGTCTTGAATTATATGCTCGGCTCGCGCGCAATTTTGGCGCTGCATGCAATCGACAACGCCTTTGAAACTGTCCTGCCGTCCTTGGGACAGCAGGTTGTAGGTCGCGGTGATGACCGAGATGAGCGGATCAGGCGATCTGCTCATAAATCCCGGCAATTTTGGTGACGGCGGCTTCGGGGCTCAGTTCTTCGCTTTCACCTGTGCGGCGGCAGGTCAGTTCGACCACACCGTTTTTCAGGCCGCGCGGTCCGACAGTGATACGCCATGGCAAGCCGATCAGGTCCATGGTGGCGAACTTGCCCCCTGCCCGCTCGTTGCGGTCGTCGTAGAGGGGCTCAAGACCCAGAGCGGTCAGAGCACCATAGAGCTTGTCACAGGCCGCATCCGCCTCTTCATCGCCCTGTTTCAGATTGACGATGCCACAGTGGAACGGCGTCACGCCCTCGGGCCAGATAATGCCCTTGTCGTCATGGCTGGCCTCGATGATCGCGCCGATCAGGCGGCTGACGCCGATACCATGGCTGCCCATGTGAACCGGAACTGGCTTGCCATCGGGGCCTTGAACGGTCGCGCCCATGGCTTCCGAATACTTGGTGCCGAAGTAGAAGATCTGACCCACTTCGATCCCGCGCGCCACGCGGCGGCGCTCTTCAGGGATCTGGTTGAACAGCGCCTCATCGTGGGTTTCGTCCGTGCGCGCGTATTTTGAGGTGAACTCCTCCAAGATCGCCTGACATTGCGCGCGGTCATCGTAATCGATCTGACGGTCGCCGAAGGTCAGGTCGGTGACCGCGCTGTCATAGAAGACCTCGGACTCGCCGGTTTCGGCCAGTACGAGGAATTCGTGGGTGTCATCGCCACCAATCGGGCCAGAATCCGCACGCATCGGGATCGCCTGCAGGCCCATGCGTTCGTAAGTGCGCAGGTAGCTCACCAGATGGCGGTTATATGCGTGCAGCGCGTCTTCCTTGGTCAGGTCGAAATTGTAGCCATCCTTCATGTAGAATTCGCGCCCCCGCATCACGCCGAAACGCGGGCGGATTTCATCGCGGAATTTCCACTGGATTTGATAGAGGGTCAGCGGCAGGTCCTTGTAGCTGCTGACATGGCCACGGAAGATGTCGGTCACCAGCTCCTCAGCCGTCGGCGTATACAGCATGTCGCGACCATGGCGGTCCTGCATCCGCAGCATCTCTTGGCCGTAGTCATCATAGCGGCCGGACTCGCGCCACAGGTCCGCCGATTGCAGGATTGGCATCTGGATCGCGATATGGCCTGCCCGCGCCTGTTCCTCATGTACAATGTTTTCAAGCTTGCGCAGGACTTTGAAGCCCAACGGCAGCCAGGAATAGATCCCGGCAGCAGCCTGCTTGATCATCCCGGCGCGCAGCATCAGCCGGTGGCTGACGATCTGGGCCTCGGAGGGGTTTTCCTTGAGAACGGGCAGAAAGTAACGGCTAAGGCGCATTGGGTGACCTTCAAAGGTGGATTTGAGCTTTTCAAGGTGATTATGCCAAACCCCCGCCGGGGGCAATCGGCCATTGGTGATTTTGCGACCTCAGGTCCGTCGCATTTTTTATTGACCCGCCAATCAGGAACATAAAGTGTGACGGAAATGTAAAATCATGAGGCACCGATGCAGACAATCTCGGAACCCGCCCGTCAAATCCCTGTTGTTCACCAGACAGATGTTCTGGTCGTCGGCTCCGGCCCCGCAGGGCTAGCCGCCGCCTTGGCCGCCGCGCGCGCCGGGGCCGAAGTGTCGCTGGTCGATCGTTTCGGCTGCATGGGCGGCAATATTACCGCCGTGGGGGTCGAAGGATTCGCCTGGTATCGCCACGAACAAACGGTCGAGGCTGGTGGTATCGGCATGGAGTTCGAGACCCGCGCCAAAGACATGGGCGCCGCAGTGCCGGAAAGTCAGTCGCTCAGCTATGAGCTGGACAGCGAAGGGTTCAAGCTGGTGGCCGACAAGTTGGTCGAAGAAGCGGGTGTGCATCCGATGCTGCACCGTCAGTTCGTCGCCCCCATCATGGAGGGTGACCGGATCACCGGCATCATCACCGAATCCAAAGCCGGGCGCGAGGCGGTTCTGGCCAAGGTCGTGATCGACGCGACCGGCGACGCAGATGTCGCCCATCGCGCCGGTGCCCCCACACACAAAACCGCGAGAGAGGATATGATGGCCGCTTCGGTCATGTTCCATCTCGCCGGTGTAGACAAACGCGCCTTTATGGAAGGCGTCAAGGCCGACCCCCAGACCTATAAAGACTGGGGCGGTGGTGGCGAATGGAACATCGAAACTTCGGGCAAAGAGGACGACATGTTCTCTCCCTTCGTTCACAAGCCTTTCCAGCAGGCAATTGATGAGGGGTTGATCCCGCCTCATCTGAACACCATCGCAGGCACCTGGGGCGCGATGCACGACACGGGTGAGCTGACCTATATGAACCTCATCCATCTGGCTGAAATCGACGGCACCGACCCCGACAGCCTCACAAAGGGTGAGATCGAAGGCCGGCGTCAATCCATGCTCGCCATCGAGGCGCTGCGTCGCTTCATGCCCGGTTGCGAAAACGCTCGGCTGCGGAATTTCGGGATGACCATCGGCATCCGCGACACTCGAAAGATCGACGCAGTCTACAATATGACCGAAAATGACGCGCGCCATCAGGGCCGGTTTGAGGATACGATTGGCATCTATCCCGAGTTCATCGACGGCTACGGCATCCTGATCCTGCCGACCACCGGCCGCTATATGCAAGTGCCCTATCGCTCGATGCTTCCCAAAGGGATCAAGGGGCTTTTGGTTGCCGGACGCTCACACGGGGCCGACAAAGTGGCCCATGCGGCAACGCGCAACATGGCGTGCTGCGCGGTCATGGGACAAGGGGCCGGCATCGCGGCAGCCTTGTCACTGAAAAGCAACCAGGAGCTGCACAGCATGAACCTTACCCCTGTTCACGCTGAACTGGACCGTCAAGGCGTCAGGATTCACTGATGGACTACATTCCGACAATCGACCTCAACCCACTTCGCGACGCCACGCATCCCGACCGGGACCAAACCGTGCAGCAGATCATGGAAGCCTGCACTGAGATCGGTTTCCTATCGATCACGGGCACTGGCGTTCCCGAGGCTACTGTTGATAAGGTGCGCGACATGGCGCGCGCGATTTTTTCGGTCGAAGAGGCCTCTAAATGGCAACAAGCCATCACCCGCGAGAACTATCGCGGGTTTATCCCGATGGGGTTCTTCACGCCCAATGACGGCTCGGGCAAAGCCGACAAATATGAAGGCTACAAGCTGCATCACGAAGTCGACGCCGAGGCTGCAATCCGTGAAGATTGCGGGCTGTATGGCCCAAACATCTGGCCGGTCGAAGTGCCGGGGGCGCGCGATGTCATCCTGACCTACTGGTCGATGCTGGATGACGTGGCAGACCTTCTGCTCGCAGCGCTCGAAACCGGGCTGGAGTTGCCGGAACGCCAATTGCGCGACGCGTTTCGAGACCCGATGACCAACATGACCCTGCTGCACTACCCTCCGCAGGCACCGGATGAGGGCGGCTATGGCATTCACCCACACAAGGATACGGATGCCCTGACCATCATCGCACCAGATCCCGTCGGAGGGCTCGAGGTGCAAACCCGCACCGGAGACTGGATCACGCCCGACTGCCCGCCCGGTGGCTTCGTCGTCAATATCGGCGACATGCTGGAACTCTGGTCGGGCGGTCGATTGAAATCTACGCCGCACCGCGTCGTCAACCGATCAGGGCGCGAGCGGTACTCGTTCCCCTATTTCGCCGTTCCGCGCCATGATGTGGTTGTCGAACCTCTGCTGCCCGCCCTGCCCGGCTTTGATCGCCCCGCCGTTCATTGCGGCCATTGGTCCGCTGAAATCTGGCGCACCAACTGGCCGGACGAGACCGCGACAGGAGATACTCCGGAACTGGGCACGCTGACCGACTGACCCGCAGAAACCAAGGCCCATGAACCGCTTGCATCGCCGCGCGTCATGGGCCAAGAACATGGCAACGCTGTGCAACAAAGGGATGCGCCATGGCTTTGCCGGTGAAGGATCAGCTGAGATACTGGGGCATCGCCACGGTTGTCTTTGTCGTGATCCTGTGGGCTTTGGGCGATGTGCTTTTGCCCTTCGTGATCGGCGGCGCAATTGCTTATTTCCTCGACCCTGTCGCCGATCGGTTGGAAAAGCTGGGGCTGTCGCGGATGGCTGCCACCGGGATCATCACCGTGGTCGGCGTCCTTGGATTTGTGCTTGCGATTCTGATGGTTGTGCCAGCTCTGGTCACACAGTTGATCGACCTGGTTGACATAGTGCCCAGCCTGTTCCAAGAGCTGCGCGCCTTCATCGAGAAGCAATTCCCTTCGATTCTAGACCGCGAATCCAGCTCGCACCAATTCCTTGTCGGGCTGGGTGAGACGCTGAAATCCAAGACCGGGGATGTGTTAGAATCCGTTGTGGCCTCTCTTGGCTCGGCAATCAACGTGGTAGTGCTGTTTGTCATCGTGCCTGTGGTCTCGGTCTACCTGCTGCTGGATTGGGACCGTATGGTCGCCCGGATCGGAGAGCTGCTGCCCCGCGACCACGCCCCTACCATCAAACGTCTTGCCGGTGAGATCGACAACGTACTGGCCTCATTCGTGCGGGGCATGGGCACCGTCTGCCTGATCCTTGGCACCTACTATGCGGTTGCCTTGATGCTGGTCGGGCTGCAATTCGGCCTGATCGTCGGATTCATTGCCGGGCTGGTGACCTTTATCCCCTATCTGGGCGCGTTGATTGGCGGCACGTTGGCTATCGGCCTGGCGTTGTTCCAGTTCTGGGGGGATTGGGCGCATATCGGGCTGGTCGCAGGTATCTTTGCACTGGGACAAGTGACCGAGGGCAACTTCCTGACGCCCAAACTGGTCGGCGACTCGGTCGGATTGCATCCGGTCTGGCTGTTGTTGGCCTTGTCGGTCTTTGGTGCACTTTTCGGCTTTGTCGGGATGCTGGTCGCCGTTCCGGTTGCCGCAGCTTTGGGTGTGCTGGCACGGTTCGGCACGTCGGTTTATCTGGATAGCCGCCTTTATACCGGCCTCGAAAGCCAGGATCAGGACAACGCGTAAATGGCCCGACAATTAAGCTTCGATTTGCCCGCCAAAACCGCGCTGGGGCGTGAGGACTTCTTTGTTTCCCCGGCGAACGCGCTTGCGGTTGCGATGATTTCGGCCACCTCATGGCCCGGCAACAAACTGGTGCTGAGTGGCCCGGCAGGAGCAGGTAAGACCCACCTGGCCCATGTCTGGGCGGCTGAAACCGGCGGGCGCATAATCAAAGCCGAGGCACTTCGGTACGAGGACGTGCCCGATCTGGCGCGCAGCCCGATTGCGGTTGAAGACGTTCCGATGATCGCAGGTGATATCGAGCAGCAGAAAGTGCTGTTTCACCTGCACAACCTCGTTCTGGCCGAGGGCCACGCCCTGCTGATGACGGGTCGTCTGGCGCCGAAATTCTGGCAATTGCCGCTGGCGGATCTGCAAAGCCGGGTCGAGGGCGCGCATCACGTCGCACTCGATCCACCGGACGATGCGCTGCTCTGCGCGGTGCTTGCAAAACTGTTTGTAGACCGGCAGCTGAACCCCGGCCCCGAGGTGATTGCCTATCTGGTCAAGCACATGGATCGACGCTTTGAGACCGCCGCCGACGTGGTCGCACAGCTGGACGATTTCGCGCTGTCCGAGAAACGGGATATTACGCGTGCTCTGGCGATCCGCGTCTTGAAAATGGACACGGACGAAGGCGATACGAATGATTGACCCAAGCGCGCCAATTGCGCATTCTGACAGCGAAATTTCTGGGTAAGACATGGACCAGACCGTCGAAACCGACATTCCTGATTGGGGGCCTTTCGGAAGACCTCTGTTCGACGACCCCGGCACAAGGGCGCTGTCACGTGTGGGCGTGGTCGATGTCGGATCGAACTCGGTCCGAATGGTGGTCTTTGATGGCGCGGCGCGGTCACCTGCCTATTTCTACAACGAAAAGGTTATGTGCGAGCTGGGCGCGGGGCTGTCCGAGACCGGCCACCTGAATCCCCGAGGGCGTGAGAGGGCGATGGCCGCCCTGCAGCGCTTTAAGCGGATCGCAGAGGATCTCGGCCTGCCGGGGCTGCATGTCGTAGCCACCGCCGCCGTGCGTGAGGCGAAAGACGGGCCTGAATTCTGTCAGGACGTGAAAGCAAAAACCGGGCTGCATGTGGCTGTGATCGACGGTCAGGAAGAGGCACGCCTGTCGGCCCAGGGCGTTATGCTGGGCTGGCCCGGTGCCTACGGTTTGATCTGCGACATAGGCGGCTCGTCCATGGAATTGGCCGAGATCGGAGGTGGCGATGTTGGCCGCCGCGTGACCTCGGCCCTTGGTCCGCTGAAGCTGCGCGATATCAAGGGCGGGCGTCGTGCGCGCAAGGCCCTTATCAAATCCACCATGGAAGAACTGCACAGCCAGATGGGCCAGCAGCGCGACCGGCTTTTTCTGGTCGGAGGCAGCTGGCGAGCTTTTGCACGGCTGGACATGCTGCGGCGGGGCTATCCGCTGAACGTCCTACACGAATACCGCATGACGACCAAACAAGTGCGCGAAACGATCAAATTCATCGACGCGAATGATCATGACAAATTGCGCAGTCAGGCCGGGGTCTCAAGCTCGCGCATGGCGCTGATCCCTTATGCGATGGACGTGCTTGCGCGGCTGATCCGCACGTTCAAACCCAAAGATATCGCGATCTCAAGCTATGGCATCCGCGAAGGCCTGCTGTATGAGCAGATGTCGCAGGAACAGCGCGACCGCGACCCTCTGATCGAGGCCAGTCGTTTTTCCGAAGCGAAAGACGCCCGCCTGCCCGGTATGGGCCGCACGCTGTTCGATTTTGTGATGCCTCTGTTCAAATCTGCACCTGCGACGCAGGTCCGTCTGATCAAGGCCGCCTGCCTGTTGCACGATGTTAGTTGGCGCGCGCATCCCGACTACCGGGCCGAGGTCTGTTTCGACTATGTCACCCGCGCCAATCTCGGAGGACTGAAACACTCCGAACGCGTATTCATCGGCCTTGCGTTGCAACATCGCTATCGCAACAAGCGCGAGGGCAACCGATTTGCGCCACTCTATGAGTTGCTGGATGAAAAAGACCAAAAACAAGCCGAGATTCTGGGTAAAGCGATGCGGTTCGGGGCCATGTTGTGCATGGACAGCGACGCACATGTAGGCAAGCTGCGCTTTTTTCCCAAAAAGCGTGAGCTTGATCTGGTGCTGCCCAAATCCGTGCAGCCCCTGTTCAACGAAGTGGCCGAGTCCCGCCTGAATTCACTGGCAAATGCCCTGAAATCCGAGGTGCGTGTGGTCATCAAGGGCTAAGCTGCCCCTAGATGTCCGTGGCGCCGTCCGGGTCCTCTGGCAAAACTTCGGGTTTGTCAGGCGCATCTTCGGTCTGTTTCTTGCGGATGATGATGTCGCCATTGGGCAGGATTTCGGGCATCTCGTAGACGCTCCAATCCTTTACCTCGGCGGCAAGCTCAGCCAACGCAGGTCCCATCTCCTGCATGAAGGATCGCATCGCGGGGCCAAATTGATCTGCTAGGCCAAGCAACTCATCCAAAGCCGGCTCCATCTCGCGTCGCAGGCCCTCGAAAAACAACTCGGCCCCCTGCTCCATCAGCGTTGGGGCATCCTCTTCCTCGGCCGTTGCAGGCAGCGCAAAAGCGGCTGCCATCGCGCCGATCATCAGAATATTTTTCATATGCTGAATATAAGCCCTTCCGCGCCCGGTTGAAAGATCACAGCTCAAAATCCAGCGTGACAGGGAAGTGATCTGACGCGGTCAAAAGGGCCTCGCGCAGCTCAGGTTTGGACCAGCAGGTAGCATCCCGAAACGGATGCAATATGCGCCAGACGGGTCGCCGAGACTGCAAATCCTCGCTGATCATGATGTAGTCCAGCAGCGCCTCAAGGAACGTGCCGTTCTCGGGCCGCGCAAATCGTGCGGTAGCGGGCACAGATCCGGGACGCGGCCCATATGCGGTAGCCGCATGGGGATCAAACAGACCCGCCTGCAAGAGAATCTCGACCGAGGAGCGCCCGAACAGATGTTCGAACTCATCCAGACCGGGGCCGTCATTTAAGTCACCCAACAGGATCACTGGATCATCCTCAGTCAAGTGATGTGCGACCCGACGGGACAACCAGATCGCCTGTGCCAACTGCTTGCGGCGGTTGGCGATCGAGATACGGATCGCCTCATCCCGTGACTCCGCCCCATGCGGAGCCTTGGATTTCAGATGCGCGCCGATCAGGCGAAACTCAAACCCCGCTTTGGTCTGGACCGACAGCTCCATTGGCGGCTTGGAGAACCGTACCACGTCCTGCGTCGCATCCACGTCCAGATCTATGCGAAACTCCGCGTCAAAGCGCGGGGCGTCATCTGCCGCCCTTGGGTCATGGCGAACCGACAGAACCTCCGGGTCGTAGAGAAGCGCCAATTCCTGATGCGTGTCATTGGGAAATCCCATGGTCGCCTGCGAGGTGCGAAGGTCAAAAACCTCGGCAAATGCCTGTAGTGCGCGCACCGTGTTCTGCCGTTTGCCCGTATTCGGTGCTTCGACGACCAGAACCGCATCCGCGTCAATCGCGGTGAGAACCTTGGCGATCGCCTCGACCTGCTGCGCTTTTGTCACGTCATGTCGACCCGACCAACTGTCGTCGACGATCAGTCTGTCGTTGCGATCAAACAGGTTGGCAAACCATTCGATATTGTAGGTCGCCAGACGCATCGCCTAAACCGTCGCGCCGTTGATCTCGTCCCAGGCACGGTTGATGTCGATCATCTTCTTCTCGGCCAGGCGGATCGCCTCTTCCGGCACACCACGCGACATCATAGCGTCGGGATGGGTTTCGCGCACCAGCTTGCGCCAGACCTTCCTGATCTCAGCAATAGACATTTCGCGCGAGACGCCCAGTACCACATACGGGTCGTTTAGCGCATCAGGCACGAACCGCGCTCGCAGGGCCAGAAACTGAGCATCCGTCTGTCCGAAAATGCGGCTGACCTCTTCCAGAAATTCATTTTCGTTCGGGTGATAGAACCCGTCGGCCATGGCGATATGGAACAGCCCCTCCATAAGATCGCACAGGGTGGTGCTGTCCTCCGAAAACATCCGCGCGATCTTCCGGGCATAGTCCTGATAGCCTGCCACATCGGTGCGAGCCATGTTGAAGACACGGGCCGCGCCCTCTTCATCGTCGCGCGCAATCTGGAACACGTCGCGGAAGGCCGTCACCTCATCCCGCGTCACCTGCCCATCGGCCTTGGCCATCTTGGCCCCCAGCGCGATCACGGCAATTGTAAACGCGACCGAGCGTTCAGGCGGCGAGCGTAGCTTTTCGAAAACAGCCGTCAGGCTCTCACCTTGGGCAAGAGCGCTCAGCGCGTCGGATATGCGGGTCCAGATCGACATGGGCGTACACTAGCGTCCCATTGCTGGACTGTCAGGTGCGATAGATCATTCGGGCGAAAGAATTTTCTGCATCAGCACAAGGTCCAGATACTGACCCCATTTGTGCCCAACCTCGGGCATGAGCCCCACCTCAGAAAACCCCAACGCCAAATGGAAGGCAACCGCCCCCGGATTGGCTGACGAGATCCCGGCGACCAGAACATGCACCCCTTTGCTGCGGGCTACTTGCTGCAACCGCTCCATAAGAGCGCGCCCAACGCCACGGCCTCGCGCATCGTCTGCCAGCTGGATCGAATGCTCGCGGCACTTGGCATAGCCCGGCCCGGATCGGAAAGGGGCATAGGTTGCGAAACCAATGACCCGCCCTTGATCCTCAGCCACGAGAAACGCCGCTCCGCGCGCCCGGATATCATCGACAATCGATTCGGCACTGCGTTCATCGGTCGTGAAGGTCACCAATGTGTCGCGAATAGTCGCGTTGGTGATCAAAGCGATCTCTGCTGCATCCGCTGGTTGGGCCTGACGGACCTTCATCGCAAAATGCGTACCCCATGAGGCGTTTCGACCTCGGCCTGCATAGACGCCGACCCTGTGTCAAAAACGACCGGATCAAGCGGACCCAGCTGCTCCGCCAAGCGCAACGCATCCGGGTGATAGACAACCAGACGTTTCAGGCGGCACCCATGATCCTCCAACATACGCGCGGGGTGAAGATCCCCCTGCCACTGGATCAACGCCGGAAACAAGTTGTCAAAGGGCAATCGCCCATTTGGCGGAACCGCCATCCGCCACCGCAAAGCCCCTCGGGCTAAATCAATCGGCGTCCCGACGCCATCGGGAAACACAGATAGTGAGGCCTCGATATCGGGTACGCGGCAAATCCAGTTGGTCAAACGTGGCGCACCCTCGAACCGGTCCAGATCGAACCACCGCGTCCTGTCTGGCCGAGGCGCATCCGGGTCGATGGCAATCGCCTCCAGATACAACCCATCCTTCAGGCCAAGCAACCGATTGTGCGTGCCAAATGCCTCATGCTTGCCACCGGCCTGAAGACTGACACCCAGCGCATCTTCTACATGCGCCGTGGCCTCTTCCAACGTGGCACCCGCCACCGCAATATGATCCAACTCCATCGCGCCCTCCACGATGACACCCTACGCGCGCACCAAAAGGGCGCAAGCCAAACCCGCGCCTTTCTTCTGTTTGAAAATACCTTCGGGGGTGAATTTGCCGACAGGCAAAGAGGGGGCAGACAGCCCCCTGCCCCGCCTCAGTCTCGCGCGTCGCGGATCAGGCGCAAAATGTCCTGCGCAGCGTCGGGAATATTCGTCCCCGGCCCAAAGATCGCCTTGACCCCGTTGTCATACAGGAATTGGTAGTCCTGTTGGGGGATCACCCCACCGCAAATTACGATGATGTCCTCAGCCCCGGCTTTCTTGAGTTCCTCAACAAGCTGCGGTGCCAGCGTCTTGTGGCCTGCCGCCTGAGACGAGATCCCCACCACATGCACGTCATTGTCCACGGCGTCCTGCGCGGCCTCGGCCGGGGTTTGGAACAGAGGGCCAACGTCCACGTCAAACCCGATATCAGCAAAGGCGGTTGCAATCACCTTGGCGCCCCGGTCATGGCCATCCTGCCCCATCTTGACCACCAACAGACGGGGGCGGCGCCCCTCGACCTCGGCAAAATCTTCGATGGATTTCTGGATGGCGGCAAAGCCTTCGTCGCCCTCGTACGCAGCGCCATAAACCCCCGCCAGGGTCTTCACCTCGGCGCGGTGGCGGCCGAACTCTTTCTCCATTGCCATACTGATCTCTCCTACCGATGCGCGGGCGCGGGCGGCCTCAACCGCAGCAGCCAGCAGGTTTCCGCCTTCTTGTGCGGCCTTGGTCAGCGCGTCCAACGCGGCCTGACAGGCGGCCTCGTCGCGGGTGGCGCGGATCTCTTCCAGCCGCGCGACCTGAGATTCGCGCACGGCCACGTTGTCGACGTCCAGAATGTCGATCGGGTCTTCTTGTTCCTTGCGGTATTTGTTGACGCCAACGATTACCTCGTCGCCCCGGTCGATCATGGCCTGACGTCGCGCGGCGCTTTCCTCGATCCGTAGCTTGGGCATGCCCGAGGCCACGGCTTTGGTCATACCGCCCATTTCCTCGACCTCTTCCATCAGGGCCCAGGCTTTCTCGATCAGATCATTGGTCAGGCTTTCCACGTAGTAAGAGCCTGCCAGCGGATCGACAACGTCGGTCACACCGGTCTCTTCCTGCAAGACCAGCTGGGTGTTCCGCGCGATGCGGGCCGAGAAATCGGTGGGCAGCGCTATCGCCTCATCCAAAGCATTTGTGTGCAGCGACTGGGTGCCGCCCAGAACCGCGCTCATCGCCTCATAGGCGGTGCGGATCACGTTGTTGTAGGGGTCCTGCTCCTGCAATGACACGCCCGAGGTCTGGCAATGGGTGCGCAGCATTTTCGAGCGTTCTGATTTCGCGCCGAACTCGGTCATCACCCGATGCCAAAGCGTCCGCGCGGCGCGCAGCTTGGCGATCTCCATGAAGAAGTTCATGCCGATGGCAAAGAAGAAGGACAAACGGCCCGCGAACTTGTCCACGTCCATGCCTGCCTCGGTAGCGGCGCGCACATATTCCCGCCCGTCCGCCAGCGTATAGGCCAGTTCCTGTACCAAATTCGCCCCGGCCTCTTGCATGTGATAGCCCGAGATCGAGATCGAGTTGAATTTCGGCATCTCGTTCGAGGTGAACTCGATAATGTCCGAGATGATCTTCATCGACGGGTCCGGCGGGTAGATATAGGTGTTCCGCACCATGAACTCTTTCAGAATATCGTTCTGAATGGTGCCGGACAGGACGGATTTGTCATGCCCCTGCTCTTCGCCCGCGACGATGAAACTGGCAAGGATCGGGATCACCGCGCCGTTCATGGTCATCGAGACCGAGACCTTATCCAGCGGGATGCCATCGAACAGGATTTTCATATCCTCAACGCTGTCAATCGCGACACCGGCCTTACCGACATCGCCGACAACGCGCGGGTGGTCACTGTCATAACCGCGGTGCGTCGCCAGATCGAAGGCGACCGAGACACCCTGCTGACCCGCAGCCAGATTCCGCCGGTAGAAAGCGTTCGATTCCTCGGCGGTCGAGAACCCGGCATATTGGCGGATGGTCCAAGGCCGCCCGGCATACATCGTCGCCTTCACACCGCGCGTGAACGGGCCAAACCCTGGCAGAGTGCCCATATGCGGCAAATCGGCGGTGTCGTCCTGCGTATAAAGCGGTTTGACGCTGATGCCTTCCAGCGTTTCCTTGGTCAGATCGTCCAGTGGCCGTCCGCGCAATTCTTTCTCGGCCAGCGCGCGCCAGTCGTTCTTGTCGGTCATCGAGGTGTCCTCTTGTCAGTTCGGCCTGCAGCAGCCTGCAATCCGTGCGTATCGTGGTTCAGCAGATGCCGGGCATGGCCCGCGCGCGACAAATTGAGCGTCTTGTGCAAATCGCCGGTCGCATTCGCGCGCGCAGAGGCTATATTCAACGGGACAGGAGGCCCCATGAACAAAACGCTTGCCCTTGTTTTCTCGGCACTTATCCCGCTGGCTGCCATGGCCGCCGACGGAACAGCACCTGCTGATGATGAATATGTTCGCCCTGTTGGCGACAGTGAGTTGAGCGATTTCATGTGGACCCACCGGCCCATTGTCGTCTTCGCCGACACACCCGCAGATCCCCGGTTCCAGCAGCAGATCGACATGTTGCTGGAAGGTGAGGACGCGATGCGGGATCGGGATGTCGTGGTGTTAACGGATACCGATCCGTCCGCACGATCCGCGATCCGGTCCAAGCTGCGCCCGCGCGGGTTCCAGATGGTTTTTGTCGACAAGGACGGCGTGGTTAAACTGCGCAAACCGTCCCCGTGGAGCGTGCGCGAGATCGGCCGCTCGATCGACAAAACCCCCTTGCGCGAACGCGAAATCCGCGAACGGCGCGAGGGCGGCTGAAGGCTTTTGCCACGCCTCAAACCACCGGCGCAGAACGCCGGTGAGACCTGAGGGTATGTCAAAAGCGCGGTCATGATCATTCGAACTCGATGATCACTTCGTCTACGGCGAGGCTATCGCCCGGGCCTGCGTTGATCTTGGCAACAGTGCCCTTCTTCTCGGCGCGCAGGATGTTTTCCATCTTCATCGCCTCAATGGTGCATAGCGCCTGACCTTCCTGGACCTCCTGACCGACTTCCACATCGATCTTCACGACCAGACCCGGCATCGGGCAGAGCAGCATTTTCGACGTGTCCGGCGGCAGTTTTTCCGGCATCAGCTTGGCCAGCTCGGCCTGACGCGGACGGCGCACATGGACCTTTAGATCGGCACCCCGGTTGCGAATGCGGAACCCGCCCGAAACCTTGCCAACTTTCAGAACCAGAGGGCTTCCATCCACATCCAGCACCGCCAGCTGATCGCCCGGTGTCCAGTCTGATGCGACGCGAACGGTCGAGCCATCCTCGAATTTGACGGTCGCGCCTTCCTTGTCTGCGTTGACCTGAACGGCCAGTTCTTGGCCCTCCAGCGAAACGACCCAGCGCTTGCCGACCTTGCGCTCGTGGTTGTCCATCCGGCCCGAGACACGGGTACGTCGAATCTCAGCAACCCGGTGCATCGCCGCGCAAGAGGCCGCGATCCGACGCAGGTCGCCTTCGGGCAAGGTCACGCCTTCGAACCCGTCTGGGTATTCTTCGGCGATAAAGGCGGTGGTCATGTCACCGCTGACGAATTTCGGGTGGTCCATCACCGCCGACAGGAATGGCAGATTGTGACCAATCCCTTCGACCTCGAAACTGTCCAGCGCCACGCGCATTGCTTGAATCGCGGCTTCGCGGGTCGGGGCCCATGTGCAAAGTTTGGCGATCATCGGGTCGTAATACATGCTGATCTCGCCGCCCTCATAGACGCCGGTATCGTTGCGCACAGCAGCCTCACCCTCCGGCGCGTCGCCTTGCCATTTGCCATTGACCAGCATCGGACCGGCAGCGGTTTCCTGCGGCGGGCGATAGCGGGTCAGACGGCCGATCGAGGGCAGGAAGTTGCGATAGGGATCTTCTGCATAGAGGCGGTTTTCGATCGCCCAACCCGTCAGCGTTACATCATCCTGCGTGATGGTCAGCTTTTCGCCATTCGCCACGCGGATCATCTGTTCCACCAGATCGACACCGGTGATCAGTTCGGTCACCGGGTGTTCCACCTGAAGACGGGTGTTCATCTCAAGGAAGTAGAAGTTCTTTTCGCCATCGACAATGAATTCCACCGTACCCGCGCTGGAATAGCCCACGGCCTTGGCCAGTGCGACGGCTTGTTCGCCCATGGCTTTGCGGGTCTCGGGATCCAGGAAGGGCGACGGGGCCTCTTCCACCACTTTCTGGTTCCGACGCTGGATCGAGCATTCGCGTTCCCCCAGATAGATACCGTTGCCATGGCTGTCGCACAGAACCTGAATTTCGATGTGGCGCGGTTGGGTCACGAATTTCTCGATAAAGATCCGGTCGTCGCCAAACGAGTTCGCAGCCTCGTTCTTGGAGGACTGGAACCCCTCGCGGGCCTCTTCGTCATTCCACGCGATCCGCATGCCCTTGCCGCCGCCCCCGGCGCTGGCTTTGATCATGACGGGGTAACCGATGTCGTTCGAGATCTTGACCGCCTCATCGGCATCTTCGATCAGGCCCATATAGCCGGGTACGGTGGAAACACCGGCCTCCTGCGCGATCTTTTTCGAGGTGATCTTGTCCCCCATGCTTTCAATCGCGCCAACGGGAGGGCCGACAAAGGCCACGCCTTCTGCGTCCAGCGCCTCGGCGAATTTGGCGTTCTCCGACAGGAAGCCATAGCCGGGGTGGACAGCCTGCGCACCGCTCTGACGGATGGCGTCCATGACCTTGTCGATCACGATATAGGACTGGTTGGCAGGCGGCGGGCCGATATGGACAGCCTCATCCGCCATCGACACGTGCAGAGCGTTCTTGTCCGCGTCCGAATAGATGGCAACGGTGCCGATACCCATTTTGCGGGCGGTCTTGATAACCCGGCAGGCGATCTCGCCCCGGTTGGCGATCAGGATCTTATTGAACATGGAACGTCCTTTGGCTTGGTGTTCTGGAAACGCAAAAAGCCGCCGCAGGGAGGGCATCCCCACGTCGGCGCAATGCGTGACGACGGACGGGGCGGCTTGCGCCCCGAAAATTCGCGTTAGTTACAGGTGTTCTGCGTCTTACAGTACAGCACGTTGCCTGCGGCCCCGACGGCCGCACCGACCAACGGATCGGCACTGAGAACGGCTGCCCCGACAGCGCCCGCGCCGCCGCCCAGGATGGCCTGTTCGCCGAGGGTATCGCCGCAGGCCGCGAGGCCCGCACAAGTTGCCAGTGCAAGGAACACTTTAGAGATACGCATGATGTCTGCCTCGTGGTTTTTTGTATTGCTCTTAGAGGCAGATGCAGGAACTGGGCACCGTTATTCAATAACAACGGGGTAAAATCCGCATTTTGCGCAGGTTTATGCCCATTCAGGCCAGTTTTTTGTGCAAAGAAAAACGCGGACAGGACGATGTGGGGAACACAAGCCTGCCCGCGCAAGGAAGGGGTACGGAATAGTAGGTGCATGTGCGACGCAGGCAAAGTAGTGTCGCACGGCTGGATCAAGATGCACTGCACAATCTTGTCTGCAAACAAGTTATTGTTTCCAGCTAAGATTCCGGCCAGAATCTGCCCAACAGGCGAAACTCCGCGCAAATTCATGCCGACAAGACTTGTATGGTTTTGCCAGGTTGAAGCCGCCCAAACCGTCACAGTTTCGTTACATTTCTCTGCCGCTGCCTTGATTTCTGCGCCTGCAACATCACGGGCATTCACACCTGTTCGCAGATTATTTTTGCGCATATGCTGTGGGTTAACCGATCTGTTCACCCTGCCGTGAATCATGACCTTATTTCCAGCACAAATACTTGAGCAAAAACGCGTTTTCCGTCCCTTTTTCGTGATTTCCCTGATCGCTGGGCGCGTGGAACTTTGGCCACGCACACTCGCAAACAAGGAAACACCCACATGTTTACAAAGAGAAAAAAGGCAATCCTGCTTGCTGCCACTGCGTTTAGTGTGACCAGCACGCTTGCCTTTGCTCAGGACGCTCAAACCCAGGCCGAGCTTGACGCTCTGCGGGCTCGGGTCGAAGCCCTCGAGGCCTCCAGCACCGGCCCCGCCAATGGCGATTTCCGCCTTGGGAACACCAGCCTGGACCTTTACGGCTACATCAAGGCAGACTTCTTTTATGATTTCGACTTCGACCAGGGCGACACCGCGTTCGTGAACGTCATCGGCGAGCCGTCGACCGCAACCAGTGGTACCTTCGGCAGCACCGTACGCCAGTCGCGCATAGGACTGCGCACCAGCACACCCAGCGCTCTTGGTGATATCGGCGGTCAGTTGGAGTTGGACCTGTTCGCGTCCAACGGCACGGCCGAACTGCGCCTGCGTCACGCCAACATTACCATTGGTGACAATTGGCTGATCGGTCAGTACTGGACCAACTTCCAGCCGCTGGACACCTACCCTACGTCGGTTGAATTCAACGGCCCGGTTGGCATCGCCTTCGCCCGTCAGCCGCAAATCCGCTACACCAACAGCTTCGGCGCGAACACTGAGTTCAGCGTATCGCTCGAGGAAAACGTCAGCGGCTCCAACTCGAACGACCCGGTTCTGACCGCGGCGGCTGAATACAACGACGGTACCTACGTCGCGCGTATCTCGGGCCTCTACGGTAAAGCCGAAACCAGCGATGGTGCCACCGAAGTGGACCAGTGGGGCGTGACCCTGTCGGGATCGGTTCGCCCATGGGAGGGCGGTCTGTTCCAAGTCAACTACGTGACTGGTCAGGCGATCGGCCCTTACCTGATCGGTCTTGGCAACGCCATCGTCAACGGTGAGGCCAATGACGTCGACGGCTACACGATCGAGCTCCGTCAGGATCTGGGTGAGAAATGGAATGTCGGCATCGCCTATGGTCGGGAAGACTATGATCTGGCGACCAACAGCTTCTCGGACGGCAGCGGATCCC
The DNA here is from genome assembly GCF_056540865.1 of Ruegeria sp. AL11. Lineage (NCBI taxonomy): Bacteria > Pseudomonadati > Pseudomonadota > Alphaproteobacteria > Rhodobacterales > Roseobacteraceae > Ruegeria > Ruegeria sp. AL11. The sequence goes on from NZ_JBQFXO010000005.1 coordinate 39,718, forward strand.
TCAACTTCACCGAGTTGGAAACTATCCACGTCAACGCCTTCTACGAGGCCACCGACAGCCTGACGCTGAGCGCCGAGTACATATATGGGGAGCGCAACGATGCCACGACCGGTGACACCTTCGACGGTAGCCGCGTTCAGGTCGCCGCGCAACTGAACTTCTGACGCCACATACCCGCCCTGCCCGTCTTCGGGCAGGGTTTTACCCATGCGGGCAAGGATATGAGGCACAGGGTGGATCACCGCTCAGCCTGCTCCGAAAACTTCGGGAAAAGACGCACGTGCCGCGTCCAGATCGATGACCAACAACGCATCATAGTTAGCCGGGTCGAAAGGATCTTCGGCTGGCACGACCTCACGCTCAAACAGCCAGCTCAGCCGCCCTGCATCCAGATTGCCGCGTTCAAAGGGCTGATCCCCGAAGTTCTGCCAAAGCGCCTCCATAAAGGCGGCATCTGCGCGACGGTCCGCAGGTTTGCGGTCGCGGAACCGCTCACGCCGGGTGATCGGCGTCACGCCCTTAGGGTTGGCACGGCGGATAGTGAATTGAAAATCCGTCCCTGGCAGACGGCCCGGAAAACCCCGATGCTTCAGCATCCTGGCACCTCGTTGACTGCTGTCATCGGGAACAAGATTTCGCACCCGTAAGGGGTAAAAGTCATAGCGCGCACCTCCAAAGCCGCATCCGTTGTCTGAGACGCTCTGCTATCATGACGACAGATCATGGTCAGAGCCCTTCCCAGATACACCGGGACTGTTCCAGCCGGTAGGCTTCGAAAAACTGAGTTGCATCGGGGGCGGCATCGCCGAATTGGATCGGACGGTCGGACAGTGAAATCACCACCAGGGCCGGGTCCAAATCATGCTGGGAGACATAGGCAACCGCCAGCGTCTGGCACAGATGCTCCATATCGTTCGACGCTACGTCATAGCCGATCCGTCCCACCGTCGCGCCGATCTTCGGGGCAATGAACCGGAACCGCACCCACAGCTCACCGGGGTTGTTGTCCAACAGAACGTCGCTCAGATGCACAGGTTGGCCTGAGGGTACGGGCAGAGAGGTTTCGCCCACTGAAATGCTTGGCAGAGATAGGATGCTAAACATCAGACCCAAGGCGCGACCCCGGACCCGCCAGCGGCAGGCTCCTCCTTCCGGGATCGCGCGCGCAGTGCTATGTGCCCGCGCGGTTCTATGTCTGATGGATCGGATCATTCGACGATTTTTCGCTCGTTGTCAATTCTGCCTTGATTTCGGGCAAATTGCGGAGGAGTACCGCAATTTTCAGCGGATTGGGGTGGGCCGCCCCACCCCGCACGCTCAGAGAGGGATGTTGTCGTGCTTTTTCCACGGGTTTTTCAACTGCTTGCCGCGCAAGCTGGCAAAAGCCCGTGAGACACGACGGCGCGTTGATTGCGGCATGATCACCTCATCCACAAAGCCGCGTTCAGCCGCCACGAATGGGTTGGCGAAACGGTCTTCGTAGTCGGCAACGTGCTGCGCGGTCTTCTCAGCGTCACTGAGGTCAGCACGGTGGATAATCTCGGTCGCGCCTTTCGCACCCATCACCGCGATCTCAGCCGTGGGCCACGCATAGTTGAAATCGCCACGCAGGTGCTTCGAGGCCATCACAACATAAGCACCACCATAAGCCTTACGGGTAATCACAGTCACCTTTGGCACAGTCGCTTCGCCGTACGCATAAAGCAGCTTGGCACCATGCTTGATCACGCCGCTATATTCCTGCTGCGTTCCGGGCAAGAAGCCGGGCACATCCACAAGCGTCAGAATAGGGATCTCAAAACAGTCACAAAAGCGCACAAACCGTGCCGCCTTGCGAGAGCTGTCGATATCCAGACATCCAGCCAGAACCATGGGCTGGTTGGCCACGACACCAACAGTCTGCCCTTCAAGCCGGATGAAGCCAGTGACGATGTTCTTGGCGAAGTCTTCCTGAATCTCGTAGAAATCGCCTTCATCCGCAATCTTCGTGATCAGTTCCTTCATGTCATACGGTGTGTTCGGGTTGTCCGGAACCAATGTATCCAATGAGGTTTCGACACGGTTGGGATCGTCAAAGAAAGGCCGAACCGGAGGTTTTTCCTGGTTGTTGAGCGGCAGGAAGTCGACCAGCCGGCGCACCTCGGCCAAAGCTTCGACATCGTTTTCAAAAGCGCCATCCGCCACCGAGGACTTTTTGGTATGCGTAGAAGCTCCACCCAGTTCCTCAGCTGTGACGACCTCATTCGTGACGGTCTTCACCACGTCCGGACCGGTGACGAACATGTAAGACGAGTCCTTCACCATGAAGATAAAGTCTGTCATCGCCGGGCTGTATACCGCACCACCCGCACAGGGGCCCATGATCACGCTGATCTGAGGCACCACGCCCGATGCGGTAATGTTGCGCTGGAACACTTCGGCATATCCGGCAAGCGAGGCAACGCCTTCCTGGATTCGCGCACCACCCGAGTCGTTGATCCCAATGATCGGCGCGCCGTTCTGAACGGCCATATCCATGATCTTGCAGATCTTCTGCGCATGGGTCTCGGACAGAGAGCCACCAAACACAGTGAAATCCTGGCTAAATACATAGACCATACGGCCATTGATCGTGCCCCAGCCGGTGACCACACCATCCCCGGCAGGCTTTTGTTTTTCCATCCCGAATTCGGTGCAACGATGGCTGACGAACATGTCGAATTCTTCAAAACTGCCTTCGTCCAGCAGCAGCTCGATCCGCTCGCGCGCGGTCAGCTTGCCCCGCCCATGCTGCGCGTCGATCCGTTTTTGCCCACCACCCAGACGGGCCGCGTTGCGGCGTTCTTCAAGCTCGGAAAGGATGTCTTTCATGGCGATAGTCCCCTGTGAAATCTGACCGGACCCTACAGCGGGCGACCCTTCAGCCAAAGAGATTTTCGGCAAATTTGCAAAGTTTTGAAAATCTCGTTTGCTCAAACTGTAAATTTGCGAATTTTTACCAGCAGCATCAAGCGTCTGGCCTTTGCCCACCCAACAGCTATACAAGCAAACCATGCAGTTCAGAACGTCGTCGGCTTATCGCACACCACCCACAATCGGCACTTTGGTTCTTCTCTCGGGACTATCGGCGTTGAGCATGAATCTATTCCTGCCAAGCCTGCCGAACATGGCCCTGCATTTCGACACGCATTACAAGGTCATGCAACTGTCGATCGCCCTTTACCTGCTGGTAAACGCGGTCCTGCAGATCATCATCGGACCAATTGCAGACAAGGCGGGACGACGCCCGGTTCTGCTTTGGGGACTGGCACTCTTTCTACTGGCGACACTCGGCTGCATCTACGCACCGACGGCCGAGGTGTTCCTACTTTTCCGCATGTGTCAGGCGGTCGTGGTGGTCGGGATGGTCCTCAGTCGGGCCGCGGTTCGGGACATGTATGATCAGGATCAGGCGGCCTCGATGATCGGCTATGTCACCATGGGAATGGCTGTTGTCCCGATGATTGGCCCGGCCATAGGCGGGTTGCTGGAAGAGAGCTTTGGCTGGAAAGCGAATTTCTGGCTGCCCTTCGCTTTGGGCGCCCTAACCCTTGCCCTGACCTATGTCGATTTCGGGGAAACTTCAGCCAAAAGCGGCAAAACCCTGCTACAGCAATTTCGGGAATACCCCGAGCTGCTGATGTCTCCTCGGTTCTGGGGCTATTCGCTGTCCTCGGCCTGCTCGTCGGGCGCGTTCTTTGCCTATCTGGGCGGAGCGCCCTTCATCGGAACCGAAGTCTTCGGGATGAGCGCCGCCGAAGTCGGGATTTATTTTGGCGCGCCTGCATTGGGCTATTTTCTGGGCAACTTCTTCAGCGGGCGGTATTCGGTCAGGTTCGGCATCAACCGCATGGTACTTTGGGGAACCTGGCTGAACGCCGCCGGCGTCGCCCTGTCTGCCGCTTTGTTCCTGACAGGCTTCGGAACAGCGCTCAGCTTTTTCGGCTTCATGACGTTCGTCGGATTGGGCAATGGGATGACGATCCCAAACGCAACATCCGGAGCCCTGTCCGTTCGACCACATCTGGCCGCCACCGCCTCGGGTCTCAGCGGCGCAATCATGCTGGGCGGAGGAGCAGGCCTGAGCGCACTGGCAGGGGCGCTACTGACCGTCGAAACAGGCGCAATGCCCCTGCTCTGGCTCATGCTGGTCACGGCGATCCTTGCCATCGCAGCGATCTGCTCGGTCATTTGGCGCGAACGGCAATTGGGCCTCTAAGACGCCTTGCCCAAGAGGGTTTGCAAAGTTAACGTGCCGGAATAGAAAAGTTGCAAAGGCACGCCCATGGCCACCCAAAAACTCTATGCCGGCGCCAAACTGCGCGAAATGCGCACGCGCTTGACGCTGACCCAGAAGGAATTTGCCACAAAACTGGGTGTTTCCCTGCCCTACCTGAACCAGATGGAAAACAACAACCGGCCGATCTCGACCACCGTTGTTCTGGCGTTGGCGCAGGAGTTCGGCATGGACGTGACCGAGCTGAGCACGGGCGACAGTGAGCGACTGGTCTCGGATATGCGTGAGGCGCTGGCCGATCCGGTCTTTGCCGACGATATCCCCCCACTAGCTGATCTGCGCCTAACCGCCTCAAACGCCCCAGCTCTTGCCCGTGCCTTTATCGAGTTGCACCGAAGCTATCGCCAAACCCACGAACGCCTCGCCTCACTAGACGAAGCGCTAGGCCGCGAAGACTCCCGCACCCAAGCCAGCCCATGGGAGGAAGTTCGCGACTTCTTCCACTATTGCGACAACTACATCGACGCGGTTGACCGCGCCGCCGAACTGTTTGCCAAACGCGCCGACGGCCCGGGCGGCATCCGTCAGGCCGCGCTGCAAAGCCTGGAAGAACGCGGGATTCAAGTGATCTTCTCAGACATCAACCCGTTGCGTAGCTACGACAAAGAAAGCAGAACCCTGCGCCTGTCCTCACGCGCCGCGCCGCAAACGCAGGTCTTTCAGTTACTGCTTCAGGTTGCTCTGATAAGCCAGGACAAGCTGCTAGAGGCCACGCTCGATTTCGCCAAATTCCAGAGCGAAGAGGCCCGCGCAATCGCCAAAATCGGCCTTGCCAACTACTTCGCCGGCGCGTCCCTGATGCCCTACAGCGCGTTTCTGGCCGCCGCGCAAGAGGATCGTCATGATCTGGAGATGCTGAGCAACCGGTTTGGCGCTTCAATCGAGCAGGTCGCGCACCGCTTGTCCACGTTGCAGCGCCCAGGCGCAAAAGGCATTCCGTTCTTCTTCGTCCGCGTGGATCAGGCCGGAACGATTACCAAGCGCCACTCGGCCACTCGGCTGCAATTTGCTCGCTTTGGCGGCGCCTGCCCGTTGTGGAACGTCCACCGCGCCTTTGAAACACCGGGGCATTTCCTACGGCAACTGGCGGAAACACCCGATGGCGTCCGCTATATTTCGCTAGCAAGGGATGTTTCAAAGCCCGGCGGCTCATTCGGTGCGCCGGTGCGCCGCTATGCGATCGCATTGGGCTGCGAAACCCGCCATGCCGAAGCACTAGTTTACGCCGACAATCTGGATATCAACAACGCCAGCGCCTATGAACCGATCGGTATTTCCTGCCGCATCTGTGAGCGCGCAAATTGCCACCAACGCTCGGTTCCGCCACTGGAACGGCGCTTGGCCATCGACACTCATACCCGAGGCACACTGCCCTATGAGGTCACTTGATCTTCATCTGGCCAAAATATACCGGGGGTGCGGGGGCAGAGCCCCCGCTGTTGGCGTTAAGCCTTGGACACGATCGCCCAGATTTCATCTTTAAGCGCGGCGCGTTTCTTTCGCATCTCGCCCTCGGCCAGTTCTTCCACCGGCTCGATATTGGTTTCGGCGCGATGAACGCGGCGGTTAATTTCGTGATACTCTTCAGCCAGCCGCGCAAAATGAGCGTCCGTCTGCTTGAGCTGGCTCATCACCTCAACTTTGTCCGGAAACTCTTCGGCCAGTTCATGCGGGGTGTGGGACATTCCTGTTCGCTCCTGAATAAATGTCGTTGCGATTCAGGTTTATCGGATGTCGCCTCACCCCACTTTGACGCGGATCAAATCAGCGCTGCGCCACCTCCCATTGCGGGTGAATCCACGGGCGATCATTTGCTTTGGGCAGCGCATCCTTGCCCAGTATGTGATCTGACATCTTCTCACCCACCATGATCGACGGCGCGTTGAGGTTGCCATTGGTGATCTGCGGGAAGATCGAGCTGTCAGCCACGCGCAAACCATCCACACCGATGACACGACCTTCGGGGTCGACCACGGCGTTCTTGTCATCCGCGCGCCCCATCCGACAGGTGCCACAGGGGTGATAGGCGCTCTCGGCATGCTCTGCGATGAAGGCATTCAGTTCCTCATCCGTCTGCACCGAGGCGCCGGGCTGGATCTCCTTGCCCGCATAGGGTTTGAAGGCGTCCTGACCAAAGATCTCACGGGTGAGGCGGATACATTTGCGGAAGTCTTCCCAATCTTTTTCGTGGCTCATGTAGTTGAACCGGATCACCGGCGCGTCTTCAGCCTTGTTCGACCGCAAAGTCACAGCCCCACGCGACGGAGACCGCATTGGCCCCACATGCGCTTGGAACCCGTGCCCTTCGGCTGCAGCCTGCCCGTCATAGCGCACTGCGATCGGCAGGAAGTGGTACTGGATGTCGGGGTATTCAACACCCGGGTTCGACCGGATGAACGCCGCGCTCTCGAACTGGTTCGAGGCCCCAAGACCAGTTTTGGTGAACAGCCACTGCGCGCCAATCAGCCCTTTGCTGAACAGGTTCCAGTGCTTATACAGCGTGATCGGCTGCAGCGAGGCTTGCTGGATATACAGCTCTAGATGGTCCTGCAGGTTTGCGCCCACGCCCGGACGATCAGCAACAACGTCGATACTATGCTCCGCCAGATGCGACGCCGACCCGATCCCCGAGAGCATCAGCAGTTTGGGCGAGTTGATCGATGAGGCCGCCAGAATAACCTCACGCCGGGCACGAATGACCTCTTTCTTGCCGCCACGCACCAGTTCGACACCAACTGCGCGACCCTCTTCCATCACAACGCGCGATGCTAAACCCTTGACGAGGTCGCAGTTGGGACGTTTCAAAGCAGGTCGCAGATACGCATTTGCCGCCGACCAGCGCCGTCCTTTCCAGACGGTCTGTTCCATCGGGCCGAAACCTTCCTGCTTTTCGCCGTTATAGTCGCCCGTGACTTCATAGCCCGCTTGCTGACCTGCATCGACGAAGGCTTGGAACAGAGGGTTTTTGCGCGGACCGCGTGACACATGCAGCGGACCATCCTTGCCGCGCCATTCCGGGTCACCGCCATGGCCGCCATCATGCCAGTTTTCCATGCGTTTGTAGTAAGGCAGCACATCCGCGTAAGACCACCCATCCGCACCCATATCGGCCCAAGTATCAAAATCCCGCGCGTGGCCGCGCACATAGACCATTCCGTTGATCGAGGACGATCCACCGAGCACCTTGCCGCGCGGACAGGCCATCCGGCGGTTGTTCATTTTGGGTTCGGGTTCCGAGCTGAACCCCCAGTCATAAAGAGACATGTTCATCGGGTAACTCAGCGCTGCGGGCATCTGAATAAAGGGCCCAGCATCCGTGCCACCATGTTCAATCACCAGAACCGAGGCCCCGGCCTCGCTCAGGCGATAGGCCATCGCACAGCCGGCAGAGCCAGCACCCACAATGACAAAATCTGCTTCCATTTCACGTCTCCATAGATCCGCCGTGAGAGGTTTCGAAATCTGCTCTGCTTCCGGCGGGCGTATTTTCAAAAAGAAGAAGAGGTCACTCGCCGCGCGGGAACCGCTGGCTTTCCTCGACGATATTCAGGTCCATGTGGTTGCGCATGTAGCGCTCGGATGCCTTTTGCAGGGGCTGGTAGTCCCACGGGTAATACCCACCTTGCCGCAGCGCCTCGTAGACAACCCAGCGGCGCGCCTGGCTGGCGCGGACATCCGCATCAAACCGGTCCAGGTCCCAGCGCGCCTCGGACTTGGCGCCTAGGGTTTGCAGGGTTCCGGCATGCGCGGGGTCATCGGCGAGGTTGTTCTGTTCATGCGGGTCGACCTCAAGATCAAACAGCTGATCGGGGTCCAGCGCGCAACGATTGTATTTCCACTTGCCATAGCGCAACGAGACCAGCGGCGCATAGGAGGCCTCGGCCGCGTATTCCATCGCCACGGGGGCTGTCCGCTCCTGCCCTTTGGCCAGAGGCACGAGGTCCTCGCCATCCGTCCATGGGGCAATCTCGGCCATATCAACACCGGCCAAAGAGCCCAGAGTCGGGGTCACGTCGATGGTCGACACAGGTGTTTCGATCAGGCCCGCAGGTAAATCCGGGGCGGAGATCATCAGTGGCACGCGCGAGGAGCCCTCGAAGAACGTCATCTTGAACCACAACCCGCGTTCGCCCAGCATGTCGCCATGGTCCGAGACAAACATGATGATCGCCTCTTGGCGTGTCGTCTCCAGCACTTCGAGGATCTCGCCGATCTTGTCGTCCAGGTACGAGATATTGGCGAAATACGCGCGGCGGGACTTGCGGATATCTTCTTCTGTGATGTCGAAGCTGCGCCAGTCGTTGGCGTCGAAAATACGCTTGGAATGCGGGTCCTGATTGTCATAGCCAAGATCAGCGATCTCGGGCAGCAGATGTTCGCAATCCTCATAAAGATCCCAGTATTTGCGGCGCGCGACATAGGGGTCATGAGGATGCGTGAAGCTGACGGTCATAGCCCACGGACGGTCGTCCTTGCCGCGCGCCAGATCATAGAGCTTGGCCTTGGCGTGGTAGGCAACCTCGTCGTCATATTCCATCTGGTTCGAGATTTCAGCAACACCCGCGCCGGTGACGGAACCCATGTTGTGATACCACCAGTCGATCCGCTCACCCGGTTTGCGGTAATCCGGAGTCCAGCCAAAGTCAGCGGGGTAGATATCGGTGGTCAGGCGGTCTTCGAACCCGTGCAACTGGTCGGGACCAACAAAATGCATCTTGCCCGACAGACAGGTGTAGTACCCCGCGCGGCGCAGATGGTGGGCATAGGTCGGGATGTCGCTGCGGAACTCGGCCGCGTTGTCGTAAACCCCCGTGCGTGAGGGCAACTGGCCCGACATGAAGCTCGCCCGTCCCGGTGCGCAAAGCGGCGAGGCCGTATAGGCATTGGCAAAACGGGTGGAGCGTTCGGCCAGTTTCTTCAGGTTCGGCGCATGCAACCAGTCGGCCGGACCGTCGGGAAACAAGGTGCCGTTCAGCTGATCCACCATCAGGATCAGAATGTTTGGTTTTGTCATTTTTCGCCCTCGAGCAGTGTATTCAGGACGCGCAAGGCGTGATTGGCAGCCAGCTGAGGTTCTTCCGGGGCGCTCAGCGCCGAGTGGATATACAGCCCGTCGATCAAGGCAATCATGGTCTCGGCCGCGTTGATCGGTTCGGCAATTTGGGGGCGCAGCGCATGGATCAGGTTCGAGCGGATGCGCGCCTGATAGACCTTCCACAGCCGCAGAGCATCATCGTTTGTCTGCGCGAGGACATAGAATGTCATCCACGCGGCAATCACGTCCGGGGTGAAGCATGAATGGGCGAAACAGGCGCGGATGATGGCTTGCGCCCGTTGGTCAGGGGCTGCGGCGGCCAGCTCGGTCCGGGCTTCCTTGCCGAAATCCGTCAGGATTTGCCGCATGGCGGCCAGAAAGATCTGATCCTTACCGCCAAAATAATGGTGCGCCAGCGCGCTGGACATGCCCGCGCGTTTGGCGATCTGGCTGACGGTCACATCCAGAGATTTCTGTACGCCCAATTCGGCAATCGTCGCACGAACGATCGCATCACGGCGTATAGGCTCCATTCCGACTTTTGGCATCGCGTCCCCCTGGGCAACAGGATTTCCCGACGACGCTAGGCGCTTTTTATTGACTCGTCAATCAATCTCGTTTTCGGACGCATGTTTTCATGCTTTGGGTGCAAAAGCCGATGGTGTCACATCGCGTTTGTTCAGCACCGCTTCGCGCCAGGAAATGAAGCTGACGGCGGTCAGGATCAGCGTACCGCCAGCCACGACCCAGATGTCAACGCTTTCGTGGAACACCAAGGCTCCGACAGTCGTCGCCCAGATAAGCTGCAGGAAGGTGACCGGCTGGGTCACCGCAACCGGCGCGGCCTGCAGCGCTAGCGTCATGAAATAGTGCCCTGCCGTTGCAAAGCTTGCGACCAGAAACAGTACCCCGATGTCCCGCAGAGTAGGCGGCGACCAGACTGCAATTGCAAAGGGGATCAAAGCCAGCGTCACCCAGATCGACAGATGGGCCACCACGACCGAGGGCGGGATATCCCGCACCAACAGTTTGGCGAGCAGGTAGGACCCACCTAGCGTTAGCGCCGTTCCCAGCATGGCGAGATGCCCACTGGACACCTCGCGAAATCCGGGGCGCAGAATGATCAGTACGCCGATTAGGGCGACCAGAATGGCGGCCAACCGGCGAAAGGCCAGCTTCTCACCCAGAAACAGGGCCGCGCCAAGTGTGACATAGACCGGGGTCATGTAGTTCATGGCCGTCACTTCGGCCAAAGGAATGCGAGTCATCGCGTAAAACCACAGCATGACCGCCACCCCGTGGATGACCCCTCTTAGCCCAAACAGAGAGAGATCGCGCTTGCTCAACCGTGTTGCCAGGATCGACCGCAAGGCAGGCAACAGAAACACCAACCCAAGAACGTAGCGCAAAAACGCGGCCTGAATCGGGTCCATAGTCGAGCCGAGTGATTTCACCAGCGCCGTCATCACCACAAAGGCCAGACCCGCAGCGAACATCCAGAACATTCCCACTACGGGGCGCGAAGGGGCGGAAGCTGTTGTCATGGTCCCGGTTGAACACCGAATTCACCGGCAGAACAACCCTTCACATGACAAGTAACTTCCACGCAATTCCCAGCATCACAATCCCAATCAGCGCGTCCAGCACCTGCCATGCGCGTGGGCGTGCGAAAAACGGCGATAGTATCCTGGCCCCGTAGCCCAGCGTGAAGAAGAAAACAAAGCTTGAGGTCACGGCCCCAATGGCAAAGCTGAACCGGTCGTCATACTGGGCCGAGATCGAGCCGATTAGCACCACGGTATCCAGATAGACATGCGGGTTCAGCCAGGTGAAGGCCAGCACGGTCAGCATCGCCGAGCGCAGGCTTGTGCGTTGGCTCTCGCCCAGTTCCATCGCCGCCCCGCCCTGCCAGGCTGACCGCAGGCTGCGCAATCCGTACCATGTCAGAAACGCGGCGCCGCCATAGCGCATCACCTTCTCAAACCAAGGCGCGGCCTGTGCCAACGTGCCAAACCCGGCGATCCCGGCGGTAATCAGGATCGCGTCCGAAACAGCGCAGGTCAGGCACAAGACAAACACGTGCTCGCGCCGCAAACCCTGCCGTAAGATGAACGCATTCTGCGCACCAATGGCCAGAATCAGACTGAAGCTAAGGACAAAGCCAGCGATGAGGGGGGCGGACATGAAACCTCCTGTCGTTTGAAGGTTTGACTACCGACTTCATCTCGGCCTATCAAATTAAAGATACTGAGTAGGATTAAGTTTGTCTAATGCTGATAGATCCACATCACCTGAACACGCTGGCCGCGATTCTGCGGCATGGGAGCTTTGACGCCGCCGCCTCTGAGCTGTCCGTCACGCCCTCGGCAATTTCGCAGCGGATCAAAGCGTTGGAGGATCGCATCGGCACCAGCCTGATCAATCGCGGCTCCCCCTGCACCGCCACGCCTGCAGGGCTGCGGATTGCCAAACATGCCGAGGATATCGGGCTGCTGGAGTCCCAACTTGCCCGCGAACTGACCTTGGAGAGCGGCCCCGGTCCGGCGCGGGTGCGCATCGCCCTTCCGGCCGATGTTCTGGCCGCGTGGTTCATCGATGTGATGACGCAGGTGCCGGACCTGTTGTTCGATCTGGTGATCGACGATCAGGAGCATTCGGCAGACTGGCTGCGCCGGGGCGAGGTTAGCGCCGCAATCACCGTCGGAGGGCAACCGGTCACCGGATGTGATACGCATGCCCTTGGCGCGATGCGGTATCTCGCGACGGCAAGCCCGGAATTCACCAAGCGCTGGTTCAGTGAGGGATTGACCGCACGGTCGCTGGCAAAAGCGCCCTGCCTTGTCTTCAATCGCAAGGACAGCCTTCAGCGGGTCTGGATGGCGGCCCAAACCGGGCAGAGACTCTCACCGCCTTCGCATTTCGTCCCCTCATCCCATGGGTTTGTCGATGCCGCTATTGCAGGATTGGGCTGGGGCATGAATCCCGAACCCTTGGTGCGCGACGCTTTGCAGGACGGCAGACTTTGCGAAGTCGCGCCAGACGCGCCTTTGGACGTGCCCCTCAATTGGCAGGTTGGTCGCGTGTTGGCATCGACTCTGACCCCCTTGACCAAGGCCGTAAAACGGGGCGCTGCAAATGCCTTGATCCCGGATGCCGACCGCCAGATAAACAGCAAAAATCCGGAGTAAGACAATGTTCTCACGCGATGCGCTCAGCTATGATCCGATCCCTCTGCCCGACCGGTGCGAGATGAGCGATGCCAAGATGCAGCAGTCCGCGCAGGCATTCTACGACAAGATGCGACAGCGCCATACCGTTCGAGATTTCATCGACCGCCCCGTTGATCGCGAAGTAATTGAGACCTGCTTGCGGACCGCAGGCACCGCGCCATCCGGGGCCAACCACCAGCCATGGCATTTTGCCGCCATCGCTGACCCGGCTTTGAAACAGCGCATCCGTGAAGAAGCCGAAGAAGAAGAACGTCGTTTCTATGCTGGCGGCGCAGGGGATGAATGGATCAAAGCGCTAGAGCCCATCGGGACCAACGCGGTCAAAGAACACCTGACCATTGCCCCCTGGCTGATCGTGGTTTTCGCCCAGCGCTGGGGTGAGTTCGAGGATGGCACGCGGTACAAAAACTACTACGTCCCGGAAAGCGTCAATATCGCAACGGGCTTTCTGTTGGCTGCCCTTCATCACGCCGGGCTTTCGACACTGACACACACGCCGAACCCGATGAAGTTCCTGAATGACGCGCTGGGACGGCCGGCATCGGAAAAGCCCACAATGATTATCGCCGTTGGTCACCCATCAGAGGCCGCGACTGTCCCCTCCGTTGCCAAGATGAAGAAACCTCTGGACGAGATTTCGTCGTTCTTCTGATTGGAACTCTAACGACGTTAGCCGCCCTGCAGATCAGGTGTCGCAGGCTTGGGTAAGACGACCAGATAACAGGCGGCGGCTGCGACCAGACTGCACAGGACGATAAACGCAACCGCCAGCGAAACCTCATGCATATGCGCGACCGCTGCCAAAGCGGCTGACATGGCAACGGCGGTCAGGCGTGCGATGCTTTTGATCGCGGCAGAGGCCTGAACCCGCTGCTCTTTCGGGGCGACGTCCAGAAAGTAGAGCTTGCGCGCGCTGCTGATCCCCGTGACGGCAACCGTTGCGATGAACAGGGCAATCGCATGCAGGTGCACTTCGTGGTCGATACCCAGATAGTGAAACGCCAAAAGGACGATCCCAGTGATCGCCACCATCAAAGTCCCTGCGACCATGACGGTACGATGGGATTTCATGTTCAACAGCTGCCAAAGCGGGGCCGAGACAAGATAGCCAGACGCCGAAGACACAATCATCGCGGTCAGTCCCTTGGCCGAGCTATGATGCGCCTCGGCCGCAATCAGAGCGAAAAACGGCACGGACAAGGACACCACGACAAGCGGCATGCGCATGACCAGGTAGCGGCGAAACCAAGCATGTTCGAACATGCTGAAGATGGACTTGATATTGGCTTTCAAAGACAGGCCCAAGTGTTTGGCTTCATTGGATTCTGAACTGTTGGTCTTGCGGATCTCAAACATCGCAAGGATCGACAGGGCAGATAGTAGAAAGAACGTGGCGGACACCGCGATGACGACCGAGTGGCGCGAAAATGGCGGATTGTCCTTGGTCAACTCATGCAACAAAAGCGCCAACCCTATGGCACCCAGCCCTCCGGCCCCCAGTTGCAAATATTGCATCATCATTCGGGATTTCGAATGCACATGATCGCCCAGTAGATCGGTTAACATGAGGTTCTGCACCTCATCGATAAGCCCGATCAGGAAAAAGACTGCGATGAAGGCAATGGCGATCAGCGGCACGATGCCTGTGGCGGCTACCCCCATGGCGACCAAAAGGCAGGTTCCAATTGCGATTTCGGTCATCGCAATCCCGCGTTTCTTCTCGGGCCGCGCGGCAATCGAACGGGCCAGAAAGAAATCCGCGATCATGCTGCCGACCATGCGAACCGAGACCAACGCCCCGGCGATGAACATCGGCAACTCGAACGAGACCGCCAGAAACGGCAAAACCACCGACGGGCTGCCTAAGGTCCACGCGACCTGAGACAGAATGCTCTGCCCGGCCAGGACCGGGACATTGCGTTTTGCCAGATCTGACGGGTCACGCGCCATATATCACTCTGGCGTCAAAGCCAGCCTTTTTGTTTTCTCGCCCACATTTCAAAGAGTAATCGCTTGAGCCTGATCAGCCAAGCAACACTTCCGACGCAAAAAAGCCCGACCAAACCGGCCGGGCTTTCAGGTGCCAGTTGTCGAGTGCGATCAGAGCTGCGCCATAACCTCATCGGTCGCTTCGAAATTGGTTGTCACGCGCTGAACGTCGTCGTCATCTTCCAGCGCATCGACCAGCTTCATCAGCTTCTGCATGTCTTCCAGACCCAGCTCAGTGGTCGTGGTGGGTTTCCAGACCAGCTTGGTGGATTCGGACTCGCCCAACGCCTCTTCCAGCGCATTCGATACATCGTTCAGATCGGTATCGGCGCACCAGATGATATGACCATCTTCCGAGCTTTCGACATCCTCGGCACCCGCCTCGATCGCGGCTTCAAAGATGGTATCCGCATCACCTGCATCCGCCTGATAGACCACTTCACCCTTGCGGTCGAACATGAACCCGACCGAGCCGGTTTCGCCCAGGTTTCCACCGTTCTTGGAAAAGGTCGAGCGCACGGTCGAGGCCGTCCGGTTGCGGTTATCCGTCATGGTCTCGACGATCACGGCCACACCGTTGGGGCCGTAACCCTCGTACCGGATTTCTTCGTACTCGTCGCCTTCTCCTGCAACCGATTTCTTGATCGCGCGGTCGATCACGTCCTTCGGGACCGAGTTTGACTTGGCCTCTTTCACCGCCAGACGCAGGCGCGGGTTCTTGTCGGGATCGGGGTCGCCCATCTTGGCGGCCACGGTGATCTCTTTCGACAGTTTGGAAAACAGTTTGGACCGCGCGGCGTCCTGACGTCCCTTGCGGTGCTGGATATTGGCCCATTTGGAGTGGCCTGCCATGGTGCGTCCTCGTCATCATGTTAGCGTATTCGGCGCTCATATAGACGTTTGCGGGGCAAAGGATCAAGAGAGCGGCTTGCGAGACGCCCATCTGAGGGTAAGGTGGCCGCATGACGACCGATCAAATCATTCTGTTTGCGCTTTTCATTACAGTCTTTGGAATGCTCCTTTGGGGCCGTTTCCGGTATGACCTTGTGGCCTTCACCGCCCTGATGATCGGGGTCACGCTGGGTGTTGTGCCAGTCGACAACGCCTTTGCCGGGTTCGGGCATCCTGCAACAATCATCGTTGCCTTGGTGCTGGTAGTTTCGGCTGGGCTGGTCCGATCCGGGGCTGTATTCCTGATCACGCGCACTCTTGTGGATGCCTCGCGTGGACTTGGCGCCCATATCGCACTGATGGGCGGAATCGGCGCGGTTCTGTCGGCGTTTATGAACAACGTCGCTGCACTAGCCCTCCTGATGCCGGTCGACATACAGACCGCGCGCAAAGCGGGGCGCGCGGTGGGGCTGACGCTCATGCCGCTCAGCTTTGCGACGATCCTGGGTGGCATGGCGACCCTGATCGGGACACCGCCAAACATCATCATCGCCTCGATCCGGGCCGAGACCTTGGGCGAGCCGTTCAAGATGTTCGACTTTGCCCCCGTCGGAGGGATCGCGGCCATCGCCGGCTTGGCGTTCGTGTCGCTGATTGGCTGGCGGCTGATCCCAAACCGAGGCGCGCAGGAAGAAGCCTCCGAGGCACTGGCCGAATACATCGCCGAACTCACCCTGCCCTCCGAGTCGCCCCATATCGGCAAGCGTGTCAGCGAGCTGTACGAAGATGCCGAGAAATCCGACGTGGCAATCATTGGCCTGATCCGCGACGGCAAACGGCGCTATGGCCGATCTGCCCACGCCACTCTGAAAGAGGGCGACGCGCTGGTGCTGGAGGCGCGGCCCGAAGCGCTGGATGAGTTCCGCGCGGCGCTCAAGCTGGATTTCTCGGACACCCGCCGGCAAGAGATGCTGACGGCAGAAGGCGACGGGCTTGAGGTGATCGAAGTTGTCGCCACTGAGAGCGCACGCATCACCGGCCGTACCGCGCAAGGGTTGGGTCTTGCTTGGCGACAAAGCACAGTTCTGATGGGCATCTCGCGCCAGGGTCGCCGCATCACCGAACAGGTCCGTAAGACCGAGGTCGAGGCCGGCGACATCCTGCTTCTGCTCTGCCCCCGCGACCGGGGTGCCGACGTGACAGAATGGCTGGGCTGCCTGCCATTGGCGCAGCGGGGCCTAAACGTAACAGCCAACGAAAAAGCCTGGCTCGCCATCGGCCTGTTCGCCACTGCGGTTTTGGCGGCCAGCATAGGGTTGATCTACCTGCCCATCGCGCTGGGTTTTGTTGTCGTGGCCTACGTTCTGACCAAAATCATGCCGATCAGTGACATCTATAATCACATCGAATGGCCTGTTGTGGTGCTGCTCGGCTCGATGATCCCTTTGGGCAGCGCGCTGGAGACCTCAGGCGGCACCGAATTGATCGCCAATGCCCTGATCCAGCTGACAAATGGCCTGCCCGCCTGGGCCATCCTCACCGTTCTGATGGTTGTGACGATGACGCTGTCGGACGTACTGAACAACACGGCCACGGCCATTGTCGCCGCCCCCGTGGGCATCCAGATGGCCCGCACGCTCGAGGTCTCTCCCGATCCGTTCCTGATGACGGTGGCCGTTGCCGCCTCGGCCGCGTTCCTCACGCCGATCGGGCACAAGAACAACACGCTGGTTCTGGGGCCCGGAGGCTATCGGTTCGGTGACTATTGGCGCATGGGTCTGCCGCTTGAGATCCTGATCATCGCTGTTTCGATCCCCGCGATCCTTGTCTTCTGGCCGCTTTGACAGGTAAAGCCCCACTATGAAACGCTTCCTGATCCTACAATTGCGCCCTGAAGCTGATGCATCGGATGCCGAATATGCCTCGATCCTCGACAAAACCGGCCTGACGCCCGAGCAAACCCACCGCATCCGGCTGGATTGCGAAGACCTGCCCAAAGGCTTGAATGTCACCGACTACGCGGGTGTCATCGTCGGCGGAGGTCCGGGTTGCGTCAGCGACGATCCAGCAACGAAATCCGAGTTGGACACAAAGATCGAAAACGCGGTCATGGGGTTGATGCCGCAGATCACCGCGCAGGATCATCCCTTCATGGGTTGCTGCTACGGGTTAGGCGTTCTGGCCGCGCATTTGGGTGGCGACGTCAGCAAGGCCAAGTTCGGCGAACCGGTTGGCCCTTCGGCATGCCGTCTGACAGATGACGGCGCCGCTGATCCCTTGACTGCGGGCCTTTCGCCCAAGTTCGACGCCTTCGTTGGCCACAAGGAGGCCGTCCAGACCCTGCCGGATGGATGCGTGCATCTTGTCGCCTCAGACCCATGCCCGATTCAGATGATCCGCTGGGGGCAGA
This sequence comes from Ruegeria sp. AL11, assembly GCF_056540865.1. Taxonomy (NCBI): domain Bacteria; kingdom Pseudomonadati; phylum Pseudomonadota; class Alphaproteobacteria; order Rhodobacterales; family Roseobacteraceae; genus Ruegeria; species Ruegeria sp. AL11. The sequence goes on from NZ_JBQFXO010000005.1 coordinate 57,588, forward strand.
ACGTCTATGCGACTCAGTTCCATCCGGAAGCTGACGCCAAAGACTTTGAGCAGCGCATCAACATCTACAAACACCACGGCTATTTCCCGCCCGAGGACGCCCAGCGCCTGATCGATATCTGCAACGCAGCAGACGTCACACAGCCGGGCGAAATCCTGCGCCGGTTCGTCGAACGCTATAGATGACCTAACGACGCGGTTGCCTGACGGTTTCCCCCTCGCTTAGTCTGCATTCAAACGACTTTGGGAGGAGTTGTTCTTGGATTTTCTAATCAATGTCGGCCTGCCTGTTTCGCTCGCCATCATCATGCTGTCTTTGGGTATCGGGCTTGAGATCGCCGATTTCCGGCGCGTCCTGACCCGCAAATACCCGTTTGCAATCGGTGCGCTATGTCAGGTTGTGCTGCTGCCAATCGCGGCGTTTGTGACCGTCAAACTGCTAGGTCTGCCGCCAGAGATTGCGGTCGGTTTCATGCTCCTCAGCTTTTGTCCGGGTGGTGTAACCAGCAACATCCTGACGAAATTTGCCAAGGGTGATGTGGCGCTTTCGGTCAGCCTGACAGCGGTGATCAGTATCCTGTCGATCCTGACTGTGCCGATCCTGGCCGCCTGGACCATCGCGCATTTCATCGGCGAGGACGCGCCCGACGTGTCGATCACCGGGCTGGCGATTGCTATGTTCCTGATCACGACCCTACCCGTCGCCATCGGCATCACAGTTCGCAGGTTTGCAACGGGGTTTGCAAACCGGATCGAGGGCGGGTTGTCCAAACTGGCTGGCGCTCTGTTCGTGCTGATCGTCATCGCCGCCGTGGCCGGGAACTGGCAGCTCTTTATTGAGAACCTTGGCATCATGGGCACCGGGCTGGTGTCTCTGAATATCGCGCTGCTTCTGATCGGTCTGGGTGTCTCGCGCGCCGCGAACCTGTCCTGGGCCGAGTGTAAAAGCATCTCGATTGACACCGGCATCCAGAACTCGACCCTCGGGCTGACCTTGGCGGCATTGATCACGGGAACCGAGACCGGGTTCAGCACTCTGGCTTTGCCCTCGGCGGTTTATGGCGTCACTATGTATGTCGTTGTGTTCCCCTTCCTCCTTTGGTTTCGCAAACGCTGAAAGGACCTGACATGGCCAATAACACGGCAGATGCGATCGTCGTCGGAGGCGGACTGGCCGGGCTGGCGGCTGCGGCCGAGCTGGGTGACCGGGGCAAGACGGTGATCGTTGTGGATCAGGAACCCGAGAGCTTCTTGGGCGGACAAGCGTTCTGGAGCCTCGGCGGCCTGTTCATGGTCGACACGCCCGAGCAGCGCCGGATGGGCATCAAAGACAGCCACGATCTTGCGCTACGCGACTGGATGGGCAGTGCGCAGTTTGATCGCGACGACGATCTGTGGCCCCGGAAATGGGCCGAGGCCTATGTCGAGTTCGCCGCAGGGGAAATGCGTCCTTGGCTGCATGACATGGGTCTGCGCTGGTTCCCGGTGGTCGGTTGGGCCGAGCGTGGAGGCTCCTATGCGAACGGGCATGGCAACTCGGTCCCGCGGTTTCACATCACTTGGGGCACCGGCCCCGGCGTGCTGGAACACTTCATCCGCCGCGTGAAGGAACATGTCAGCGCCGGGCTGATCCAGCTGAAGTTCCGCCATCAGGTCAGCCACATCATCATGCAAAACGGCTGCGCCAAAGGTGTCTCGGGCGAAGTTCTGGCCGAAGATACAGCCCAACGCGGTGCCAAAACCAACCGCGAAGAGCTGGGCGAGTTCGAATATTACGCTCCTTCGGTCATCGTCACCTCGGGCGGGATCGGAGGGAATTTTGAGATGGTCCGCAAAAACTGGCCTCGCGACCGTTTGGGCGAGCCTCCGCGAAACATGGTTGCAGGCGTTCCGTTTCACGTCGACGGGCGCATGATCCCGATCAGCGAAAAGGCGGGCGGCCATGTGATCAACGGCGACCGCATGTGGCACTACACGGAAGGCGTCCGAAACTGGGATCCGATCTGGCCCGCACACGGAATTCGCATCCTGCCCGGTCCAAGCTCAATGTGGTTCGATGCAAAAGGCAATCGCCTGCAACCGCCCTGCTTGCCGGGGTTCGACACGCTAGGGACGTTGCGCGAAATTCTGAAAACGGGTCACGAGTACAGCTGGTTCGTTCTGACCCAGAAGATCATCAAAAAGGAATTCGCCCTGTCTGGGTCGGAACAGAACCCCGATTTCACCTCGGGCAGTTGGAAAGAGGTGATCCGCCAGCGCATCCTGTCGGGCAGCAAAGCCACAGCCCCTGTTGAGGCTTTCAAGGAAAAGGGCGAGGATTTCATCGTCGCGAACACTCTGACTGAGTTGGTCAGCGGCATGAACCAGTTGGGCGGAGGTCTGATTGATGAGGCCCATCTGAGGGCGCAGATCGAGGCGCGAGACTCTCAGGTCGACAATCCGTTCTCAAAAGACGCTCAGATGATGGCGATTCTGGCGGCACGCAACTATCGCGGTGACAAGCTGATCCGGACGGCCAAGCCGCACAAGTTCCTCGATCCCTCAAACAGCCCGCTGATTGCGGTCAAGCTGCACGTGCTCACCCGCAAGACACTTGGCGGGCTGCAGACCAATCTGGACAGTCAGATGATTGGCGCGGATGGGCAAGTGGTGCCCGGCCTCTTTGCCGCCGGCGAGGTCGCCGGTTTCGGCGGCGGAGGCTATCATGGCTACAACGCGCTTGAAGGCACCTTCCTCGGCGGCTGCATCTTCTCAGGCCGCAACGCTGGGCGATCCCGCGCTGTGGCCTGATGCGTCACTGCTTGCGGACGAGTTTGATGACCGGCTCGCCCGCATCATCCAAAAGGGCCAATGCATCGCCCTGCACGGCGAAGGTGGTGACGCTCTGCATTGTTTTCAGGAAGGCGCGTTCGATCTCATCCAAGGGTGGTGGGCAAGCCATGAGGGTGGCCGCCATATTGTCGGGAAACTCGATCCGGTTGCCTGATATCTCGGCCTGACCGGTGAAACGGTTGCACCCGCCTGTGCCCGAGAACGCGCCGCCTTGACCAAAGATCAGCTCGGGCCGTCTCTCCGTTTCGATGGGCTCACCGTTTAGCGATGCAGCGATCCATTCTGAATTCTCCAGCATCGTCGCCCCCTGCGCCTGAACTTGCACGAGCATCAGATCGACGGAATTGCCCGCCTCATCAGAGATTACCGGATAGACCGTGTCCGTCGTGAACAACAGCCTTTGCCCTTGAGTAATCGTCGCCCTTACAGAATAGCGGTGCCCGTCCTTGATCAGGGCGTCGTCATAGTTCAGCTGAAACGAGGCCGGAACGGCAGACAGAGCGTAGCGTTGCGCCGCCAGCGTCACGGCTGGCGCATCGGCAAGCGAGACATCCTGAAGCTCAACAAACAGGGTTGCATCGGGCGGAACGGCGATCCTTTCGCGATAGCTGGCCGAGCCTTCGACTGTTCCGGCAAAGCCAGTGCTCGCCATCATTACGCAGGCGATCGCGGCCACTGCGGTTCCTTTTGCAGGCATGGTCCAATCCTCTTGTCATAAACACATTCATAAAGCTTTGTGTATCGGCCAAGATTTGCAAGAGGCACCGCAAAATGACGGCGGGTCAGTGCCGATCTTACAGAGGCCAGAACAGCGGAATGAGAAGCGATGCCAACAGCCCAACGGTCAGGTTCAGCGGAATACCCACCTTCATGAAATCCGTGAACCGATAGCCGCCGGGTCCATATACCATCATGTTTGTCTGATACCCGATCGGCGTCGCGAAAGAAGCCGAAGCCGCGACCATGACAGCAACCACAAGTGGACGCGGGTCCATCCCAACGGCTTGCGCCAGACCAATTGCAATCGGCGTGACAACCACGGCGACCGCGTTGTTTGAAACCAGCTCGGTCAGAACCGAGGTCAGCAGGTACACTGCCCAGATGATCAGGAACGGCGGCAAAACACTCAGCGACGGTGCAATCGCTTCGACAATCAGGGACACTGCGCCCGACGCGTCCAAGGCGGCCCCGATGGCCAGCATGGCAAAGATCAGCGCCAGCAGGCGACCCTCGACAAAGGAGAACGCCTCATCCGCGTCGATGCAGCGCGTCAGAAGAACGGCAGCAACCGCAAGGATTGACAGTAGCAGGATCGGCGCAACGCCCAGCGCCGCCAGAACCACGATCCCGACCAGAGAGCCAATCGCAATTGGCGCATGGCTTCGGCGGAAGGCCCGCGCCGAGGGTTGGGTGACATCGACCATGTCCATGTCGGCGGCCAGCTTCTGGATGTCAGCCGGAGACCCTTCGAGCAGCAGAGTATCCCCCACCCGCACGACAAGCTCATCGAGCTGCAAACCGATATTCTGGTTCCGCCGATGCACGGCCAGCACGTAGACACCATAACGACGGCGCAGACGCATGGTGCCCAGCGCTCGCCCCACCATCCGACAGCCCGGAGTGATCAGAACTTCGACCGTTTTGGTCTCGACGGCCGAAAGCTGATCAACCCGCTTGAGCTCCTTGTTGCTCTGCAGGCTCAGCAGCTCAGTCATTTCCGTGCGCAGAACCACCCGGTCGCCGACATTTAGTGTTACACCCTTGAGATTACGTCGCAAGGAATCGTCTCCGCGCAGAACGTCGATCAGGCGCACACCCGGGCGCTTGAATAGCTGTACGCCGGTGACCTCACGCCCAATCAGGTTACTTTCCGGGGGAATGACGGCCTCGGTAAAGAACTTCATCTTGGACCGGTCGCTCAGCATCGAGGCCATGCTGTCCCGCTCCGGCAAAAGGCGCGGCGCGATGAAGCGCAGGTAGACCATGCCATAGATCACCAGCACGATACCCAGCGGCGTGACTTCGAAAATCGTGAACGCTTGCATGCCCTGTGCCCGGGCCACACCGTCCACCAGCAAGTTGGTCGAGGTCCCGATCAGGGTCAGAGTACCGCCCAGAATGGCCGCATAGCTGAGCGGGATCAGCAGCTTAGAGGCAGGTACGTTCAGCGTGCGGGCGATCTGAACAAAAACCGGGATCATCACGACGACCACCGGCGTGTTCGACACCACCGCGGACGCCACCACCACAAACCCCATCAGCAAGGCAATCGCTATGCGCGGGTTTACTTGCGCCTGCTTTTGGGCCGTTGAGGTGAACGCATCCAGCGCTCCGGTCCGCACCAAGGCTCCCATGATGATGAACATCGCGGCAATCGTCCAAGGCGCGGGGTTCGACAGCACGGCCAGCGCGCTTTGATAGGGCAGAATGCCGGTCACTAGCATCAATGCGACGCCACCAATGGCCACGACCTCGGTCGGGTAGACCTCGCGCAGGAACATCACGAACATACCTGCGACCACCAAAAGCGCCAGTATCGCGCTGCCCGTGTCTGTCAGTGAGAGGAATTGCATTCGTGGTTTTCAGTCCGAACCCTAGGCCCAAGCGCCTGACTTTCAGTTTCCCGCATTGCGAGGATCAGGGCAAGCATTTACGGCCCGGCCTGCTCTAGTCGCCCGCCCACGCGGACCATGCGCACTGATTTTGCGCTGCCATCCTGATCATTGGTTTCGACAAACACCCCGCTGAGGGTTGCCTCACCATTGGCCGGGGAAAAGCGCGCCTTAGGCATACCGGTGATGAACCGGCGCATCGGTTCGACCTTGTCCATACCGATGACCGAGTCATAGTCGCCGCACATCCCCGCATCTGTCAGATAGGCCGTGCCGCCGGGCAGAATCTGCGAATCCGCCGTAGGAACGTGCGTATGCGTGCCCACAACAAGGCTCGCACGCTTGTCACAATAGTGGCCCATCGCCATTTTCTCGGATGTCGCCTCGCAATGCATATCCACGATGATAGCATTGGCCTGTCCGCCACGCGGGTGGGACTTCAGGATCGGCTCGATCGCCGAGAACGGATCATCAAAGGGTCGCTTCATGAAAACCTGGCCCAGAACCTGAACCACCAGAACCTTGCGCCCTCCGGGTGCGTTGAACAGGCGATGACCCCGCCCCGGCGCGCCTTTGGCAAAGTTCACCGGGCGCAAGATTCGCGACTCTTTCTCGATGTGTTGCAGCATGTCTTTCTGGTCGAAGGCATGATCGCCCAGCGTCACGCAATCCGCGCCCGCATCAAGCAGCAGTTTGGCATGATCCCCGGACAGCCCCATCCCGTTCGAGGCGTTTTCGCCATTGACCACAACAAAATCCAAACGCCATTCGTCGCGCAGACGCGGCAGATGCTGTTGGATGGCCGTGCGTCCCGCGCGGCCCATGACGTCACCCAGAAAAAGTATCCTCATCCCATTGGTCGTAAGTCTGGTCAACGCGAAGCACAAGTGGTTATGCTGCCGTAATAAACCGTCAAAGCCCTTTAGATCGGAGAAACTTGATGTCGCGTATCCTATTGTCTGCCCTTGGCCTCACTGCGCTAGCCGCTTGTGACCAGGCGGGAACGAGCGATTCCAACACGCAGATTGCCAACCCCGCAGCCACATTCTGCGTGGAAAGCGGTGGCAAATATGAAATCCGCGACGGTGCCGACGGGCAAACCGGCGTTTGCATATTGGCCAGCGGCCGCGAGGTAGACGCTTGGGAATACTTCCGTGAGAACCACTCGATCTAAGGACGGAGCCTTAGAACGTCATAACACGGCTTTCCGTGACAACCATATCCAACGGCTGATCGGTTGGCTCCAAAGGCAGCCCTTCGGCCTCTTGCGCATCGAAGGCAAAGCCGATCGCCAGGGTTGGGCGTTTGGCGCGTAGCCCTTCCAGGGTGCGGTCGTAGAACCCGCCGCCATAGCCCAGACGGCCGCCCTTGGCGTCAAAAGCCACCAACGGAACAATCAGGATTTCGGGGTCGAAGTAGTCGTCGACCTCGGGTACTTTTGCCCCGAAAGGCCCATCCTTCAAAGCGCCCTCAGGCGTCCAACGCGAGAATTTCAGCGGCTGCCCCGCGGCCTGAATCACCGGCACACCAACGGGACCGTAGGCTGTGGCCTCAGCCATTGCAGGCAGCGGGTCGATCTCTGTCCGGATTGGCATGTAGCCCGACATGGGCACGCCTCGGTGGCCTGCTAGTATCTCGGACAAACGGCCCGCAGCGCCCGGCAAAGAGGCATCAAACGCCGCTTTGCGACGGGCAAACGCGGCCTTGCGCGCCATCGCTTTGATTTCAGTCAGATCGGTCACAGAAGCACCACGCTGGCAAGTCCCAAGAAGATGAAGAAGCCCATGACATCCGTTGTGGTTGTCACAAACGTCCCCGATGCTAGCGCCGGGTCAATGCCCATTCGGTCCAGCAAGACCGGTACTACCGTACCTGCAAAACCTGCGATGATCATGTTCACGACCAAAGCAGACCCGATCACGACCCCAAGCAGCGGTGAATCGAACCAAAGCATCCCCACCGTTCCCAGAACGATCGCAAAGCACAGGCCGTTCAGCATGCCGACCAACAGCTCTCGCCGTATGACACGCATGACGTTCGAGGCGGTCAGGTCGCGCGTGGCCAACGCCCGCACCGCAACCGTCAGTGATTGTGTCCCCGCATTGCCACCCATCGAGGCGACAATCGGCATCAGTATCGCAAGCGCCACCAGCTGATCGATCGCGGCCTCGAATTGCGAAATCACCAGAGAGGCACAGATCGCCGTACACAGGTTCACCGCAAGCCACGGCAAACGCCGACGACTGGTCGCGGCGACACTGTCCGAAATCGAGCTTTCGTCGCTCACCCCCGCCAGACGCAGAATGTCTTCCTCGTGTTCTTCATCAAGCACCACCATGGCGTCGTCGATGGTGATGACACCGACCAACCGGCCATCCGCGTCGACCACTGGGGCCGAGATCAGGTGGTACTGGTTGAAAGCATAGGCCACGTCCTCTTCGTCCTGATCGACGGGGATGATGTGGAATTCCTCTTCTGCCAGGTCCTTCAGCGGCACTTCGCGCCGCGCGGCCATCAGCTTGCCCAAGGTGATCTGCGCGACAGGCTTCAGACGCGGATCAACAAGCACAACATGATAAAACTGTTCCGGCAGGTCATCATTGGCGCGCATGAAATCAATGGCCTGCCCCACCGTCCAATGCTCGGGGGCCATGACGACCTCACGCTGCATCAAACGACCAGCCGAGTTTTCGGGATACGAGAGCGCCTGCTCTGCCGCGACCCGCTCGGAATCCTCGAGCGCTTCCAGGATCGTCTCCTGTTGCGGCTCTTCCAGATCTTCCAGCAGGTCGACGACATCGTCGCTGTCCATGTCCCGCACGGCTTCGGCTAGAACGTCGGGTTTCAGGACACCGATAACCTCTTCACGGACGGCCTCGTCCAGCTCCGAAAGGATGTCGCCATCGAACTCTTTGTCATAGAGACGGATCAGGCGCGCACGGTCATAGGGATTGATCTGTTCCAGAAGGTCCGCGATATCGGCTGCGTGCAGCGGCTCCATCAACTCGACCAGCTTGTCGCGATCATCCACGTCAACGGCAAACAGGATCGCTGCAACGGTGCGGCGGTCCAGTGCGTAGACGTCTTCGTCAGCGGAGTCGGTTACGGGATCATCAATGCCTGTGGTCATGTGCTGCTCCCGTTCTTAGTCATGCCATTGGCCCCTAATTAGAAGAAGCAGCTACCGGAAAACAATGACAATGCGCCGATTTACCCTCATCTTTCGCGCGCATATGCTGATGAACGGGCTCAAACAGCTAAGGAACAAGGCGAATGGCGCAAAAGACGCTTTTGAAAGGGCGCGTTCTGAGTTTTGACGGCTCCCCTTTTGAGGGAGAGCCAACGGATTGCACCAAACTCGATGAAGCGGTCGTGATCGAGGATGGGCGTATTCAGGCCGTTGGTGTGCTGGATCGCTTGCGTGCCGCGTATCCGGATGCTGAGGTTACGGACTACGGCAAGCACCTGATCATGGCCGGGTTCGTTGACCCGCATGTGCATTTCCCTCAGACCGCAATGATCGCGAGCTGGGGAAAGCGGCTGATCGACTGGCTGAACACCTATACCTTCCCGGAAGAGATGAAATTCGGCGATATCGACTACGCCACCGAGATCGCCAACCGGTACCTCGACCTGACAACCGCACTTGGAACGACGACCATGTGCAGTTTCTGCACAATCCATCCAGAGAGCGTTGACGCCTTTTTTTCGGCAGCCCAACAGCGCGGCCAAAGGGTTGTTGCAGGCAAGACCTGCATGGACCGCAACGCGCCAGAAGGGCTGCAGGATACGGCGCAAACGGCCTATGATCAGTCTCAGGCTCTGCTGGAGAAATGGCACCGCGTGGATCGTCTGTCTTATGCGATCACGCCGCGGTTCTCGCCCACCTCCACGCCCGAACAGCTTGAGGCTTTGGGCGCGCTTTGGGCGGAGCATCCGCATTGTCTGATGCAAACCCATCTGAGCGAGCAAACCGATGAGATCGAGTGGGTCCGGTCTCTGTTCCCGGACGCACGCGACTATCTGGATACTTATGAAAAGTTCGGCCTGCTGGGACAGAATGGCCTCTATGGTCATGTCATCCATTTGGAAGATCGTGAGCGGGATCGGCTGCGCGAGGTGGACGCCGGCTTGGTGCATTGCCCGACCTCGAACACCTTCATCGGGTCGGGCCTGTTCGACATGAATGGGTTGATCCGAGATGGCCACCGCGTTGGTCTGGCCACCGATACCGGCGGAGGGTCCAGTTTTTCGATGCTGCGGACCATGGCCGCGGCTTATGAGATCGGCCAGCTGCGCGGCCGCCCCCTGCATCCGGCGCAATTGCTGTGGCTGGGTACAGTCGGGTCGGCGCGAACGCTGCGGATGGACGACTGCATCGGGAATGTTGCCCCGGGGATGGAGGCCGATTTGGTGGTGATCGACCTCGCCTCGACCCCGGCTATCGCCCAGCGTGAGGCCCATGCGGAGGATCTGTGGGAGGCCGTGTTCCCCACAATCATGATGGGAGACGACCGCGCTATTGCCGATGTTTGGATCGGAGGGGCGCAGGTCGCCCCTTGAATGCGAATTCAGCACATGCCTCCGGCCGGGATATTTTTTAACTAGATGAATGGCGATCCCGCTATTGGGCAAGCGCGCGGGCCAGACGGTTTTGGGTCTCGATGACGCGCGGCAGGTCAATCGTCGTGATCTGTCCGCCGCGCACGATCTGGCGGCCTTCGACGAACAGATGTTTGACCTGCATTGGCCCCGCCAGAAGCAAGGCCGCCGGGTCCCAGCTGCCTGCGCTTTCGAGGCTTGTGCGGGTATCCCAGACGGCAATATCGGCCCGTTTACCCGGCATCAGCCGCCCGCAATCTGGCCGTCCAAGCACGTCGGCGCCACCCCGTGTCGCGATCTCAAGCGCTTCGCGGGCGGACATGGCGTCTGCGCCATTCACCACGCGTTGCAGCAACATAGCTTGCCGCGCCTCAAGCATCAGGTTCCCGTTGTCATTGCTGGCCGACCCGTCCGCGCCCAGCCCCACCTTCACGCCCTGATCCCTCATGGTTCTTACTGGCGCTATGCCAGACCCGAGGCGACAGTTCGAGCAGGGGCAATGGGCCACTCCGGTTCCCGTCCTTGCGAACAGGTCGATCTCGACCCCATCCAGTTTCACGCAATGGGCATGCCAGACATCTGCTCCGGTCCAGCCCAGCTCCTCGGCATATTGACCGGGACGACAGCCGAATTGAGCTTCGGAATAGGCGATATCTTCGTCATTCTCGGCCAGATGGGTATGCAGCATCACCCCCTTGTCGCGCGCCAGCAGTGCTGCGTCTCGCATCAGGTCGCGGCTGACGGAAAAGGGCGAACACGGTGCAAGGCCTACCCGACACATGGACCCCTCCGAAGGATCGTGAAACGCATCCACCACGCGGATCATGTCGTTGAGAATGTCCTGTTCACGCTCGACAAGACTGTCGGGCGGCAGGCCGCCGTCGCTTTCACCGATACTCATCGCCCCGCGCGTGGGATGAAAGCGCATCCCCAATTCCGAGGCGGCTGCAATCGTATCTTCGAGCCGCGCTCCGTTCGGGTAAAGGTACAGGTGATCGGAACTGAGCGTGCACCCCGACAGAGCCAGTTCCGCCAGTCCAATCTGCGCCGAAGTGAACATCTCATCCGGTCCGAACCGCGCCCAGATCGGGTAGAGCGTCTGCAGCCAGCCGAAAAGCAAGGCGTCCTGCCCGCCCGGAACCGCCCGTGTAAGCGTTTGGTAAAGGTGGTGATGCGTATTCACCAACCCAGGTGTGATGACGCAGCCCGAGGCATCGTGGACCTCTCCGGTTGTTGTCAGACCCTGGCCGATTTCGGCGATCTGGCCGCCTCGGATCAGGATATCTGCGCCGTGCAGCTCTTGGCTATCATCATCCATTGTCAGGATGGTGTCGGCGTTTTTGATCAGTATTTCGGGCATTTCACGCTCCTGCTTCTGCCCGTCTCAAGCAAGGAGTGCATCAGCCAGCGGAAAACGGGCGCAAGAACTGGCTCAGACCAGTCTACCCACGCGTGGCAATTGCGGCAATGGCATTCAATAGTTACGCAGGATTTCCAACGCCGCCGCGTGAATTTCAGCGTTGGCGGCTGCCAATGCCCTTCCGCCATTGTGGGCCGGGCCACCCTGCCAATCGGTGACGATACCGCCTGCGGCTTCAATCACTGCAATCGGCGCCTGAATGTCATAGGCGTTCAACCCGGCCTCGATCACCAGATCTGCCTGACCGGCAGAAAGCAGGGCGTAGGCATAGCAATCCATGCCATAGCGGGTCAGTTGAACCAACTCAGCGACGGCCTGAAAACCTGCACGATCCTCTGACGTGCCAACCTCAGGGAAGGTCGTGAACAGGGTTGCCTGCTCTAACACCTGTGTGCCGCGCGTTTTCAACGGAGTTGTGCCCAAAGGCCCAGTCAGTTGAGCGATGCCTGATCCGCCAACAAAACGCTCACCGATATAGGGCTGATCCACAACGCCCATGATCGGACCATTTTGAGTGGACAGAGCGATCAGCACGCCCCAGGTCGGTGTACCGCTGACGAACCCTCGGGTGCCGTCGATCGGATCAAGCACCCAGGTCCGACCCGAAGACCCCTCAACCTGCCCGAATTCTTCACCAAGAATGCCATCTTCTGGCCGACGCTGCGCCAGAACCGCCCGCATGGCTTGTTCCGCCGCGCGGTCAGCGACAGTAACGGGGTCGTAACCGCCAGCCAGCTTGTTGTCAGTTTCGAGATTGGTCTGTCTGAAATACGGAAGGATGGCTGCGCGCGCGGCGTCAGCCATTTCTTCGGCAACTTCAAGGTCGGTTAGTTCGGTCTGGCTCATGCAGAACAGGTGCTGCGAACACAGGCCGGTGTCAAGCCGTGGTGATCAGGCAACGTCGCTGAGAACGCGTGCCAGTTCAAACAGGCGGCGACGCTGGTTTTCCGGAATCGCGTAGTAAGAGCGCACCAGATCCAGAGCTTCCTTGTCACCCATCAGGTCAGCAGGAAGCGCGCTCTTGTCGGATTTCTCTTTTTGGCCTTCTTCAAGACCTTCAAAGAAAAAGCTGACCGGTACGTCCAGCGCATCGGCAATGTCCCACAGACGGGAGGCACTGATTCGGTTCGCCCCGGTTTCATATTTCTGGATTTGCTGAAACTTGATACCAACTTGTTGCGCCAACTGCTGTTGGGTCATGCCAATCAGCCAGCGGCGATGTCGGACACGCTTGCCCACATGGACATCGACGTGATGAGTCATTGGTATTCTCCTCTACTACACACACATCTGTTGCGGGACTTCGCGCCGTTCACATAAACAGAGGTTAGAGAAGTCCCCATAAGCATCCCCCAACCAGACATGTGCGATCCCCCGATACAGCACTGCCGTCCAATATTGCCGCTTTTGACTTTTTTTTCAAGTTGGTTGAATTGGAATCTCTGTACATTGGTTTATGGTTGTGCGTGTCTGGGATTTTGGCGGCTTTTTCTAACCAAACCGTCTTCGTTAGCGCGCACAATCAGCTGAACGCATTGACAATTTCGCTCTTACTGCGACCTATTCCCTGAAAACTGAGATGGACCAACATGCTTGCATATCGCATTGAATCCAAAGGCGCTGACGCGCGAATTGTCGAAGTACCCATGCCGACACCTGCCGAGGGACAGGTCAGAATCGCCATCAAAGCGTGCGGCCTGAACTTCGCCGATTTGCTGATGCAGAAGGGCACATATCAGGATACGCCTAACCCTCCGTTCACTTTAGGCATCGAAGTCGCCGGCGTCGTCGAAGAATTGGGGCCAGCAGTCTCTGACTTGAACGTTGGTGACCGTGTCGCCGTGTACTCGGGCCAGGACGGGTTGGCCGAGTACGGTGTGTTTGACGCGGATCGGGCCATCCCCATCCCAGAAGAAACTACTTTTGAAGAGGCTGCCGCCATTCAGATCGCCTACGGGACCAGCCATCTAGCATTGGACCATCGCGCCCGGTTGCAGCCAGGTGAAACCCTGCTCGTGACCGGAGCCGCCGGTGGCGTCGGACTGACCGCGGTGGAAATCGGCAAACTGATGGGCGCGACCGTGATCGCCCAAGCGCGCGGTGCGAATAAGCTGGCGGTTGCACAGGCCGCCGGGGCGGATCACCTGATCGACGACTCGGAAGACCTGCGCGCCCGTGTCAAAGAGTTGGGAGGCGCCGATGTCGTCTATGACGCGATTGGCGGCGACGTGTTCAAAGCCGCCTTCCGCGCCACCAACCCCGAAGGTCGTCTGCTGCCAATCGGCTTTGCTGGTGGCGAAGTCCCTCAAATCCCGGCCAACCACCTGTTGGTCAAGAACCTGACGGTAATCGGCTTCTATATCGGCGGCTACCTCAGGTTCCGCCCCGATATCGTGCGCAACAGTTTTCAGACGTTGTTCCAATGGCATGCCGAAGGGAAGATCACCCCTCATATCAGCCATACCCTTCCGTTGAACGAAGTCGAACACGGCCTGCGCCTGTTAAAAGAGCGCAAATCCACCGGCAAAATCGTGATTACGCCTTAGCCCGCCACCGCCCGAAGGGGCGTGCCGCCTAGCATGCGGAAATTCTGTCGCACCAGTTGCGCCAACGCTTCGATGATTGCATCGCGCCCCGGCTCTCCTCCGTAGAGGTTGATCATATGCGCTGGCAGCTCGGGCAAAACACCACCCGAGTCGATCTGTTCAAGGTGTGCAGCCTCGGTGCCATCTAGCATTGCGTGAATCGCAAGATCAGCGCTGACGGTCGCTTCGATGGTGCGGTCATTCTCGGTTTCGACGGAAAGCTCCCACGGGATACCTGCGGCATCCAGCGCTGCGATAACCTGCGGGCGGAACATACAGCGCCGCCCCAGCGCAATCGGCAACGGATTCTTGCGCCAGGCCGAGCCACCGGGCGCCCCGATCCAGCGCAGTGGCAGCTCGGCTATGGTTTCAGAACCATCGGATGAGGAAGGCTCGGTCGTCAGGATCAGGTCACATTCCCCGCGCTTGAACATATCCTTAAGCTGCAGCGAATAGGACGAGATCAACTGCACCCGCACACGCGGGAAATCGGCGTTGAACCGCTGAAGAACACGCGGGATCGCCGGGTAGACAATGTCATGAGGGACACCCAGAACCACCTCGCCCTCAAAGGCCTGATCCGTGAGTTTCGAGATCACCTCATCATTCAAAGCAATCATCCGACGGGCATAGGCAAGCAACTGCTCGCCCGAGGCGGTCAGCGCGATGGTCCGACCACTTCTGTCCAGAAGCTCTAGGTCCAAAAGCTCTTCCAGGCGTTTCAGCTGCATGGAGACGGCTGATTGCGTCAGATGCAGAAACCCTGCCGCCCGCGTGACGCCTCCCTGATCGGCCACAGCCACAAAGGATCGCAATGTGGTGATGTCCAGATTTCTCATGTTCACGAATCCTTATGCATCCAATCAAAAATATTCGTTTTTAAAATGTGCCCTAACTCGCCATATAAATCAAGGAAGTTGATGAGACCAATTCAAACCATCTGAAAAACGAAAGGATAGACCATGAACTCGATCGCCCTGAACCGACCCTGCCCTCAACACAAACAATCCCTGTTTGCGCGTATACGGTCCGTCCTGTCCGTACGACGTCAACGTCAACAACTGGCTCGGCTGGATGCCAGTGCCCTGAACGACATCGGCATCACCCGTGCCCAGGCCAACGCTGAGGCCCGCCGCCCGATCTGGGATGCCCCGCAGTTCTGGAAAAGCTGCCTTTAATACTCATGTTTTTTCAGCGATAGGCGATCTGCGGCAGCAGGTCGCCGTTTTTGTTGCGTATTTTAGGCGGAAATACTGCAGAAACTCTTGAAACACAGCCTGCAGTTGCCGATATTCAGCAGGAAAGTGGCCAATACTTACGGGCCGCACGCAGATACGTTTAGGGAGACCTTTGTAAATGGCACAATTCGATACGATTCGGACGGCCGCAGGCGCACGCGCCGCCGAGATTGATGAGGGCCTTCGCGCCCATATGAACAAAGTCTACGGCACGATGTCCGTGGGCATGTTCATCACCTTCCTCGCAGCCTGGGCGATCTCGGGTCTGTCGATCACCACCGATCCGTCGGCAGCCGTGGCGCAACTGAACGCGAACACTTACCTGACCGCGCTAGGTCATTCGATCTATGTCTCGCCGCTGAAATGGGTGATCATGTTCGCACCCCTGGCCTTTGTGTTCGGCTTCAGCGCCATGATCAACCGCATGTCGGCTGCGGCTGCACAGCTGGTGTTCTACTCGTTCGCCGCCGTGATGGGCCTGTCGATCAGCTGGATTTTCATCGCCTTCACCGGTCAGTCGATCATTCAGGTCTTCCTGATCACCTCGATCGCCTTCGCGGGACTGTCGCTTTACGGCTACACGACCAAGAAAGACCTGTCGGGCATGGGCACCTTCCTGATCATGGGCGTTATCGGCCTGATCGTCGCGATGGTGGTCAACATCTTCCTGGCCTCGTCGGCAATGGCCTTCGCGATCTCGGTCATCGGCGTTCTGATCTTCGCCGGCCTGACCGCCTATGACACGCAGCAGATCAAGAACACCTATCTGCAGATGGCACATGCCGGTGATCAGGAGTGGCTGGGCAAAGCCGCCATCATGGGCGCGCTGAGCCTGTACCTGGACTTCATCAACATGTTCATGTTCCTGCTGCAGCTGCTGGGGAACCGAGAGTAAACCACTCCCCCACCGCAGAAACCATTCAAACCTGCCAGGACCCGATCTTGGCAGGTTTTTTGTTTCCGGATTATGCGCGACGGCCTCTGCAGCTCGCAGGCAATAGCCAAGCGTCACCCCTCCAGCTTGCGCGCCACCAGATACGAGGCCGGAAAGGCCGCCACAAACCCCACCGCCGCCGCCAGCACGATTGGGAGGACTGCGGTGTATCCCATCACCAGAACAGCAATAACCGCTGTGCCTGCGAGGGTCGAGCCTAGGAAGATATGAACGATCAACATCAGGGGGAGCATTGCGACCTCATTCAGATATTCAACTGTGCGCAATCACTAGCGCGTTGATCGAATTCGGTCCTTGATCTGGGTCAGAGGTTTGGGGGTTACAAATCACTCGCAACGGTCGGTGGGTATCTGTTCGAGGAAACGTGCGGAGCGGTTGAATGGAGGAGGGAAGAGCCGCGAACGACCCGAGGGGATGAGCGGCTCGTCCAGTGTACGAACTTAACCGCAAACGCGCGGAGCCCCGGGGTGCAAACGCGTTTGCGACGGTTGATCAGCAGAGCAGAGGGCAGCGCCACCCCATGGCGGCGGGTCGGCGCGGCCCGGCGGTGCCGCCGGGCGAGTGGATGACGTGTTGTGGGGTTGCAGACATCAAGTCTCAGACATAGACTTCCCTGAAATTGTGAAACAAGACGTTGAAAAATGAGCGAAAACAACCTGATTATCCTTGGCGAACTATCCAAGCCAGCTGAGATATTAGTGGAAAGGTTTTGCGACGGAGTAGGTGGTGTTTTTAAACCTTGGCAGATTAGAAGGGTTGCCAAGGCAGAAGCAGATGCTGAGGTAACAAAGGCAAAAGGAGAGCTCGAATAACACAAGCTGAGCCAGACATCGGAACTGGCGCGAACTGAAATAGGTCAAAGAGCGATTTCAAGGCTGGTGGATCAAGAGATTCGAAATCAAATAAACATGGAGTCAATTCTTAGCATCGCAATTGAGGCGGTTGGGGAGAAATCCAATCCAGGAAATATCTCAAACCAGTTTGTCTCCAAGGTGTTCGACAATTGCAAATCAGTCGAAGAAGAAGAACTCCAGGAATTGTGGGGTAAGCTAATTGCCAGCGAAGCGAACACTCCAAAGTCTATCTCGCAACAGACAATTGAAATCCTCTCTAGCTTAGACTCCGAAGATGCTAAGTTATTCAATAGCTACTTAAGTTATTGTTACGGCGTACCGGTACTGGACGGAACGGAAATCTACCCTTTCCTGACGCCCACAGTTAAAGCAATTGCTGAAGATAACAGTTTGAAATTTGAAGAACTGCAACACCTGTCGGCGCTTGGCCTAATAAACTTCAATACCGGTGGATACCACTTCACATTCGGTAGTGACCGAGAAGGTGACCATACTCTACGCATTTTAGGAGTAGAAGGGGAGCTCATGGTCGTTTTTCACGATGATGCGCCGCGTCGAATTGAAGTAGGTCCATCCCTTCTAACCCGTGCAGGCAAACAATTGGCTCGAACGGCTAGACCCGACGTCGTAGAGGGCGTTTTTGAAGCACTCTCATCTGATCTTATGGCAGACAAACGGTCTCTAATTTCTCCGTGGCCACGTGTTCAGTATCAAGATGCGCGGGACTAAGTGTCTTTTAGATCCGCTTTCGCCCACCCGCCTTAAAAAATGGCCAGCTTCTAGCTGTCCACCAGCTCTATAACTGCCACCGGGTGCCGCACGCGTTTGGCTTTACCAAACGCGGTCGCGCACTCGCACCAAAAATGGGCTAAGAGTCCATTTTTAGTGCGGAAATAAACGCCTCCTGCGGGATATCGACCTTCCCGAACTGACGCATCTTCTTTTTACCCGCCTTCTGCTTGTCCAGCAGTTTGCGTTTCCGCGTGGCGTCGCCTCCGTAGCACTTCGCGGTCACGTCCTTGCGCAGGGCCGAGAGGGTCTCGCGGGCGATGACCTTGCCTCCGATGGCGGCCTGGATCGGAATTTTGAACATGTGGCGCGGGATCAGGTCCTTGAGCTTTTCGCACATCGCCCGGCCCCGCATCTCGGCCCGGTCGCGGTGAACCATGGTCGACAGCGCGTCGACGGGTTCGTCATTCACCAGCACCGACATCTTGACCAGATTGTCCTCGGTATAGCCGGTCATCTGGTAGTCGAACGAGGCATAGCCCTTGGTCACCGATTTCAGGCGGTCGTAGAAGTCAAAGACGACCTCGTTTAGCGGCAGGTCATAGACGACCATGGCGCGGGTGCCCGCATAGGTCAGGTCCAGCTGGATGCCGCGGCGGTCCTGGCAGAGTTTCAGCACATCGCCGAGGTATTCGTCGGGCACAAGGATGGTCGCCTTGATGCGCGGCTCCTCGATATGGTCGACCTTGGACGGGTCGGGCATGTCGGCAGGGTTGTGCAGCTCGATCATCTCGCCGTCTTTCATGTAGACGTGATAGATCACCGAGGGCGCGGTGGTGATGAGCTCGATATCATATTCGCGTTCGATGCGGTCGCGGATGACCTCAAGGTGCAGAAGGCCAAGGAAGCCGCAACGGAAGCCAAAGCCAAGTGCCGCCGAGGTTTCCATTTCAAAGCTGAAGCTGGCGTCGTTCAGGGCCAGTTTGTCAATCGCGTCGCGCAAGTCTTCGAATTCGGAACTGTCGACGGGGAAGAGGCCACAGAACACCACCGGCTGCGCGGGTTTGAAGCCTGTCAGGGCCTCCTCGGTGCCGTTGCGGTCATTGGTGATGGTGTCTCCGACGCGCGTGTCACGGACCTGTTTGATCGAAGCGGTGAGAAAACCGATCTCACCGGGGCCGAGGCTGTCGACCATCTCCATCTCGGGCCGGAAGACGCCGACGCGGTCGACATGGTGCAGGGTGTTGTTCGACATGAACTTGACCCGCATCCCCTTTTTCAGCGTGCCGTCCATGATGCGGACCAGAACGATGACGCCGAGATAGGCGTCGTACCAGGAATCCACCAGCATCGCCTTGAGCGGCGCGTCGAGATTGCCCTGCGGTGCGGGCAGCTGCTGCACGATGGCCTCGAGCGTCTCATGGATGCCCTGCCCCGTCTTGGCGCTGACCTGAATGGCGTCGGTCGCGTCGATGCCGATCACATCCTCGATCTGTTCGGCCACGCGGTCACAATCGGACGCGGGCAGGTCGATCTTATTCAGCACCGGCACGATCTCATGATCGGCGTCGATGGCCTGATAGACATTCGCCAGCGTCTGCGCCTCGACCCCTTGGGTCGAGTCCACGACGAGCAGCGAGCCTTCAACCGCGCGCATGGAGCGGCTGACCTCATAGGCAAAGTCCACGTGGCCGGGGGTGTCGATCAGGTTCAGCACGTATGCCTCGCCATTGTCGGCGGTATAGTCGATGCGAACCGTGTTGGCCTTGATGGTGATGCCACGCTCGCGTTCGATATCCATGCTGTCGAGCAGCTGTTCCTTCATGTCGCGATCCTTGACCGTTCCGGTCTCTTGGATGAGCCGATCAGCAAGGGTGGATTTGCCATGGTCGATATGCGCGACGATGGAGAAATTGCGGATATGAGCGAGGTCTGTCATGGATTGGGATATGTCCGGAGTTTGTGGTCTCGTCAAGCGCTGAAGCGTTGCAAAAAAGGCCATCCTCGCAGCTTTCTGACCAGTAGCATTTACCGGATTCTAGCCAATGGGTAGAATGACTAAAGCGACTGATCCGAATAAGAACCAGAAAGCAGCTATCAGGTGGCCGATTATTCTATCTTCGTTTTGGGCGAAAGCCAGTTAACGGTTTCGGTCGCGCAAGGGCTGGACGGCCTCACCCAGGGCACCGGCATCCATCTGATTGGTGAAACAATTACGTTCGACACTCTAGCTGTTACAGAAGTCTTCATCACGGACGCAGGTTCAGACACGAGCTTTGCAGACAATGATGGCAATCAGCGCTTGGATGGCGACCAAACAATTGATGGGACCCTGTTTTCCAGTGGTACGCGGGTTGAGGCCGAATATGGCATTACCCTGACGGATGGAACCAATACCTACCAGGCTGTTGCCTTCAATGTGAATAACTCCTCCCCCGCCTTTGGTACAGTTGAAGGGATAGCATTCATCGGCGGCCCGGGCGAGTTTCCTCCGTCAGGTATCCCACTGACCGTCGTCAGCACGCAAGAGGGTCCGAGCTTTGATTCCTCAGAATATGTGAGCCCCATCTGCTATTGCCGCGGAACACTCATAAAGACCCCAGAGGGTGATATCCCGATTGAGAAGCTTCAGGTGGGCGACTTGGTCTGGACAAAAGACGACGGGTACCTGCCGATCACCTGGGTCGGATCGCAAGATGTCATCGCGAGCGGCAGTTTTAGAGCTGTCGAAATCCCCCCCGGCCCATTGCAAAATCCAATTGCAATAAGCGTTTCACAGCAACATCGGCTACTGATCACGCATCCTGCGGCTGAGCTTATGTTTGGGGCGCCAGACGTATTTGTTCCTGCAATCAGCCTTGTTGATGTTGGCCTTGCCCAATTCTCCGATGCACGCGCCGTTTGCTATCATCACATCTTGCTTGATCGACATAGCATCCTAAAGGCTAACGGGATTGAGTCAGAAAGCATGTTTGTTGCGAAAGCACCTCGGGACGCAGAGCCAGACGCTTTGTTTTTTCAGAATATCACCCCCCCAACTGCCGGGCCGATGCAGATCGCGCGAATGCCACTAAGACGTCGTGAAGCCACGGTCTTGCTTTGTGAAGTCCTAAGTATTGATCCCAAGCCATGTTTGATTCATACTCTCGCGCAGATTGAGAGGGGCGCAAGATCCCTCCAAGCAGGCAAAAACGAGGCATGAGCATGAAACAGTTCCTCCTAATCGCATTTTGTGCGGCGTCGCTGACGGCCGTGGCTCCGGTTGTGGACGCATCGCAGATCAAGCGGGCGTGTTTGGCGTCGGATCGTCAGGCGGCGACGCGGGCACGGTGTTCTTGTATCCAACGCGTGGCAGATCAGGCGTTGACGCGCAGTGATCAGAAGACCGTCTCGAAATGGTTCACGGACCCCCATCAGGCGCAGCAATTGAAGATGTCTCAGACGGCGCGCGATGACGCGCTGTGGGATCGGTATCAGAACTTTGGCCAGATGGCGCAGGCGATCTGCAGCTAGGCCATTCTGAAACCTTGACCTGATGCCCGCTGCGCCCCAGAAAAGGCGCAGCGAAAGGTGTATATTATGGTGATGAAAGGGCTGACCCTGCGGGGCCTTGAGGTGTTTGAGGCGCTGGCCCGGACAGGATCAGTGGCGCAAGCGGCCGAGATCACGGGGCTCAGCCAGCCCTCGGTTTCTCAGCAATTGCGCAATCTGGAAAAGGCCATCGGCACCGATCTGGTGGACCACGGGCGCAGGCCGATGCGACTGACGCAGGCCGGGCGCAGTTTTCTGACACGCGCGCAGGCGGTTCTGTCCGAGCTGCAGATGGCCCAAAGCGAGCTGACCGTGATGGATCTTGGCCATCTCACGACGCTCTCGATCGGATTGATCGACGATTTCGACAACGACCTGACACCGCGGCTTGCGACCCTTTTGGCCGACAGCCTGACGCGCTCGAAATTCAAGCTGATCACCCTGCCCAGCCTTGACTTGTTTTCCGAGCTTGAAGCACAACGCCTGCACATGGCCGTCTCAGCCCATAGCGGCGAGGTGTTGGAGGGGGTCGTGGAGTACCCTCTGGTGCAGGACCCCTTCATTCTGGTCGCGCCGAGCAGCGTCGGCAATGGAACCGAGGCCGTCGAGAAACTGCCTTTCCTGCGATATGCGCGCGAGCAGCTGATCAGCCGTCAGATTGAAAGCCATATCGCCCGACAGCAAATCGAGTTCGAGGAGCGGTTCGAGATCGGCTCACACCTGGCCCTGATGGCGATGGTGGCGCGCGGCTTGGGCTGGGCGATCACCACTCCGCTGGGATATATGCGCGCGGCCCGATTCCACGAGGACCTGCAGGCCCATCCCTGCCCGCTTGGCGCGTTTTCACGAACGATATCTCTGTTCACCCGAACCGACTGGTCCGATCAGGTTCCGCAAGAGGTTTCGGGCATGATGCGACGGCTGATGCAAAGCCAGATGATCGATCCAGCCATTGCCAAGCTGCCCTGGCTCAGCGGGCAGTTGAAGGTGATGGACAGCTAGCCCTCAAGATGCGCGGCAAGCCCTTCGACGGCGGTCTCAATCAGGTCCAGCGCGCCGTCAAAGTCCCGCGTGTAGTACGGGTCAGGCACGTGATCAGCGCCGGTTTGAGGCGCGAAATCAGTCAATAGACGCACTTGGGTCTGATTACCGACCGGGCGCAGGGCCTCAATATTCGCGATGTTCTCGGCGTCCATTCCAACAATCAGGTCGAACCGCTCGAAATCCTCAACCACGAATTGCCGAGCCCGCAGATCGTCCAGCTTGATATCCCGCGCTTTTGCCGCGGATTGCATCGGGCCATAAGGCGGCTTGCCGATATGCCAACCTGCCGTCCCGGCGCTGTCGGTTTCATGGTGGGGCGCGCGAGCGCGAAAAGTGCCCTCGGCCGCAGGAGACCGACAGATATTGCCCAAGCAAACAAAGAGGATACGATGTGTCATGGGCCAATCTGTAACGCGTGAGGGGCATATGGAAAAGATCGTCATTCTGACCGGGGCAGGGATTTCCGCCGAAAGCGGCCTCAGCACCTTTCGCGATCAGGGCGGCCTGTGGGCGCAACACCGGATTGAGGATGTGGCAACGCCCGAAGGTTTCGCCCGCGACCCCGCCTTGGTTCAGGGGTTCTACAACGCCCGCCGCGTGCAGGCCGCCAAGGTGGAACCCAACGCGGCGCATAGGGCGCTGGCCCGGCTGCAACGGGACTTTCCAGGCGAGGTTGTGATCGTCACGCAGAATGTTGACGGGCTACACGAGGCCGGCGGCGCGCAGGACGTGATCCACATGCACGGGATACTGTCTGGCGCTCTCTGCGCATCCTGCGGCCACCGCTGGACAGCTCCGCCCGAGATGGAGGTGGAAGAGTCCTGTCCGGCCTGCAACGCCCCCACCGCACGCCCTGACGTGGTGTGGTTCGGGGAAATGCCCTATCATATGGAGGAGATATTCGATCACCTTGCCTCCGCCACGATCTTCGCTGCGATCGGCACATCAGGCCAAGTCTATCCAGCGGCAGCTTTTGTCCACGAAGCTCAAGCAATTGGAGCGCGAACAATCGAGATCAATCTTGAGCCGACCGGCGGAGGCTTCGACGACCATCTTCTGGGCAAAGCGTCCGAAACTGTGCCAAAATGGGTTGATCGCTTACTACAGATTCAAACCTAGTGCGAACGACAAAGCGGGACTATCCCGCTCTATTTCAACAAGGTTTTTCAAGAGGCCGTAAAATGACCGACCAAGACCCCCAAACCGGCGAGATTCTGGACGATAACAGCATGACCGAGCGAGACAGGCTGAGCGCGCAACTTTCAAGCCTGTGGTGGACGTTTCTGATACGTGGGGTGCTGGCGGGTGCGGTCGGGATCGCCGCGCTGTTCTGGCCCTCGAGCAGCATCGCGCTGTTGCTACGGCTGGTTGGGGCACTGTTGATCATCGACGGCGGGTTGACTCTTTTGGGGGTTGGTCGTCGCGGGCTGTTGGGCGGGGCGGCCATCGGCGCTGTTCTGATCGGCCTCGTTCTGCTGATCTGGCCCGAAGGCACCGTCAAGCTGGCCTTCTTCCTACTGGGCGCCTGGGCATTGATCATCGGCATCGGCTCACTGGCCGCTTCACAACAAATGAATGAGCGCGACCCTCAACGCGGCTCGATGCGTGGGTCAGGGATCGCAGCTTTGATCATCGGCCTGGTCCTGATGATATGGCCAGCCGTTGCATTGATCGCACTGGGATGGGCCATCGCCTTTTCAGCACTTGCGATTGCAGCCGTGATGTTCTGGCTGGCCACCCGTCTGCACAACGCCAGCGACCGGGTCGGCATGAAAACCATCAATCGCTGATGTGCCAACACCAGCCTAGGGATGCAAAAGGCCGGGCTCTGTGCCCGGCCTTACGCATGGATGATGGCCGCAACGCGGTCCGAAGACAGGCGTTCACCTAGTTCGAATGCGACCCGTGGTTATCATGGCCATGTTTGTCCTCGCGTTCCAGATCAACCGGAATCTCAACCACGACCTCACCTGCATTTTCAAAAACCAAGGTAACAGGCAGCATCTCGCCTTGTTCAAAAGGGTCCTTCAGACCCATGAACATCACATGAGCGCCCCCGCGCTTGAGCGCAAAGCTCTCACCCGCTGGAATCACAAAGCCTTCCTCGACATGCACCATCTTGGCCACGCCCGCATCGTCGATCATATGGGTGTGCAGCTCGACCCGAGCCGATACGTCCGAAGTCGCACTGATCAGGCGATCATCGGTATCACTGGTGTTCTGTATCACCATAAAGGCCGCACCCGCCTTGGCTGCCTTACCAGACGACCGAGCGTATGCGTCGTCTACAACGATGATATCGGCGGCAAAGGCTGGAACGGCCAACACACAACCGGCCAGTGTTGCGAACAGAGTGGATTTGAGGGACATCGCGCCTCTCCTATTTATTTTGGTCTGATTTGTATCGAAAGGGAATCAGACCTTCACCGGAGGGGCCCGCGCCGGTTTCCGCGGCAAAGGCAGCGCGATCAAGTTTTCATCGCGGCTGAGCGGCTGAACACCACGCATCAGCGGCGCATCAGGTACGACCGGAGGATGCGGATGAACTGCCCCTAGCAGAGCCAAAGCATAGTCCGGACAATAGTGCGGAGGCGCTGTCGGCTGCCCCTCCTCATCCATATAGACGACAACGGGTCCTGTGCCCGTACACAGCACCATTTGGCCTACTGCGCGGTCAACTCCGCGCGAAACGGCCAATCCCTGCCCTGTCAGAACAACCAACAGGCACATCACAACTGGAAGGATTCGAGGCACGAAACGTTTCATTCGGCCTGGATATAGGCCGCTGCGCAAACAAGCTTCAAGCGCCAAACCGTCGCGCCCGAAATCGCTTCAGTATTCCAGACCGCGCCGCTTTACGGTTCCCTTTGTGAGGCTGGTATGAGACCGGTTAACCCGGCGCTGCATCCGGGAACATGCGGAAATTGTCTTACTTGCCAGCTTACTCAGCAAAAGAAAGAAATAAAAACTCTTAAATGACATTGGACAACACTCGTTGTTGATAAACCAATAATGTCAAAAATAGGGCGGCTTTGTCTGTGAACAAGATCACTCAAGAGGATTTTGTTTCCCGGACGAGCACAACCGTTGCCAATCGTTTCCAAATGAAAAAGCCCCGAACCGGCTAGGTTCGAGGCTTTGGAATTCTGTTAAGTGTAAGGACTTAGGCCGCGGCTTGGGCCTTAGCGATTTCCTTTTTCACTTTCAGAGCGTTTGCCGACAGCTCTTCGTCCTTGGCTTTCGCCAGGAACGCGTCCAGACCACCACGGTGGTCGACCGAGCGCAGGGCAGCTGCCGAGATGCGCAGCTTGACGCCGCGACCCAGGGTCTCGGACTGCAGGGTAACGTCGTTCAGGTTCGGCAGAAAACGACGACGAGTTCTGTTTTTGGCGTGGCTGACATTGTTGCCAGTCATCGGGCCTTTTCCGGTCAGTTCGCAACGGCGCGACATGGTTTCTTCCTTTGTTTCTGGAGGCCCGGCAAAACGCCTGCGGCCAAATCACAAGGGGCACAACCCGAAGTCGCGCCCGAAAACTGGTTGGATGCGTGTAGTGGGAATCGCTGGAAGGGTCAAGACACAGAGGACGGATTCTTTTCCGAAACCTCTTGCAACAGAACGGCCCGCAGGGCCGCACCTGCGGCGCGCGTATTTTGGAAAAGGTGAAAGCACCTTTAGACCAGACTCGCCAGCATTTTCTCGGCGGCTGCAGCAGGGCTGAGGCGACCTTGGGATACCTCGGCATCAAGCTGCGCCATCTGCGCCTTGGCCTGTGCTGTTTCGAGGCGAGCAAGCAGAGAATGCCGCACCTCTTGATCAAACCAATAGCGGGCTTGTGCGGCGCGGTTGGATTGCCAGTGTCCTGCCTCGCGCCGCCAATCGGTCAGGCTCTGGATTTCCGCCCATGCCGTGTCCAGTCCATGTTCCTCAACCGCTGAGACAGCCATGGCCTTCGGGAAACCTTCGGGGTCCTGAGGCCGCTTGCGCAACAGGCGCAGGGCACCGGCGTAGTCGGCACAGGTGCGGGTTGCGGTTGCCTTAAGGTCTCCGTCGGCCTTGTTGATCAGGATGATGTCGGCCATCTCCATGATACCGCGCTTCACGCCTTGCAACTCATCCCCGCCTGCCGGGGCCAGTAGCAGCAGGAACAGGTCCGACAACTCCGAAACCACGGTTTCGGACTGACCGACGCCCACGGTTTCGATCAGGACGACGTCGTAGTCCGCTGCCTCGCACAGGGCGATGGCCTCGCGGGTGCGGCGGGCTACGCCGCCAAGGTGGCTCTGGCTGGGAGATGGCCGGATAAAAGCGTTTTTCTCGCGGCTCAAACGCTCCATCCGGGTTTTGTCGCCCAGAATGGAGCCGCCCGAACGAGCCGAACTGGGGTCGACGGCAAGAACTGCAACGCGCAGCCCCTGCCCGATCAGCATCATACCAAAGCTTTCGATGAAGGTGGACTTGCCGACACCCGGCGTACCCGACAGGCCGATCCGAAGGGATTGCCGCCCGGAGTGCGCCAGATGGGCCAGCAACTCGGTCGCTTGCGCCCGGTGATCTTCGCGCTGGCTTTCAACCAAGGTAATCGCACGCGCCAAGGCCCGACGCTCGCCCTGCAGTACCCTGTCGCCCAAGTCAGCCATGTCCATCCGTCCGGTCCCTTTAGAATCCGCCCTAGATGAATGTGCGACGCGTGGTTTGTCCAGAGGCCCTGCGGGATTAACTGCGCTGCTTCTGGACGTCGGGTCTCGCTTTGGCGATAAGGCCGCATGAGCCGTTTGCCGATAGATGACGCCCTACCGGAACTCCTGGAGACCCTGAGAACCCATGGTCGTGCCGTGTTGCAGGCCCCGCCGGGTGCGGGCAAGACGACGCGGGTGCCTCTGGCGATGCTAGAAGCCGAACTAAGCGCCGGTCGGATCGTGATGCTGGAGCCCCGCCGGTTGGCTGCCCGCGCCGCAGCGGAGCGGATGGCCGAGACGCTGGGCGAACGCGCCGGGAAAACGGTCGGCTACCGCGTCCGGGGCGATACGAAAGTGTCCAAGTCCACCCGGATCGAGGTGGTCACCGAAGGCATCCTGACCCGCATGTTGCAATCCGAGCCCGACCTGCCCGGCGTCGGCGCGGTAATTTTCGACGAGTTCCACGAACGCTCTCTGAACGCCGATCTGGGGCTGGCGCTGTGTCTTGAGGTGACCGGAGCCCTGCGCGATGATCTGATCCTATTGGCCACGTCGGCGACGCTGGATGCAGACCCCGTGGGGAGGTTGATGGAGGCCCCGCTGGTGACCTCGGAAGGTCGCAGCTATCCGGTTGAAACGCGATGGTTGGAGAAACCACTGGGTGCGCAGTCCCGGCGGTTGGATGCGTTGATTGATCTGGTCGTAAAGGCCGAGCGGGACAGCCGCGCCATCGGTGGCGGTATCCTCGTGTTCCTTCCGGGCGAGGGTGAGATTCGGCGCGCAGAAAGCGCCCTGTCCGGGCGATTGCCAAAAGGGTGCGTTGTGCGCCCTCTCTTTGGGGCCATGCCCTTTGCCGCCCAGCGCGCGGCCATTGCACCGGTTGAGAGCGGACGGAAGGTGGTGCTGGCGACCTCGATTGCCGAAACCTCGCTGACGATCCCCGATATCCGCGTCGTGGTCGATATGGGACAGGCGAGGCGGGCGCGGTTCGATCCCGGCTCGGGCATGTCGCGGTTGGTGACGGAACGAGTCACGCGGGCCGAGGCAACCCAGCGCGCGGGCCGGGCTGGCCGGGTTTCAGACGGGCTGTGTTATCGGTTGTGGTCGAAAGGTGAGGAGGGCGCATTGGCTGCCTACCCGCCCGCCGAGATCGAAGCCGCCGACCTGACCGGGCTTGCGCTGGAACTGGCGCTCTGGGGGGCCGAGGCCAGCGATCTGGCCTTTCTGACGGCACCGCCCGAGGGCGCTCTGGCCGAGGCGCAGGTGCTGCTGACCCTCCTGGGCGCGCTGGATGGCAAGGGGAGGATCACGGATCATGGGCGTGCATTGGCTGCCCTGCCCTTGCATCCCCGCTTGGGTCATATGCTGGTGACGGCGGGGGCGCAGGCAGCCCCTCTGGCCGCGCTGATGGCGGAACGCGACCCGCTGAAGGGCGCTCCGGTTGACCTGTCCTTGCGGCTTGAGGCACTGCGCGACGCCCGTGCGTTTCAGCGCAACCGAGTTTGGCAGGTCAATATGGGCGTGTTGGACCGGGTGAAGGCCGAGGCCAAACGGCTGCGGGCGCAAGCGAGATCTGAGGTTGAAAACCTTAGCCCCGCCTCAATGGCCGCGCTGGCCTACCCCGACCGAATTGGCCAACGGCGGAAGGGCGAGGCACCGCGCTATGTGCTGTCCGGCGGCAAGGGCGTTGTGCTGGACAATGGAGACACGCTGGCTGGCGCGCCCTATTTAGTGGTCCTGGATACCGACGGTAACCCGCGCGATGCGAAGGCGCGCATGGCCGTGCAGATCAGCGAAAGTGAAATTCGCGCCATGTTCGCAGATCAGATCGGATGGGAGACCACCTGCGTCTGGTCAAAACGCGACCGAAGGGTCATTGCAAGGCGGCAAGAACGCCTCGGCGCTATCACGCTAGAGGACCGGATCTGGAAAGACGTCCCCGAAGACGCGATCGCCCGTGCCATGTTGGACGGCGTGCGCGATCTGGGGCTGCGGTTGGAAGGTGCAGCCGCCCGGCTGGCCGCGCGTGTTGAGCTTGTGCGCGCCGATGGGGTCAACCTGCCCGACTTCTCGGACCAAGGGCTGATCGACACGCTGGAGAACTGGCTGCTGCCCATGCTCTCGAGCGTGCGCAGTGCAGAGGATTGGAAGCGCTTTGACCTGCTGCCCGCGCTGCGGGCCCGTCTGGACTGGGCGCAGACGCAAGAGCTGGACCGCCGCGCGCCGGGATTCTTCGTTACCCCACTGGGCCGCAAAGTCTCCATCGACTACGGCGGCGATGCGCCCGAAATCTCGGTGCGTCTGCAAGAGCTATTCGGTGTCACGCGCCATCCGGTGGTCGGAGGCACGCCGCTGAAGATCACCCTACTGTCTCCCGCACAACGCCCGATCCAGATCACCCGCGACCTACCAGGGTTCTGGGCTGGCTCTTACGCGGATGTACGCAAGGACATGCGCGCGCAATACCCCAAACACCCTTGGCCCGAAGATCCAACGCAGGCCGATCCGACGTTGCGGGCCAAACGAAGGCCCGGCTGAGGCATCACCAAGCACCGAATTTTGCCGAATTCCCCCCAAATTGCGACAAAATTGCCGCCAAACCCCTAAGAAAAGCCGTTTTTTCGGGGTTACGTTGCATTCATCTATTCCGACGACTATCTGAACATGCATTGAGGTAAAATGTTTTCCGAGCGGCAGAAGAATGAAAGCGCAGTTGCAGAGAATCTGGGATGAGGTCGGACGACCTATGATACAGCGACCTAAGCGCGTGCAGGTGGCCGCCCTCTGTACGCGTCAGACCAAATCAGGCCACGAGGTTCTTTTGGTGACCAGCCGCGATACCGGGCGCTGGATCATTCCCAAAGGTTGGCCGATCGACGGACTGGACGGTGCCGGAACTGCCCTGCAAGAGGCCTGGGAAGAGGCCGGCGTGCGCGAGGCCAAAGCCAAAAAAGAGCCGGTGGGTCACTTCACCTATGACAAGGTCCTCAAAGACGGCTCGATCGAAGCGGTGTTGACCAGCGTGTACCATCTGCGCGTGACGAAACTGCTGGATGACTTCCCCGAAGCAGATCAGCGGCAGCGGAGCTGGGTGACGCCGAAGATTGCCGCTGAACGAGTTGATGAGCCCGAACTCAAGGCCCTGCTAAGGCATCTTTAAAGGTCAAGTGGCGTCATGGTTGCCCTCAGGTCGCTAAACCTGTAGGGACCGGCGTCAATCTTTTTGGACCTTATCACACCCATGTCGAACACGAACTCCAAACCGCGCTGGAAAGCGCTGGATAGCGACCTGCATCGCATCTCGCGGGTCGAGACAGCAAATGCGCATGTCGCCCGCCCCTTGCTGGCGCCGGGCATCGCTCTGGCCTTCATGGCACTGGCCGGGCTGACGGCGGCCGTTCTGTTCGGGCAGGCGGATGGTGGCGTGATCGTCGTCGCAGCGGCTGCGTTCGGGGCCTATATGGCAATCAATATCGGCGCCAATGACGTGGCCAACAACATGGGCCCAGCCGTGGGTGCAAATGCCCTGACCATGGGCGGCGCGATTGCTATTGCTGCCATTGCTGAAAGCGCAGGCGCGTTGCTGGCAGGCGGAGATGTGGTCTCAACCATCTCCAAGGGGATCATTGATCCGGCCTCAGTTCAGAACAGCAATGTGTTCATCTGGGCGATGATGGCGGCGCTGATCTCCTCGGCCATGTGGGTCAATCTTGCGACTTGGCTGGGCGCGCCTGTTTCGACCACCCATTCCGTCGTGGGCGGGGTCATGGGTGCTGGCGTCGCTGCGGCAGGGCTGAGCGCGGTCAGCTGGGGCACCATGGGGGCCATCGCGGCCAGCTGGGTGATCTCTCCGGTTCTGGGCGGCGTGATTGCAGCTGTGTTTCTGGCGCTGATCAAGGCCAAAATCCAGTATCAGGACGACAAGATTGCAGCCGCGCAGCGCTGGGTGCCCATCCTCGTGGGGCTGATGGCCGGTGCGTTCGCTACCTATCTGGCGGTGAAGGGACTAAAGAAAATCGTTGCGATTGATCTAAACACTGCCGTTCTGATCGGTTTGGCCGCCGGTCTGCTGGCATGGGCCGTGACGGTGCCTTGGGTGCGCCGTCGCTCGCAAGGGCTGGAGAACCGCACGCGGTCGCTGAAAACCCTGTTCGGGTTGCCTCTGGTGATTTCTGCGACCTTCCTCAGCTTTGCGCATGGAGCCAATGACGTGGCGAATGCGGTCGGCCCTCTGGCCGCTATCGTGCACGCAGCCGAGTTCGGAGATTTCGCCGCCAAAGTCACCATTCCCACATGGGTCATGGTTATCGGAGCCTTTGGGATTTCTTTCGGTCTGTTCCTTTTCGGGCCGAAACTGATCCGAATGGTGGGCAGTCAGATCACCAAGCTGAACCCGATGCGCGCTTTCTGCGTCGCGCTGTCTGCTGCCATCACCGTTATCCTGGCCAGTTGGTTGGGCCTGCCGGTGAGCTCGACCCATATCACTGTGGGTGCCGTTTTTGGCGTGGGCTTCTACCGCGAATGGCATTCCGACCGACGCTGGGCACACTCCAACCGCCAACGCCCTCCCGAGCAGCGACTGGCGCGGGAAGAGCATCAGCGACGCAAGCTGGTTCGCCGGTCGCATTTCATGACCATTGTGGCCGCTTGGGTTGTGACCGTTCCGGCAGCGGCCGTGTTGTCCGCGGTGATTTTCTGGATGCTGACCGCGTTTGGGTAAGCTGGGGTTTTGCGAGGCTCTGCCTCGCGCTCCGGGATATTATTAGCCAGATGAAGAGCGGATCAGGGTCTGATCTGGGCCGGGTGCATGGATTCTGTGGGGGTTGCGCGGATCAATTCGGCGACCCGGCTGTTGATTGGGGTTGGTCTGTTCAGGGACTGGCCAAGGCGGATGATTTCGCCTTGCAGGCTGTCGATTTCCGTAGGGCGGCCGGCGCTGAGATCATAGGCCATCGAGGTTCGTGCGCTGGGGTCAATGGTCAGCATTTTAGAGGCGATGCGTTTGAACAGAGGGGTCGGCAGGCGCAGGATATGCGGCGTCATCCACGCGGGCAGCGGAGTGGTCAAGGCGACCGGGCAACCGGCGGCTTTCAGGATCGAAAGCGCCTCGGCCATCTGATCGGCCATCAGGCGACGCCAATTGCGGTCCGTCAGTTGGTCAACCAGCGTGAGGCCCGATAGCGCGTTCAGCGCGTTGTTGAGGTTGATGACCAGCTTGCCCCATTGAACGGCCTCGATCTGGTCGCTCTCGGTGATTGGAAGCCGGGCGCTGGTCAGGTGTGCGGCCAAGGACCCGCGGCCCGCTTGGATGACGATATCCCCGGACGTGGCGCGGTGATAGGCGGCTGGGCGGGTTGGAACCACGTTAAAGGGAACCATCCCCGCGCGGACGTCATGGTTGGGTAATGCGGCGCGCAGAATTCGGGCGTTCTCCATCCCGTTTTGCCAGGACAGGACCGGGGTCGCCTTTGGGGCGTGTGCGGCGATCAGTGCCGCCATGTCTTCGGTTGCGCCGGATTTCACGGTGACGATGATCAGATCGGCTTTGGCCAGACAGGAGGGATCTGTGCTGAGCGTCAGCGATGTGGCCGGAACCGTGAGGTTGAGACCCGAGAAATCGGTGATCGTCAGCCCCTGCTCTCGGATCGGGTCCAGGACGCGGGGGCGGCCCAGCAGAGTGACCATATGCCCGGCATCAGCCAGCAACGCGCCGCAATAGCAACCGATACTGCCCGCACCTGCAATGACGATCTTCATGGTGATCCCTCCGTTGTGGGAAGGATCACCGGGATGGCGTCTCGGGGCAAGCCCGGCGCGAGGTAACGTGGCGTTCAGCGGGCCAGTCTGGGTTTGGTACGCTCCAGTTCCGGCGAGATGGGTATGAACTCCTGATCATCGCCGGGGGGCAGGTGGAAGGCGCCGTTCGCCCAGTCGGCGTTTTTCCATTCGCGCGTTGCGTGTTCGATCTTTTCCTTCGACGAGGACACGAAATTCCACCAGATATAGCGCTCTTCATTGAGGGTCGCGCCGCCCAGCACCATAAGCCGCGCGCCCATCGGCCCGGCCGTGACCGAGAGCTTGTCGCCCGGACGGAAGACCATCATGCGACCGGCCTCGAACCTATCGCCCGCAATCTCGACCGAGCCTTCAGTGACATAGACGCCCCGATCCTCATGGTCGTCCGGCAGCGGGAACGAGGCACCAGGGTCCAGTTGGACATCCAGATAGAATGTCTCGGACAGCATAGTAACCGGGCTTGTCTCACCATAAGCCGAGCCGAGGATCAGGCGGGCGCTGACGCCTTTGTCCTGAATATGGGGCAGCGCGCCTTGTTTGTGATGTTCGAAATCCGGCGCCATGTCCTCATGCGCTTCGGGCAAGGCGATCCAGGTCTGGATCCCAAATAGCCTGTTTTCGCGGGCGCGTGTCTCAGCACTTGTGCGCTCAGAGTGGGTCACGCCGCGACCGGCGACCATCCAGTTGACCTCGCCGGGGTAGATCATTTGGTGCGTACCCAGACTGTCTCGATGTTCGAACTCGCCCTGATACAGATAGGTCACCGTCCCAAGCCCGATGTGAGGATGCGGGCGGACATCTATGCCGCCTTCGGTGATGAACTCGGCTGGACCCATCTGATCGAAGAAGATGAACGGCCCGACCAGTTGGCGTTCGACCGATGGCAGCGCCCGGCGCACTTCGAAACCACCCAGATCGCGGGCACGCGGAATGATCAACGTCTCAAGCGCCGGGTTTTCCGTGACGCAGTCGGGGGTGTGAGTCGGGTTCCAGCTCATGCCTGATCTCCTTTGGTCGGACGGGCTAACTTTCTAACGTTCCTGAATGCACTGTAGCGCAGAGTTCACGACATGTATCGCGCACCTGTGCACACATTTGGTGCGGCGTCTGGTTCGTTGAAACTCGGTGGGCCATGCACCCTCACATAGCCGTGAACATTAAATCGTCCACGCTTGGACCGCGCGCGCTCGGTTTTCCAAACAAGCGTGCTATATTTTGGAATAGGCGAACCCGGCCAGTCAGGTCGGGCTAGAATGTGGGCCACATGACAGGAGAGTTTCCATGACGCGCCTTCAGATAACCCGCCGGTCTCTTCTAGTTGCCGGCATTGGCACCCTCGCGACGGGTTTATCCGGGGGAGCGCATGCCAGCGGGCTCGCTGCGACCCCTTCGATGCGCGGTGGGTCCAACAACTATCGCCCCGGCGCGCCGATCGTCGACAGGATCGGTAGCGGAGGGTTCTGGATGACGGGCACCGTGCGACGCGCCGGAGACGGAGCGCCCCTGCCCGGTCAACGCATCCAGATTTGGGCGCACACGACCGAAGGGCACGAGCGCGATCCTCACAGTCACGGAGCGACCTTGACCGACGCCAATGGCGAGTTTCGACTGGAGATGCCGCAGATCGTGCCTGCCTTCGGGCAACCGCATGGGCATCTGGCCTATGACAGCGGTGAGTTTCAGACGGTGTTCTTGCGGCCTGTGATGTCCGGCGCGAAAGACAAAACGCTTGCCGCACATTTCGTGCTGCAACCTTCCTGAACCACGTGATCCGCAGCGCTCTGATTTGGCTGGGGATTGGGGCGGCGCTGCTTGTTCCGTTGATCGCGGCTGCAACCAGCCCTTATCTCGCTTGGCGTGACCCCATCTACATCCTGGCAGGGTTTGCCGGGGTCCTGAGCCTTGGGTTACTATTGTTGCAACCACTACTGGCGGCCAGAATTTTGCCAGGGCTTGCCCCGATGACCAGCCGTCGCGCGCATAGGTGGGTTGGGATTGCGTTGTTCGTGGCGATCATCATCCATGTTGGCGGCCTTTGGATTACCAGCCCTCCGGATGTGGTGGATGCGTTGCTCTTCGTCTCGGCGACCCCGTTTTCCGCGTGGGGAGTGATCGCCATGTGGGCGGCTTTTGTCGCGGCTTTTCTGGGTATCTACCGTCAACGCCTGACCTTGCGGTTTCGCGTCTGGCGGCTAACGCATACGACGCTGGCTTCTGTGACGATCATTGGAAGCGTTGTGCATGCCATGCTGATTGAGGGCACGATGGAGATCATGACCAAGACCGCCCTCTGCGTTTTGGTGCTATTGGCGAGCGGGCGGGCGCTCGCCAAACTGCGTGTTTGGGACGTGAGGAGGCGGGCTTAGACGCCCAGACACCACCGCATCACTGCTTTCTGGGCGTGAAGGCGGTTTTCTGCCTCATCAAAGATAACCGAGTTCGGGCCGTCCATCACCTCAGATGTCGCCTCTTCCTCGCGGTGGGCGGGCAGGCAATGCATGAACAGCGCGTCCAGCTTGGCATGGGACATCAGCTCCGAATTGACCTGATAGGGGCGCAGCATGTTGTGTCGACGCTCTTTCGCGGATTGGCTGTCATGCATCGAAACCCAAGTGTCGGCAACCACTAAATCCGCGCCCTCAACGGCCTTGTAGGGATCACGTTCAACGACGATTTGCGAGCCCTTCTGACGGGCAAACCCCATGAATTCTTCCTCGGGGTCGAATTGTGCCGGGCCGGTGAAGGTCAGGTCAAAACCAAACTGCCCTGCCGCGTGTAGGAACGAGGCGCATACATTGTTGCCGTCCCCGGTCCAGACCACTTTTTTGCCCGCTATCGGGCCGCGATGTTCTTCATAGGTCAGAATATCGGCCATGATCTGACAGGGATGGGTGCGATCGGTCAGGCCGTTGATCACTGGCACGTCCGAGTATTCTGCCATCTCGGTCAAAACGGTCTCGTCAAAGGTGCGGATCATGATCATGTCCACATAGCGCGACAGAACACGGGCCGTGTCCGCGATGGTTTCACCATGCCCCAATTGCATGTCCTTGCCGGACAGGACCATGGTCTGACCACCCATCTGACGTACACCCACATCAAAGGACACGCGCGTCCGGGTCGAGGGCTTTTCGAAGATCAGCGCAACCATATGGTCTTTGAGCGGCTGTTCATCATCCAGCGCGGCTTTTGGCCGTCCAAGGCGGGCCTGTTTCATCGCGCCCGCTTGATCAATCATGTTGCGCAGGTCGGCTGCGCCGGTTTTGTGGATATCAAGGAAATGGTTCATATCGTTTTGCTCTTGGCTATCAACGGTCGGGGGCGCTGCCCCCGAGGTATTTGTGAACAGAAGAAGGATCAGGCAGTGGCGAGGTTGGCTTCGATTTGCGTTGCAGCCTTGTCGAGGCGGATCATCGCCTGGGCGATATCGTCTTCGGTCAGGGTCAGTGGCGGCAGCAGGCGAATGACGTTGTCGGCAGCGGGAACCGTGATGACCTCGTTATCATAGCCCGCGTTGACGACGTCGATATTGGTTGCTTTGCACTTCAGGCCCAGCATTAGTCCGGCGCCGCGCACCTCTTCGAAAACCTCGGGGTGATCGGCGACTAGGCCTTCGAGTTTCTGGCGCAGTAAGCCAGCCTTACGGTTGACACCTTCGAGGAAGGCAGGCGTGGCAACTTGGTCGATCACGGCGCAGCCAACGGCGCAGCCCAGCGGGTTCCCCCCGTAGGTCGAGCCATGAGTGCCTGCGGTCATGCCGCTGGCGGCCTCTTCCGTGGCCAGCACCGCGCCCAGAGGGAAGCCTCCGCCGATGCCTTTGGCGACCATCATGATATCCGGCGTGATACCCGCCCATTCATAGGCGAACAGCTTACCAGTGCGGCCCACGCCACACTGGACCTCGTCAAGGATCAACAACAAGCCGTGTTCGTCGCATATCTGACGCAAGGCCTTGAGTTCGGCGTCGGGAACGGGGCGAATGCCGCCCTCGCCTTGCACCGGCTCGATCATGATTGCCGCTGTTTTTTCGGCAATCGCGTTGGTGACGCCATCGAGATCTCCGAACGTGAGATGCACGAAGCCGGGCAGCAAGGGGCCGAAGCCTTTGGTCATCTTCTCGGACCCGGCGGCGGCGATGCCTGCCGAGGAGCGGCCGTGGAAGGAGCCATCGAAGGTGATTATCTCGACCTTCTCGGGCTGGCCTTTGTCATAGAAATACTTGCGGGCCATTTTCACAGCCAGTTCGCAGGACTCGGTGCCCGAGTTGGTGAAGAACACCGTATCGGCAAAGGTATGTTCAACCAGCTTGTCGGCCAGCGCCTGCTGTTGCGGGATGTTATACAAGTTCGAGACATGCCACAGCGCGTGCGCCTGCTCGGTCAGCGCTTTCACAAGCGCCGGATGCGCGTGGCCCAGCGCGTTCACCGCGATGCCCGCCCCGAGGTCCAGAAAACGTCGGCCATCCGCCTCGGTCAGCCAGGCGCCTTCGCCCTTCACGAAAGTCAGGGGCGCACGGTTATAGGTCGGCAGAACGGACGGGATCATCGGATCATCCTTTTAAGATAGCTTAAGCCCTGTGAGTGATACACCGGGGCCATGTTCGTCAACTAATTTGGTGGAGAATGCGCGGATTTGGTCAGCGCAAATAGATCAAACGGGCCGGTTACGCGGTCAGGCGTCGGCGTCGGAGGCGCAGGATATGTGCGGTTTTGATCATGGCGGCTCGTATAGCGAGGTTAGATCTGTCTGGGAAGACCAATAATTGGAAAGCCCAGAATTTTCATAGTGAGATGAGAAGCCGCCATTTCACGCTTGCTATTTCAATTCCTGTGGCGCACCGCTTGGCCATGACGCCTACACCTCAGAATCCGCCCCTTGCGGCCCTGTTGATCTTTGCCGCCAGCGCCCTGCTGGCAGGGACAACATTGCTGGCCAAAGCGTTGGGGACAGACACGCTTGGCCCTGCCCTGCATCCGATGCAGATCAGCCACGGGCGGTTTCTGTTTGCTTTTGTGGTGATCGTGACCGCCACAGCTGTTCTGCGCCCGGCGCTGAGGCGCCCTCATTGGGGGCTGCATATCGGCCGCACCAGTTTCGGATGGCTGGGGATCACGCTGATGTTTGCATCCGTCGCCTATATCCCGATCGCGGACGCCACGGCGATTTCCTTCTTGAACCCGGTTTTTGCGATGGTTCTCGCCATCCCGCTGCTGAAAGAAGGTGTCGGCCCTTGGCGTTGGCTGGCCGCAGCGGTGGCTTTGACCGGGGCACTGATTCTCTTACGCCCGACTCCTGCCAGTTTCCAACCAGCCGCCCTGTTGGCCCTGACGGCGGCCGCGGTGATCGGGATGGAGTTGATTTTCATCAAAAAGCTCTCAGGCCGCGAGATTCCGATCCAGATTCTGTTGGTGAATAACGGATTGGGCCTGACCATCGCCTCAGTCGCGGTGATTGCAGTATGGCATGCGCCGACCCCTGCACAATGGGCAGCTTTGGCCGGAATCGGGTGGTTGATGGCATGCGCACAGGCCTGTTTCGTCAACGGAATGGCCCGCGCCGATGCCTCGTTCGTTGCGCCCATCAGCTATGCCACATTGATCTTCGCGGCGTTCTACGACTTTGTGATCTTTAACGTGATCCCGGATCGGATCAGCATCATCGGCTCATCCATCATCCTGACAGGTGCGCTGATTTTGGTCTGGCGCGAGACCCTGCACCGTCAGGCTTTGAGCCGATAGCCCGTCCGCAACATCTGCCAGGTCACCGCACCAACGAACAGCGTCGCCCCGGTGCACACTGCCATCCCAAGCCAAGGTGAGCTGTCGGACACTCCGATCATCCCATAGCGCAGACCATCGATCAGATAGAAAACCGGGTTCAAGTGGCTGAGCTTGTTCAGCACAGGTGGCAGCGCCTCGACCGAGTAGAAGGTCCCCGACAGGAAGGCCAAAGGCGTGACGATGAAGTTGGTGATCGCGGCCATCTGGTCGAATTTATTGGCAAAAATACCGGCGAATAGGCCCAAGGCGCCCATGAAAGCACCGCCCAAGATGACGAATATCAGGGTGATGAACAGGTTCTGCGGCGCAATCGATAGAAACACCAGAAACGCGAGGGCCACGACACAGGCGATCAGAACGCCGCGCGCGATGCCGCCTGCAAGATAGCCCAGTAAGATCTCCAGAGGGGACAGCGGCGGCATCAGGGTATCCACGATGTTCCCCTGCACTTTCGAGATCACCATCGAAGACGAGGTATTGGCGAAAGCATTCTGGATCACCGTCATCATCATGATACCAGGCGCCAGAAAGATCAGGAACGGAACACCCATAACGTCAGGCCGGCTTGGACCGATGGCAATAGTGAAGATCAACAGAAACAATCCAGCCGTCACCAGCGGGGCCAGCAAGGTCTGGGTCCACACCGCCATAAAGCGCAGGGTTTCGCGTTTGGCCAGCGTGTAGAGGCCCATCCAATTGACCGCGCCAAACCGGCGCGCGTCCTGATCCATAAGATTCTGCATGAGAGCCTCTTAACTGATTCGAAGACCGCTTGTAACTCGGCCCGCAGTGATTAAAATAGGGCGCTGAGACGAATTCCCAAGGCGGCCCGAATCCGGGGCCGCTTTCCGCTTTTGAAAGGCAACCGATGTCCTGGACTGACGAGCGCGTAGAACTGCTGAAGAAAATGTGGGGCGAGGGCCAGTCGGCCAGCCAGATCGCCAAGGAACTGGGCGGCGTGACCCGCAATGCGGTGATCGGCAAGGTCCACCGTCTGGGCCTGTCCAACCGCGCAACCGGTGCAACGCCCGCCAAGGCCGAGCCCAAGGAAAAACCGGCCCCCGCGCCCAAGGCCGAGGCGAAACCAAAGCCCGCACCAAAGACCGAACCCGCACGCCCCGCTCCTGCCCCGGCAGCCGAGGCGAAACCTGCCGTTCCCGCTCGCCGTCAGATCATCCCGGCGGGTCAACCTCTGCCGCCGCAGCCTTCGGCGAATGAGATCAGCCCCGAGGCGCTGGCCAAGGTCAACGAGGTTGAGAAGAAAGCCAAGAAGCTGACGCTGATGGAGCTGACCGAAAAGACCTGCAAATGGCCCGTAGGCGACCCCGCAACCGAGGATTTTTGGTTCTGCGGCCTGCCGGTTGAAGCAGGCAAGCCCTATTGCGAGGCGCATGTGGGCGTGGCCTTCCAACCTATGAGCTCGC
The DNA here is from genome assembly GCF_056540865.1 of Ruegeria sp. AL11. Classification (NCBI taxonomy): domain Bacteria; kingdom Pseudomonadati; phylum Pseudomonadota; class Alphaproteobacteria; order Rhodobacterales; family Roseobacteraceae; genus Ruegeria; species Ruegeria sp. AL11. The sequence continues at coordinate 97,666 of NZ_JBQFXO010000005.1, forward strand.
GCCGCGACCGCCGTCGGTGATTGGGAACGCCAGAACCATATTTCTATTCTGGAATGAGGGAAGGGCGCGCGGTTTCTCCGAGCCTCTTTTCGGAAGTGTTGCGAAGCCAAAACAACGCTAGGCGTAACGGGCGCTTACGAGAAAAACACCCTCGCAGCTCTTTGCGAGGGTGTTTTAGACCGGGACGTCGGATGTGCGGACGAAGTTGCTGTTCGTTGCGGCGGTGCAAATGGTTGCGTCGATTTAACAGGCCCAGCCTGCAGAGGTCGGCTGATCGCAGCTAGAATTACACAGCTATTGTAGGCATGCATCAGTGTTCTATGAGTCTTTGATCTCTCATCTTCTTCATTCGCAAACTACATTCATTGTCAGTCCTCGTGTTCTTGTAAGTGGCGAAAATGTACCCTCCCGCCAACCGGGTCGAACCTGACACCTCTAAGAAATAACCTTCGCTGACTTGCTCAAAAAACTCGAAACTTGTGGCGGAAAAGCTTCCGGTTACCAAAAAGCCCGTTATGTTTTTAACGCCGAAGCTCACACCCCGTGATTTACCGGAAAGCCTACCGTTTCGCGTTTGCTCAAAATAGTAGATATAACGACCAGACCCAAAACTACATCGAAGGGTCGCATACCATTTCCCGGATAAATTGGGCACCTGGGGCTTGTAGCCGTTCGAAGTAGAGAATTGAGAAATTATTACGTCATCTAAAAACGGCGTTGACTGTGTTCTTTCAACTTCCGCCACAAGATGGCCGTACCCGATTTCACAAAATGCGCAGATCGAAAAGACGAAACCCAAGACCGATCCTGCAAACACCTTGCTTGCTCCATAACTTTTGTCTGTCTACCTTCGTACCATATTTGTAGCGTAGGGTAACGACAGCTTCTCTATTCCCTGCCATCCGCGTCCAACCTAAACGACGAAGTGATGTTTATCGTCAAAACGGTCGGAAAGTCTTGTGCTACAAACCTTGGGCAAACCAAGGTTAGTCTCATCATGTCTACTTTCCGAGTCGAACACCGAACCTTCGTGCATTGTGGCATTAGCTAGAAAGGGTTCGAACCTGACATTGAAGTGTCAGTGATCTTGGAGCCGCGGGCACATGATCGGCATTTTACTGCGCCGGATGGGATGGTAGGTCTGGTTCAGGTTGCCACCCAGGCACATCCTCGGGCGCGACCGAGGCGTGGAGGTGTTCGGACTGGTCCTTGCCCACTATCCGTCTTTTGCGCAGAAGAAAAATCTTGCCCCACCCGCGCCACGTTCCAACCGACGCCCCCTGAGCATTGGTCGGAAAACGAGCGCGCCATCCCTCCGGCAGCGGCAGCCCATGCCGCTCGGCCTTGTCCAGCATCCAGATGAGAGAGATGTTGCTGAGGGCGCGTGCTTCTTCATAGCCGTTCAACTGACCACCCACATCGCCATGGGTGCCCCGGAACCAGACCTGTTCAACATGGCCTTTGAACTCTGGTGTGCATCTCCACAGGACAGGTTCATAGACCTCGCGGGTCTCATTCAGGGCCATCGCGTGATATCCGTGGCGTATTGCGCGGCCGAGTTGATGATTGTGGAAGGCGTGCTTTTCCTCGGCCCAACGCCATAGCAGCGGTAGGCGCAGACCAAGCGCTTTGACCGTGTCCCACACCCCGACCATCTCAATTGCCACATCCTCATGGCAAAATTTGCGGCGGAAATCGCGGGCCGCCGTGCCACTCGGGTTGCATTCATAGTGGCGGTAGGCCTGCTTGATGTTCCGCTCAGTCGCGTGTTCCGCCTTCAGCAGGCCGATCATGTCGATCACACCCGCAAGGCTACGAACACCGTAGGCCCCACGCGAATACCCTATGAAGTAAATCCGGTCTCCGGGTTTGTAACGCGAGGCCAGATAGCCATAGGCCCGACGGATCTGCCGATTGATCCCCCGCCCCATCATCACGTCCAGTGAAGACTTCCAGCTTTCCCACTGGACGCCGGCCTCATAAAACACGGAAACCTGAGGCCCCATTTCCTGACACAGGCGAAACGTCTGCCCGGCATGGGTTTCGAGGCCGGGTTCCAGCGTCGACATTGTTCCGTCCAGAATGACAACATGGCTGATCGGCTCACGGTGCAGCGCTTCGGCGGAATGCTCAGAGCGTAAGGGCCGCCCGAGCCATCCAAGTACCTTTCTGCTTAACCGTGACAGAATCATATCTCAGCCACTCCTGTACTCTTCGAGGGTGCGCGCGCGTCTCAGCATTGCGCCGCCCTGGCCTTCACGGTGCATCGGCCACTGAGGCCCATGCGTCCATATCCCGCCTCCGTTCGACCGCCGGCCCATCACTTGCCCGCGCGCCGGTAGAGGCGAGGTATACTCAAGGATGGGTATCATCAGCATGCCGGACAAGAGATCCAACGAAACCGTGAGACGTTGAAGCATAGCTGCAAGCCTAAGCGGGCATTTGGGCATCATCATGACTAAGGCGTGCGGCATGCGTGACCTCATCGTTACAGCCACCATATGTCTGAATATATTACGAAAGCTCAAACGCATTGCAAAATTCCCGAAACCGTCTGACGACAGATCACGAAATGAGCAGTGAAGCCGCATCTTATCGGGTCGCACCGTCTCGTGACTGCACGCTACAAGTGTAGCTGAACAACCCAGTGGCTGTCTGTGGCCTGCTTCACGGTTAAGGCGGACTGAATGCCTTGTGGATTTGAGTGCAAAGCCTTCCCCTTTTGCCATCCTTTCGCTATTGCACGCATTAACCCAAGATTGATGACGCAGGACGCACCCCATGGCGATGGAAAAGACATTCAACGCGGCCGAGGCTGAGGCCCGCATCTACGAGGCCTGGGAACAGGCCGGAGCCTTCAGGGCAGGCGCGAACAAATCGCGTGACGAGAGCTTTACCATCATGATCCCGCCGCCCAACGTGACAGGTGCTTTGCACGTGGGCCATGCGTTCAACAACACGCTGCAGGACATCCTGATCCGTTGGCACCGGATGCGTGGCTTCGACACGCTCTGGCAGCCCGGCCAGGACCACGCAGGCATCGCCACACAGATGCAGGTGGAAAAGATGCTGGCCGCCACACAGCAGCCGGGTCGGCGCGAGTTGGGTCGCGAGAAATTCCTTGAGAAAGTCTGGGAATGGAAGGGCGAATACGGCGGCACGATCATCGAGCAGCTGAAGCGTCTCGGCTCCTCCTGCGACTGGTCGCGCAACGCCTTTACAATGGCCGGAGCGGCAGGTGATCCGCGAACGGGCCATGAAAACTCGGCCAACTTCCACGATGCCGTGATCAAGGTTTTCGTCGACATGTACGAAAAGGGCCTGATCTATCGCGGCAAGCGCTTGGTCAACTGGGACCCGCATTTTGAAACCGCGATCTCGGACCTCGAAGTCGAGAATATCGAAGTCGCGGGCCACATGTGGCACTTCAAATACCCGTTGGCCGGGGGCGAGACCTATACCTATGTCGAGAAGGACGAGGACGGGAATATCGTGCTTGAGGAAGAGCGCGACTACATCTCGATCGCCACGACCCGACCCGAGACCATGCTGGGCGACGGCGCGGTTGCAGTTCATCCCTCGGATGAGCGCTATGCGCCCATCGTCGGCAAGCTTTGCGAAATCCCGGTTGGTCCGAAAGAGCATCGCCGGCAAATTCCAATCATCACCGATGAGTATCCGGACCCCGATTTCGGCTCGGGCGCGGTGAAGATCACCGGCGCGCATGACTTCAACGACAACATGGTCGCCAAGCGCGGCGGCATCCCGATGTACCGCCTGATGGACACCAAAGGCGCGATGCGGGCCGATGGTGCGCCATACGCGGAAGAAGCGGACAAGGCGCAGGAATTTGCACGCGGCAAAGAATTCACCGAGAACGAGATCGACGCGATCAACCTGATCCCCGATCACCTGCGCGGCCTAGATCGGTTCGAGGCGCGCGCGAAGGTCGTTGAGGAGATCACCGCCGACGGTCTAGCCGTGATGACCCGCGCGGACGATCCGCGTCTGGGTTCAACCGCTCTGAAGCCCGATCATGAGGGCGCGGACAAGCTGGTCCCGCTGGTCGAGAGCAAACCGATCATGCAGCCGTTTGGCGACCGCTCCAAAGTCGTCATCGAGCCGATGTTCACCGACCAATGGTTCGTCGACGCGGCCAAAGTTGTCGGCCCCGCGCTGGATGCGGTCAAGGACGGTACAGTCAAGATCATCCCCGAGTCGGGCGAGAAAACCTATTACCACTGGCTGGAAAACATCGAGCCCTGGTGCATTTCGCGCCAGCTGTGGTGGGGCCATCAGATTCCGGTTTGGTATGGCCTCGATCTCTCGGCTGAGAACTTCAAGGACGACGAAAACGACGGCGACCTTGATCTGGTCGAACTGGGCCGTTTGCTGAACGAAGGCGGCATGTTGCATCGTGGCAACGTCATGGAATGCGCCGCGAGCCTTGAAGCCGTCACCGAGAAATTCCTCGACGACAACGCAAACATACCCAGCCCTCTGAGCCACGCGACGGTTATCGAAGTCGCCGACAAGCACGAAGCGATCCATCAGTTCGCTGAAGGCCTTGCTCAATACGCGGTCGAACAAGACCCGACCAAGCTAGTCTACCCGGTTTGGCGCGACCCCGATGTTCTCGACACATGGTTCTCCTCCGGCCTCTGGCCCATCGGCACGCTGGGCTGGCCTGAACAGACCGAGGAACTGGAGCGCTACTTCCCGACGGACGTTCTGATCACCGGCTTCGACATCCTGTTCTTCTGGGTCGCCCGGATGATGATGATGCAACTGGCCGTGGTCGATCAGATCCCGTTCCACACCGTCTATCTGCACCAGCTCGTTCGCGACGAGAAGGGCAAGAAGATGTCCAAGACCACCGGCAACGTCATCGACCCGCTGGAGATCGTGGACGAATTCGGTGCCGACGCGCTGCGGTTCACCAACGCCTCGATGGCGGCGATTGGCGGTGTGCTGAAACTGTCCCGCGAACGCATCACCGGCTACCGGAACTTCGGCACCAAGCTGTGGAACGCCGTCCGCTTTGCCGAGATGAACGAGGTCTTCACCGACGCTGTCCCGCAACTCGACGTGGCCGACCTGAAACCCAAAGCCGCCGTGAACCGCTGGATCATCGGCGAAACTGCCCGCGTGCGGGAAGAGGTCGATGCGGCGCTGGAAAGCTATCGTTTCAACGATGCTGCCAACGGGCTTTATGCCTTTGTCTGGGGCAAGGTCTGCGATTGGTACGTAGAACTGTCGAAACCCCTACTACAAGGCGACGACACAGAGGCACAGGCCGAGACCCGCGCCACCATGCGCTGGGTTTTGGATCAGTGCATGGTCCTGCTGCACCCGATCATGCCCTTCATCACCGAAGAGCTTTGGGCGCTGACCGGCACGCGGCCCAAGATGGTTGTCCACGCCAACTGGCCGACCTACGCCGCTGCCGACTTGATCGACGCCGACGCGGATCGCGAAATGAACTGGGTGATCTCGGTGATCGAAAACACCCGCTCCGCCCGTGCGCAAATGCGGGTTCCTGCTGGCCTCTATGTGCCGATGCTAGTGACCGAGATTGACGATCACGGCCAAGCCGCATGGGACCGTAATGAAGCGTTGATAAAGCGCCTGGCGCGGATTGACAATCTGACCAAGGCCGACGAGCTGCCCAAAGGCACCATCTCGATTGCCGCCCCGGGCGCGAGCTTCGGCCTGCCGCTGGCCGACATCATCGACATCGGCGCCGAGAAGGAACGGTTAGAAAAAGCCAAAGGCAAACTGGCCAAGGAACTCGGCGGTCTGCGGGGGCGTCTGAACAACCCCAAATTCGTGGCCTCGGCCCCGGAGGAGGTGGTTGAGGAAGCCAAAGCAAACCTCGCTGCGCGCGAAGAAGAAGAGGCCAAGCTGAACGAAGCTCTCGCTCGTCTGGCCGAACTCGCCTGATCTCCTTTTCGTTCCAAATAGGGAAATCCCGACCTCATCACCCGAGCCGGTGGTGAGGTTTTTCTTTGTCCTCAGAGCTTTCCCCTTGTTCGCGCCAGCCTGCGCTTGTTAGCACTTCGGAGCAACAAACCTCCGAGGCCCCTATGGCACGACCTTTCCCTCCGATGCAGACCGTCTCAACTGGACTGGTAGTCGCCATTGTCGGGTTTTTCAGCTCGTTTCCCATCGTGCTGCAAGGGCTGGCTGCAATGGGCGCATCAGCTGCCCAAGCAGCCTCGGGACTGATGAGTGCTGCGATTGCCATGGGGCTGGCCGCGATTGTTCTCAGCCTGCGTTACCGGCAACCCATCAGTGTGGCCTGGTCTACTCCCGGAGCGGCGCTGCTGGCGGTTTCAGCCACCCCGGCCGCAGGCTTCTCAGGCGCAATTGGAGCCTTCCTCTGCGCCGGAGCCTTGACGATTCTGGCCGGGCTTTGGAAACCCCTTGGGCGTCTGGCCGCTGCGATCCCGACAACTCTGGCCCAGGCAATGCTCGGCGGTGTTCTTTTACCCCTTTGCATTGTCCCGTTCAAAGCAGCAGTTGAGCTACCTTGGCAGGCACTGCCCGTGATCCTGACATGGTTCATCGCCGGACGCCTGAACCGGCTGTTTGCCGTTCCCGCAGCCGTCGTAGCCGCAGCGCTGGTGGTGGTGTTCAGCGCCGAAGGTGCATCCGTCCGGCCCGAGGCCTATATGGCCGCGCCCGTCTGGACGATGCCGTCATTCTCGCTTGCGTCAGCTATCGGCATCGGCCTGCCGCTGTTCGTCGTCACAATGGCAACCCAAAACATCCCCGGCATCGCCGTGATGCGCAGCTTTGGCTACACGCCCGCGCCCGGCAAGCTGTTCTCTTCCGTCGGGGGGGCAAGCATGTTGTCGGCCCCATTTGGAGCCCCCGCCACCTGTCTGGCGGCCATCACCGCCGCGATGTGTTCGAACGGAGACAGCCACCCAGACCGTAGTTTGCGCTATTGGTCTGCAATCATGGCAGGCGTGTTCTACTGTGTCTTCGGTATCTTTGCTGTGGCGATCACAGGCTTTGCCGCCCATGCCGACCCGCTGCTGATGGGTACGCTGACCGGCGTGGCCCTGATTGGCGTTATGGCCAACGCCACCTTCGCAGCACTGGAAATACCCGCAGAACGCGAAGCCGCGATCCTGACCCTCGCCATCACGGCCTCAGGGATCACGGTGTTCGGTCTGGGCGCTGCGGTCTGGGGCTTGATGGCTGGGGGCGTCGCCTACATCTTGACCACCAAACTGCGATGATCCCTTTCTCCCCACGCCTGAAAAAGTTATCCTGCGCCCATGTTCGGATCACTTGGAAAACTGGTGGAACGCCAGATAAAGAAGGCTCAGGCCGAGGGTCAATTACAGGGTCTTGAGGGCGAAGGTGCGCCTCTGCCTGATCGCTCTGGCGAAGCGCAAAGCGATCCCGCCATTGCGGCCGGTCATCGGATCATGGCGCAGGCCGGGGTACTGCCCGAGGAGTTCGACATCAAAAAACAGTTGGACGAGGCCCGAAAGGAATATGCCGGACTGACCGATCCCGAGGCCCGCAAAGCCACGATGTCTAAGATCGCCGATCTGGAAATGCGCTACTACATGGCCCGAGACGCGCGGCGTGCCTTCATGCGGTGATCACTTGAACTCGGGCTTTCGGCCCTGCATCTGTGCCATCACAACCTCCATCTGGTCAGGCTTTCCAATCAGATCCACCTGTTCCGAGGACTCGGCCAGCAACACATCGGCGCGCGGATTGGTTTCGGCAAAGTCTATGAGGCGCTTAGCGGCGCGGATGGCCGAGGGGCTTTGTGAGGCGATGTTTTCAGCCAAGGCAAGTGCTTCGGTCTGCGGATCATCGGACAGCTTGGTGACCAAACCCCACTCGGCCGCCTGTGCAGCCCCAATGGGACGCGCTGTATAAGTCAGCAGCCGCAAAACGTCTGAGCGGACCAGTTTCGGAAGCAGAACCATGCCACCCATGTCTGGGATGATGCCCCATTTCATCTCCATCACTGCAAGTTTCGCCTCGGGGTGGGCGATGCGGATATCCGCGCCCAGAGCAATTTGCAGGCCGCCCCCATAGGCCGCGCCTTGGATTGCGCAGATTACAGGAACAGGGATGCGCCGCCAGATTAGGGCCAGTTCTTGCATCTCATTGGCGTCCTCATGGCTACGGGACATCAGCCACTCGGTCGGGTCCATATGGGCCATTTTCGCAAAACTCGCCATGTCGAGACCGGCACAGAAGCTTTTGCCCTCACCCGACAGGACCACGGCGCGGGCGTCCGAGGCCGCAACCTCTTGCCCAGCGGCCAGCAGCGCCTTGATCATCGCATCGTCCAGAGCATTCATCTTGTCGCCGCGCGTCAGCGTGACATGAGCGATGTGATCCTTGTACTCGACAGATACGCGCGCCATTCCGGACCTCCTTGTTTTGCAGTCTTAACAAGACTGCCCCGAATGCGAGTGCAGTTCCACCGCGACGTTGAGGCATGTTGAGGCGCGGGCTTGCAGCAAGCCGCACGGTGGGCTTATCTGCGCCTATGACCAGACCTCGCTACACATCGCTCGCCCAATCCCTGCCTGCAACCGTCCCGTTTGTAGGGCCGGAAACGCAGGAGCGCCAACGCGGCGCCCCCTTCAAGGCTCGGCTGGGTGCGAATGAAAGCGTGTTTGGCCCCTCGCCTCGTGCCATCGAAGCGATGCAACGAGCTGCCGGTGAGATTTGGATGTACGGCGACCCCGAGAATCACGATCTGCGCCATGCGTTGGCCGCACATCACGGTGTTGCCCCCGAGAATATCGTGGTGGGCGAAGGCATCGACGGGCTATTGGGCTACCTGGTGCGGCTGTTAATCGGGCCGGGCGATGCGGTTGTGACCTCTGACGGGGCCTATCCCACCTTTAACTACCATGTAGCGGGCTTCGGAGGAGAGTTGCACAAGGTTCCCTATCGCGACGATCGTGAAGACCCTACCGCTTTGTTTGCCAAGGCCGCAAAGGTGGATGCCAAGCTGGTCTATCTGGCCAACCCCGACAACCCGATGGGAAGCTGGCATTCGGGCGCCGATATCGTTGTCGCGCTGGAAGCTCTGCCCGCAGGATGCCTGCTGGTTCTGGACGAGGCTTATGTCGAATGCGCGCCTGACGGCACTGCTGCGCCTGTTGTCGCCGATGATCCCCGTGTGATCCGGATGCGGACGTTCTCCAAGGTGTACGGGATGGCAGGCGCGCGGGTGGGCTATGCCATCGGTGCCCCCGAATTGATTGCGGCGTTCAACAAGGTACGCAACCATTTCGGCATGAACCGGGCTGCGCAAGCCGGCGCGCTGGCGGCACTTGAGGATGGCGACTGGCTGTCAGAGGTGCAGGCCCGGATCACTGAAGCTCGGGATCGTATCGGACGCATTGCGCAGGCCAACGGTTTGATCCCGTTGCCTTCGGCCACGAATTTCGTTGCGATTGACTGCGGGCGTGACGGGGTATTTGCGAGGGCCGTGTTGGCCTCTCTCGTCGAACAGGGTGTGTTTGTGCGAATGCCATTTGCGGCCCCGCAGAACCGATGTATTCGCGTGAGCTGTGGTGGAGAGGCAGAGTTGGCGGCCTTTGAGGCGGCCCTGCCTTTGGCCTTGGCGCAAGCTCGGGCGGTCTAGGGGGGCTGTCTGCCCCCCATCGCGCCAAGGCGCGATTCCCACCGAGGATATTTTGAGCCAGATGAAGAGGCAGACCTGCGCTATGTGGCCAGTGTCGCGGCGGCGGCTTCCAGCGCGCCTTGGCCGCGGGGGATATCAAGTGCCGCCATGGCGGTTTCCATGCCACCCAGCATCGCCATGATCATCTGCGCGTTGACGTGCCCCATATGGCCCAGGCGGAAGCAACCGTCCCAGTCCTCCATCCCCAAGCCAATACCCAGTGTCAGGCCAAGCTGATTTTCGGTGTAGTTGCGCAGCGGTGTACCGCGCCCCTCGGTCAGGCGTAGGGCGGTGACGGCGTGGCTGCGATGGGTCGGGTCGGTGACGTTGAAATGAAGCGCTCCGCCTTGCGCCCAGACATCGCAGGCAGCCCAGATAGCCTTGGCAAGGCGCTCATGACGGGACCAGACGTTTTCGAGACCCTCACGGTGGATCAGGTCCAGCGCGGCACGCAGGCCGTAGAGGTGATGAGTGGGCGCGGTGCCGTTGAAATACTGATAGAACAGCTCGGGGTTGGCGCGCGGTTGCCAATCCCAATATTGCGAAACGCGGGGCATTGCAGCACGTTTCGCCTTCGCTTTGTCGTTGAAGAAGACAAAGCCGGTGCCCGCCGGGGTCATGAGGCCCTTCTGGCAGGCTGTCACGGTGACATCTACTCCCCAAGCGTCCATCTCGAACCGGTCGCAACCCATCGAAGCGATACAGTCGGCCATTAGCAACGCTGGGTGGTTAAAGTCATCCAGCAGGGCGCGCAAGGCAGGGATATCATTCCGGATCGAGGTGGACGTATCCACATGGACGGCAAGCACAGCTTTGATTTTGTGCTCCTTGTCGGCGTTCAGCGCCTCGGCGATGTAGTCGAGATCCCAGGGTGAAGACAAGCCGAAGTCTATCAGGTCGATCTTTGCGCCGATCCCCTCGGCCATCTCGGCCCAGCCATGGGTGAAACGACCCGAGGCCGGGGCTAGAACGGTTTCTCCGGGGGCGATCACATTCGATAGCGCGGCCTCCCACGTGCCGTGGCCGTTGGCGATATAAATGGCGACGTCGTGCTGGGTTCCGGCCACGCGCTTTAGGTCCTGCGTCAGCGCGGGCATCATCTCGATCAACGCGCCATCGTAGATATTGGGCGACGGGCGGTGCATGGCTTGCAACACCGCGTCGGGCATAACCGAAGGGCCGGGAATGGCCAGATACTCGCGCCCATGCACGAGGGAGGTTTGGTTGTTCATGAGGGTAACCTGCTTAACTTGTGGCTTACCCTAGCGTTTCGACTTGCGGCGTCAATCCGTCAGGTGGGTCGCCTCACGCGCAAGCGCTTCGATCCCGGACCAGTCGCCCTCTTGAACCATCTGCTTTGGCGCGACCCAGCTGCCACCGGCGCAGACCACGTTGGACAACGAAAGGTAGTCGTGGGCATTCGAGGGCGATACGCCTCCCGTGGGACAGAAAGTGATCTGAGGCAGGGGCGCCCCTATGGCTTTCAGGGCCGGTGCGCCGCCCGAGGCCTCGGCGGGGAAAAATTTCAGCATGTCATAGCCCTTTTCCAGCAGGGCCATCGCTTCACTCGCAGTGGCCGCGCCGGGTAGAAGGGGCAGGCCTTCGGCTTCGCAGGCGGCGATCAGGGCATCGGTCGCGCCGGGCGAGACGCCGAACTGCGCGCCAGCCTCTTTGGCGGCGCGGACGTCTTCGGGAGTTACCAGCGTGCCTGCGCCCACGACGCCTCCGGGCACAGCGGCCATGGCGCGGATCACGTCCAGCGCGGCAGGGGTGCGCAGGGTGACTTCGAGCGCGGGAAGACCGCCTGCGACCAGCGCCTCGGCCAAAGGCCGAGCGTGGGCGGCGTCGTCCACGACCAACACCGGAACTATGGGGGCCATCGCGCAGATCTCGCGAGTACGTTGGGTTTTGTTCATGGGTTAAACTCCGAAAATACTGGCACCTGTGTCGGCGGACCCGACATTCTGGCGGAACGCGCCGAAGAGGTCGCGGCCGACGCCGCGCTGGTTGGCAGACAGATCAGCAGTCGCTGGGCTGCGGTCGAGGACGCCGGGGGTGAGGATTTCCAGCTCACCCTTTACGGCATCGACGCGCAGCAGATCACCGTCTTGCAGATAGCCGATGGCGCCACCGTCCAGCGCTTCGGGGCAGACATGGATGGCGGCGGGAACCTTGCCCGACGCACCAGACATACGGCCATCGGTGACCAAAGCGACCTTTTGGCCTCTGCCCTGAAGGATCGACAGTATCGGCGTCAGCGAGTGCAGCTCGGGCATACCGTTGGCCTTCGGACCCTGGAACCGAACAACGACGATGACGTCATCAGTGAACTCCCCGGCCTTGAAGGCGGCTTTGACATCGTTCTGGTCGTGAAACACACGGACGGGCGCTTCGACCACTTGGTGTTCGGGTGCCACGGCCGAGACCTTCATGACACCCGTGCCCAGATTTCCGGTCAGGCGCGACAGACCACCAGTAGGCTGGAACGGGTCCTTGGCCGGACGCACGATCTTTTCATTCAGGCTATGGCCAGCGCCGTCTTCCCAGACCAACTCGCCGTCTTTCAGCTTGGGTTCCTTGGTGTAGTTGTGAAGCCCCTGCCCCGCGACGGTCAGTGTGTCGGGGTGCAGCAGCCCATCGTCCAACAGCGTGCTTATGGTAAAGCCCAAGCCCCCGGCGGCGTGGAAGTGGTTCACGTCGGCCAGACCGTTGGGATAGACCCGCGCAACCAGAGGGACCACGGCAGAAATATCCGAGAAATCCTCCCAGTCCAGAACGATACCACCCGCGCGCGCCATGGCGATCAGGTGGATCAGCAGGTTGGTCGAGCCGCCTGTGGCCATCAGGCCAACGATACCATTGACGAAGGCGCGTTCATCAAGGATCTGACAAACCGGCGTGTAGTGATTGCCCAACGCGCTGAGAGACAGGGCGCGGCGAGCACCTTCCTCGGTCAACGCATCGCGCAGAGGCGTGTTGGGATTGACGAAACTTGAGCCCGGCAGGTGCAGGCCCATGAACTCCATCAGCATCTGGTTGGTGTTGGCGGTACCGTAGAAGGTGCAGGTGCCGGGGCCATGGTAAGCTGCCATTTCAGCCTTCATCAGAGCATCGCGACCAACCTCTCCGGCAGCGAATTGCTGGCGCACCTTGGCTTTTTCGTCATTCGGCAGACCGCTGGTCATCGGACCAGCCGGCAGGAAGACGGCCGGAAGATGGCCAAAGGCCTGCGCGCCGATGATCAGGCCGGGCACGATCTTGTCGCAGACCCCAAGAAACACCGCCGCGTCATAGGTGTTGTGGCTGAGCGCCACGCCCGTCGCCAGCGCGATCACATCTCGCGAAAACAGAGACAGCTCCATCCCCGCCTCGCCTTGAGTCACGCCGTCGCACATGGCGGGAACCCCGCCTGCGACCTGCGCTGTACCGCCTGCCGCGCGGATCGCCTGACGGATCAGCTCGGGATACCGCTCGAACGGTTGGTGGGCCGAGAGCATGTCGTTATAGGCGGTGACGATGCCAAGGTTCCCAGCCGTACCGGTTGCCATCGAGTTTTGGTCCTCACCCGCGCCGGCATAAGCATGCGCCTGACCGCTGCAGGACAGATGCGCACGGGCGGGGCCTTTGGATTTGGCCTGTTCCATCCGCTCAAGATGCGGGCCACGCAAGTCGGCGCTGCGGTCCATGATCCGTTTGGTGACGTCCGAAACAACTGTATTGACCATGATTACCCTCCGATCTGACGCCAGCGGCGTCCATCGCGATGCATCAGCATCAATGCTTCTTCGGGCCCTGAACTGCCCTGATCGTATTTTGCGGGCTTGTCGCCACGCTCTTCCCAACCGAGAATGATGGGATCAACCCAGGCCCAGGCGGCCTCGGCCTCATCCCCGCGCATGAACAGGGTTTGATCGCCGCGGATCACGTCCATGATCAGGCGTTCATAGGCGTCAGGCGATTGCGCGCCATCGCCCAGCGCATCGGCAAAGCTCATGTCGAGCGCCACGTCGGACAGACGGAACCCGCCCTGCCCCGGTTCCTTTATCGTGGTGCGCAGAGTGATGCCCTCGTCCGGCTGCAGACGGATCACCAGAACATTGCCGTGCAGAGGCCCCACATTGGGGAAAATCGTATGCGGCGGGTCGCGGAAAAACACGGCGATCTCTGACTCGCGCGCCCTCAGGCGTTTGCCGGTGCGTAGGTAGAACGGCACCCCCGCCCAGCGCCAGTTGCCTATATGAGCCTTGAGCGCAATGAAGCTTTCGGTACGGCTGGCGGGATCGCCGACATGATCGAGATAACCGTCGCCGCCCTTATCTGTGCGATACTGACCACGCGCGATATCCTTCGGCTCGACAGGTTCGAGCGCTTCGATCACCTTGACCTTTTCATCGCGCACCGCGTTTGGCGCGAATTTCGAAGGCGGCTCCATCGCGGTCAGACAGAGAAGCTGCACCAGATGGTTCTGGATCATATCCCGCATCGCGCCGGATTGGTCGTAGTAAGCACCGCGCCCTTCGACCCCGACAGTCTCGGCCACAGTGATCTGCACGTGATCGACATGGGTCGCGTTCCACAGCGGCTCGAACAGCGAATTGGCAAAGCGCAGCGCCATCAGGTTCTGCACGGTTTCCTTACCCAGATAGTGGTCGATCCGGTAGATTTGGTGTTCTTCGAAACAGGCGCGCAGCCCCTCGTTCAAAGCCTTAGCCGAGGCCAGATCATGACCGAAGGGCTTCTCCACCACGATCCGGCTGTCAGGCGTGGCAAGCCCGTGATCATTCAGACGCTGTGCAATGCCTGAGAACAGGCTGGGCCCAACAGACAGATAGAAAGCCCGCACCACATCCGGGCGCAAGGCTTTAGCCAGATCGGACCAACCCGCATCGCCCAGCGCATCCACCGGCACATAGTTAATATGGGTCAGAAAGCGATCCAGAGTTTTCTTGTCGTAACTCGGCGCGAATTTATCCATCGACGCGCGCAACTGGTCACGAAACCCATCACTGTCCATGTCGGACCGGGCGGTCCCGATGATCCGCGCATCCTCCGGCATCTGGCCCATTTCAAACCGGTGATACAGCCCTGGCAAGATCTTGCGCTGCGCCAGATCGCCCGTCGCGCCAAACAGCACGAGGTCGAACGGGTCTACCGGGATGACGCGTGAAACCATTATCAGCTTCCTTTTATGCTTCCTGCCTCAAGAAGCAGAACCTCAGTCGCGATGTGGGTCGCTGGCACGGCCCTGAATGTTATCGCTAACATTTCCACCGCTGGATACGGAACCTTGAAATAAAAATCAAGCCCGGAATCCCCAATAGGCCGACTGATGGGTCACGATTGCGACCGCAACCACTCCATGACCGCCGGGCGCACGGATTGCTCACCACGATGACGTGCATCCGCGATGATCTTGCGGACGTCCTGCAGGTTCGATCTCAGCAACAGGCTTTTGACCGGCCCGATCGAAGCCGGACGCATGGACAAAGTGCGGATACCCATCGCAGCCAGACACAGTGCCTCAACTGGGCGACCGGCATCCTCACCACAGAAACTCAGCGGCGTATCCGAGATGTTGCAACGCTCTACGATCCGTTCGATGAAGCTGAGGAAACTGACGTTCAACGTGTCATATCGACGGCGCACCAGCTCGTTTTCACGGTCGGCGGCAAAGAAGAACTGTTTCAGGTCGTTGCCCCCGATCGAGATGAAATCCACCTCGTCAAAGAACTTTTGCGGTGAGAACGCCAGCGACGGCGTTTCCAGCATCGCCCCCACTTCGAGCGTTTCCGGCAGGATATGGCCAAGACGCTTTTCACGCTCGATGGTTTTGTTGACCTCCCATCGGGCCTCGCGGAACTCCTCGGCCTGCGCAACGAAGGGGAACATGATGGTCAGTGGGCGGCCATTGGCGGCGCGCAACAGGGCCTGCAACTGCATCCGCATCACGCCGCGCTTATCCAGACCAACGCGGATCGCACGCCAGCCCAGCGCCGGGTTCGGTTCCGCCACGTGCTTCATGTAGGGCAGAACCTTGTCAGACCCGATATCGAGGGTCCGGAACACAACGCGCTTTTCTCCGGCCGCGTCCAGAACCCGCTGGTATTGGGTCACCAGCTCAGACCGTTTCGGCATCTGGTTGCGGATCAGGAATTGCAGCTCGGTCCGGAACAAGCCAACCCCTTCCGCGCCCGAGTTCCCGAGCGAGGGCAGATCGGCCATCAGGCCTGCGTTCATCGCCATGTTGATCCGCGCGCCATCCTGCGTAACCGTCGGCGTCTCCCGGATCGAGGCATAGCGTTCCTGCGCCTTGGCCTGCATCGCGATCTTGTCGCGAAACGCGCTGACCACCGAGTCTTCGGGACGCAGATGGACAACGCCATTGTCCCCATCGACCAGAATGTGGTCGCCGTTCAGAGCTTCGGTCGTGATCCGCCCGACATGCACGACCAAGGGGATCGCCAATGCGCGGGCAACAATCGTGGCGTGGCTACCGACCGAGCCTTCCTCGAGCACGATCCCCTTCAGGGACCGGCCATATTCCAACAGGTCTCCGGGGCCGATGTTGCGGGCGATGAGGATCGGATCGGGCGGCAGATCGGCGCTGTCAGTCTTGCCCTGCCCCGTCAGGATGCGCAGCAAGCGATTGCTGAGGTCATCCAGATCCGCCAGCCGTTCCCGCAAATAGGGATCGGTCACCTGCCCCATACGGGCACGGGCCTGCGATTGCTCTTTCTCGACCGCGGCCTCCGCGCTGAGGCCGAGGGCGATGTCTTCCTCCATCCGCCGCATCCAGCCCTTGGAATTGGCGAACATGCGGTAGGCTTCCAGAACTTTCAGCTGCTCTTTGTCGCCGTTCTGCGAGATTTCGAGCATCTTGTCGACGCCGACGCGCAGCTCCTCGACCGCCTCATTCAACCGCTCGCTTTCACGGTGCGGGTCTTCGGCAATCGGGTTGGTCACGACGACGCGCGGCTCATGCAGCCAGACATGCCCTTCGGCAGACCCTTCCTGCGCCGGACCGCCAGTCAATTGCACCGATTGCTGGTGCAAGGGAGAAAGGGCCGCGCCTTCGCCAACGAACGCGCCCAGTTCGGCCATCTCAGCCAGAACCATCGCGACGACTTCCAGCGCATAGATCTCATCCGCGGAGAATTCACGCGCGTCACGGGACTGCACCACCAGAACGCCCAGTTTCTGACCGAGCCGCTGTACCGGCACCCCGAGGAATGAGGAAAAGCGCTCCTCGCCCGTTTCCGGCATGAACCGGAAGCCTTTGGCCGCGGGCGCATCCGCCGTGTTCACAACCTTGCCGGATTTGGCCACCCGGCCCACGAGACCTTCGCCCAGACGCATCCGTGTCTGGTGGACGGCTTCGGGCGATAGGCCCTCGGTCGCGCAAAGCTCAAGGGTTTCTTCGTCACGGAACAGGTAGATCGAGCAGACCTCGCAACGAATGCTATCGGCAATCAACTGCGTGATGCGGTCGAGACGCTCCTGACCGGCCGCCTCGCTCGCCATTTCCTCGCGCAGCCGAACCAGCAGCTTGCGGGATTCTGTTTCCGTACCGTCCGCCATGGCCCAACCCAATTAGTGCGTCAGGCGAAACCTTTGGCCGATGAGCTTAGGCCGCCTTGTCCAGTTCAAAGGCATCATGCAGTGCCTGAACAGCAAGTTCCATGTATTTCCTGTCGACAAGGACGGAAATTTTGATCTCGGAGGTTGTAATGACCTTGATGTTGATCCCCTCATCCGAGAGAACCTTGAACATCTTGGCCGCAACACCCGATTGCGAGCGCATGCCGATGCCCACAACCGAAACCTTGCAGACGTCTTCGTCGGCCACCAGCTCGGCATAGTTCAGCTCACCCGCATCCTTGATCGCCAGCAGCGCTTTTTCGGCGCGCGCAACCTGATCGGTTGGGCACGAGAAGGTCATATCCGTGCGCCCCTCATCCGAGATGTTCTGGACGATCATATCCACATTCACGCCCTCATCGCTGAGCGCGGTGAAGATGATCGAGGCGATGCCGGGGCGGTCGGCCACGGAAACGACGGTCATCTTGGCTTCGTCACGGGAATAGGCCACACCGGCCACAACATTGGATTCCATGATATCCTCCTCGTCGCAGACCAGCGTACCGGCCTCGTCGGATTGTTCTTCGAAACTTGAAAGAACGCGCAGTTTCACCTTATAGCGCATCGCCAGCTCAACCGAGCGGGTTTGCAGCACTTTCGCGCCCAGTGACGCCAGTTCGAGCATTTCCTCGAACGAAATCCGGTCCAGCTTGCGCGCCTTTTCGCAGATACGCGGGTCGGTCGTGTAGACGCCATCGACATCCGTGTAGATGTCGCAGCGCTCAGCCTCGAACGCGGCAGCAAAGGCCACAGCGGTCGTGTCCGAGCCACCACGGCCCAGAGTCGTGATCCGGCCTTCGGGGCTGATGCCCTGGAAACCGGCAACCACGGCCACTCTCATGCCTTCGCCGAACTTTTGGTTCAGGTTGTCCGTCGGAATTTCCTCGATCCGGGCCGAGGAATGTGCACCATTGGTCAGTAGAGGCACTTGCCAGCCCTGCCAGCTGCGCGCCGGAATTTCCATCTCCTGCAACGTCAGCGCCATCAGACCTGCGGTGACGTTTTCGCCCGATGACACCACAGCATCGTATTCGCGGGCGTCGAACAGTGGCGAGGTCTCGTTCACCCACCCCACCAATTCGTTGGTTTTGCCGGACATGGCCGAAACGATGACGATGACGTCATAGCCCTTTGCCACCTCAACGCCGATGCGCTTTGCCGCGCGGCGGATGCGGTCAAGATTGGCAACCGATGTGCCACCGAATTTCATCACGAGTACGGGCATGGGGGCAAGTGTCTCCGCGCCTTGGATTTAAAGTCCCGAGCCTCATATGCGAGGGGGACACCAAGAGCAAGGGGCGCTGCATAACAGATATTGCGTCAAGGGGCCGCTTTACTTTCCGAAAACGCAATGTCAGCCTAGCGCCAAAGCAATTCCAAGAGGTTATTCATGCTTCGTTTCGCAACCGTCCTTGCCGTGATCGCATCCCCAGCCCTGTCCCAGCAGGCCAGCGTGGCTGGCACCGATGGACAGAACGCGCTGGGTACGGTTCCCTGCGCCGGCAGAGCCGGTGATCCGCTGCAAAGCTGCAACGCCGAGCTGCGCCGCCGTGATGATGGCACCGCAACATTGGCCGTGATGTTGCCCGGTGGTGATGTTCGCAGAATTTACTTCACCGATGGCATTCCGGATTCCAGCAGCTCGCCCTCACCGATCAACCATGAAGTTCGGGGCGACATCATGGTGATTTTCATCGAACCCGGCGAAGTATATGAACTGCCCAAGGCCGCGCTGAACACTCAGTAGGCGTGAGGCTTCCCGTCGTAGGTTTCGAAACAACCTGTGTTGTCCAGCGACAGCGCATCGAAACGCTCCATCAGGCCAGCGACGGCCTGATCCACATGGATGTCCGCCGCTGAGCCACCCATGTCGGTCTTCACCCAACCGGGGTGATAAATGCCCACTGCAATCCCATCCGCCTTTAAGTCGGCCGCCAGATTACGCCCCAAATTCAACGCCGCCGCCTTGGAGGCGCGGTAGATATAGCTGCCGCCCGGCGCGCGGGTGTGCGAGGCCATCTGAGACGACATGATCGCAATCCGTCCGCCAGCCGCGCGCAGATTGGGCAGCAATGACTGCACAGTCAGGAAAACGCCAGTGACATTGGCCGCAAAACTCTGCGCCCACATCTCGGCGGGGTAGTCATCAATGCTGTGACCTTTGTCCAAATAAACGCCCGCATTGCAAATCAACAGGTCGACCGGCTGCCCTTTAAGCTGGTCTGCCATCGCCGCCTGCTGCGCCGGATCGGCTACGTCCAACTGAACCTCGGCGCTGCCATCACGCGCAGTTCCCATGACGCCATGACCCTGCGCGCGATACCGCTCTGCCAGAGCCCATCCAATTCCCCGATTGGCTCCGGTAATCACGACATGCATGGGTCAGTTTGTCTTTCTGCTGGGAATAAAGGGAAGTGGCGCAACCGGTACCCCGTCTTCGATCAGGGATTTCGCCTCATCCGGTTTCACTTCGCCATAGATCGAGCGCTCGGGTGCTTCGCCCAGATGCATCTTGCGCGCCTCCGAGGCGAAGTCATGGCCCACATAGTCCGAGTTTTCTTCGACCTTGCGGCGTAGTTCGGCCAAGACACGTTCAACTTCAGTAGGGGTGCTGGTCACGTTGATATCATCCGATGACGGTTTTGGCATTTGCGCCGTCTTCTTGGCATCCCGCGCAGGCCGGACACGCGGAGTCATGATCGCCTTTTCAACATGCGCACATCCACATTCCGCGCATGTCACCATGCCCGAGGCTGCCAGCTTGTCGTATGCTTCGGCAGATTGGAACCAGCTGTCGAAACTATGGCCCTTGCTGCACTTCAACGCGTATTGAATCATGGTCCGTCCAAAATGTCGGTTGGCGAATAGATACCGACCGAAACTCCAATATCAAGTCTCTCAATATTAAGTTTAGTGTATTCGGGGCGCAAATTTGCGCAAAATATCGGCAAGATCGGGCGAGTTGACTTTCGATGCGGCCTTTTGAAGCGTACACCATTTGCGTTTCCGTTGCCCTGTCTCAGGAAAACGACTCTGAACCTGATCCACATGCAGCGGGTAGACATCCACCGCGCAAAGAACCGGTCCACGCTTGGCACAGGTTTTGGCCATCGAGAACTGGCCAAGCTTGACCGGCACACATGTGCCAATCACGCCCGCCTCTTCCCACGCCTCCTGAGCCGCGGTTTCCGAGGCACTTAACCCATCAATCAACCAACCCTTCGGGATGATCCAGCGCTGCGCTTTGCGGGAGGTTATCAACAGAACCTCAGGACGACCCCGCAACAGCCGATAGCACAACGCGGCTGCCTGAGGCAGGACCGGAACCTGCCCCACATTGAGGTCTAGACTGGACGCCCGAGAAACTTTCATCGCGCCACACTCACTTTCGCATCAGATCAGTGCCCGTATACCGCGTTTTCTATTAAGCTTTTGTATCGCGGCTTGTTAAACTTAGTATACCACATGATGCGGCAGCGACCAAATTTAACCGCTACATACGCGCACTGAGCCTGCGAACCAGAACATCGTGCGAGATATCAGCGTCCATCGCCAACCGGCGCAAACCAAAGTGAACATGGGCGATCTGCTGGTAGTAGCGGGTGTAGATGTAATTCGTCCCACCCCCCGCAAGCGCCCCCAGAACCGGTACGGATTGCGCCGCCAGTTTCTGACCCAACACAACCGATAGCTTCGGAGCCACAGCTGCAATCAATTTCTTCATCGCGGGGCCTGTCAGCGTCAGTCGCACGGAAAAGAACCCCAAATCCGCTCCGTCATCGTGTGACAACGGACCCGCTGCCGCCAACACCCGAACACAGTCGAATTTCACGTTTTCTTCAGCCGGATCAAAGCCTTCGCGCGCTGCCGCGCCCTGGATTGAGCGCAACAGCATGGCCGTGGTCGCTGGCAGCTCAACCAAAGCGGTAGACAGGCCACCCAATCCGCCCGCAGCGCCCATCGCCGTTGTCACGGCAGTGTTCACCCAAGGGGCCTGATCGGGCACGATCTGCCGCGAACCTTGTGCCGCCTGCATCGCCATCCAAAGGGCTTGTTCGGTCGCTCCGGTCAAGCCGTCGCGCAGGGGTTCGGGCAGTTGGTCCAGCAGGGATTCCGCCGACCCGCCCAAAGCGTTGAGCAGTTTGACACCCGCCCCACCGGCCGAGCGGTAGTGTTTCGCCAAGCGATCCAATTCCGCATCCGCGTCGACACTGTCGATCAGTATAACATCCTGCATCCGAACCCTCCGTTCCTTGAAAGATCGGTATTTCGGCGCGGTGTTTCAATAGCTCAGCGCGTCCAGCGGGTTACGGCTCCGGTAATATTGTCCCACTTTCCGGGGCTCAGAGCCATGCCCAAAACACGCTCTGGGTTGGTTGGCGGCGGCATCTCAACCCCCGTCAACGGCGTGAACCCAAAACGGGCGTAATAGGGCGCGTCGCCGACCAGCATGACCCGGTCCCACCCCTTTTCCCGCCCCGTTTCAACGCCGGAATGGATGAGGTAGCCGCCAAGCCCCTCGCCCTGATGCGTGGGGTGAACTGCAACAGGACCCAATAGCAAGGCGTCATGATCGCCAACATGAACAGGCCAGAACCGGATCGCTCCGGCCAGTATTCCTTGCCCGTCACGCGCAACCAAAGACAAACCCGCCACCGGAGGTACATCATCGCGCAAACGGTAAGAGGAAAGCGCCTCGCGCCCCGGCGCAAAGCACAGATCATAGAGGGCTTCGACCTCCCACCAATCCTGCGGCTCTTCCGGCCTGATCGCGAATTGCTGCACGCCTGCCCTCTTTTCCTAGCTGGCAATCGCCCTAGCACTTCGTTACGCCTTGGGCAAACGCTTGGAGACCATATGTTCTATCGCCCCGAAGACGGCCACGGCCTGCCGCACAATCCGTTCAACGCCATCATCACCCCGCGCCCCATCGGATGGATTTCGTCGCGCGACGCAAATGGGATCAACAACCTGGCCCCCTACTCATTCTTCAACGGGGTTGCCTACACCCCGCCACAGGTGATGTTTGCCACAACCGGAACCAAGCACGACCAGGACGGCGGCAAGGACAGCATCGCCAATATTGAGGCAACGGGCGTATTCTGCGTGAACATCGTAGCCTTTGCCCACCGGGATGCGATGAACGCCAGTTCAGCCGGACTGCCAAAGGAAACCGACGAATTTGCCCATGCCGGCCTGACGGCGGTCGAGTGCGAAACCATCGCTTGCTCACGCGTTGCAGATGCGCCTGCTGCGCTGGAGTGCAAGCTGACCGAGATCACGACCCTACCCGGTGAGGCAAACCGCGTTGTCTTTGGCGAAGTGACCGGGGTCCATCTGCGTGACGATTGCCTGAAGGATGGCAAATTCGACGTGACAACCTTCCAGCCTTTGGCGCGGCTTGGCTACCGAGACTATGCAGTTGTCACCGAGTTGTTCTCATTGAATAGGCCTGATGATTGAGGCCTGTCCTTAGGGGGCGCTGCCCCCACCGCCCTGCGGGCGACTCCCCCGAGATATTTCTAGCCAGATGAAGCAGAGGGATCCTTCATTCATCTGGCCAAAGAATACCTCGGAGCGCGAGGCAGAGCCTCGCAAATGATTCAGTGGCCGCCCAGGATGCCGGTACGGACCGAGTAGTCCACAGCCAAGCCGTAATCCGGGTCATCGTCGCTATCGACCATCAAGTGGCCCGCTTTGTTCAGCAGCTTGTGGCAGTCGTGGCTAAGATGGCGCAGCATCACACGTTTGCCCGCAGCCTCGTATTTTGCAGCGACGTTTTCGATGGCCTGCAGGGCGGATTGATCGACCACGCGGCTTTCGGCGAAATCCACAATGACCACGTCGGGATCGTTCGGAACGTCGAACAGTTCGACAAATCCGTCTGACGAGCCAAAGAACAACGGCCCCTGAATTTCATAGACTTTCGCGCCCTTTTCCGTCTCAGAGTCGCGGGTGACAGCATGGATACGTTTGGCGTTGTTCCAGGCGTAGGCCAGGGCCGAAACGATCACGCCGACGACAACCGCAACCGCAAGGTCTTCCATCACAGTAACGACAGTCACCAGAACAATCACGAAGGCGTCCATCAAAGGCACCTTGCGCATGATCTTAAATGAGTTCCAGGCGAAGGTCCCGATCACTACCATGAACATTACGCCAACCAGCGCAGCCAGCGGGATTTGCTCGATCAGCGGCGAGGCGAACAGGATGAAGATCAGCAGGAACAGGGCAGCCGCGATACCCGCGATCCGGGTACGACCGCCAGATTTCACGTTGATCATCGACTGGCCGATCATGGCGCAGCCACCCATGCCTCCGAAGAAGCCGGTGGCGACGTTCGCGACACCCTGCGCGATGCATTCCTGCGAGGCTCCGCCGCGTTTGTTGGTGATCTCACCCACGAGGTTCAGAGTCAGCAGGGACTCAATCAGGCCAATGGCGGCCAGAATGACCGCGTAGGGCAAGATGATCTCAAGCGTTTCGAAGTTCAGCGGCACCATCGGGATGTGGAACGCAGGCAAGCCGCCCTCGATCGAGGCCAGATCACCGACACGCGGCACATCCAGACCAAAGCCGATCACCAGCGCTGCAACGACCAGAATACCCGCCAGAGGGGCCGGAATGATACGCGTGATCCGCGGCATGACCCAAATAACCGCCATGGTCAGCGCGACGAGGCCCAACATGGTATAGAGCTGTACGCCCGAGAGCCACTCGCCCCCGCTCATCCCGTGGCCGGTGTTTTCCATGGTTCCGGGGACTTTGAACTGGCCAATCTGCGCCAGGAAGATAACAATCGCCAGTCCGTTCACAAACCCCAGCATCACCGGATGCGGCACAAGGCGAATGAAACGCCCCCAATGCATCGCACCGGCAATCACCTGCAAAATTCCCATCAAAACCACGGTTGCGAACAAGTACTCGACCCCGTGCTGCGCGACCAGCGCCACCATCACGACCGCCAACGCGCCCGTTGCGCCCGAAATCATGCCGGGGCGACCTCCGATCAGCGCAGTGATCAGGCCGACCATGAAGGCCGCGTAGAGACCGACCAGAGGATGTACGCCCGCGACAAAGGCAAAGGCCACGGCCTCGGGCACCAGAGCCAGAGCGACGGTCAGACCTGACAGCAGCTCAATCCGCAGGCGCGACACGGTCAGGCCCTCATCGGGCACCCAACGGAGATCGGGCTTGGCAATACGGTTGGCAAAGCTTGCCAGCATGGCTCGGGGCATGGGACGGTCCTGTGGGTCTTTATGTTCGCGCGAAAGAGGGCCTTTTACCTGTCAAAGCACCCAAGAGATACCGCGATCAGCGGGACCCTGATATGCGTCAACCGCATAGCTTAACAGCACAACTCGCGACGAAACGGTGCAAATGGCTGAGACCACTTGCCAATTTCGCCTGTGACCCGCAGAGTTTGCGCGCATGAATCGAGCAGCGGAGACCCAACGTGACCCAAACAAAAATTGCCGTCATCGGCGGATCAGGCATTTACGACATCGACGGGCTGGAAAATGCGGAGTGGGTCCGGGTTGATACGCCTTGGGGGGCGCCCTCAGATCAGGTTCTGACCGGATCGTTGGATGGTGTCGATATGGTTTTCCTACCCCGCCACGGGCGCGGACACATCCATTCACCGACCGAAGTGCCCTATCGCGCCAATATCGACGCTCTGAAGCGGTTGGGGGTGACGGACGTGATCTCGGTCTCGGCCTGTGGGTCGTTCCGAGAGCACATGGCACCGGGTGATTTCGTGATTGTAGATCAGTTCATCGACCGGACATTTGCACGCGAGAAAAGCTTTTTCGGAACCGGCTGCGTGGCCCATGTCAGCGTGGCGCATCCGACCTGCCCGCGCCTGTCGAATGCCTGCGAAGAGGCCGGATTAGCCGCTGGCATCACCGTGCATCACGGCGGCACATATCTGGCGATGGAGGGGCCGCAGTTTTCGACCCTGGCCGAGTCCAAGATGTACCGCGAACAGTGGGGCTGCGATGTGATCGGCATGACCAATATGCCTGAGGCGAAACTCGCCCGCGAGGCCGAGCTTTGCTATGCCTCGGTCGCGATGGTCACCGACTATGACAGCTGGCACCCCGATCATGGCGAGGTCGACGTGACCTCGATTATCGCAACCCTGACTGGGAACGCCGAAAAAGGCCGGGCTTTGGTCAAAGGGCTGCCAGGCTTGCTGGGCCCGATCCGCACGCCCTGCCCGCATGGGTGTGACCGGGCTCTGGACCACGCGATCCTGACGGCCCCGGAAAATCGTGACCTGACCGTTCTGGCAAAATTGGACGCGGTGGCGGGCAGGGTTCTGTAGCCTTACAGTTGGGGTAGATTGTCTTGCACCGTCTGCCACAAGCCATGCGTCCAGAGATCATTGTGGGTGCCACCGTCAATCATGAACAACTGCGCCACGCCTCCGGCGGAAAGCGCTGTTGCGTGATGCGGCGGGACCACGACGTCCTCGGTGCCGTGGAAGATCAGTGTCGGCACCTCGATCTGACCGACTATGTCGCGGGTGGCGAACTTGTCGTGCATGAGAAGTGAGACGGGCAGCCAAGGATAGCGCTCGGCCGCGACATCAACGGTTGCGGTAAACGGTGCCTCCAAAACCAGTAGCTCCGCGTCGGGGCGCTGCGCGGCAACAGCCGCTGCGACGCCGGTTCCAAGGCTTTGACCGTGGAGCACAACGGGTTGGCCCTGCGCACTTAGTTGGTCATAGAGGGCCAGACCGTCAGCGACGAAAGCGGCCTCGGATGGGGTGCCATCGCTGCCGGGGAACCCGCGATAACTTGGCGCGAGCAGACCGAAGCCGCTGTTCAGTATTTCGCGCAGCCGGTCGGCGCGATCCCCAAGATTGCCGCTTTGCCCGTGGAAAAACAGAACGGTCGGCGAACCCTCTACCACTGCAGGCGCGGACCAGACCGTCAGGTCAGTGCCATCCGACATGGGCAGCGATAGGACCTCGACGTCCGCCAAACCGACCGCGCTAGGTTCAGGCAACACGCCGGATGGTTTGAAAAGCAGAGCGCGCTGATTCACATACATATAAGCCACGGCCAACACGTAGAGCGCCGCGATCACCGCAATCAGGACAAACGCGCCTTTTCTCAGCCGCGCTGTGTGGTCCTGCGTCATTTTCTGAGTCTGCTCCATAAGGGCCTCCGTTCAACCGTCTTATCAGTCTGGGCATCGATGCGCGGGATTCAAGAGAGATGTATCAGGCTTAATCCGACCTTTAGAATTTCTGGGCGAGGCTGAAACTGCTTGACGCCTGCTCCGTGTGAGGGCTTGCTGCGAGGCGAACAGGAACAGGATGACCCATGTCTTTAGAACTCTGGTTGGCCTTTGTGGCCGCATCGACCGCATTGCTGCTGATCCCCGGACCGACCGTGCTGCTGGTTCTCAGCTATGCGCTATCAAAAGGGCGCAGCGTGGCGGTTGCCTCGGCCACCGGGGTTGCCGTTGGTGATCTTGTCGCGATGACAGCGTCTCTGCTGGGTTTGGGCGCTTTAGTTCTGGCCTCTTCCACGTTGTTTTCTGTGTTGAAGTGGATCGGGGCCGCCTATCTGGTCTGGTTGGGCATCAAACTGTTGCGCAGCGCGCCATCGGGTAGGTTGAACCCGGTTGAAACAGGGCGTGATGTTACCGCGCGCGGGGTTTTCGGACATGCGGCAGCAGTTACCGCCCTAAACCCAAAATCAATCGCATTTTTCATCGCCTTCGTCCCGCAGTTCCTGCGCCCAGCCGAACCTCTGGGCCCTCAATTCGCGATCCTGATTGCGACCTTCGTGGGCCTCGCCTGGCTGAACGCGCTGGCTTACGCGCTTCTGGCCGATCGACTGCGACTCATGATCGGGCGCGCTGGCGTGATCAACGCGATGACACGGTTCGGAGGTCTGGCTCTGATCGGAATGGGCGTTGCGACGGCTGTTCTGCGGCGGCCCGCCTAGTCGTCTGCGTTTTCTTTCATGAACCCGCGGATAAAGCGGCGGATTTCGCGTGCAGCTGACGTGTCCAGCTCTTTGCACAATTCGACAAAAGCATCACGTTCGTCCTTGTCCAGACGCAACACCAACTGACTGTTTTTCTTGGTAGAACCCTTACCGTCTTTCTTCGCCACGCGCCTTGATCCCGCAAACCACTTGATTCTCTCCGCGATGCAATGTATATACATAGCATATGGGATGTAGATATCGGGCACCTAACAACAAAAAAAGGATTTTGGCAATGAACCTTCATGCGGCTCAAGCATTTCTTTTGAGAGACCAGCGCAATTGGCGCAAACCTCACCTGTCGTGGCTGCCCGCCACGCTGTACCGGTACTACGGGCTATCAAAGGCCATACCGAACCGGCGCAAATAGGCGCAGGCGGCATTCTCTCCTTGCAAGGTTGACCCCAATGGGCCAAACACCCCGGCGTGTTCTGATGCCAAAGGGGTGCCTCATGTCCAGAAACAACTCGGTCAAGGATTACATCCGAACCATCGTCGATTTTCCCCACGAAGGGATCATGTTTCGTGATGTCACTACCCTGTTTGCCGATCCTCGCGGATTTCGCATGGCCATCGACCAGATGCTGCACCCCTATGCGGGCGAGCGGATCGATAAGGTCGTCGGGCTTGAAGCGCGCGGTTTTATTCTGGGCGGCGCTATTGCACACCAGTTGAGCGTCGGCTTTGTTCCCATCCGCAAAAAGGGCAAGCTGCCCGGCACCACGATCAGCCAAGACTACAAGTTGGAATATGGCGAGGCGATCGTCGAGATCCATGATGACGCCATCCAAGCAGGCGAGAAGGTTTTGGTCGTCGATGATCTGCTGGCAACCGGCGGCACCGCTGGTGCTGGCATCAAACTGATCGAGCGGCTGGGGGGGGAGATCATCTCTTGCGCGTTTATTGTGGATCTTCCTGAGCTGGGCGGCCGCAAAGTGCTTGAGGATATGGGCATGGATGTGCATGTACTTTGTGAATTCGAAGGTCTGTGAGCCGAAAAAACTCACATATTATTGTATTGAAATTGGAAACAGCGTTGGCTTAGCGCTGTTTCACGGCTGTTCAAGGCAATTCTTTGCGCAGATGGCGTGATCCGAACGCGTCGCGCACCGTATCCCCGTTGATGCTGCTTGAAGCATTTCTAATTTGGGAGACCACAAAATGTTCCGCAAACTCGCAGTCGCTAGCGTCGCAACGATCCTGTTGGGCACATCCGCAATGGCAGACGGTCATAGCAAAGACATCGTCGATACCGCCGTCTCAGCCGGTAGCTTCGAAACCCTCGTCGCCGCCGTTCAGGCCGCCGAACTTGTAGACACTCTGAAAGGCGAAGGTCCCTTCACCGTGTTCGCCCCTACGGATGAAGCGTTCGCAGCTCTGCCTGAAGGCACAGTGGCCGACCTGCTGAAGCCCGAAAACAAAGACCAGTTGGTCGCCGTGCTGACCTACCATGTGGTGCCGGGCAAAGTGATGTCGGGCGATCTGTCCGATGACATGACCGCGGCCACGGTACAGGGCGGCGATATCACGATTGATCTGGATTCGGGCGTGATGGTGAATGACGCCAACGTCGTTCAGGCTGATATCGAGACATCAAACGGCGTGATCCACGTGATCGACAAGGTCATTCTGCCCGCGTCATAAAGCAATCAGACACGGTCCGGACCGTTCGGGCCGTGTCTACGCCTTCAGGATTGCTCCGGGATTCATGATCCCTTTTGGGTCCAACGCGGCCTTGATCCCTCGCATTGCCTGAAGTTTGACCGGATCGCCATAACGCTCCAGGTCCTCGACCTTCAACCGCCCTACCCCGTGTTCCGCGCTGACCGAGCCGTCAAACGAATGAACAAGATCGTGAACCGCGCTCTTCACCGCTTTGCGGTGGTTGTCAAAGACATCACGGCTCTGACCCTTGGGCGGGAAGACGTTGTAGTGAAGGTTGCCATCGCCCAAATGCCCGAAACAGTTGATACGGAACGGACCTAACGCGCCGATCACCTCGGCCCCTTGCCGAATGAATTCGGGGATGGTCGAGATCGGGACCGAGATATCGTGGCTCGAGACGGACCCGATCAGGCGGTTAGCCTCAGGGATACGCTCACGCACAGCCCACAGCGCGCGGCGCTGCGCCTCGCTCTGGGCAATCACGCCATCTTGGACAAGGCCCCGAGGCTCCGCAGCAGCGAAAATCGCCTCCAAACGCTCAGACGCGGTCTGCCCGGCCGCCAATCCAAGCTCGATAAGCACGCTCCATTCGGGCGGAGTATCGAATGGCTGGCGAACATCGGGCAGCACCTCGGTCAGGAAATCCAACCCTTGCCGGTGGATCAGTTCAAACGAACTGACCGTCTCGCCCACCAAATCGCGCGCAAGGGCCAGCAGGTCGATCGCGGCCTCGGGCGAGGTCACCTGAAACATCGCCGTTCCAACCTCAGCCGGACGTGGAAACAGCTTCAGCGAAGCTGCGGTGATAATCCCAAGGGTCCCCTCGGACCCGATCAACAGATTGCGCAGATCATAGCCCGTGTTGTCTTTTCTCAACCGGCTCAGGCCATGCCAAATTTCACCGCTGGGCAACACCGCCTCAAGCCCAAGGCACAGATCACGCGCATTGCCATATCGCAGCACATTGACGCCCCCGGCGTTGGTCGCGAGGTTGCCCCCGATCCGACACGATCCCTGCGCGGCCAGAGACAGGGGAAACAGCCTGTCCGCCGCCTCTGCTGCGGCCTGCACGTCCTCAAGAACTGCCCCAGCCTCGGCAATCATTACGTTTTCAGTTGGATAAACCGCGCGAATGGCGGTCATACGCTCCAGTGAGATCAACAAAGGTGCCGGACCAGAGGTCATGACCTGCCCACCTACCAAGCCCGTGCCGCCGCCATAGGGCACAACCGGCACGCGCGCACCCGAGGCAAGCCGTACCAGCGCCGCCACGTCCTGCACGTTGCGCGGCAGGGCCAACAATCCAATTTCGCCCGCAAACCGGTTGCGCGGCTCTTCCAGGTAACGTTCAGAAACCGGACGCAACACATCATCGCCCAATTCAGCGCGAATGGCGTCAGCAAGCTTGGCATCTGCGGGGTTCAAATCCATTCGCCTTCCTTGCCCAACATGCGCGCGACCGGCAAGCCCTATTCCAGATCGATCAGATATTGCGGCTCTAGCACGACAACTGTGGGCCGGTCCGGCAAACTGCGCAGCGAGACGGTCAGCTCTGACACACCTTCGCGTACAACCGGGAAGTCATTGCGAATATCGACTAGAAAGCGATCCAGCGAGAAACCGGAAAACCAATGCATAGGAATAATCACCGAGCTTTTCAGCCGCTTGAGGACCGAGATCATCTCGGGCAGAGGCATGGTTGTCCCGCCATCCACGGCCGCCATCACAACATCCAGACGCCCCAAAGCAGCAAACTGTTCGTCCGAGGGCACGTGATGCAAATGCCCCAAATGACCGATGCATAGCCCTTCGACCTCGAACACGAAAATCGAGTTCCCCTTCTCCTCGACCCCACCATAGGACGACCGGATATCGGTGGAGACATTGCGCACCAGCATCTCGCCCAGATCCAGATGATGGTCTATCCCCTGCCCGAACTCACCCCACCCCGGCAGCACATGGGGAATGGCCGGGTCGGGATGCGCCGTCCAATGGGTGCTGTGCGCGTGGTTCATCGTCACGACATCGGGGATCAGATCGGCACTGCCGATGAACCCGGTGAAATCCGTGACCGCGTTCAGCCCACCCGCAGTCTGGATCAGAAAGGAGGCATGCGCGACATAGCTGATCCGCACCGAAAACTCCGGCACCGGGTCCTGCCACGCGGCTTTGTGCAGATATTCAATCCCAGGTGCTGCGTCGGCTATGGCTATGCAATGGCTCGGCCGCCGCTCCTGCGCCGCAGCCGCACCCGAGAGAAATACCAATACAGCCACAATCCAGCGCATAGGAGGAGTGTAGCGCATCCCTCCGCCAAGTCATGCCCCTTGTTCATCTGGCCCAAAATATCCCGGGGGAGGCGCGGCTTGCCGCGACGGGGGCAGAGCCCCCTAGCCTGCGTCCGTCCTGCCCCGCCGGTCCGACCTCAAACTGGCGTAGAGAACATGCGTCCGCCACCGCCCGTTGATCTGCAGATAGGACTGCGCGACACCCTCGTATTTGAAACCCGAGCTTTCCAGCAGCCCGCGAGAGGGCTTGTTTTCCGGCAAGCAGGCCGCCTCAATCCGGCTCAGATCAAGACGAGTGAAGGCGTGATGAACGACCGCTCCGATAGCCTCGCGCATGTAGCCGTTGCGCGCAAAACTCTGCCCAGTCCAATAGCCCAGCGTTCCAGCCTGCGCAGGACCGCGGCGGATGTTGTCCAGTGTGATCGCCCCCACCAGCACGTCGTCTGAGCGGCGGAACAGAAACAACGGTATCGCGGTTCCGCTGGCGACCGAGCGCTGCGCCCAATAGACCCGGTTGGTGAAAGACTTGCGGCTTAAATGGTCCTGCGCCCAGATCGGCTCCCAGGGGGTCAGGTACTCCTCTGAAGCGCGGCGCAGAGCGGCCCATTCGTTGAAGTCCGAATGCACAGGCGGGCGCAGCCTGAGCCGCGCGGTTTCAAGTCTCAGCTTGCGCCTGCCCAACAGCATCACGCCGCACGCCTCTCCTGCAGTTCTGCCAAGGACGGCGCGTCTGAGACCGGACCATAGAGCGCCAAGGCCGCCGGGGCCTGAACGGCCATACGTTCAGCGAAGGCCCGGACATCCTCGGTACTGACGGCATCAATCTTGGCGACGGTATCTTCCAACGAAGGCACCCCCCCCCAGATTTGCGCCAGACGCGCCAGACGCTCGGCCCGGTTCGAGGGGCTTTCCAGACCCATCAGCATCCCGGCTTTCATCTGCGCACGGGCGCGAGCGACCTCTTCTTCGCTCATGTCATCGGCAGCGCGCTTCATCTCGTCAATCGTGATGGTTGCCAGCTCTGCGACCTGATCGGCAGACGTCCCCGCGTAAATCGTGGTCGTGCCGGTATCCGCATAGGCCCCGGTCTGCGCAAAGATCGTGTAGCAGAGCCCGCGCGACTCACGCACTTCCTGGAACAGGCGCGAAGACATGCCACCGCCCAATGCCGTCGAATAGATCTGCGCGGTATAGATCCCGTCATCGCGATAGCCGGGGCTTTCCAGCGCCAGAGCAAAATGCGCCTGCTCCAGATCCTTTTCTTGCCGCGCCTCCCCGCCGGTAAAGCGGGCAGCTTCGGGGACCAGACCTTTGCGCGGCTGCAGATGGCCGAACATCTCTTCGGCCATTTTCATCAGGGCTTCGTGATCGACAGCGCCCGCTGCCGACAGGATCATTTGTTCGGGACCATAATGTTCGGCCACGAATCCTGAAAGATCCTCTCGCGAGAAAGAGCTGACCCGCTCGGTCGGCCCAAGAATGGTGCGACCCAGCGGCTGGTCGTGATAGCTTTGTTCCTGCAGCCAGTCGAAAATCACGTCGTCCGGCGTGTCATAGGCCTGACCTATTTCCTGGAGGATCACGCCACGTTCAACTTCGATCTCACGCGGATCGAAAACCGGGTTCAGAACGATGTCGCCGATCACATCCATCGCCAGCGCCACGTCGTCTTTCAGGACGCGCGCGTAATAGGCCGTCACTTCGCGCGAGGTATAGGCGTTGATGTAGCCACCTACATCCTCAATCGCCTCTGCGATTTGCAGCGAAGAACGCCGCTCGGTTCCCTTGAACGCCATATGTTCAAGGAAATGCGCGATCCCGTTCTGTTCGATCCGCTCATGCCGCCCGCCGGCGGTCACCCAGATGCCGATGGCTGCCGATTGCAGCCCCGGCATATGTTCACTGACGATACGAAAGCCGTTCTTCAGCTGGTCTTGTCTGACTGTCACTCAGCGATATGCCTTCTGATATGATCCTCGAGGGCACCCAGATCATTGGCAATCCGCGTCACCCGTTCCGGACGTTCATACAGATCAGACATGCGGGATGGAAGAGGCGGATGTTCCCCGCTCGCCTTCTCGACCGCAGCCGGGAATTTCGCCGGGTGCGCGGTGGCCAGAGTGATCATCGGCACATCTGCTGCGCGGTGGTCCTCAGCCACTTTGATGCCGATGGCCGAATGCGGGCAGACCAGCTCGGCACTATGGGCCAAAGTATGTTTGATCGTCTCAAGCGTTTCATCTTCGGACACGCGGCCCGAATCAAAGCTCTCGCGCAAGGCCTCCATCGCGCCTTGGCTGACGTTGAAACCACCAGATTTCAGCTCATCCATCAACTGAGCGACCGCGCTGCCATCCTCGCCATAGGCATAGTAAAGGGCGCGTTCGAAGTTTGAGCTGACCTGAATGTCCATCGACGGGCTGATCGAGGGGATGGTCTCACCCTTGAAATAGCCCTCGCCCGACAGGCAGCGGTGCAGGATGTCGTTCTGATTGGTCGCCACGACCAGCCGGTCGATGGGCAGACCCATGCGTTTGGCCAGATAGCCTGCGAAGATGTCGCCGAAATTGCCGGTCGGTACGGTGAAGCTTACCTTGCGATGCGGCGCGCCAAGGCTGACAGCGGCCGAGAAGTAGTAGACGATCTGCGCAAGAACGCGGGCAAAGTTGATCGAGTTCACGCCGGCCAGTTTGACCTCATCCCGGAAATCGAAATCGTTGAACATATCCTTCAGTGCAGCCTGGCAATCGTCAAAATCACC
The DNA here is from genome assembly GCF_056540865.1 of Ruegeria sp. AL11. Lineage (NCBI taxonomy): Bacteria > Pseudomonadati > Pseudomonadota > Alphaproteobacteria > Rhodobacterales > Roseobacteraceae > Ruegeria > Ruegeria sp. AL11. The sequence goes on from NZ_JBQFXO010000005.1 coordinate 131,704, forward strand.
ATCCGCGGCGAGCGCATGAACGTTGCTATCCGCTGGCGTCGTCATCTGGCGGCGCTGCACCTCGGACACCCGTCCATGCGGATAGAGGATGAAAACATCCACCGCATCCAGCCCCCGGAATGCCTCAATCGCGGCCGAGCCGGTATCGCCACTGGTCGCGCCAACGATGGTCACACGGTCGTTGCGGCGTTTCAGGGCCACCTGGAACAGCTGACCAATCAGCTGCATGGCAAAATCCTTGAAGGCCAGAGTGGGCCCGTGGAACAGCTCCAAAAGGAAGTGGTTTTCGTTCAGTTGCTTTAGCGGCGCTCGGGCGTCGTGACCGAAGCCTTCATAGGCGCGGGCGATGATCTGTTTGAACTCATCCTCTGCGAAGGAACCGCTGACATAGGGCCACATCACGCGAAACGCGATCTCCTCGTAGGACTGACCAGCCATGGCGGCGATCTCGTCATGGCTGAGCGTAGGGATTTCGGCCGGCAGGTACAGGCCACCGTCACGGGCCAGCCCGGTCAGCATCGCCTCTTCAAAGCTCAGTTCAGGCGCTTGGCCACGGGTCGAGATGTATTTCATTGCGGGTCACTCTCAGAAGGGGCGCGATTGCGCCACAGGAAGTATCCGGTCATCGCGGCCCAGACGAGGGCCAGTCCAAACCATGTGATTGCATATTGCAGGTGATCATTGGGAATCCCAGCCGTGTCGACCGGCAGCGGGGTCACGCCCGGATCGGTCTGAGACCGGGCGATCAGCAAGATCGGCTCGGTCCCCAGCGCGGCGGCCAGATTGGGCACGTCGCGGGCGAACCAGATGTTGCTGTCGATATCGGCCTCAGGCGTATAGCTGTCGATCTCATCTGGCCAATGCAGGTTGCCTGTCACCTCCATCGGGCCGGTCAAACGGTCAGTCTGCTTGGCCGTGGTTGGCACAAAACCCCGGTCCACCAAAATGGTGCGATCCTCGGTGCTGAACGACTGGATGATGCGATACCCGGCCCCGACTTGCTTGACCGAGACCAGAACGTGGATCTCGCCCGGCTCCATATCACCCGAGACCGTCACAGGCAGATATTTGTCTTCATCCTCTGACACCTGTTGCGGCAGCGGAACTGGTTCGGCGGCGATGCGGCTGTCAATCTCGGAAAGGATCTCTTGCTTCCACGCCAGACGCTGGACCTGCCACGCACCAAGCCACAGCAATACGCCCAAACCGGCGAGACTGAAGATCAGCAGAAACAGAGTGCGGCGCATGGAAGGACTATCGCTCGTTGCAGGAACCGGCGTCTTGTTAAGGGGGGCAGGCACGAGAATGCAACCACGCAATTGTATGGGGCGCAATCTTGCCCTCGAAAATGCGAAAAAGCCGCCCCGAAGAGCGGCTTTTGCAGTTCAATACCAAAGCCGCTTAGAACAGCGGCGCCTGTCCCCAGATGTAGACTGCGAAGAACAGGAACAGCCAGACCACGTCAACGAAGTGCCAGTACCAGGCTGCGGCCTCGAAACCGACGTGTTTCTCGGGGGTGAAGTCCCCTTTCAGCGCGCGGATCAGACAGACTGTCAGGAAAATCGTACCGATCACTACGTGAAAGCCGTGGAAGCCGGTTGCCATGAAGAAGTTCGAGTAGAACTGGTCACCGCCAAACTGCCAATCCTCATGGGCCAGCAATTCATAGTATTCAAACGCCTGAAGCGCCGTGAACAGGATACCCAGCACGATTCCGATGGCCAGACCGTTGATCAGCGCCTTGCGATCGTTGTCGTGAACCAGAGCGTGGTGCGCCCAGGTGATCGCACAGCCCGACAGCAGCAGGACCAGAGTGTTGATCAGCGGCAGGTGGAACGGATCAACCGCGTGGATATCCGGCTGGATGTATTCGGTGCCCGCATAGTCGTACATCGGGTACATGCGATGTTTGAAGAACGACCAGAACCAGGCGAAGAAGAACATCACCTCGGACATCACGAACAGGATGAAGCCATAGCGCAGACCGATGCGCACAACCGGCGTGTGGTCGCCCTGACGGCTTTCCACAACGACTTCGGACCACCACGCGAACATGGTGTACAGCACGGCAACGAGACCGGCCCAGAACAGCCACGGGGTCACACCGTGCATCCAAAGGACGGCTCCGAACAACATCACAAAGCCACCGACAGCGCCGATCAGCGGCCAGATCGACGGGGCCAGAATGTGATAATCATGGTTTTTTGCGTGTGCCATCAGCGTCCCTCACCTAAAGGCGTTAGTTCGTGTTTGTGTCTTCCTGCGTTTCAAGGGCGGCATAGCCCTCGGGCAGGTCAATTTCGTAGAATGTATACGACAGAGTAATCGTATGCACATATTTCGCTTCAAGGTCTTCGACCATTTCCGGATCAACAAAGAAGCTGACCGGCATCTCTACCCGCTCACCGGGTTGCAAAACCTGCTCTTCAAAGCAGAAACAGGCGATCTTCTGGAAATACCCACCTGCCGAATACGGCGCGACGTTGTAGGACGCCTGTCCGGCAATCGGGCGATCAGTCGGGTTGTAGGCCTCATAGAAGGCCAGCCCGGTTTCACCGATGCGCACCTCCATCTCACGCTCGACGGGCTTGAACTCCCACGCCATGTCCTTGGCTTTTGATGCGTCGAAACGGACCGTCACTTTGCGGTCGAGGATATCATCAGGCGCGGCTTCGGCGACGCCGGTGGTGCCTCCGAATCCGGTAACACGGCAGAACCAGTCGTAAAAAGGCACGGCCGCCCAGGCGAGGCTGCCCATCAGGACAACCACACCCACGGTTTGCACAACAGTTTTCTGAGGACCGGACAGAGCCATCAGTTTTGCACCTCCTGCACGGGTTGACCCAGGCTGGTGCCCGAGACCTTGACGATTGTGAGGCCGAAGATGATCACGATGAAGGCCGCAAGTGTCAGGCCAACACCCAGGTTTCGGCTGAAACGACGTTGGTGAATTTCATGGCTTTTGCGCAGGCTCATCACCACCCTCCCAAGCCGTAGGGTTTCAGCAGCGCCTCAACCAGAATCGCGCCAAAATGCAGGAACAGGTACAGCAGTGACAGCTTGAAGAAACTCCGCTCGACCTTGAAATTGTCCGCTTCCGCGTCGTCTTCGGTGCGGCGCGAGATCTGCCATGCGCCACGCAGGAACAGGGCGTTCAGCACCATGGCAACTGCCAGATAGATCGGCCCGCCGACGTCTGAGAACGCGGTGCCAACGGCCAGAACAGCCAGAAGGCCGGTGTAAACGAGAATATGCTTACGGGTCGCGCGACGACCATGGGTCACGGTCAACATGGGCACGCCCGCATCGTCATAGTCCGAGCGCATGAACAGCGCCAATGCCCAGAAATGTGGAGGCGTCCACATAAAGGTCAGAGCAAACATCAGCCACGGCTCAAGCGTCATCGACCCGGTTGCGGCAACCCAGCCGATCACCGGAGGGAACGCCCCTGCCGCGCCGCCGATCACGATGTTCTGCGGCGTCGAGCGTTTCAGCCACATCGTGTAGACCACAACGTAGAAGAAAATGGTGAAACCAAGAAACGCGCCGGCGAACCAGTTGGTCGCAAGGCCCAGCATGATCACCGACAGGCCGGACAGCGCCAGACCCAAGGAAAGCGCCTCGCCTTCTTGTACCTTACCAGCGGGAATCGGGCGGCCCTTGGTCCGCTTCATCACCCGGTCGATATCCGCATCCCACCACATGTTCAGCGCACCAGACGCGCCACCACCGATGGCGATAAACAGAATGGCGCAGAAACCCACGAACGGATGCACCGACACCGGAGCGGCCAGCAAACCGACAAGAGCCGTAAACACGACCAGAGACATCACACGCGGCTTCAGCAGGGCGAAATAATCGCCAAAGCTGGCCTCATCCGCGTATGCCTTGGCGGTCGATGTGCTGGCATTGATGCTTGCGTCGGTCATCTCGGGTCCTTTTGGGGCGAAAGCTGCGCGGTTTAGCGCGCAGCTAACGAGTATTCTAAGGCGCGAACGCCCAGTCTACGCTCAGTTCGAGGCCACCTGGAAGTTCTGCGGCGTGCCCGCATATTCTTCGATCGCGCCATTCAGCCACTGTTCGTAGGCCTCTTCGCTGACCACTTTTACGGTGATCGGCATATACGCGTGGTCCTTGCCGCAAAGCTCGGAACACTGGCCGAAATAGACGCCCTCTTTGTCAGCTTCGAACCACAGCTCGGCCAGACGACCGGGAACGCCGTCCTGCTTCACACCGAAGGACGGGATCGTCCACGAATGGATCACGTCAGATGCGGTAACCTGCATCACGATGACCTTGCCGACCGGAACCACAACGGCGGTATCGGTGGCCAGCAGCCATTCGTCGTCGCTATAGCCCGCATCAGCCAGTTTGGCGCGCATGGCGTCATCCAGAACGAAGGGGGTCACATCCGCGTCTGCAGGGCGTGCGCCTTCATCCAGCGTGGCGGGGTGGCCAAGCAGGTAGCTGTCGAATGCGAAATCGTGATCAACATATTCGTAGGTCCAGTACCACTGGTTGCCGACCACTTTGATAACCACGTCACCTTCGGGGATTTCCTGCTGCTTGAACAGAACCGGCAAAGAGAAAGCGCCGATGAACACCAGAATCAGGATCGGACCCAAAGTCCACGCGATTTCAACCGGGGTGTAGTGCGAGAACCGCGCCGGTGTCGGGTTGGCGCGTTGATTGTAGCGCACGATGCAGTAAACCAGCAGCGCAGCAACAAACAGGCAGATCACGGTAATGATCACCAGAATCATCGCGTCCAGCCTGTGAATCCCGTCTGCAAGGCTGGTCGCTGCGGGTTGAAAGCCCATTCCACCGTCAACCGGCTTGCCAATTATCTCAAGCTCCTGAGCCATGGCGGGAAGGCTGGAGAGGGCCGTAGCAAGCCCGGAAAGCATCAAAGCATTCTTCATGTCTTGTCCTGATCGTTTGATCTTTGCGTCTCTGGCGAAAAGGTATGAATCGGTGAAACCACACCCGTTGTCTTTGGCCGCGTTAAAAACCATATTCCTGCGGGTAGATAAAGCAAAATGCTTGCGTCAAACAGACGCTATTTTTGATCTGGATCAAACCGGAAAGGTCACAACCCATGACTCAGGCCCCGTTTCGCCCTTTTGAAAGCGCTCTTCCGCATGATGAAGCGCTCTCCATTTTGCAATCGGCGACCGCCGGGGCCGAGGACGGAGAATTGTTTGTCGAACGGCGGAAATCCGAGTCTCTGGTCTTTGACGATGGTCGGTTGAAGACAGCATCCTACGATGCGTCCGAGGGATTCGGGCTGCGGGCCGTTCAGGGCGAAGTAGCGGGCTATGCACATTCGACAGACGTTTCGATTCCCGCGTTGAAACGCGCGTCCGAGACCGCTCGGCTGGCCGTTGGCTACGGAGGGGGCACCTTGGCCGAGGCCCCTATGGCAACAAACAAACGCCTCTATACCGATGAAGATCCCATCGAAACCGCCAGCTTTCCGGTCAAAGTCGAGACCCTACGCGAGATCGACGCCTTCGCTCGCGATCTGGACCCCCGCGTCGTGCAAGTCAGCGCGACCATCGCCGCCGCAGTGCAAGAGGTCGAGATCCTGCGCCCCGACGGCGTGCTGGTGCGCGACGTGCGCCCGATGACTCGGGTTAATGTCTCGGTCATTGTCGAGCAGAATGGTCGCCGTGAAAGCGGCTCGGCGGGCGGTGGTGGCCGTGTCGGCCTGAGCGGGCTGATCGACCCCGCCGACTGGCGGAACAAGGCGCGTGAGGCCCTGCGGATCGCGCTGGTTAATCTCGAAGCAGTCCCTGCCCCTGCGGGGGTGATGGAGGTCGCCTTGGGCCCCGGCTGGCCGGGTATCCTTCTGCACGAAGCCATTGGGCACGGGCTGGAAGGGGATTTCAACCGCAAGGGCACCTCGGCCTTTGCAGGGCTGATGGGGCAGCAAATTGCCTACAAGGGCGTGACCGTGGTGGATGATGGCACGATTGCCGATCGGCGCGGCTCGATCACTGTGGATGACGAGGGAACGCCAAGCTCGCGGACCGTATTGATCGAGGACGGTATCCTGACTGGGTACATGCAAGACCGCCAGAACGCGCGCCTGATGGGCGTCGCCCCTACCGGCAATGGACGACGGCAAAGCTACGCGCACAAACCGATGCCCCGCATGACCAACACGGTGATGTTGGGCGGCGATGCCGACCCGGCTGCTCTGGTTGCTGATATCAAGGACGGGATCTGGGCCGTGGGTTTCGGTGGTGGTCAGGTCGACATCACCAACGGCAAGTTCGTCTTTTCCTGTACCGAGGCCTATCGGGTCGAAAACGGCAAGATCGGCGCTCCGGTCAAAGGCGCGACGCTGATCGGGGATGGACCCTCTGCGCTAAACCGCATCCGTGGGTTGGGCAACGACATGGCGCTGGATCCGGGAATGGGAACCTGCGGCAAGGATGGTCAATGGGTGCCCGTGGGTGTTGGCCAACCGACAGTTCTGATGGACGGACTGACCGTCGGAGGCTCTGCTGCCTGAGTCGGAATCACCTGAATTAGGAAAGGCACAGGGTTAACGCTGCGCCTTTTTGCCAGAGGGGCCGAGGTCAATTGGAAATTCAACCCACGCATCTTAGTGAGGTTTTTGTTTATATAGTTCATATTGTTAGCGGCGTTCCCCAATGGACTCACTAAGAAAATTGCATCTAATTTTCGACGATTTACAGGCTGTTAACCCCGACACCCGTAAACCAGTTCTGCAATCAGGCGGAGCATCGGATGACCGAAGAGCAGCATTCTTCCAATCACCCCCCACTCCCACCCACCACGGAAGAGGATCGGTTTTCGTGGCTCCGCCTATTGCGCTCACGCAAGGTTGGTCCGGCGACGTTTCGTCGGCTGCTAAGCGAACATGGCTCAGCGCAGAACGCGCTGGCCGCGCTGCCTGAAATGGCACGCGCTGCCGGAATAAACGGGTATGAAATCTGCCCTCCCGGCGTGATTGAGGCGGAACTCAAGGCCGCACAAGCCGCCAAAGCGCGGCTTGTGTGCCTTGGGTCCGCCGATTTTCCAATAGCTCTGCAGGATGTATCTGACGCGCCGCCGCTTCTTTGGGCCGTTGGCGATCTTTCCATGCTGAAGAAACCCGCAATCGCAATGGTGGGCGCGCGGAATTGTTCCTCGCTCGGCGCGCGTATGGCGCGTGGTCTGGCGAAAAAACTCGGGGATCTCGGCCATGTTATTGTCTCTGGTCTGGCCCGAGGGATCGACACTTCGGCCCATCTGGCGTCGCTTGACACCGGCACCATCGCCGTGATGGCCGGAGGGGTTGATGTCATCTACCCGGCCGAGAACACGGACCTGGCGCATAAGATCGGCGAGGCCGGTCTACGCCTCTCCGAGCAACCTATGGGGCTGACACCACAAGCCCGCCATTTTCCGCGCCGCAACCGGATTATATCGGGGCTGGCACAGGCGGTCGTGGTCGTCGAGGCCGCAGCTAAATCGGGCAGCCTCATCACCGCACGGGACGCGCTGGACCAAGGGCGCGAGGTCCTCGCCGTTCCCGGCCATCCGTTCGATGCTCGGGCCTCTGGATGCAATTCGTTGATTCGGGACGGCGCGACCTTGATCCGGTCTGCGGAAGATGTCATCGAAGCCCTGCCCGAGGTAGAAAATCGCGTCCAAACGCTCGGTGAGCCCCTTGCTACGCCAACACAGACACTCGCTGTGGCGCTGCACGATCAAATCCTGGAGCGTCTCGGCCCATCGCCCATCGCCGAGGACCAACTTCTGCGCGATATCGCAGCTTCGGCCGGTGATCTTGGTCCCGCTTTGGTAGATCTGGAACTTGAGGGCCGAATCCAGCGCCAACCCGGTGGGCTTTTGTCGCTAGCAACCTGAAATTGGCGTGCCGCCACGTGGCACCCCTGTCAGGGTTCGCCTACCCCAAAGGCATATAGGGCGCTGAAATCTTGGGGTTTTTCATACTGCAAAAGGAACGCATTGACATTCCGGCCTTGCCCCACACATTTTGCACGACCATAACAGGCGCCCTATTCGTCGAGCGAGGTTTCCCCTTAAATGCCCGTAGTTGTTGTAGAATCTCCGGCCAAAGCAAAAACAATCAATAAGTATCTCGGCCCCGACTACACGGTTCTGGCCTCTTATGGCCATGTTCGGGACCTGCCGCCCAAGGATGGATCAGTCGATACCGACCACGAATTTGAGATGAAGTGGGAGGTTGGCAATGACAGCAAAAAGCACGTCAAAGCGATTGCCGATGCGCTGAAGGAAGACAACGCCCTGATCCTCGCAACCGACCCCGATCGCGAGGGAGAAGCGATCAGTTGGCACTTGCAGGAAGCGCTGACCAAGCGGCGCTCGATCAAGAAAGATACACCGGTCAGCCGCGTGACCTTCAATGCGATCACCAAAGAGGCCGTCACCCAGGCGATGCAAAACCCGCGCGAGGTCGACATGCCGCTGGTCGAGGCCTATCTGGCCCGCCGCGCGCTGGACTATCTGGTGGGCTTCAACCTGTCGCCGGTACTGTGGCGTAAATTGCCCGGCGCGAAATCGGCAGGTCGGGTGCAATCTGTCTGCCTGCGGCTGATCGTCGAACGCGAGATGGAGATCGAAGCCTTCAAGCCGGTCGAATACTGGTCGGTCAAGGCCCTGTTCGAAACACCACGCGGTCAAACCTACGAGGCGCGCCTGGTCACCTATGCCGGCAAAAAGCTGGACAAGCACGATCTGAAAGACGCGACACAGGCGGAGCTGGCTGTTCAGGCCATCACCAGCCGCGCGCTAAGCGTGACCTCGGTCGAGGCGAAACCTGCGGCACGCAACCCCAGCGCGCCCTTCATGACCTCGACCCTGCAACAGGAGGCTAGCCGCAAGTTCGGCATGGGTGCGCGGCACGCGATGCAGGTGGCGCAACGCCTCTATGAGGCAGGCTACATCACCTATATGCGAACTGACGGCATCGACATGGCCCCCGAAGCGGTCGCCGCCACGCGCGACGCGATTTCTGATCGCTATGGCGCCGAATATGTGCCGGACAGCCCGCGCATCTACAAGAACAAGGCCAAGAACGCGCAGGAAGCGCACGAATGTATTCGCCCGACGGATATGACGCGCGATGCAAAAGAGCTGAAGGTGACCGATGAAGATCAGCGCAAGCTTTACGATCTGATCTGGAAGCGCACGATTGCTTGCCAGATGGCTGCTGCGCGCCTGGAACGCACAACCGTTGAAATCGGCAGCGACGATGCTCAGGTCGGCCTGCGCGCGACCGGTCAGGTGGTGCTGTTTGACGGCTTTATGCGGGTCTACGAAGAGGGCCGCGACGATGTGGCAGATGACGACGAAAAGCGCCTGCCTCAGATCATGCAGGGCGATCCTGCGCGGTTTGCCAAGGACTCTCTGATTGGCCAATTCGAAAAGGCGACAGGTGAGGCTCAGGTCACAGAAGGCGCAAAAACCGCGAAAGAAGCAATTCTGTCCGAAAACGAATCCGTTCTGGCGCTGCAGCACCACACTCAGCCGCCTCCGCGCTATACCGAGGCCACGTTGGTCAAACGGATGGAGGAACTGGGGATCGGTCGTCCTTCGACCTATGCCTCGATCGTGACCACGATTCAGGACCGCGAATATGTGCGCAAGGACAAGAACCGCCTGATCCCCGAGGAAAAAGGCCGGATTGTTACCATTTTTCTGCTGAACTTCTTCCGCCAATACGTGGGCTATGAGTTCACGGCGAATCTGGAAGAAGAGCTGGACGACGTCAGCGCCGGCGATCGCGATTACAAGGATCTGCTGGGCAAGTTCTGGCGCGATTTCTCGGCCGCGATTGGCGAAACGTCTGAGCTGCGCATCTCGGAAGTGCTGGACAAGCTCGACGAAGCGCTGGCCCCGCAATTGTATCCACCTCGTGAGGACGGTTCGGACCCGCGCATTTGCCCGAAATGTGGGACGGGGCAACTGCATCTCAAAACCTCTCGTACCGGCGGGTTCGTTGGCTGCGGCAAATATCCCGAATGCACCTATACTCGCCCCATCGCGGGCGAAGGGGCCGAAGGGGATGAGCGTCTTCTCGGTGAGGATGCAGGCGATGAGATCTGGCTGAAATCCGGCCGGTTCGGTCCCTATGTCCAGCGCGGAGAGCCGACGCCAGAGAACAAGAAACCCCCGCGCGCCTCTCTGCCGCGTGGGTGGAGCAAGGATGACATAGATCTGGAGAAGGCCCTGACCCTGCTGTCCCTGCCCCGCCAGATTGGTGAACATCCCGAAGGCGGTATGATCAGCTCGAACTTCGGGCGGTTCGGGCCGTATATCATGCACCAACTGCCGGAAGAGGCGAAACCGGTCTACGTCAATGTCAAAGACCCCAATGACGTGTTCGAGATCGGCATGAACCGCGCGGTCGAGATGCTGGCAGAAAAACGCGCCAATCCGGGACGTGGTCGGCGCGCGGCGGCAGCCCCCCTCAAAGAGTTGGGCGAACACCCTGATGGTGGTGCCATGCAGGTTCTTGATGGGCGCTATGGGCCTTATGTGAAGTGGGAAAAGGTTAACGCCACCATTCCCAAAGACATCAAGCCCGAAGATGTGACGCAAGAAATGGCCATCGAACTGGTCAATGAACGCACCGCAAAGAAAGGCACGAAGAAAAAGGCTGCCCCAAAAAAGAAGGCAGCCGCAAAGAAAACAACGAAGAAAACGGCAAGCTAGGGTTGGATAGGTAGAAATACCACCAGCCCCTTGGATTCGTTGACTTCCCCCTGACGCGGCGGCACAACCTGCCCATCACCATGTCATTGGGGGAGTTTTCCATGAAGAAAATCTATGCCAATGCCTCTGACGCGCTCGACGGAGTGCTGTCGGATGGCATGATGATCGCGGCGGGCGGTTTCGGCCTGTGCGGCATCCCGGAACTGCTGCTAGAGGCGATCAAAGACTCGGGCGCTCAGGACCTGACCTTTGCGTCGAACAACGCAGGCGTCGACGATTTCGGTATCGGCATCCTGCTGCAGACCAAGCAGGTCAAGAAAATGATCAGCTCGTACGTCGGCGAAAACGCCGAGTTCATGCGCCAATATCTGGCCGGAGAGCTTGAGCTGGAATTCAATCCGCAGGGAACTCTGGCCGAACGGATGCGCGCAGGGGGCGCAGGTATCCCCGGTTTCTACACCAAAACCGGCGTGGGCACCGTGATCGCTGAGGGCAAGGAACACAAAGAATTCAACGGCGAGACCTACATTCTGGAAGAAGGCATCTTTGCCGATCTGGCCATTGTCAAAGCCTGGAAGGCCGATGACACCGGCAACCTGATCTTCCGCAAGACCGCGCGGAACTTCAACGTGCCTGCCGCGACCTGCGGCAAGATCTGCATCGCCGAAGTCGAAGAGATCGTCCCCCGCGGTTCAATGGATCCGGATGCGATCCACCTGCCGGGCATCTATGTGCATCGGATCATTCAGGGCGATCACGAAAAGCGCATTGAACAGCGCACCACCCGTAAGAAGGAGGAAGCATAATGCCTTGGGATCGGAACCAGATGGCCGCCCGTGCGGCGCAAGAGCTTGAAGACGGCATGTATGTAAACCTCGGCATCGGTATTCCGACGCTGGTGGCAAACTATGTCGGCGACAAGGACATCACTCTACAATCCGAGAACGGCATGCTGGGCATGGGCCCCTTCCCGTTTGAAGGCGAAGAAGACCCCGACCTGATCAACGCGGGCAAGCAGACCATCACCGAGCTGTCACGCACCGCCTATTTCGACAGCGCGACCTCGTTCGCGATGATCCGGGGCGGCAAGATCGCAGCCGCGGTTCTGGGCGCGATGGAAGTAGATGAAGAAGGTGACCTTGCCAACTGGATGATTCCCGGTGTTCTGGTCAAAGGCATGGGCGGAGCGATGGATCTTGTGGCGGGTGTCGGCCGCGTGATCGTGGTGATGGATCACACCAACAAACACGGCAAATCCAAGCTGCTGAAAAAGTGCACCCTCCCGCTGACCGGGAAAAAGGTTGTGAATCGCATCATCACCAACCTCGGGGTTCTGGATGTGGTCGAAGGCGGTCTGAAGATCGTCGAGATCGCAGAAGGCGTCACCGAAGACGAGATCCGCGCCGCAACTGAGGCGAACATCGTCAACTAAACAAAGATCAGGGCCTGCTGCGACAGGCAGGTCCTAGTTCAGAGTCTGGAATACGCACCCATCTGAGGCATAGACCGGCGGCGTAGCGCAGAGCGCACGCGCGACTTGAAAAGCCGCGAGCACCTTGGGCACGTAGTCCCGCGTCTCTGCATATGGCGGCACACCGCTGTGTTTGCGAACGGCCCCCTCACCGGCGTTGTACCCGGCAAGCGCCAATATCGGGTCATTGTCAAACTCACCCATCAGCCAATCCAGGTATTTGACCCCACCCGAGATATTCTGAGAGGGCTGGAAGCTGTCCTGCACGCCAAACCGCTCGGCCGTAGCTGGCATCAGCTGCATCAGCCCCTGCGCCCCGGCCGAGCTGACCGCGTCGGCCCGTCCAGCTGATTCCACCGAGATGACCGCCAGCACGAGCGCAGGTGAAACATTGGTGCCAATGGTCGAGCGTAGGATATCGCGCCCTTGGTTGTTCACGATACCCTGCAGGGTCTGCAAACGGGGTGTCGAGACGCTTGTAGCGGCCAGGGCGTTGATCGCCGAATCTAGCCTACCTGGTCCGGCTTGTGCCAGTTCGGGCGAGATTTTCTCCCAAAACGCTTTATACGCGCCTTTCGGCGGCGCCTTGGACGCAACTTTGGGCGTGGTCGACGGCGGCACTTTGGCACGTTTGATGATATCGGGGACCACAAGCTCTGATCCCGTGCTCGGGGCCGAGGGTCTGGATGCATGTTCTTCGGCCGAAATCTGGATGTTGATCTTTGGCCGCTGACCCGGCTGGGGCGCCTTGATCCTTTTATAGACACCACGCGGTTCGACCTCATCGGCGCGTACGGTGTCTGGCGTGCATACCAGAAACGCCAATACGCCGGCGCATGTAACTGCGTCCCGGAGATTCATTTGCCTGCCTCATGTTTTCGTTTTGATTGATTTGAACCCCGAATCTTCGAGTAGGGCCAGAAAAACCAAGCAAATTGGGGCAGTTTCGCCTCATTTGCCGCAAAATTGCATCGCTCTGGGGGTGAGCCAAAAAACCCAACACCTTTTTAAACATTTACTTTCAATGACTTACCATTTTTATGACTAAAAAGTTAAGCCTCGAGCAAAATTTTCCCTGTTTGGCCCAATTCCTGCCACGCACAACAGGCAAACATAGTTGCATACCGAGACGATCGGGAGCGGACTGAGAGAGAAAGCTCTGAAAGACGCCGAGGTTTAGACCACTTTTTTTGATCCTTTAGGAGGGACGTAACATGATCAAGTTCATCAAGAACTTCCGCAAAGACGAAGACGGCGCAGTAACAGTTGACTGGGTTGTTCTGACCGCAGCAGTCATCGGCCTGGGCACCGTTGCTTACACCCAGATTTCGGGTGGTGCAGTTGGCCTGGCGACAGACGTCAACACTGCTCTGTCGGGCGCAACCATCAGCACCGGTACAAACAGCGGTACCGCAGGTGGTATCACCGCAGCAGGCACAAGCAACTAATTCAAGACGTTTAGTCTTCGAAATCGAGCGTCGCGACGTCCTTCGTCGCGACGTTTTCTTTTGCCAACATTCTATTTCACCGGACACCTCTAAAGGACGCTTCAGATGTCTTACGCACGACAAACGCGCCCTCCTTATTTCGACGCTAATGTAAAACAAGCAGAAAATGCGGCATAAAAATCACTTTTCCGCCCAACTCACGCCATTGCGGCGCAGCTACAATAATGAAAGTTGCCGATCGGGACACCTGTGAATGTTCTCTCGCAAGGCAAAGCCATGACTCGACGGCCTTAATAGGTGTATGATGAAAAAGATACTTGGAACATTTAAGACCTCAGAAGAAGGTGCGGTCACCGTCGACTGGGTTGTTTTGACCGCGTTGATCATTGGCCTGGCAACGCTTCTTTATTTTGCAATTTCAACCGCAACCGTCGGCTTGAGCGGGAACACGAACACGGCCCTTAGCAGTTCTGTCGTCAGCACCGGCACATCGGCAGGTGGCAGTGGCGGTTTTACCACTGCTGGTACCGCAGGCGGCAACTGACCGCACCAAACACGGCAAGACGTCTAAGCCAGACAATCGCCATCAAAGGATGGCGATTTTGTTTGTTTTGTATGGCTTGTTGGGATGGTTGTTTGCAAACAGATACGGGCGTGTCCCGACCTCAAAAATCTGCACGAAAAGTCTGATTTGTCCCACATTTCGACACAATTAGCCTTTACCCATACAATGAACAAATTTGATCCTCTGGCTTTTGGAAGCAAAGCCAGACAGAAATATGAGGTGGATGTATGCGAGCGGTATTCGGACTTGTCCTTATTGTTGGGCTAGCTCTGGCTGGCGGCGCTGTCTACATGGCGCGGAACTATATCGCTGCCTATCAGGACGAACTCGCCCGTGAGCGACAAGCTGCGGCAGCAGCGTTAGAGGCAGCTGCAGCAGAAAACGCGGCTATCGAAGTGATTCCAACCGTAAGTGTCGTTGTATCAAACCGAACCCTGAAATACGGAGAGCGTCTGGTAGAAGACGACGTGCGCGTCGTTGATTGGCCAGAAAACGCGATCCCAGAAGGCAGCTTCACCGATCTGGCTGTTCTGTTCCCTGAGGCTGCTGGTAAAGACCGTTTTGTTCTTCGCACGATGGAAAAAGACGAAGCACTAATGGAAGTTAAAGTCACCCAACCCGGCGAAGGGGCAGGTCTAACGTCTCAATTGGACAAAGGCATGCGCGCTTTCGCGATTCGGGTTGACGTGGCTTCGGGCGTTTCCGGCTTCTTGCGCCCTGGGGACTTTGTCGACGTCTACTGGACCGGTTCGCGTCGCGGGACTACCGCCGAAGCGAACGGCGAGATCACTCGCTTGATTCAGCCCCGAGTTGAACTGATCGCCATTGACCAAATCGCAGGCACAGATGTAACCGGAACGACCATCGCGCGTACGATTACGGTTGCGGTCACACGTGAACAGGTTGCAGTGCTCACTCAGGCGCAGAACACAGGTCGCCTTACGCTTGCCCTTGTCGGAATCGAAGACGAAACCGTGTCATCCGAAGTTATTGAGATCGACCAACGCGCTTTGCTCGGGGTTGTCGAGGAAGAAGCTGCCCCGGTCCCAGAACGCGTAGAACAACCGGTGTGTAAAACTCGAATCCGTCGCGGCGGCAGTGACATAGCAGATGATGTAATCGCCTGCACAAACTGACGCCTATTCAGGACCTTACACCTGCTGAGCCGCGCGTTAAGCGCGGCTCTTTTCATTCTTATGTTGCCAATTGCCCACATAAGGAAACTTCCGGAAACCCTTGATTATTGCAATAAATTCCGTTTTCGCGCAGAGTTTCGCCTATAGGGCATAAGACCCATAAAAACGAGGCGTGATCGGAGAGGCAGGTCACATGAAAATACGTTCCTGGATCAGCGCAACCCTGCTGGGGTTGTCGCTCGTTGTAAGCCCAGTCGGCGATGCCGCTTGGGCCGAAACTCTTCGCGTGGTGAAGAAGGGCACAGTGGAAACGCTGGAAGTACCTGTAAACCGCGCGATTGTTGTTGAAAGTGAAGAGCCGTTTGCCGAACTGAGTATCGCGAATGCCGGCATTGCCGACATCTCGTCGCTTTCAGATCGCACGATTTATGTTTTGGGTAAGGCGCCCGGTCTGACAACGCTGACTCTGTTCGATGGCGCAGGTATGCTTCTGGCCAATGTTAGAGTTCGCGTAGCTCCAGACATTACAGAATTCAAAGAGCGCCTGCGGCAGATTCTGCCTAATGAACAAATCGAAGTGCGCACAGCCAATGATGGAATCGTTTTGTCCGGGACAGTCTCGGGCTCAGCCAAACTTGCGCGTGCTTTGGAACTGGCGGAACGCTATGCCCCGGATCGGGTGTCAAACCTGATGTCGGTTGGCGGCGTTCAGCAAGTCATGCTGAAGGTGCGCTTTGCGGAAATGAACCGCTCGGTTGCGAAAAACCTGTCGACATCGCTTGGCTTTGGCGGCGGTGACGTTACAGCGGGTTTCAACACCCTCAACACTCAGGGTGCGTTGAGTAATGCTCTGGCGAACAACATTCCGATTTCGCAATCCAATACTGGTGCAATTCTGTTCGGTTTTGGCGCCGGATCAACGCAAGTGCGACTGCTGATTGAAGCCCTTGAAACCAAGGGATTGGCACGTACTCTGGCAGAACCAAACTTGTCCGCCCTTTCGGGTCAGCAGGCGACCTTCCTCGCCGGTGGTGAAGTCCCGATTCCGGTTCCTCAGGATGACGGTGTTGTCGCCATCGAATACCGTGCGTTCGGTGTTGAAATCGATTTCATTCCGCGCGTGGTCGACGGTGATCTTATCAACTTGGAACTTGGTACAGCAGTATCGAGCATTGATGAGTCTTCGGACTTTACGATCAACGGCGATTCGGTCCCAAGCTTCATTACCCGCCAGACCTCAACAACAATTGAGCTGCGCGACGGTGAAAGCTTTGCAATCGCGGGCCTCATTCAGGATGACTTCGCAGATCTGAGCAATCAGGTGCCATGGTTGGGCGACGTTCCTGTTCTGGGCACCTTGTTCCGGAGCGCTCAATACCAGCGTGAACAGAGTGAGTTGGTTATTATCATCACTGCGCATCTGGTCACGCCAACCCGTGGGGAAACACTTGCTTTGCCGACAGATCGAGTAAAACCCCCCAGCGAGTTTGACCTGTTTATCAACGGTCGCGTCGCTCGGACCGAGCGCGCAGGCGCAGGTGGCGCATCAGAAGTGGCCAAGCAAGATTTTGGCAGCTCCTATGGCTATATTCTGGATTGATGAGGAGGTTAGGACCAATGAAAACGTTGATACTCACCTTAGGTCTTTCGGTCGCAGTTACCGCATGTACACGCGAAGCCGGGTATGAAATTGATGCGGGTACCTTTGGCAATGCGACGCTGAATAACTCACAGGTCATGAACGGCGAACTGACATACGCTCAGATTCTGAGCCGTCGGTTCGCCTCTGAAGTGCCTAGCCAGGTGAACTTTGCCTTCAACAGCTCACAACTGGATGCATCGGCCCAGCGAATTCTGTTGCAGCAGGCGGATTGGATCAAACAATTCCCCGAAGCACGTTTTCGTGTTTATGGCCACACGGACGCAGTTGGCTCCGCCAGCTACAACAAGAGCCTTGGCTTGCGTCGGGCACAGGCTGTTGTGTCCTTCTTTGCCCAACAGGGAATCTCGCGGTCTCGACTAGAGGCGGTGGTTTCTTTCGGCAAAACGCGTCCGCTGGTTGCAACAACGAATCGCGACCGCCGGAATCGCCGGACGGTGACCGAGGTTTCGGGCTTTGTGGATCGCGTACCGCAGACGCTGGATGGCAAGTACGCCGATATCATCTACCGCGAATACGTCGAAAGCGCGACTTCGATATCAGCTATCCAAGAGGTCGAAGCCACAGGCGGCGACAGTGGTGGATAATCCCATCTGAACGGGCGACATCGTCGCCCGTTTCCCTACAATTGGTTCTTTTGCGCCAAATTCTCGCCCAACTTCCAAGCAACATTGTGAACAATAGGGTGACCTGCGGGCAAAATTGACCGCATTGGGGCGACAGCAAATCTACCCGAGCGTACACGTTCGCATGAAATGCCAAGCCCTCTCTACGAGGATTGTGTATATGAGTAGCGCGACGCCGCAAGACAACGACTCGGGAATTCTGGCCTGCACTATCAGCCGGGATGTCCAGAACTTTGATCTATTGATCGAAGACATGGAAACCATTCTGGGTGAACGTTGGGGCGATCTTGGCTTTGCCGAAGCTCTCGCGTTTTTCAGCCAACCCGAAGCGGAAACACTGGAATTCGTTGCCCTGGCCATTGATGGTGAAGATGAAGACAACCTCTCGCTGATGGGCGAAATCATCACCCAGGCAAAAGACAAGAAGATCAAAGTGGTGCTTATTGCCGAGGACGTGACCCCCGCCTCGCTACACCAGCTTCTGCGCAAAGGCGCGGATGAGTTCGTCCCCTACCCGCTTCCCGAAGGCGAACTGAGCGAAGCGATCGAGCGTATGAACAAGCCCGATCCTGTCGTTGCAGCACAAGCAGCCGCTGCCTCTCTGACCAGTGGCGAATCAAAAGAAGGCGCTCTGTTCGTTGTACAAGGTTTGGCGGGCGGCGTTGGTTCCACGACACTGGCTGTGAATCTGGCTTGGGAACTTGCCACGATCTCGGACAAGGACGCGCCTTCTGTATGTCTGATCGACCTGGATCTGCAATACGGCACGGTCTCGACCTATCTGGACCTGCCACGCCGTGAAACCGTTTTCGAGATGCTGTCCGATACAGCGTCAATGGATGATGAGGTCTTCTCGCAAGCCCTTCAAAGCTATGAAGAAAAAATGCAGGTTTTGACTGCTCCATCCGATATGGTGCCGTTGGATCTGATCACGCCCGAAGACATCCAGCGCGTGATAGATACGGCGCGCAAACATTTCGACTATGTGATCGTGGACATGCCCAAGACATTGGTTTTGTGGTCAGAAACCGTTCTTCAAGCTGCACATGTCTATTTCGCCATGATCGAGTTGGACATGCGCTCGGCTCAGAACGCATTGCGTCTGAAACGCGCCTTGCAGGCCGAAGAGCTGCCGTTCAACAAATTGCGCTTCGCCCTAAATCGGGCCCCCAAGTTCACCGATCTAAACGGCAAGGGGCGCATCAAACGTATGGGCGAAAGCCTCGGAATTTCAATCGACCTGCAATTGCCCGATGGGGGCAAGCCGGTGATGCAAAGCGGCGATCATGGCCTGCCATTGGCCAGTTCAGCCGCTAAAAACCCGCTGCGCCGCGAAATTGCAAAGCTAGCAAAATCGCTCCACAGCCTCGGCAGCAACGACGCCGAGGCCGCATAACACAACCCCAAGGGAAGAGCCGCCATGTTTTCCAGATATAAGAAAGCGTCTGATGCGCAGCCGGTCGAGACTCCGGCCAAAGCGCCCGAAGCGGCCCCTGCAGCGCCAACGGCAACAGCTGTTGCACGCAAGCCCGTTCAGAAGAAAGCTGGCGAGGTTACGAGCGCCGACCGCGACCGCAAACGGAAAGAGCGCCTGAGTGAGATCAAGATTGAACTGCACCGGGAGCTACTTGAAAACCTGAACCTCGCCGCCCTTGAAAACGCGGGTGAGGCCGAGCTTCGCACCGAGATCAGCGCTATCGCCAGCGAGGTTCTGGAAGCCAAAAGCATCGTTTTGAACCGAGACGATCGCACTCAGCTGAACAAAGAGCTTTATGACGAGGTCACAGGCCTCGGCCCGCTTGAAACCTTGCTGCGCGACGAAACGGTCAACGATATTCTAGTGAACGGCCCGCAACAGATTTTTGTCGAACGTGCGGGTAAACTGGAACTCAGCGACATTACATTCAAAGACGAAAAACACCTGATGCGGATCATCGACAAAATCGTGTCCGCTGTGGGTCGTCGTGTTGATGAATCCAACCCTTATGTTGACGCCCGTCTGGCCGATGGCTCGCGTTTCAACGCGATGGTCCCTCCGATCGCTGTTGATGGCTCGCTGGTCTCGATTCGTAAGTTCAAAAAAGACAAGCTAGGTATCGATGATCTGGTCAATTTCGGTGCGTTCACCGAAGAAATGGCCGCCTATCTTCAAGCCGCCGTTTCGACACGCCTGAATATCATCGTCTCGGGCGGTACGGGTTCCGGTAAAACCACCACTCTGAACGCGCTTTCGAGCTTTATTGACGACGCTGAACGTATCTTGACCATCGAGGATACGGCGGAACTTCAACTGCAGCAGACTCACGTTGGCCGTATGGAAAGCCGTCCGCCAAACGTTGAGGGAAAAGGTGAGGTCAGCCCCCGCGACTGTCTGAAAAACGCCCTGCGGATGCGTCCCGACCGCATCATCGTGGGTGAGACTCGTGGCGCCGAGGTGATCGACATGCTGCAGGCCATGAACACCGGCCACGACGGCTCGATGACCACAATCCACGCAAACTCGGCAAGGGATGGTATCTCGCGTCTCGAGAACATGATCGCGATGGCGGGGATCGAAATGCCGATCAAGGCGGTTCGCAGCCAGATCTCAAGCGCTGTGAACCTGATCGTGCAGGCCAGTCGTTTGCAGGATGGCTCGCGTCGCATGACCTCGATCACCGAAATTACCGGGATGGAAGGCGATGTGATTTCGATGCAAGAAATCTTTCGTTTCCAACGCGTTGGCTTGACACCCGATAACAAAATCATTGGTCATTTCACCGCCACTGGCGTGCGCAGCCACTATTCCGAGCGCTTCCGCCTGTGGGGCTTTGACCTGCCCTCGTCCATCTACGACCCAACCACAATGTAGGAGATTACGACATGCAATTGCCTATGGAGGCTCTCATCTATGTCGCCATCTTCGTGGGTGTCCTTGCCCTGGTAGAAGGCATCTATCTTGTGGCGTTCGGCAAATCCATCAGCCTGAACAGCCGGGTCAACCGTCGTCTGGACATGCTCGACAAGGGCGCGGGCCGCGAGCAAGTTCTGGAACAGCTGCGCAAGGAAATGCAGCAGCATATGAAAACGCAGAGCATCCCTCTGTATTCGCTACTTGCTGACAAGGCCCAAAAGGCTGCCATCGCGTTTACGCCAAGACAACTGATCATGATCATGGGTCTTGTTTCGGCCGCGGCTTTTGTAGCTCTCAGCATTGGTACGGCAACCGACACGGTCTTGCGTACGGCGATTTCAATTGCCATCGGCGTCGGTGCTGTTTTCATGTGGGTCAGCAGAAAAGCCAATAAACGCATGAGCATGATCGAAGAGCAGCTTCCCGATGCGGTCGAGCTGATGGTCCGCTCGCTGCGTGTCGGCAACCCTTTTGTATCTTCGGTTCAGATCGCGGCGAACGAGGTTCAGGATCCCCTTGGGACCGAACTGGGCATCATCGCAGATGAATGCGCCTATGGTCGAGATGTGGGCGAAGCGCTCAAAGACATGGCCGAGCGCTTGGACATGCAGGATTTGCGCTTTCTCGCGGTCGCGGTCGGTATTCAGCAACAGTCAGGTGGTAACCTGGCTGAAATTTTGGCCGGCCTGGCACAGGTGATCCGCGCCCGTTTCCGCTTGTTCCGCCGGGTCAAGGCAATCACCGCCGAGGCGCAATGGTCCGGAAAGTTCCTGTCGGGATTCCCAGTAGCGTGCCTCGTCTTCATTCTGGTCAAAGACCCCGGCTATTATGACGAAGTACTGGATCACCCTTGGTTCATTCCGCTGTGTTTCTTTGTCGGCATCATGCTGACACTGAACCTGATCGTCATGAAGATCATTACCAACATCAAGGTTTGAGGTCAGTTCAATGGAATTCCTAACCTCCATCAACAACGTCCTAACGCAACACCTTGGTGAGTTCGGTCCCCTGATCGTCGTTGGTGTTCTTGGTTTTGTTCTTATCGCCGTAGCCGTTCTTCTGATGCTGAATCAGCCCGAAGATCCCCTGAAAAAGCTGCAACGCAGTACGACGGCTCCGCGGAAAGAGAAAAAACCCAAAAAAGACCAACTGCGAAACGGCGGGCGAAACGAGCAACTCGAGAAATTCGCCACCTTTCTAGAGCCCAAAAGTGAAGAGGAGCTTTCCGCCGTTCAATTGACGATGCGGCAGGCTGGATACCAGTCGAAAGATGCCGTTCGTTTCTATCACTTTGCGCAGTTCGCGCTTGGCATATTAGGCATTTTGTTCGGAGTGCTGTGGGTAACAGTGTTCTCGGGCGGTCAGGAATTCACTGGAACTCAATTGTTGATCCGCGTTCTGATCCCCGGCGCGATTGGCTACTACATCCCCAAATATTGGATCACACGCCGCGTTGAGGAGCGGAAACAGGCCATCACAGCGGCCTTTCCGGACACGTTGGACTTGATGTTGGTCTGTGTCGAAGCTGGCCAATCCCTGGATCAGGCTATCGTTCGAGTAGCGTCGGAAATGAAAAGCTCCTACCCCGAGATTTCTCAGGAATTCGAGGTTGTGGCATACGAGATGAAAGCCGGTAAAGACAAAGACACAGTCCTGCGTGATTTCGGAACCCGCTGCGGTGTTCAAGATGTAAGGGCGTTTGTGACCGTGATGATCCAGTCGGCGACATTCGGTACCTCCATCGCCGAAGCCCTGCGGGTTTATGCCGGTGAAATGCGTGACAAACGCGTGATGCGCGCGGAAGAAGCGGCTAACAAGTTGCCTACCAAGATGACTCTGGTCACAATGATGCTGACGGTACCGCCGCTGCTGGTTATTCTGGTCGGACCGTCTGCAGGTGTCATTGCGGAATTCGGAAAGTGAAGTAGCTTCGATGCAACTAGAAAAAGGCTGTGCCTTGCGTAGGCTTCGCCGAAGTTTTCGGGCCATCATGGTTTTCGCCATGGTGGCCTCTTGCACGGAAGGGAGCCTGTCGGATGACTTCGACGCGCCGGGTATAGATCCGACGGGACAAGCCGAAGACAACATCACCGTTGGAAACCGCCTGATGGCCGCTGGAGAGTATGAGTTGGCCCTCGACAGCTTTACCCGCGCCGCGCTGGAACAGGGGATGACGCCGCAGGTTCTGACCTCATTGGGGACCGCAAATCTGGGGCTGCGTCGGTTGGGGCAGGCCGAGACCCTTCTACGCCGCGCGGTCGAGGATGACACGGACTGGCCCATCGCCTGGAACAATTTGGGTGTTCTACTGATGGAAACCCGACAATACCCCGAAGCAGAACAGGTGTTTCGCCGGGCCTTTGCGTTGGACAATGGCGAAAGTGACGCAATCCGCGACAATCTTCGCTTAGCTATCGCAAAAATGGAAAATCCTGTTAATACTATTGACCAAGAACAAGAATATACGCTGGAGCAGCTAGGCGACGGGCAATTTTCGCTACGCAAAATCCAGTAATCGAGGCAAGAGCAGTAAAAGGACGCAAAAATGCGCCAACAATTCTTGATTCCGTCACTCGTGGTCACTGGGTTGATCCTGTCCGCCTGTGCAAAAGAAACCGAAGAGGAAAAGGTCGAACGTACATTTCAGGAGGTGAACGTCATTGACGAAACCAACCTGAACGACGTGCTTCTGACCGCGGCCGACCCCAACGAGGCGGTCACCTATTTCCACAATGCCGCCGCCAAAAACCCCGACCGGATCGACCTGCAGCGCGGGCTTGCGATCTCGCTGGGTCGCGCCAAACGCTCGACCGAGGCGGCCGCCGCGTGGAAACGCGTGACGACCATGAACGGCGCCAATGCGGCCGACCGGGTCGAATACGCGGATGCGCTGGTGCGCAATGGGGATTGGAACACAGCCCACACCGTTTTGAACTCGGTCCCGCCAACTCATGAGTCGTTCAAGCGCTACCGCCTTGAAGCCGTCGTCGCGGATTCCCGCAAGGAATGGAAACGCGCCGATCACTTCTATGAAACGGCCGTGGGCCTGACCACGCGCCCCGGTGGGGTTATGAACAACTGGGGCTATTCCAAGCTGACCCGTGGACAATATGCCGAGGCCGAACGCCTGTTCACCGAAGCCGTCCGCCAGGACAAGAGCCTGTTTACAGCCAAGAACAATCTGGTTCTGGCCCGGTCGGCGCAGGGGAATTACAGCCTGCCGGTGGTGCCCATGACACAGGTTGAACGCGCCCGGCTGTTGAACACGATGGCGATTTCCGCGGTGAAACAAGGGGATACGACAACCGGCAAGAACCTCCTCCGCGAGGCGATTGCGACCCATCCCCAGCATTTCGATGAAGCCGTCCGCTCGCTTCGCGCGCTCGAGGAAAGCTGACGCATGGCGATACCGGCCTATGTGGCAGCATGGTTTCTACCCTTTGTGCTGCCGATCTGCTTTTACGTCGCCTTCACGGATATGCGTGAAATGAAGATCAAGAACCACGCCGTCACGGCGCTGGTTCTGGTCTATATCTTGGTTGGGCTGTTTGTGCTGCCTCCGTGGTCGACGGGGCTGATTGGAGGGCAGATCGGCCCTCTTGATATCGCATTGCCTATCTATGTCTGGCAATTCCTGCATATCTTCGTGGTTCTGCTTGCCGGTATCATCCTGAACGCCGCCGGAGCGATGGGCGCCGGCGATGCCAAATTTCTGGCCGCAGCCGCTCCGTTCATCTGGTTCGCAGATATGGTTCTGCTCATGGCTATTTTGATGGCCTGTACTTTGGGGGCGGTAGCGACCCACCGTTTGGCCAAGCACACAAGGCTGCGCACAATTGCCCCACATTGGGATAGTTGGGACAAAGGCAAAAAGTTCCCGATGGGGCTGGCCCTGTCCGGTTCGCTTGCCATGTATCTGATTCTTGGGACTGTTCTCGGATCGTAAACTATCATCTGCGCGCCTTGTCGCTGCCTTGGTCCCGCCACAAAGCTGCGCCAGATTTCACACAACTGGCCCGCTTTGGGGCTTTTGGTGTGACATCAGAACAGACGAGTCCCGCTCATGAATATGCAGACCTCAGCAGTTATGGCGCCCCCTGCCCCGAAGGGCCTGGGTGAAATGCAGCTCCCGCTTGTGATGATGCGGGACATTTTGCTGAAGACGATCTTTCGCAAGAATGCCAGCACCGTGACCGAAGTGGCCGAGGCTATCTGCCTGCCCGGCTCAGTCACGCAGGAACTGATCGACATTGCGCGTGACCAAAAATTGCTTGAAGCCACAGGCACCCTGAACGCCAATAGCGGCAATGAGATGGGATATCAGCTGACCGACGCCGGCAAGGCCCGTGCGTTGGACGCGCTCAGCCAGTCGGAGTATTTCGGTGCGATGCCCGTACCACTGGATGTGTATCGCGAGCAGGTCAAACGCCAGTCGATCCGCAATATTCAGGTCACGCGAGACCAACTGACCAATGCGATGGGCCATCTGGTTTTGCCCGACAGCCTGCTGGATCACCTCGGCCCCGCGGTCAGCGCAGGCCGTTCGATCCTGATGTATGGCCCTCCGGGGAATGGTAAGTCCTCGATCTCGAACGGTATTCGGGATGCTTTGGGTGACAATGTCTATGTCCCCTACGCTATCGAATATGCCGGTCAGGTGATCACCGTTTATGACCCGATCGTACATACCGCGATTGAGCAGGAGCCTGACGACCCCAACAGCCTGCGCCGCCGCAAGCGGTTCGATTCGCGCTATGTTCAGTGCGAGCGCCCAACCGTGGTGACTGGTGGTGAATTGTCGCTGAGCATGCTGGACTTGGTCTACAACCCCACCGCGCGGACCTATCAGGCCCCACTGCAGCTGAAATCGACCGGCGGTATCTTTATCGTGGACGACCTTGGACGACAGGCCGAACCCCCTCAAGCCCTCGTCAACCGCTGGATTGTTCCACTGGAAGAGAACAAGGATATCCTCGGCCTGCAATCGGGTGAAAAGTTCGAGGTTCCCTTCGACACGCTGGTCATCTTCTCGACCAACTTCCACCCGAATGAGATCTTCGACCAAGCGGCCCTGCGCCGGATCTTCTTCAAGATCAAGATTGATGGTCCGAACCAAGAGAACTTCCTGAAGATCTTCGCAATGGTCGCCCGCAAACGCGGCATGCCGCTGGATGAGGCCGCGTTGGTGCATCTTTTGAAGGTGAAATACCCGACCATCGACAACATCTATGCGAACTACCAGCCAATCTTCCTGATCGACCAGATGATCTCGATCTGTGAGTTCGAGGGCATTCCTTATCAGATGAGCCCCGACCTGATCGACCGTGCCTGGGCCAACATGTTCGTCAAAGACGAGAAAATCGTCAAATAACGCCGTGCCATTTCCGGAGTGACAGGGGTAGTCTGCGCACATGACGCAGATTCCCGCCCGGATCGGCACTTGGTTCAACACCAAGGGCTGGACCATCCACCCTCATCAGCAGGACATGTTCGATCGGGCGCAAGACCCGGCCACTTTACTGATTGCGCCAACGGGCGGCGGCAAAACGATGGCGGGGTTTCTGCCCTCATTGGCCGAGTTGGCGGACGGTACACGTGCCGGGTTGCATACTATATACGTCTCGCCCCTCAAGGCCCTTGCAGCAGACATCAAACGGAACCTGCGCACGCCCGTGGAAGAGATTGGCTTGCCCATCCGCATCGAGGACCGCACCGGCGATACCTCGGCCACGCGGAAAAAACGCCAACGCGCCGACCCGCCGCATATCCTACTCACCACGCCTGAGAGTCTGGCTCTGCTGACCTCATATGAGGACGCTCCGCGCATGTTTGATGGGGTGCAGCGCGTGATCGTCGATGAAATCCACGCTTTGGCCGAAAGCAAGCGCGGGGATCAACTTATGCTGGCGCTGGCGCGGCTTCAGACTCTGTGCCCGAACATGCGCCGTGTGGGCTTGTCGGCCACGGTCGAGGACCCTCAGGCCATTGCCCGCTTTCTGGCCCGTCACCCCGATCCGTGTCACATCATTCAAGCCGATCCCGGCCCCGATCCCGATATCGCGATGCTGGAAACTGCCGAGATGCCGCCATGGTCGGGCGGAGGTGCAGCTTATGCGATACCCGCGGTGCTGGACCAAATTCGCCAACACAAGACGACTCTGATCTTCCACAACACCCGCGCGCAGGCCGAGATTTTCTTTCACAATCTGTGGCTTGCAAACGAAGACAGCCTGCCCATTGGAATCCATCACGGCAGTCTTGATCGCCAGCAGCGCGAAAGGGTCGAGGCGGCCATGGTCCGAGGTGATCTGCGCGCCATCGTCTGCACCGGCTCTCTCGATTTAGGCATCGACTGGGGCGATGTTGATCTGGTGATCCAGATCGGCGCGCCCAAGAACGTCAAGCGGCTGGTGCAGCGAATCGGAAGGGCAAATCACCGCTACAACGCGCCGTCCAAAGCCTTGCTGGTACCTGCCAACAGGTTTGAAGTGGTCGAATGCGTGGCCGCCCTTGAGGCCGCAAAAGCCCATGATCTGGACGGAGAGCCGCGCGGCGCAGGCCCCCGAGACGTGCTGTGCCAACATATCCTGATCGCAGCCTCTGCGGGGCCATTCAATGCAGATGCACTGTTTACCGAGATGACCTCGGCCGGGCCGTTCGCGCAATTGACACGGCCCGAGTTTGACGACTGCCTCGATTTCTGCGCGACCGGCGGCTATGCCCTCCGAGCCTACGACCGATGGCAACGGTTGCAGCAACGCGCCGACGGTTTGTGGCAGCTAAGGGACCCCCGCGCTGCAGCCCGAATTCGGATGAACCTCGGCACAATTCAGGACAGCGATACCCTGAAAGTCCGCCTGAAGCGCAACCGGGGCGGTAAGCCATTGGGCGAGGTGGAGGAGGCTTTTGCAGCCACTTTGACCCCCGGCGATACCTTCCTGATCGGCGGTCAGATCGTGCGTTACGAGGGCTTGCGCGAGCTTGTGGTCGAAGTCAGCCGCCGTGCCGACAAGAAGCCCAAAATCGCCACTTTTGCGGGGACAAAGTTCGCCACTTCAACGCGGCTGAGCGACCGAATCCTGCGCATGTTCGCGCAGACCGACTGGCCTCATCTGCCGCAACACACAGCCGACTGGCTGAAGCTACAGCGGCATGTCTCTCGCCTGCCCCAACGCAACCGCCTGTTGGTCGAGAGCTTTCCCAGCGACGGGCGCGAGCATATTTGTGTCTACGGCTTCGCCGGACGCAATGCGCAACAAACCTTGGGCCTACTCCTCACCAAACGCATGGAGGAAACAGGCCTTGCCCCTCTCGGATTTGTTGCGACCGACTACGCGACCCTGATCTGGGGCTTGGATGCAGTGACCGATCCGACGCCTCTGTTTCGGATCGATACGCTGCGCGACGGGTTGGACACATGGCTGGCTGGCAATGCCGTCATGAAGCGCACCTTCCGCGCCTCGGCCACCATCGCAGGCCTGATCGAGCGCAACACTGGCGGGCAACGCAAAAGCGGTCGGCAGGCTACTTTTTCGTCAGATATCCTCTACGACACGCTGCTGAACTACGACCCCGACCACCTTTTGATGCAGATCACCCGCGAAGAGGCCATGCGCGGCCTTGTCGATTTCGGCCGGATCGAGGCGATGGTCGAACGGATTGGCGACCGGATTGATCTGGTTCGACTGGAACGTGTGTCACCTCTCGCCGCACCCTTGTTCCTTGAAGTTGGCAAAGTCCCGGTCAAAGGGGCCGCCGAAGAACGCTTGCTGGCAGAAGAAAGTGCGCGATTGCTGCAGGCGGCCGGGCTGGATACGCTCTAATCAACCTTGCGCGGGCGCGTAAAACGCGCGAAGAACGTTCCATGAACAAGGTTGAGTTTTCCTTTGCAGAGCAGAACCTGAGCGCCCTACCCTCCGGCGCATTGTGGTGGCCTGAGCGGCAATTGCTGTGTGTCTCCGACCTGCATCTCGGCAAGTCCGAACGCATGGCCCGGCGCGGTGGTGCGATCCTGCCGCCTTATGAGAGTCAGGACACGTTGGACAGGCTGGCCAAAGATCTGGAGTTTACGCGGGCCGCAACCGTAATCTGCCTGGGAGACAGCTTTGATGATCTGGATGCCTCCCTGTCGCTTCCCAGCGCCGAGAGGCTGCGCATTGCCACCCTGCAAGCCGGGCGTCGCTGGATCTGGATCGAAGGCAATCACGATCCCGGCCCGGTGGAGCTCGGCGGCACGCATCTGGCCGAGTGGAACTGCGCCACACTCACCTTTCGCCATATCGCGCAGTCCGAGGCAAAAGGCGAGATTTCGGGTCACTATCACCCAAAGGCCACGCTGCGCGCGCGTGGCCGCAGCATTACACGCCCGGCTTTTCTGTTCGATTCAAATCGTCTGATCCTGCCCGCCTTTGGCACCTACACAGGCGGGTTGCGCAGCTCGGATCAGGTTTTGACTGGTCTGATGGGACCGAAGGCATTGGCAATCCTAACGGGCCCTAAACCGCAGATGATCCCAATGCCTCGCTGAGACGGAAGGACGTCGTGCAGCGCCTCAGATCAGGCCGTCCTCTTCCAGCATCGGCCGGTACTTGCGGCTGACCGGAACAAGATCGCCATTGACGAGACGCAGGAAGATCTTGCCTTCGGACCGTTCAACACCCGCTACAGCCTCATCGCACACCCAATGCGACCGGTGCGAGCAATGGCCCGCAACAGGCTCCATCTCGTCTATGGCATCGGTAAAGCGTGAGCGGATCGTAAAGGTCCCCTCAGACGTTACGACGTCCACATTGTGGTCGCGCACGGTCAGGCGGTAGAACTCACCCTGAAAACTCTCGGGCAAACGGCGCGCAAGCCGTGGCATCGGCTTTAGCTCAGGTTCGGCTTCGACCTTGCCATCGTGCCATTCGGCCCGACGCACCAGCAACAGGCCTGTGGCAAACAATATGCCGTAACTGGCAACAGTAGCCATCTCAGGCGCCATATGACCACCCCAGGTGAACAGCAACCACGCCAAAAGCCAGAGGGTCGGAGTGAACATCGCAAGAATCACAACCGCATAGGCCAGATCGCGCGCGGGCAGCTGCTCCAATATCTGATGTCGTTCAATCACATTCCGCGCGGCCCAAATGGCGGCCAAAGCCAACACCATAACGCCGACCCAGAACAGCAAACGCAGGGAAAAAGGCAAATCCGCAGCCAAAAAAGGGGGAAATACGTAGGCCAGCAAAGGCAAGAAAACAACGCCTGCGACCACCCGCTGTGGGGTGCAATGAGAACGCAATAGCGCGAGGTTTAACTTCATACTTACAGAACAGCGGCCCAAGACCCAGTCAGGACATCTTGGACGGTCACGATGTTTACTCGGCAACTGACTGGGAAATAACGGATATCATGAATTGAGGTCCTGTAAAACACAATTCATGCATAGGTTAAGGCGCAGGCCGCTGATCCGGCCCGCGTCTCGCCAGGGTCGGACCGCACAGCGCGGTCCGACGAAGTCGTGGATCAGGCTGAAAGGCCTTCGGGCTCTGGCAGGCCGTTGGCGCGGCAGCACGCAGTCAGAGTGTTGG
The DNA here is from genome assembly GCF_056540865.1 of Ruegeria sp. AL11. Lineage (NCBI taxonomy): Bacteria > Pseudomonadati > Pseudomonadota > Alphaproteobacteria > Rhodobacterales > Roseobacteraceae > Ruegeria > Ruegeria sp. AL11. The sequence goes on from NZ_JBQFXO010000005.1 coordinate 161,791, forward strand.
CCAGTAGGCAGGCGATGGTCATCGGACCCACGCCACCCGGAACCGGAGTGATCGCGCCCGCACGCTCAGCGGCGCTGGCGTAGTCGACGTCTCCGACCAGCTTGTTCTTGCCGTCGCGCTCGATGCGGTTGATGCCCACGTCGATCACGGTCGCGCCTTCTTTGATCCAGTCACCCGGAACCATCTCGGGGCGGCCTACAGCTGCGACAACGATGTCAGCGCGGCGCACGACGTCCGGCAAGTCCTTAGTGCGCGAATGCGCGATGGTTACGGTGCAGCTGTCACCCAGAAGCAGTTGCGCCATCGGCTTGCCCACGATATTCGAGCGGCCAATCACAACTGCATCCATACCCGACAGTGAGCCGTGGTAGTCGCGCAGCATCATCAGGCAGCCCAGAGGGGTGCAGGGAACCATCGATTTCTGGCCGGTGCCCAGCAGGCCAACATTCGAGATGTGGAAGCCATCGACATCCTTGGCCGGATCGATAGAGTTGATCACCAGATCTTCGTTCAGGTGCTTGGGCAGAGGCAGCTGCACCAGAATACCGTGAACCGCAGGATCGTTGTTCAGCTTGTCGATCAGCGCCAGAAGGTCATCTTCCGAGGTGTCGGCGTCCAGCTTGTGCTCGTACGAGTTCATGCCGACCTCAACGGTCTGCTTGCCCTTTGAGCGCACATATACCTGGCTTGCCGGGTCTTCGCCCACCAGAACCACTGCCAGACCGGGCGTGATGCCGTTTTCTTCTTTCAGCTTTGCAACCTGATCGGCCACTTGCGCGCGCACTTTGGCCGCAAAGGCTTTGCCGTCGATAACCTGGGCTACCATCCTGTGATCCCTTCTTTCCAAAAACGGATCGGGCGCAGAGCGCCCGGGTGTTCAGTCGGGTCCAATCACACGCTCTTCGCGGGCAATCGACCAGTCAATCAAAATGCGCCAGAGCTTTTCGGCCAGATCCGGGTCCATCCCCAGCTGATCCGAGCTTGCGCGTACACGTTGCACCACCTCTTCGACACGGTCCGGGATTCGGGCCGGAAGGCCCTCGCCTGGCTTCAACTGCGAGGCGCGATCGATGTATTCCGCGCGCGTCACCAACATCTCAATCAGTTGGCGGTCCAGCTTGTCGATCTGAACGCGCAAGTCCTGCATCGTCTCACAGTCTTGCGGCGGTGTCAGAGTGGGCATCGTGATCTCCTCATGGCCCGGGGTGTAATCCCCGGACCACGAGATGGTTCAAAAATCGGCTTAGAACAAGCCCTCAATCTGACCTTCTTCGTTGAGACGGATTGTCTCAGCGGCAGGTTTGCGCGGCAGACCCGGCATGGTCATGATCTCACCGCAGACAACCACGATGAAGCCGGCACCTGCGGACAGACGAACTTCACGTACCGGAACCGAGTGGCCGGTGGGTGCGCCACGCAGGGTCGGGTCGGTCGAGAACGAGTATTGGGTTTTCGCCATGCAGACCGGCAGGTTGCCATATCCGGCTGCTTCCCATTCCTTCAGCTGGTTGCGGATCTTGTTGTCTGCCAGAACCTCGTCCGCGCGGTAGATGCGCTTGGCGATGGTTTCGACTTTCTCGAACAGAGGCATGTCGTCGGGGTAGATCGGCGCGAAGTTCGCGGTGCCACCTTCAACGATTTCAACAACTTTCTCAGCCAGAGGCGCCGAGCCTTCGGAGCCCAGCTCCCAGTGACGCGACAGTACCGCTTCAACACCGTGCTCGGCGCAGTAGCTCTTGACCGCTTCAACTTCAGCATCTGTGTCGGTGACGAAGTGGTTGATGGCGACAACAACCGGCACACCGAAGGACTTCACGTTCTCGATGTGACGGCCGAGGTTGGCACAGCCAGACTGAACCGCGTCGACGTTTTCGGCACCCAGATCGGCTTTTGCAACGCCGCCGTTCATCTTCATCGCGCGCACGGTGGCGACCAAAACAACGGCCGACGGTGCGATACCGGCTTTGCGGCACTTGATGTTCATGAACTTCTCGGCACCCAGGTCAGCACCGAAACCGGCTTCGGTCACGACATAGTCAGCAACCTTCAGAGCGGTTTTGGTCGCGATGACCGAGTTACAGCCGTGCGCGATATTCGCAAACGGGCCGCCATGGACGAAGGCCGGGTTGTTTTCCAGCGTCTGCACCAGGTTCGGCTGCATTGCGTCCTTCAGCAGAACGGTCATTGCGCCTTCTGCCTTGATGTCGCGGCAGTAAACCGGGGTCTTGTCACGGCGGTAAGCAACGATGATGTCGCCCAGACGCTTTTCCAGGTCTTTCAGGTCGTTTGCAAGGCACAGGATCGCCATAACCTCGGACGCAACGGTGATGTCAAAGCCTGCTTCACGCGGGAAGCCGTTCGACACGCCACCCAACGACGCCGTGATCTGACGCAGAGCACGGTCGTTCATGTCGACCACACGACGCCATGCAACGCGGCGGACGTCGATCTCAGCTTCATTGCCCCAGTAGATGTGGTTGTCGATCATCGCCGATAGCAGCGAGTGCGCCGAAGTGATCGCGTGGAAGTCACCTGTGAAGTGCAGGTTCATTTCTTCCATCGGAACAACCTGAGCGTAACCGCCACCCGCAGCGCCGCCCTTCATGCCGAAGTTCGGGCCAAGCGAAGCTTCACGGATACAGATCATCGCGTTTTTGCCGATGCGGTTCAGGCCATCGCCAAGACCCACGGTGGTGGTGGTCTTGCCTTCACCCGCAGGGGTCGGGTTGATCGCGGTGACCAGGATCAGCTTGCCATCTTCGCGGTCCTGGACCGAGTTGATGAAGTCCTGGCTGACCTTCGCTTTGTCGTGGCCGTAAGGCAGCAGATCGGCAGATTCGATACCGATTTTTGCGCCGATTTCCTGAATCGGCTTCTTGTTCGCTTCGCGAGCGATTTCGATGTCAGATTTGTAGCTCATTGGGCAGGGTCCCTGATTGAATGCCGTGCAAAACCGACGCGTCGCGTCGGTGCTGACAAACCCATACAGTTGCATACCCAAGCAGTGGCTAAGGATTCCGACATATTCGTGCCGCGAAACGGCGTCGCTCAATTTCAAGCGTTTCCAATCGGAAACGAATGAGCGCTATGGCTGCCAGAGCGGCTGATCGGGAACAAACAGCTTCAAACGATCGCCGATATGCAGAGCTCCGGGCCGTTCGACCCATCCCGTGATCCCCCGCCGCCCCTGCGCGGCCGGTTTGAAGGCGGCACCGTAGCCGCTGTGATCCGCCTCAATCTCACGTCCGGGTAGGACACAAGGTGCGTTTTCCATATCGACGGTAATCGTCAAATTCGCCTCGGACCGAAGGCGCGAAGACGGCGGGATATGGGAAAAATCAGGGATGCCCTTCAACACGATCGACGCTCCCAGGTAAGACGGATCAAGATGGTCCAGCTCCATCGCGGCGGCAATCTCCGACAGCTCCTCTGCTGACAGAATCGACACCTGTCGGACATTCCGAATCTCGGTGCCTTTCGGATAGACATTGCTGACACGCACGCATGATGCACGGTTGAGACCCTCGTGCCGTTCGCCTTGCACCCCGTCAAAGCCAAACTCCAACGCCTCAACGGGCTGAGCGCGCAGCGACTGACCGGCCGGGACGCGCCCCAACCAGACGACCTCGGCAGAGAATTCGGTTTCACGCAGGAATGGCATGGGGTTTTCCTTCTGCATCCATCTGCGCGCATAATGACCAGCAGGTGGCGGAAGAAAAGAAAAAACCCGAGGTCTGGACCTCGGGTTTTCGTATTTATGCGGTTGGCTCCGGCTCCATTCCACCTTCGGGTGGAGACTTCTTGGGCTTGGTCTTTGGAATGGCCGTTACGCTGGGCGCACTACCCTGATCCGGGCTGTCGCCCTCGTCATCGCCTTCGGTCGGCGCATCCCCATTCATGACCCGCTTGATCTCGTCGCCGGTGAGGGTTTCGTATTCCAACAGCCCCTGCGCCAGACGCTCCCATTCCTCACTCTTGTCGGTCAGAATCTGGTGGGCGCGCTCATAGCCCTGCTGGATCAGGCGCTTCACCTCTTCCTCGATCAGCTCTTTGGTATGAGCCGAGACCGAGAAACCAGCGGTGTTGCCCGAATACCCCTCATGGGCTTCGGCATAGTCGATATTGCCGACCTTGTCCGACATACCCCAGCGCATCACCATGGCGCGCGCCAACTGGCTGGCCTGCATGATGTCACCGGCCGGACCGTTCGAAACATGGTCTTCACCGTATTTGATGACTTCAGCCGCCTTGCCCGCCATGGTCATGGCCAGCTTTTGCTCACACTCATCACGGTGATAGTTCAGGCGATCCATCTCCGGTAGAGAGACAACCATACCCAGCGCGCCACCGCGCGGAATGATCGTTGCCTTGTAAACCGGGTCGCACATCGGCAGTTCCAGACCAACAACGGCGTGGCCGGCCTCGTGATACGCGGTCTTTTCCTTCTGATCCTGGGTCAGCACCATCGAGCGGCGCTCAGCCCCCATCATCACCTTGTCCTTGGCGTTCTCAAAATCCTCCATGGTGACAAAGCGACGGCCTACACGTGCAGCCATCAGCGCGGCCTCGTTCACAAGGTTCGCCAGATCCGCACCCGAGAAGCCCGGAGTACCGCGCGCGATGATGCGCAAGTCAACATCAGGACCCAGAGGCGTCTTGCGTGCGTGAACGCCCAAGATCTTCTCGCGGCCTTTGATGTCGGGGTTCCCAACGGTCACGTTCCTGTCGAAACGGCCCGGACGCAGCAGAGCCGGGTCCAGAACGTCTTTACGGTTGGTCGCGGCCAGAATGATCACACCTTCGTTGGCCTCGAACCCGTCCATCTCGACCAGCAATTGGTTGAGCGTCTGTTCGCGCTCATCGTTACCACCGCCATAGCCGGCACCACGATGGCGACCCACGGCGTCGATTTCGTCGATAAACACGATACACGGCGCGTTCTTCTTAGCCTGCTCGAACATGTCACGGACACGGCTCGCACCGACACCCACGAACATTTCAACGAAGTCAGAACCCGAGATGGTGAAGAACGGCACACCCGCCTCACCCGCAATCGCACGGGCCAGCAGCGTTTTACCGGTACCCGGAGGGCCAACCAGCAGCGCGCCCTTGGGGATCTTGCCTCCCAGACGGCTGAATTTCTGCGGGTTGCGCAGGAATTCAACGATCTCTTCCAGCTCTTCCTTGGCTTCGTCGATGCCAGCAACATCATCAAAGGTCACGCGGCCGTGCTTTTCAGTCAGCATCTTGGCCTTCGACTTGCCAAAGCCCATCGCGCCGCCTTTGCCGCCACCCTGCATCCGGTTCATGAAGTAGACCCAAACGCCGATCAGCAACAGGAAGGGCAGCAGAGTGATCAGGAACGATTGGAAGCCTGATTGCTGCTGCTTGACCGCTTCGACCGGGATCTGTTCGTCGATCAGCAGTTTCGTAACCTCGGCATCACCGGGTTTGATCGTGGTGTAATTCGCGCCGCTTTGCGTTGTGTAGCGAATTTGCTCACCATCCAGCGTGACGTTCTTGACCTCACCGCTTTGAACGGCGCTGACAAAGTCGGAATAGGTGCGTTCATTCCCCTGAAGTGTTCCGCCCGGTCCGCTGAACAGGTTGAACAGTGCAAGGATCAGCAGGAACAGAACGACCCAGAAGGCGATATTACGAGCGTTGCCCAAGGAAATTCTCCTAAAAGATTTCGGCAGACAAGGACCTGCCGGGTTGCTTCTTAAAATAGAGAGGATTGGCTGAGGTTCAATGCGATAAAAAAGATGCGTGAAACTCAGGCCAATCGGGGGCCAGATCAGCGCGCCAGCCATTGGCGAATCCGGCTAGGGGCGCGGCCTCAAGAGTGTCACCTCTCCAAACCGCTGGGGACGCTTGCAAAGCAAGCCATGGACGCCCCGCGGCACGCCAGTCGGGCAGCATCTGTAAGCCGTTTTCACCAAGAGCCCGAATCTCCGTCCCTGGAATATCGGGGCCAGACAGCACCCAACGCGCGTCCCATGTAGCCGTGATTTTCGCGGTCAGGCCGTCAACCGCGTTGAATTCTCTGCAGATCCACTGTTTTTCTGCCTTTGAAAACAGCAAACAGCCCCCAATTGCGGCGGGACCCCCGTTCAGAATGGCCTGCAACGCCTGATCCACAGTCGATTGGCGCGGCGGGTAGCCGGGGCCCGCGATCCATGAAACAGCGCCAACCAGAACCCTACGCCGGATTTCTTCAGGCAGCGCGGCGAAGCCCTCGCGATCCAGCACAACGGACCCGGCATCGACCGTAGCTACCCGTTGGGCGGAGTCCTGCGCATAGCGTTCTAGCGCCTCACGCGCTTGTGTGAGATTGTCGGCGACACGCGTCAGGGTTTCGGCCGAAATACCAAGCGGTTTTAGATCAGACACGGCCTGCCGCGCTTTGATCCGGTCAAAGCGCGTGTCCTGATTCGAGGGGTCCTCAATCCACTGCGCGCCGATCTCGGTCAAATAGGCCCGCAGCCTGTCTCGAGTGATCCCTAGCATAGGGCGCAACAGGTCGATCCCATCGTGGATTCGACTGCTTGGCATACCCGACAGTCCCGTCACCCCGGCCGAACGGGCCAGTCGCATAAGAAGTGTTTCGGCCTGATCATCCGCCGTATGGCCCAATGCAATGGCGCTGATGTCGTTGCTCTTCGCCCACTCGGTCAGCAAGGCATACCGCGCCTGCCGGGCCTGATCCTGCAGATTGCCTAAGCCATTCCACTCCTGCCACTGCAAAATTTCGTGGGGGATACCTAACGCGGCCGCCTGCTTTGCAACCGTTCGGGCCTCCTCCACCGACTCGGCGCGCAAACCGTGGTCGACCGTGGCGGCGAACAGTTCCACCCCCTCATCCGACGCAATGCGGTGCAAAAGGTGCATCAGGGCAACCGAGTCCCCTCCGCCCGAGACCGCGATGCCCAGACGCTCCGGCAAACGTTCAGGCAACCGGGCGCGCAGATCGGATGTCAGTGTGTCGAGTGGCGGGGTCAAGAACACCCCAAGGAGGCCATTTCCTGCACCGCACTGGTGGCTTGCCCGGAAGCCGGGAAGCGCACGCCAACCTCGGACAAGGTGATACAGGCTTGATCGGTCTGGCCCAAACGACCCAAAGCAGCGCCAAGTTCGAACAGAGCTTCGGGCGCCACAGCTCCTTCGGAATCTCCGGTGAAGCTGGCGAGGAATGCACGTGCGGCTTCGCGCGTATCCCCGAGCCCTTCGAGCGCTTTGCCACGGTTCAAATGCGCCTCGGGAGCAAGCGGGCTGCCGGGATAAGAGGTGTCGAATTGTGCAAACATCGTCGCAGCAGTCTGGAAATCACCATCGGCCAATGCTTGCGACGCATCGTCGAAATCCGCTCGCTCGCCAACGGCCAGCTCGCCCTGGTCCGAAGTGTTCGGCTCCGTCGGCGCGGGTGTTACCGCAGCGGTGGATTCCCCTTCGCCGCCCAAAGTGGAGGTCTCACCCAGTGCCGACAAATCGCCGCCTTCCAGCTCGACCAAGCGGAATTCAAGATCACCGATCCGGTTGGTGCCGTCGGTCACGATATTCTGGACGCGCTGATTCAACTGCTCAGTCTGACGGGTCAGGCGCTGCAACTCGGCCTCAATCGCATCCACACGTTCAAGGATCGAGCTGCCAGACAGGTTGGGCGCAGGAGAGCCAGTGGTCGAAAACTCACGTTTCAAGCGCTGTATCTCGACATACAGCACTGTCAACTCCTGCCGGATATCCGCCAGGGTCTGCTGATCCTGCGCTTGCGCGACGCCTGCTGTTGCCACAACTGCGGCCAGAACCCATCCTGCAACTCTCATCGTCTTACCCCAAGGTTGAACCGGTCAGCACCGTAACCGCGCGGCGGTTTTTGGAATAACAGTCCTCGGTGCTGCAAATCTCGATCGGGCGTTCTTTGCCGAAGCTGACCGTCGTCAGACGATTGCCTGCGACCCCACGCGAAATCAGGTATTCACGCGCCGCATTGGCCCGACGTGCGCCCAGCGCAAGGTTGTATTCCCGCGTGCCCTGCTCATCCGCGTGACCTTCGATGGTTGCCACGTAATCAGGGTTGGCCAGCAGCCATTCCGCCTGCCCTTGTAAAACGGTCTGCGCCTGCGGCGACAGGGTGGACTGATCAACCGCGAACAGAACACGATCCCCGACCGTCTGCTGGAAATAGGCGGGCGAGCGCGGATCACTAGGAGAGCCAGCGACAATCGAGCCGCTACCACCAGCGCCGCTGCCACCCAAAGCCGAAGGATCATTGTTGGTACAGGCCGCGACCACGCTTAGCGCGCCCAAGGCCAGGATTTTGCCCAATACGTTCATCTCAAGTGCCTCGTTGTTTTGTTTGTTGCCGCCTGTCTATCACAGCGACTGTTTCTTGTGAACTTTGCCTCGCATTGGCGGCGATCAATTCTGCAATGGCCCCCAGGACGGGTCGCTGCCGCCATCCGGCGTGCGCACGGGGCGCAGGTTTCGACCCGAGATATCCACGGAATAGAGCGTCGCCCGTCCACTTGCGCCCTGCGTCTCGCGGGTGAACATGATGACGCGGCCGTTTGGCGACCAGGTCGGGCCTTCGTCGAGAAAGGACGAAGTCAGCAGGCGTTCCTCACTGCCATCGGTGCGCATCACGCCGATATGGAAGCGGCCTTTGTTCTGCTTGGTGAAGGCAATCAGATCACCACGCGGCGACCAGACCGGCGTACCATACCGCCCCTGACCAAAGCTGATCCGCGTCGCTTCGCCGCCGTTTGCCGCCATCACATAAAGCTGCGGCGTGCCTGAACGGTCGCTTTCAAACACGATCTGGCTGCCATCCGGCGAATAGCTGGGCGCGGTTTCGATCGCAGGCGTGTTGGTCAGGCGGGTGCTTTGGCCTGAGGCCAGATCCATCCGCCACAGATCGGTATTGCCGCCCTGAATCAGCGAATACACAATCGACCGCCCGTCCGGTGAAAAACGCGGAGAAAAGCTCATGGTGCCGTCCTGCGTTTGCAGTTCGCGCCGCTGCACGCGGCCCACATCCAGAATATAGATGCGCGGGCTGCCGCTTTCGTAGCTGGTATAGAGCAGTTGCTCGCCTGTCGGTGAAAAGCGCGGGGCCAGAACGATGGCCGCGCTATCCGTCATATACTGAACGTTGGCCCCATCATAATCCATGATTGCCAAACGCTTGAGGCGCTGGTTCTTAGGGCCACTTTCAGATACAAAAGCAACGCGGCTATCGAAATAGGCGCCTTCACCGGTGATACGGCTATAAACCTGATCAGCAACCTTGTGCGCCATGCGCCGCCAGCCATCCGTGGTGCCCGCTAGCTGCAGACCGTTACCAAGTTCTTGCCCCGAGAACACATCCCAGACCCGGAACCGAACCGTCAGCCGCTTGCCCGAGACATTCACAGCCCCTGTCACCAAAGCCTGCGCGTTGATCGCTTTCCAATCGGCAAACTGGACCGGAGCGTCAAAGCTGCTGACCCGGCTGATGAACGCTTCCGAGGAGATTTCGCGGAACAACCCCGTTCCGGTCAGATCCGCCGCAACAACACGCGAGATATCGTTGGCGAACTGCGTCGCCGCCGGGCCGTCGGGCACGAAGTTGGGAACTGCAAACGGCATCGGCTCGATGATGCCTTCATCAATTTCCAACCGCAGGGGGCTGTTCTGAGCGTAAACCGGAGCTGACACCAGGGTCAGCCCAAGAAAGAGGCTGGTCAGAAGTTTCATCATTTGATCCGCATCCTCTCGGGATTGAATGTAATCTCAATATCCTGCCAGTGATCGTATTTGTCAGCCGGCAGATCATATCCACGCGCGCCGCAGCGCAAAATTGCGCGTCGGGCCGCCTGATAGGCTTGATTTTCGGCACCCGAAGCACCGCCAGAGCTGTTCAGCAACCGAATGCTCTCGCTGATAATCGTGCCATCACGATTGAGCGAGAACGCAACCGTCACTACAACGTTCAGCGCATCGGTCGACAGCGATCCGACATTCCAGCACCGCGACACGGCAACGCGCATCGCGTCTTTTTCACCGCTGGTGAGCGGTGGGCCGGCGGGTTCAGTTCCGCCCGCCAATGCCTCGGACAACGCGTCATTGATGGCGTCGCTATTGTCCGGCGCAGGCGTCGGCGTTGGGGTTTCCGGCGCCGGTTCCGGAGTTTCCGCAACCTCAGGTGCGGGTTCAGGACGGTTGGGCCGCACACGCGGGCGCGGAGAGGTCAGAGGCGCTGGCTGGTCGGTCTCTTCGGCCTCGGTCACGATCTCGGGCGCGGCTTCTTCAGGGGCCGTCTGATCTTGTTGCTCTTGCTGCGTCTCAGCGCCTTCGTACAGTGAGACCGGGGGCGTTTCCACCTCATCCGGTTCAGCCTCGGGCGGAGGCGGCGCGATGGCCTCGGGCGCGACACGCTCAGCCGGGCTGGGTTGCGCTTCAGGTCCCGGCGGCACCGGCAAGGCGGCCGTTTCCGGTTCCGTCAACGTCGGAGGTTCTTCGGGCAACTCAGGCTCAGGCTGAACCTCGACCGTTTCGGGAACAGTCTCAGGCTCCGGCTCTGCGGGCGTCACAGGCTCCGGGCGCGGCTGTTCTTCCGGTGTCACCTCAGGGGCGCTGACCTCAGATTCCGGCGCGTCGGGTTGTTCCAGAGTACCCGGAGACTCCGGCAGCTCAGGCGCATCGCGCTGCGCCGTGAGCGCTGCGAATTGCTCAGCCGAAATCACGGAAACATCCTGCACTTGTGTCGGCAGCGGCTCGGACCGGAAGGTGCCGCCGAACAACGCCCAGCCGATCAGGCTGACATGCGCAATCGCTGAAATCTTGGTGCCGGTATCCACCGCGCGACCCCACCTTTACCCATCGTCCAGCGTCGGCCCGCCGGTATCCGTCACCAGACCCACATTTGAAAACCCGCCCGCATTCAGTGCGCCCATCACCTGCATCACCTGAGCGTAGGGGATCGCCCCATCCGCCCGCAGGAAGACACGGTCACTGCTGCGTTCTGCCGCGATGGCGCGCAAGCGTCCAATCAGCTCGTCGCGCGCGATATCCGTGGTCTGTATCTGAATACGACCATCGGCGGTCAGCGTGACGGTCAGCGGTTCCTCACTATCGCCAGGCAAGGCGCTTGCGGCAGTCTTGGGCAGATCGACCGGCACCCCAACGGTCAGCAGAGGCGCTGCGACCATGAAGATGATCAACAGCACCAGCATGACGTCGACAAAGGGCGTGACGTTGATCTCAGCCATCGGCTGGGCGCGACCGCGCCGGCGTCCGCGCCTACGTCCGTTCCCGCCCGAGCTTTGCTGAACCGCTGCCCCCATGGTCAGCTATCCAACTGGCGCGACAGGATGGTGGCGAATTCATCGGCAAAGGCCTCATAGCCTCCAACGATCCGGTCACTATCCGCGCTGAGCTTGTTGTAGAAAATCACCGCCGGGATCGCGGCCAGCAGGCCCAGACCGGTGGCAAGCAACGCCTCGGCAATGCCGGGCGCCACAACGGCGAGGTTGGTATTCTGCTGCTCGGCAATCTCGATAAACGCATTCATGATGCCCCAGACCGTGCCGAACAGACCAATGAACGGCGCAGTTGAGCCAACAGTCGCCAAGATCGGCAGACCCTTCTGCAGTGTCTCAGCCTCTTTTGCGATTGCCACATCCATCGACCGGTCGATCCGAGCCGTCGCCCCGGCGATCAAACCTCCATCCGTGCGATGCGACCTGCGCCACTCGATCATGCCGGCCGCAAATATCTTCTCGGAACTGCCATCGGGCTGCGAGCCGATCTGCTCAAACAACTCATCCAGCGGGTTGCCAGACCAGAAGCTCTCATCAAATTTCTGCGCTTCGCGCCGGGCCGCGCGATAGTTGATGAGTTTCTGAATGATGATGCCCCAGGACCAAATCGACGCCGCGATCAGCATCAGCATCACCAGTTTTACGATAAAGGTCGCGCGGGCATACAGCCCCCACATGGAGAAATCGATCTCCTGCGCCAGCGCCAGCGTTTCAGCTTCCATGAACCTGCTCTTTTTTGCCTGATGGCCGTTTGTTTGGCCTTGTTTTGCCAAACGCTAACGCAGTTGGGGTTGAAAAGCCAACAGAACCACCCCGGGCTGCGAAAATGTTACATCAATGCGCGAATCTCTGCCGGGAGGCGGATCGGTTTGCCGTCTTTATTGATGCAAACCGCCGTGACCGAAGCGCGGAAAATATTGGTCTCACCCCGTTTCACAAGCTGCGCCATGGTCAGGCGCACGCCGGAAATCTCGGTCACTTCTGTTTCGACGATCAATTCGTCATCAAACTTGGCAGGCGACAGGTAGTCAGCCTCGACCCGCCGTACGACCCAAACGATCCCCTCATCCCGCATGGCGTTCTGGTCATTGCCCAAACGACGCACCCAGTCCGAACGCGCGCGTTCGATGTAGCGCAGGTAGTTCGCGTGATAGACGACTCCGCCCATGTCGGTGTCTTCATAGTAAACGCGAACCGGAAAGATGTGCTTCATTGCGGCAGCTCCAACCGGGCAAACAGGCGCAGCGCGTGCGACGCATCATGCGCCGCCCCCGGCAAGATCGGATCGTAAGCGGCCCGGATCAGACCCGCAATATCCGGGCGCAGAATCGTCGCCTCGCCCGCCACAGCCAGAGCTGACTGGGTTCGAAACGCCGTATCCGACCAGAGCAGAATGGTTTGAACTACTTGACTGAGCGCCAGAGTCTCGGCAGGGACTTTGGATAGTTCTTTATCCATGCGCAGGAATACGAAGGCCGCGCGGATCGCGCCGTCTTCTTCGAACCGGAAGATGCGGTACTGATTGGCATCCGCAGCGACCAGACGCTCAACCAAAGGTGCCAGATCGGGGACAAGGCGGTCCAGATCCGGGACCTCCAGCAGTTCCTGCCAGTCGCGGAAGAAAAAGACCATGCAATTGGCGCCCAGCTCTGGATCCGTCTCGGCCATCTTGTGACCGGCCAGCGTCACCACGGCCTCGAAAGCGCCCTTGACTGTTGCCAGCGTCTCATCCTCGACACCGAAAACGATCGGTACGATGGGGCGACCCCACCGCGCAAACAGGAACTCTCCGCTTTCGCGCGTAAACAGCGCCTCGATCTCGTCCGGTGTCACGCCCAGCCCTTCATCTTTTCAAAAATACTCTCGCCGAAGGCATAAAATCCCTCAGCGCCAGCCTCAACCAAACAGATCGCTCTGACCCTTTGGTGCAGCCATACCCAAATGCGTCCACGCCTTCTGCGCCAGCATCCGCCCGCGTGGCGTGCGTTGTATCAATCCCTGCTGCAGCAAATAGGGCTCGATCACTTCCTCAAGCGAGTCGCGACTTTCCGATAAGGCCGCCGACATTGTCTCAATCCCAACCGGACCACCGCCATAATTCTCAGCGACCAGTTTCAGATACCGACGGTCCGCGCCGTCCAACCCGAGATGATCGACGCCCAAACGTGTCAGCGCGCCATCAGCCAATTCGCGTGTAATCCGCCCGTCGCCTTCGACGATTGCAAAGTCCACCACGCGCCTCAGCAAACGGCCTGCGATCCGAGGCGTCCCACGCGACCTGCGCGCAATTTCACGCGCGCCGTCGTCGTCTGCTGGTGCACCCAGTTTGCGTGCGTTGCGGCTGACGATCTCGTGCAATTCATCGACCGTGTAGAACTGCAACCGGGTCGGAATACCAAAACGGTCGCGCAGCGGCGTGGTCAGCAGACCCATCCGCGTGGTGGCTCCAACCAGCGTAAACGGCTGCAACTCGATCCGAACGGTACGAGCAGCCGGGCCTTCGCCAATCACCAAATCCAGCTCAAAATCTTCCATTGCAGGATAGAGAACTTCCTCGACCGCCGGGTTCAAGCGATGGATTTCGTCGATGAACAACACGTCCCGCGCTTCCAGATTGGTCAGGATCGCCGCCAGATCGCCCGCCTTGGCCAGAACCGGACCAGAGGTCATACGGAAGTTCACCCCTAGCTCACGCGCCATAATCTGCGCCAACGTGGTTTTCCCCAAACCCGGAGGACCATGGAACAGCGTATGATCCATCGCCTCGCCGCGCTGTCGGGCGGATTGGATGAAGATGCTCAGATTTGCACGCGCCTCGGCCTGACCGATGAACTCATCCAGCCCCTGCGGACGAAGGGCGCGGTCATTGTCCTCGGGCAGAGGGTCAGGCCGCAGCGTGGGATCGGCGTCTACCATTCAATCACCCTTTCGGAGCCAGCAGCTTGAGCGCCGCGCGGATCAATTCAGCCTCACCCGCGTCGGGCAGATTGGCCGCCGCCTCCGCCACGGCCGAGGCCGCCTCGGATGGGCCATATCCCAAATTCGACAAGGCCGACAACGCCCCCGCAGAGGCCGCCGCCGATCCCGAGGTCGGTTTCGCAGTCCGTTTGGGTGCTGGTTGCGGCTCGACGGTTTCAACAACCTCCAACGCGGGGCCGTTCATCGCCTCGGTCACAGTGCCGCCCATCGCCATAACCCCCGGGGCCTTGTCCTTAAGGTCTAACACAATGCGCTGAGCGGTCTTCGGACCGACCCCCTTGGCAGCCTTCACCGCACCCCAATCGCCCAAAGCAATCGCGCGGCTTACACCATCCGGCCCCAACGCGCTGAGAATGGCCAGCGAGACCTTGGCCCCGACGCCCTGAACCGAACACAATAGTCGATGCCATTCTTTCTCGATCAGGGAAAGAAACCCGTAAAGCTGCATCAGATCTTCACGCACGACCATATCGGTATAGATCGAGACCGCCTCACCCACGCCCGGCAACGCAGCCATGGTCCGGTCAGAGCAATAGACGATGTAACCCACGCCCCGCACGTCGATCAGGATGTGATCTGCGGCGCGATAGTCCAGACGCCCTGTCAGTTTACCGATCATGCCCTCACCTCTTTCACACGCGGCTGTTGTGTCTTGCCGTAATACGCATGACAGATCGCGATCGCCAATGCATCCGCCGCATCCGCGCCCTTGGGCAGACACCCCGGCAACTGCAGCTTGACCATGTGCAGGACCTGCTCTTTCTCGGCATGCCCAACGCCAACGACGGTTTTCTTGACCCGGTTCGGAGCGTATTCCCCCACAGGCAGCCCGGCCTGTGCCAACGTCAGCAAGGCCACCCCACGCGCCTGACCCAGTTTCAGCGTCCCGGCACCGTCCTTGTTGACGAAAGTTTGCTCGATCGCAGCTTGGTCGGGCCTATATTCGGCGATGACCTCGACAATCTGATTGTGCAGAGACAGCAGCCGCTCGCCCAGATCATCCCCGTCGGATTTGCACAAACCGTTCGAAACGTGGCTCAACCGGCTGCCATTTGATTCGATGACGCCCCATCCCAGGGTCCTAAGCCCCGGATCAATGCCCAGAATTCGCATGCTTCGCCTCAGCCCGCTCGGGTTTTGTGATCTTTTTTCAACGGATAGCACGAAGCGTGAACATTTTCCAAGCGAATTGACCCTAAGCCTGAAAACGACACCGCCATCCTGCGCGCGACACAAAGGACGGTTTGCGACTTCGAAAAGTCTGAAATCGACACTTTTATGAACCCATTTTAATCAAGTTTTTAAGGTGCTTACAGATTCAGCAAGCGTTGCAAAAACTGCATAGGACACATGCAAAAAATGCTATTGCGCGAGCAAATCTTCGACACTAGATGCCGCTCAGATCGCAAGATCAAATGTTCACACAAACCAGAAGGAAACAGGATATGGCTGCACTGGACTCGACCCGCATCGCCACCACTGGCTCATTCGGCCTCGTTGGCCGTATCGGCGCATTTTTCACATCGGTTACACATGCCGCCGCCGATTGGAACGACGCCCGCGTAACACGCAACGTGCTGACCGGTCTGAGCGACCGCGAACTGGATGATATCGGCCTGTGCCGCGGCGACATCGACGTCATCGCCGAAGGCCGCCGGTAAGACGACCCTCTCGCTATACGCCCCTTTCTCCTCCCTGTGGGGCACAAAGAAACACCGCGAGCCGAAAGGCCGCGGTGTTTTCTGTTTCAGCTGGTGCTTAGTAGAGAACTTTGTTGAGCTGAACCGAGAGGAACTGTGAAACCGGGTCGATCTGCATGATCCAGGCGCCTGCCTGTTCGACCTGTGTGCCCTCTTTCAGGCTGTCGATGCGGTATTGATATCCTGAGGGGCCGAGGCTGGACAAAAGAAACGCTTTGAACGCGAAAACTGCCAGCAGAGTAAACAGCAGAACTTTGGCCGGAACCGCAGAGCGGACCCTTTGCGGCTTCATCACTACCAAGCCATCTTTGCGCATCGTCGCGCGATAGCCTTTGCTGAGCTTCGAGTGCTTCTTGTTCAGACGCTGAACGCGCTGATCAAATTCCAGTTGTTTTCCCGCCATGGCAGCCTCCACAAAACCGCCCCCCATCAAAATGATTAAAAAAGGGTAAGCATAGATTGCGACAAAAACGTGGCGCGAATCTAGAAAACTCCTGTAAATAGCCCTGATTTAGCCCTGTTTACTTAAGATTAGCGTCGTCCATTCACCAATCTCACCTCGATGATGCAGATTGAAGCCATTCTGGGAATAAACATTCACCACATCATCGGCCTGTTCGTTCAGGATTCCCGACAGGATTGCATAGCCCTCCGCCCGCAGATTCGCCGAGATTTCCGGCGACAGAGCGACCAGCGGACCCTTCAGGATGTTGGCGAAAATCAAATCATAGGGCGCGTGCGCGTTCAGGTCCGGGTGATCGAAGCCAGCGGCCTCGACACAGTGAACCTGACCGGACATGCCATTGGCCTTCAGGTTCGCTTCGGCCACATCGACGGCAACCTGATCAATGTCACTGGCGATGATGTCCCCTTCCCAAACACGCGCAGCTGCCATGGCCAGCACGGCAGTCCCACACCCGATATCGGCGACCTTGCTGGCCGAGAACCCTTCGTCCAGCAACTGATCAAGCGCCTTTAGACAGCCCAGAGTCGTTCCGTGGTGGCCGGTACCAAAGGCCATCGCGGCCTCGATCAACAGGGGGATCCGACCTTCGGGCAGCTTGTCGGCGTCGTGGCTGCCATAGACAAAGAAACGGCCCGCCTCGACCGGGGCCAGTTCACGGCGCACATGGGCAACCCAATCGGTTTCGGGCAGCTCGGATACCACAAAGGGCTTGGCCTCAAAGGCCGCGGCCAGTACGGCCAGCGCCGTCTCATCGGGGGCTTCGGTGAAATACCCACCAACCTCCCACAGGCCCGAGCCATCTTCGACCTCGAAAACGCCAACGCCAGTGGGTTCGGGATCCAGACGCTCCATCGCTTCGCCAAGACCTTCGGCGGGTTTCTTACCAGTCAGCGTAGTAAGAGCGGTGAATGTGGGCATAGGGGCCTCCTGTCTGGGTCAGGACAGCGCCTAGGGCGTGGGCCCGCCAAGGTCAAGCTCTTGCGCCTATTCGGCGGGTGCCGGCGCGTATTTGGTCAGGATGGTCTCATTGCCCGGCTCAGGATGGCGCGGGATCAACAGAGACAGAGCAAGCGAGATCATCGCCATTGCCGCCGCCAGCGCAAACACCGCACCGGGTGAGGCCACCCAAAGCAGCCCAAGCAGCGCAGGCAGAAACACCGCGGCGATATGGTTGATGGTGAACGCCACAGCGGCCGTTGGTGCGATATCGGCGGGATCGGCGATTTTCTGGAAGTAGGTTTTCAAGGCCAAAGCCAGCGCGAACAGCACATGATCGATCACATATAGGGTCGCGGCCAGAACTACGCCCCACCCAAACCAGTAGATGCCACCATAGGCTGCGAAGACAATCGCAAGCCCGGCGTATTCGAAGATCAATGTCCGACGCTCGCCAAATTTGGACACCGCTTTGCCCAGCATCGGAGCCGCAGCCATGTTGATCACGAGGTTGATCAGATATAGGCTGGTGAGTTCGTGGACCTCGAACCCGAATTTCTCGACCATCATGAAGCCCGCGAACACCACAAAGATCTGACGGCGCGCGCCTGCCATGAATTGCAGCGCGTAATACAGCCAATAGCGTTTGCGCAGAATCAGCTTTTTGGTCTGCGGCGTCGGCGCGTCGAATTGCGGATAGGCCAGCAGGCAAAACAGAGCCAACAGCGCCGTCGCACCGCCCGCCATCATGAAGACGAAGTTATAGGACAGGTCGAACCGATCCCAGGTCAGGACGATCAACCCATAGACCACTGCCGTCGCCGCCGAGCCCATCGCCACAAGCCATCCCAGAATCTGTGGCGCACGGTCCTTTGGTAGCCATTGCAACTGCAACGACTGGTTGACCGTCTCGTAGTAGTGAAATCCGATCGAGCTAAAGAGCGTTACGAATAGCAGCCCACCAAGGCTTGGGAACCATGCAGTCACCGCCGTCGCCACGCCCAGCATCATCAGCGAGATCATGGCCAGCACCTGCTCCCGCACAAAGATGATCACAGCGATCACACCGACGGCCAGAAAACCCGGTATTTCCCGCACAGTGTGCAACAAGCCAATATCTGCGCCATCGAAATTCGCCACTTCGATGACGAAGTTGTTCAACAGCGCGCTCCACCCATTGAAGGCAATGGGCATGGTCAACGCCATCATGAACAGCAGCGTGATCGGGCGCCGCCAGAACGGCAGGCTTTGCGCCTCGGAAAGTGGCATGGGTTTCAACATGCGACTCCCTCTACGCCGATTTTTGCGCTTTGGCGAGAGGAGAGATCCCAGCGCACATCCGCTCTGCGCCTGTGCAGAGGTCAGTAAAAGTTCTGCGGGTCGATATCGACGGTCAGGCGGATATCCCCTTTCAGGCGCAGCGGCGCGATCCAGCGGGCGATGGCGTCCTGAATGGGCGCGCCCTTGGGGGCCTTGACCAAAAGGCGTACGCGATGCCTGCCCCGGATGCGGGCAATCGGCGCAGGGGCCGGACCAAAGACCTGAGCGCCAATCTCGCGCAGCGGCGCATCATTGCGCGCCATCGCATTGCCGATATCGAAGACCGGAGCGACCTCGGGGCCAGACAGCACGATCCCCGCCATGCGCCCATAGGGCGGCACACCAGCGGCCTGTCGACCAGCGGCCTCGGCTTTCCAGAAGCCTTCTTCATCACCCGATAGAATGGCGCGGATCACCGGATGCTCGGGCTGAAACGTCTGCAACAGCGCCTGCCCCGGCTTTTCCGCGCGCCCCGCACGCCCCGCCACCTGTCGCATCAGTTGAAACGTCCGTTCTGCCGCGCGCAAATCTGCGCCATGCAGGCTGAGATCGGCATCAATGACCCCCACCAGCGTCAGCCTGGGAAAGTTGTGCCCCTTGGCCACCAGCTGCGTGCCGATGACGATATCCGCATCCCCGTCGGCGATCTCTTCGATCTTGGCCTTCAACGCACGGGCCGAGCCGAACAAGTCGGAGCTGAGCATTGCGATCTTGGCCTCGGGGAAAGTCGCCTCGGCCTCTTCCGCCAGCCGTTCGATCCCCGGGCCGACCGGGGCCAGTTTCCCTTCGACCCCGCAAGACGGGCAAGTATCTGGCATCGGTTTGGTCTCGCCGCATTGATGGCACATCAGGCGCTTGAGGAACCGGTGCTCGACCATCCGCGCGTCGCAGTGATCGCAGGCAATCTGTTCCCCACAAGCCCGGCACAAGGTCACCGGCGCATAGCCCCGGCGATTGATGAACAGCAGTGACTGTTCACCCTTTTCGATCCGCTGCCGCACCGCCTGCCGCAAGGACGGAGAAATCCACGTCCCGGTCTGCATTTGCTCGGCCCGCATGTCGATCGGCTTCATCTCGGGCAGCACCGCCGCCCCGAAGCGCGAGGTCAGATCCAGCCGCTCATACTTGCCCGCCTCGGCATTGGCCCAGCTTTCCAGCGAGGGCGTCGCGCTGGCCAGAATCACTCGCCCGCCGCAAATGGCCGAGCGCAGAACTGCCATGTCCCGCGCGCTGTAGTGCACGCCGTCTTCCTGTTTGTACGAGGTATCGTGCTCCTCATCGACCACAACCAGACCCAAGTCACGGAATGGCAGGAACAGGGCCGAGCGCGCACCCACGACAAGTTGCGCCTCGCCCTGCCCGACCATCCGCCAGACCCGGCGACGCTCGGTCATCGTAGCCCCTGAATGCCACTCAGCCGGGCGGGCACCAAACCGGGCCTCGACTCGGGTTAGAAATTCGGCCGTCAGCGCAATCTCAGGCAGCAGAACCAGCGCCTGCCGCCCCATGCGCAGAGCTTCGGCGATGGCCTCAAGATAGACCTCCGTCTTGCCCGAACCGGTCACACCTTTCAGCAGCGTTGTGCCGTAGGTGCCGGTCCGCTGGCCCGCCTGCAGCCGCGCCACGGCTGCCGCCTGATCCTCGGTCAGGTCTTTACCGGGCAACTCGGGATCGAGATGGGGGTATGGTAAATCGCGCGGGCTGTCCTCTTCCCGAACCGCGCCCAGTTTGACCAACCCCTTGACGACAGAGGTGGTTACCCCGGCCTGCTCGGCCAGTTCCTTCAAGGTGAAGGCCAGCCCGCCATACTCTTTCAACACCTCAAGCACCCGGGTGCGGGCATCGGTCATCCGATCCGGTTCAGATGCACCCAACCGGTAGACCTTACGCATCGAGGGCGGATCCCCCAAGCCCGGCGCGCGGGTTGCAAGGCGCAGCATCGCAGGCATCGGTGTCAGCGTGTAGTCCGCCACTTTCCCCAGAAACACCCGCATCTCTTCGCGCATGGGTGCAACTTCAAGTACCCGGATCACGGACCGCGCCTTGGCCAGATCGAACCCGCCCTGCCCCGGCCCCCAAACCACGCCCAGCACCTTGCGCGGCCCCAATGGCACCTCGACAAACGCGCCTAAAAAGCACCCACCTTCGGGCGCTTTGTAATCCAACGTCCGGTCCAGCGGCTGCGTGGTCAGCACCGCAACCAGCTCTCCTTCATCGAAAAATCCGTTAGCGCTCACAGCATATCCTATGCAGGGGGTTCCAGCAGGGGTCTCTTTGAGGTAAAGCCATCCGCGACCAAGGCCAACCCATCAAAGGACTGCCCGCATGAAATTCTTCGTAGACACTGCCGAGATCGACGCCATTGCCGAACTGAACGACCTGGGCATGGTGGACGGCGTCACCACCAACCCTTCGCTGATCCTGAAATCAGGCCGCGACATTCTGGAAGTCACCAAAGAGATCTGTGATCTGGTCGACGGCCCCGTGTCCGCCGAAGTTGTCGCCACCGAGGCCGACGATATGATCGCGGAAGGCCGCAAGCTGGCCAAGATCGCGCCAAACATCGCCGTGAAAGTACCGCTGACATGGGCCGGTTTGAAAACCTGCAAAACCCTCAGCGACGAAGGCCAGATGGTTAACGTGACCCTGTGCTTTTCGGCCAATCAGGCGCTTTTGGCCGCCAAGGCAGGCGCAACCTTCATCTCACCCTTTATTGGCCGTCTGGACGATATCAACCTCGACGGCATGGACCTGATCGCCGATATCCGCCAGATCTACGACAACTACGGGTTCGAAACCGAAATCCTCGCCGCCTCGATCCGTACCGTGAACCACGTGACCGACAGCGCGCGCATCGGTGCCGACGTGATCACCGCACCGCCCGCCGTGATCAAGAAACTGGCCGACCACCCGCTGACAGATAAAGGTCTGGAAACCTTCCTGGCAGACTGGGCCAAAACCGGTCAGAAAATCCTCTGACCCTTTGCACGACCGCGCGGTGCCTGTCGGCACCGCGCCCGGCCCAACTGTGCGGGGCTGATCTTTGATCGGCGCCAAACAGGCGGGAGCGCTCCGGACACAGCGCAAAACGAAATCCACCCTGACGTGCATTTTTCCCGAGGTAATTCCGGTTGGCCGTGCTATAAGCCACCAAAACAAAAAACGACCGGACGGGACATGAGCAGCAACGCAAAACTCGAGGACAACCTCCGAGCCGCGATTCTGGCCAAGCCTGATGCTTTGCTGGATGACAAAGATCTGATGCAGGCACTGGTAGACGCCAATGAACAGGCCCGAGGCGACAACGTCATCGACCTGCGCGGCATCGCCATGCAACGGCTCGAGGCCAGACTGGACCGCTTGGAAGACACGCATCGGTCTGTTATCGCCGCAGCCTATGAAAACCTGGCTGGGACCAATCAGGTCCACCGCGCCATTCTGCGGCTTCTGGAACCGGTCGAGTTCGAAGACTTCCTGCGCGTCCTCGGCCAGGATGTCGCCGAAATCCTGCGGGTCCAGCGCATCACACTAGTGCTTGAAACCACCGCCCTTATGGACGATCCCGCCATCGACAAGCTGGGCGGCACGCTGACCGTTGTCGAACCCGGCTTTATCGACCAATACCTCACCTATGATCGCGGCGGTCCTGCGCGCGACGTCATCTTGCGCGAAATCCAGAAGCCCAACCAACGGGTATTTGGCACTCTTGCCGCTCAACTCAGGTCAGAAGCCTGCCTGAAGCTAGATCTCGGCCCCGGTCGCCTGCCCGGTCTGATTGTCATGGGGGCCTCGGACCCGAGGCATTTCACGCCGCAACTTGGCACCGATCTACTGTCGTTCTTTGCTGGCGTGTTCGAACGCTCGATGCGCCACTGGCTGTCGTGAGCCTGATTTCGCCAGCTTGCCGAGATGCGCTCCAACATTGGTTGGAGAGCCTGGGCGCGCTGGCAGGGCGGTCTCAGAACACCCAAAACGCCTATCGCGGGGATGTGACTGATTTCCTGTCGTTCATGACCCTTCACCATGGGGACCGCCAGGGCATCGCCGCGCTCGAACGCATTTCTGTCTCGGACATGCGCGCTTGGATGGCCGATCAACGCCAAAGCGGTGTGGGCGCGCGCTCTCTGGCCCGAAAACTATCAGCCGTCAAAAGCTTCTACCGTTGGCTGGCCGAGCGTGAAGGGTTCGAGCCAACTGCCGTTCTTTCAACCCGCGCGCCGAAATTCACCAAAAAGCTGCCCCGCCCTTTGGCCGAGGACGCAGCTCGCGCCATGATCGAAACGGTCGAGCTGCAATCCAGCAATGACTGGATCTCAGCCCGTGATGTGGCTGTTGTCACGCTGCTCTACGGCTGCGGATTGCGCATCTCCGAGGCGCTGTCTCTGACCGGCGCAGATGCCCCCCTGCCAGCAACCCTGCGCATTACAGGCAAAGGCGACAAAGAAAGGATCGTCCCGGTTCTTCCAGCCGCGCGCGAAGCGGTGGACCACTATCTCCAACTCTGCCCGCACCCGAAATCAGACAACCTTGCCCTGTTTCGCGGTGTCCGGGGCGGAGCGCTAAATCCCCGCGTGATACAAGAGGTTATGTCGAAGGCCCGCATGCAGCTCGGCCTACCCGCGACCGCGACGCCACATGCCATGCGGCATAGTTTTGCTACGCATCTGCTCTCAGCCGGTGGGGACCTGCGCGCGATTCAAGAGCTTCTGGGCCACGCCTCTCTATCCACCACCCAGACCTACACGGCCGTCGATACTGCCCGCCTGATGGAGGTGTACAACCGCGCCCACCCAAAGGCCTGAGGTTCAAAAGCACGGCATCCTCAATGTCCTTGCAACCAAACTGTCTTTTTGCTTTGCATCTGCCCCTCACATCCTTCATGACACGGGCATGACACTTAGATTCAAAGCGCTTGCCGTTCATCTTTTCACCGCAACCGGAGCCGTTTTCGCCATGCTCGCCATGCTGGCGGCCGTGGATGAAAAATGGAGCCTGATGTACCTGTGGCTTGTGGTGTCCTTCATCGTCGACGGCATCGACGGCCCCTTGGCCCGCCACTATCACGTCAAGAAGAACGCGCCCGAATTTGATGGTGTCCTGTTGGATCTGATCATCGACTACCTGACCTATGTGTTCATACCGGCCTACGCGCTGTTCAAATCCGGCTTGATGGATGGCTGGACCGGATGGTTTGCGATCATCGTCATCACATTCGCCAGCGCCATGTACTTTGCCGACACGCGGATGAAGACCAAGGACAACTCGTTCTCCGGCTTCCCCGGATGCTGGAACATGTTTGTCATTGTGATCTTCGCGCTCGAGCCGAACTTCTGGGTCAGCCTTGTCCTGGTAACCCTTTTGGCTATAGCCATGTTCCTGCCGCTGAAATTCGTCCACCCTGTCCGCACTGAGCGTTGGCGCAACGTGACCCTGCCCATGGCACTGGCCTGGACCTTCTTTGCAGGATGGGCGGCCTGGGTTGATTTCCACCCGGAAAGCTGGGCGCATTGGGGGCTGGTTGTGACCAGCCTGTACCTGGTCTTCGCAGGCATTGCGCAGCAGATCATTCCGCAACGCAAAAGCGCGGATTACAAAACGTCCTGAACCTCAAACTCAGTCCCGTTATGGGTGAAGACGTCGCCAGCCTGCAGGCCAATCATGGCCAGATAAATCGGGCTCTGGGTTGAGATACCCATATAGGTCTTGCCGTCCACATCAAACCGAGTGGTCGAGACGCAAACAACAAAACGGCGATTGTTGAACTTGATGACCGCGCCGGGCTGAACCGTATCAGTGATACCGAAATTGGTGTTTTCGATCACGTCGATCTTGGCATGATGCGCATGTACCGGCGCGTCGAACGCCGCTGCAAGGTCCGCATTCTCGCGCGAGGCTGCGATATCATCCTTGTCATGCCCCTCTCGATCATCCAGTTGGGCATCTTTCAGAAAGGCGTCGTAATGTGCCTGGGCCGTGGCCAGTTCCTGCGCCTCCAGCGACATCAGGCGGTCAATGATGGCTTTCTTTTCTGCGGCGCGTTCTGCTTGGTCGGTCATTCAATGGGATCCTTCGAACTCTCCTTTTGAAACAAGGTGAGGCTCGAGACGTTGGAATGCAACAGGTTTTCACCGATCAGATCAACAGACCCGCCGCCTTTTCGTGCAGCAACAGGGCCACTTTGGTCTCAACCCCGCCAACGCCTGAGAACCCGCCCAACCCATTGGCCGCCAGAACACGATGGCACGGAATGATGACAGGGATCGGGTTCGCCCCACAGGCCTGCCCCACCGGCTGAGGCGGCTGCCCCAGTTCCCTGGCGATATCCCCATAAGTGCGGGTCTCGCCGAGCGGGATCGCGTACATCAAATCACAAACCTGCCGCTGAAACTCGGACCCTGAAATATGATAAGGCAGATCGAACCGCTCAAGCCGCCCGTCATCATAGGCCTTCAACTGTGCCGCCGCTTCACGCAACAAAGGTGTCTCGGGCCCGTCGCTCACGCCGCCCCACACAAGACGCGTAATCGCCCCGTCCTGTTCCTCAACCCCAAGACACCCAAATTGGGTCCGTACTGCAATCATCGGCATGAGCGAAGGCTGCCAGCCTTTGCAGGCAAAGCGCAACCCATAACGCGCCGCGCCCGCCTCTTCTTCTGTTTAATAAATACCTCGGAGCGCGAGGCAGAGCCTCGCGAAAGACTCCGTCCACCGCACTCAACAGGTACTTCAGCTCAGTGCTTCATCGCAGCGCCCACAGACGCCCGCATGACTATGCCGTCCCACGTCGGGCAGAATCTTCCAGCACCGCTGGCATTTGTCGCCTTCCGCCTTTTCGAATACCACACCAACGCCTTCAATCTCGGGCACGCGGAAGGCTTCGGCCGGGGCCGGATCCTTGGAGACCGTCAAGCCCGAGGTGATGCAAAGATCGTCCACATCAAAACTCGCCAACAGCGCAACAGTGTCCTGATCTTCGACATGCACAATCGGAGCAGCCTCCAGGCTGGATCCGATCACCTTATCCTGACGCTGAACCTCTAGCGCTGCCGTCACAGCGCGACGCACGCGGCGGACCTTGGCAACGGCCTCTTCCAACTCGGCATCACGCCAATCCGCCGGTGTCTCCGGGAAATCCACCAGATGGACCGAACTGTCGTCGCTTGGGAACCGCTCCAACCAGACCTCTTCCATGGTGAACACCAGAACTGGCGCCAGCCATGTGGTCAGGCGGTGGAACAGGATATCCAGCACGGTGCGCGCAGCGCGGCGACGCAGGCTGTCGCCATCGCAATACAGCGCGTCCTTGCGGACGTCGAAGTAGAAGGACGACAAATCAACCGTGGCAAAGGTGAAGACCGCGCTGAAAACGCCTTGGAAATCGAACTCTGCGTAGCCTTTTCTTACCTGCTCATCCAGATCCGCCAAACGGCTGAGGACCCAGCGTTCCAGACGCGGCATATCTTCGGGCGCGACACGGTCGGCTTCAGTGAAGTCGGCCAGCGAACCCAGCATGAACCGCATGGTGTTGCGCAGACGGCGATAGCTGTCAGCGGTGCCCTTCAGGATTTCCGGTCCGATCCGCTGGTCGGCGGTATAGTCGGTTTGAGCCACCCACAGGCGCAGGATATCGGCGCCGTATTGCTTGACGACCTCCTCCGGCACGATGGTGTTGCCCAATGATTTGGACATCTTGTTGCCCTTGGCATCCAGCGTGAAGCCATGGGTCACCACATTGCGGTAGGGCGCACGGCCCTTGGTTCCGCAAGCTTGCAGCATCGACGAGTGGAACCAACCGCGGTGCTGGTCGGTGCCTTCCATATAGACATCGGCGATGCCGTCTTCGGTGCCGTCCTCACGGTCGCGCAGAACGAAGGCGTGGGTCGAGCCGGAGTCGAACCACACGTCCAGCACGTCGAACACCTGATCGTAATCCTCAGGGTTGGCGATGCCATCCAGCACCTGCTCTTTGAAGCCTTCAGTGTACCAGATATCCGCGCCGTCTTTCTCGAACGCCGCTTTGATGCGCGTGTTGAGGTCCGCGTTGC
The DNA here is from genome assembly GCF_056540865.1 of Ruegeria sp. AL11. Classification (NCBI taxonomy): domain Bacteria; kingdom Pseudomonadati; phylum Pseudomonadota; class Alphaproteobacteria; order Rhodobacterales; family Roseobacteraceae; genus Ruegeria; species Ruegeria sp. AL11. The sequence continues at coordinate 188,537 of NZ_JBQFXO010000005.1, forward strand.
GCAGCAGGTAATCCGCGTCGGTGGGCATAGCGCCCTTCTTTGTGAAGCAGGTCAGCGGAACACCCCAGGCGCGCTGACGCGACAGAACCCAGTCCGGGCGCGCCTCGATCATCGAATACAGACGGTTGCGGCCTGTCTGCGGCGTCCATTTCACCAGCTCGTCGATGGACCGCAGGGCGCGTTCGCGGATGGTGTCGCCCATCTCACCCATGCCATCGTCCAGCTTGCGGTCAACGGATGCAAACCATTGCGGCGTGTTGCGATAGATGATCGGAGCCTTCGAGCGCCACGAATGCGGATAGCTGTGCTTGATCTTGCCACGCGCCAGCAACCCGCCAACCTCGACCAGCTTGTCGATGACCGCTTTGTTGGCGTCACCCTCACCGCCCTTGCGGGACAGAATGTATTTGCCACCAAAGAACGGCAGATCGGCGCGGAACGAGCCGTCGTCCATCACGTTATAAGTGATGACCTGCTCGAGCATGCCCAGATCGCGATAGAGTTCGAACTCCTCCATCCCGTGCGACGGCGCACAGTGGACGAAGCCGGTCCCTTCGGTATCGGTCACGAACTCAGCGGCGCGGAAGTCGCGGATGTCATCCCATTCACCGTTGCCGCCCTCGGCGCCGGCCAGTGGGTGGGTCAGTTGGACACCTGCCAGCTCATCGCTGGTCACGTCACGGACGCGGGTCCACTGGTCGTCGTTCAGACGCGCGCGGCCCAGCACATCCGCGGCCAGATTGTCAGCCAGCAGGAACTTGTCACCAACGGCGGCCCAGCATTCCTCGGGCGCGCCGATGACTTCGTAGAGGCCGTAAGAGATGTCCTTGCCATACACGACCGCCTTGTTCGACGGCATGGTCCAAGGGGTCGTGGTCCAGATCACAACAAATGCGTCATTCAAATCACCGGCATTCACGACCTTGAACTTCACCCAGATGGTGAAGCTTTCCTTGTCGTGATACTCAACCTCGGCCTCGGCCAGAGCGGTCTTTTCGATGGGCGACCACATAACCGGCTTCGAACCCTGATAGAGCGTGCCGTTCATCAGGAACTTCATAAACTCGTCGGCGATCACCGCCTCGGCATGGTAGTCCATCGTGATGTAGGGATCGGGCCAGTTGCCAGTGATGCCCAGGCGCTTGAACTCTTCGCGCTGGATGTCGATCCAGCCTTCTGCGAACTTGCGGCACTCCTGACGGAAGTCGACGATGTTCACCTCGTCCTTGTTCTTGCCCTTCTTGCGGTACTGTTCCTCGATCTTCCATTCGATGGGCAGACCGTGACAGTCCCAACCGGGCACATAGCGCGCGTCGAAACCCATCATCTGATGCGATCGCACGATCATGTCCTTGATCGTCTTGTTCAGCGCGTGGCCGATATGGAGGTGACCGTTCGCGTAGGGTGGGCCGTCATGCAGGGTGAAAGGCTTACGGCCTTCTTTCTCGCGCAGGCGGTCGTAGACGCCGATCTTTTCCCAACGCTCCAGCCATGCTGGTTCGCGCTTGGGCAATCCAGCGCGCATGGGGAATTCGGTCTTGGGTAGGTTCAGCGTGTCTTTGTAGTCGGGTGTCTGGATCGTGTCGGCGCACATTGGGGGCGTCCTTTGGATGATCTGGTCGTACTAGGATCGAAGCGGTCGGTGCGAAGTCTCAAACACCTTTGCCCGGCGTCTCAAAGGGTCAGAGCGCCGGGGATATAATTCGAATAATGATGGCCATCTGGTCATGCATGGGGGCGCTTATAAGCCGCCCATGCCCGATGGTCCAGAGGCTCCGCCCTATGCGACGAATGGCGCTACATCATCGGGCTAAGGGTGAAACAACGACCCCACGAAATAGGCAATCATGGCCGCTGCACCGCCGATGGCAAACGTCTCCAGCCCCGAGCGCCACCACGGAGTCAGCGACCACCGGCTTTTCAGCGCTCCGATGGCAAAAAACACCCCCATGGTCATGCAGACAGAGAGAGTGAAAGCGTTGTCCAGAGCCAGCAGAAACGGCAGCAGAGGAACCATCCCGGCCACCAGAAAGGCCAGAAACGTGGCCATCGCAGCCTTCACCGGATGCGGATCGACGCTGCCAAGCCCGTATTCGCCCTCGATCATCAGGTTGATCCAGTTTTCGCGGTCCGCGGTGATAGCCTCTGTCGCATCCTCCAACACCTGTCCGGACAAACCCTTCTGCGCAAGGATCTCGCGCACCTCATCGCGCTCGCCATCCGGGTAGAGCGCGATGTGACGCTTTTCGATTGCTCGAATGCGTTTGATATTGTCCAGTTCGGCCTTGGTGCCCGAATAGTTGCCAACGGCCATCGAAAACCCGTCGGCCAGCACATTGGCCAAGCCCAGAGCAACAATTACGAACGAGGACAACCCGGCGCCTAAAACGCCTGCGACAATCGCGAATGTGGTGACCGAGCCATCGATGCCGCCGTAGACGATGTCACGCAAAACGCCCCGCCCGGGCGGGTCACTTATTCTCTGTTCGATTTCCTGCTGGCTGTGACCGTGATCTGTCATGGCTCGCTTTCTGTCACATTCACTGTGACGAATTGCATGCCATCCCGCCTTGCGTCAGATCAAGTCTTACTGAACAGCCCCTGCAACGCCCTTTTGATCATTGTGCGGACCGACGGTTTGTGACGATCTGAGAAGGGCAAGGGTCGACACACTTCCATCGCGGCCACCCCGACGCGGGCGCTAAGGGCACCGTTCACCAACCCTTCGCCAAAGCGTCGCGACAGTTTACTGAGGACCGATCCACCCAGAACAGGCTCCAGCAGATCGTCGCCGACGGCCACCGCACCGGTCGCCACGAGATGCACGAAAACGGCGCGCGTCAGGCGCCAGCTTCCCAGAAACCCGGCCCGCCCACCATAAATCTCGGCCACCCGCCGGATCATTCGCAACGAGGCCGCAAGGGCCGTGACCACATCCGCAAGGGCCAGGGGCACCAAGGCCGTGACCGTAGCCACCTGCCGGGCTGCTGCCTCAACCTCACGGCTTGCGGCGGCGTCCAACGGGGCCAGCAGTTCATCCTCGGCCAAAGCCAACAGGCCAGAGGCGTCGAATTGTTCTGACATACGTTCGGACAGCCGATCACGGCCCCATTTGGTCTCATCCCGGCCTTTGTAGAAGGCAATCAGGCGGGTCGTGACCGCGCGCGCCTTGGTCAGATCAGCATCCGCCAAGGCCTCATCCGCTGCGCGGCGCAATCCGTCAACGCGGGACAGGCGGCCAATTGCAGCCAGTTCCCGGACGGCGATGATCAGCGCAACAAGGACCAAAGCTGCGATCAAACCGGTGACAACCCAGCCCAGAATGGGCGCGCGTGCGATCAGCGAGGTCGCGAAATCCCATGCGGCGACCGAAATCGCAGCCCCGACTACCGCCAGCGCCAACCCCCAGAACCAACGCGCCAAGGCTGAGGGTTTGCGGGCGGCAAATCGCGCCGCGCTTTGCATAGCCTGCCCTTGAGGTACCGCCAGATCAGGCACCGGAGGGGCCTTGGCCACGTCGGCGGCGGGCTCATCTGTTTCGAGGTCGATCAGGACCGGGCCTTTAGCCATTCTCTGCCCCTTCACTACGCCAGACATATTTGATGTCAGGCAGGTTTTCATCGTTGTCCGCCCCGTCGCTTCGGGCGACCTCGGCAAAGCCGTTGCGTTCATAGAACCTGCAAGCGCCGGTGTTGGCCTGAAATGCAAACAGCGTCAGCCGCGAGTGCTGCGCCTTCGCATGATCGAGCAACCGCTTGCCGATCCCCTGCCCGCGCGCAGCAGGCGTCAAGTACAGGGAATGCACATCCGTTCCGTTCAGGGCCAAAAATCCAACCACTGTGTCCGAGACCTCAGCGACTGTAACCCAGCTTTGATCAATCATACGGCCGCAAAATGCGATGGTCTCAGCGCAACTGTGGAGGTCGGGAATCCAGTCATTCTCACGCGAAAACCCGTGCAAGATTTCCCCGGTTGCACCGGCATCGGTGCTGCGGGCGGGGCGGAGGGTAACCGTCACAGCCGGTCTCCGATCAGGAACTGCGCGGCGCGGTCCAACCGGATATGCGGCGGGCCGTCGCCCGGGCGTAGCGTCAACTGGGCCGGGGCGAAAGCCATGAAACCATAATCATCGCCAAGCCACGCCTCGGCCCCGTTTCGGGCCGGGCCGAGCAGATGGGATGGATCATTCGGCAGCTCTCCGGGGTAGAAGGCAGCTTGTTTGCCACTGTTCAATAGTGTTCCCCGAACGCAGGGCAATTCCGTTCCGTTGTGGTTGCGCATTTCTTCGGTCGTGGCGCGCAGCGAGGCCAGCGACAGGGCTGCCGTTTCAGCACCAGCGAAGCTCGCCCGATCCCGTGCTTCACGGGTCAGGGCCTCCATGATCGCGGTCAGGCGCGGGTGTTGCGTGTGGTGCAGATGGTCGGCTTTGGTGGCTGCAAACAGAATGCGTTCAACCCGTTTGCCCAGCAACAACTGGCTGAGCCACGCGTTGCGCCCCGGACGGAAGGCCGAGAGGATATCGCCCATGGCGCGGCGCATATCCTCGACCGCTTGCGGGCCTTTGTGGATTGCGCCCAACGCATCGACCAGCACAACCTGACGGTCGATGCGTGAGAAATGATCGCGGAAGAAGGGCTTCACCACTTGAGATTTATAAGCCTCATAGCGCCGCTCCATCTCGCGCTGCAGGGTGCGACGGCGCGAGGGTTCGGACACAGGCAAAGGCGCAAAAGTCAGAACCGGAGAGCCTGCCAGATCGCCCGGCAACAAAAAACGACCCGGCGTGCAGTCGTAGAAACCAGCGTCCCGCGCGGTGTTCAGATAGGTCGTGAACGCAGCGGCCAGAGCCTGCGCGGTCGGCTCGTCATGCGTTGCCGTCAGATCGGTGCCACGAGCCTGCGCCAGAAACTCGGCCGCCTCGGGACGGTTTACGATGCGCGACAGCGTCTCCTGCGACCAGTCCGCGTAGGATTTGTCCAGCAGCGCGAGGTCCAGAAGCCACTCGCCGGGATAGTCCACGATGTCCAGATGAACGGTGCGCGGTCCCTGAAGCCCTGCCAGCAATCCGGCCGGTCGCGCCTTGAACGACAGGCGCAGCTCGGACACGGCGCGTGTGCTTTCGGGCCAGTGCGGTTGTGGGCCTGTGAGGTCGGAGAGGTGAGATTCGTAGTCGAACCGCGGGACCGTGTCGTCTGGCTGCGGTTGCAAGTAGGCCGCGTTGATGCGCCCCTCTTGCTGCGCAACCAGGCCGCTCATGCGGCCCCGGTCCAGCAGGTTTGCCACCAGCGACGTGATGAAAACCGTCTTGCCTGAGCGCGCCAGACCGGTGACGCCCAGACGGATGACAGGCTCGAAAAACGTCTCGGACACGCTGTCGCCGATGGATTCGACGCCGCGCACAAGACTGTCTGCCAGGGATGAGATGACCAAATTGTCGCCCCGCAATAATCGTTTCGCCCAAGATAGGTAGCCGCTGCCGGACATGCCAGCGCTTTCGCCCCCTTGCCCGTTTGCGCGTCGCGCGCTACCAGCGGCCCATGCCCAGATATGCTTTGAAAGTCGAATACCAAGGGGAGCCGTTTGCCGGATGGCAACGCCAGAAAGAGCTGCCCTCGGTGCAAGGGGCCATTGAGCACGCCCTATCCCGCATCCAGCCGGGCGATCACACCATTGCTGCCGCAGGGCGCACCGATGCGGGTGTGCATGCGCTGGGGCAAGTGGCGCATTGCGATCTGGTCAAGGAGTGGGATCCGTTCCGCCTGTCCGAGGCGTTGAACTATCACCTCAAGCCGCAGCCGGTGGCGATTGTACAGGCTGCTCGGGTCGATGATGACTGGCACGCGCGTTTTACGGCGGCTGAACGTCAATACCTGTTCCGCATTCTAATACGCCGCGCGCCTGCGACCCATGACAAAGGGCAGGTTTGGCAGATCAACCATCAGTTGGATGTCGAGGCTATGCAGGCGGGCGCGAATATGTTGATCGGGCGGCATGATTTCACCACTTTCCGATCCTCAATCTGTCAGGCGGCTAGTCCGGTGAAAACTCTGGATGAGTTGCGGGTGGAGCAGGTGCAGGGCTTCTCTGGCCCCGAGGTGCATTTTCACGTGCGCGCTCGGTCATTCCTGCACAATCAGGTGCGCAGCTTTGTGGGAACGCTTGAACGTGTTGGCGCGGGGACGTGGTCGCCCGAGGATGTGCGCGACGCGCTAGAGGCCGAAGACCGTGCCGCCTGCGGGCCGGTTTGCCCGCCGCAAGGGCTGTATCTGGCGCGGGTTGGCTATCCTGATCCGGTTTTCTAGATCGCTTTAAATCGCGCGCAACAACAGACCGCTTGCAATCACGACAATCACAAGCCCTGCCACCAGTTCGATGGTCGGGGCCAGTATCGACGCAAATCGGGTGGCCGAGGCCGAGGCAAGCAACCCACCCCGCAGGCCAAAGGACGTCCAGCCGACCAGCGTTGTGACAGTCGCGGTGCCCAGCGCCATCGCGAAAGCTCCGGCAATTCCGACCATGGCGATTCCCATCTGCCAGGTCAGGATCAGCACGAACAATGCCCCAGTACAGGGGCGCGCAGCGATGCCCGCGATCAGCACGAGCGCCTCACGCAGTGACCCGACATTGGCGACCTCTTCCGCGCTAGGGCCATGGCGATGGCCGCAATCCGAGCAAACGTCATCATGGTGATGATGGTGGTGCTCGTGTTCCTCATGGTGGTGGTTGTGGTGATGCCCATGCTCGTGAGAATTCCCCTGCGCGGCATCGCTACGGGACCGTCGCGCGAAGCTGCGCATCCCGCGAAAAACCAGCCACAAACCAATGGCCGCGATGGCAGCATAACTAATCGGCGCCATAACCTGCTCGGTCGTGCCCACAAGCGTCTCACGTGACAACTGGAAAATCAGCACCCCAGCATAGACCAGAACAACTGCTGTTACGGCCTGCCCGAGGCTCGACAGCACGCTGATCGCCGACAAGCGCCAGAAGGCGACCTGACGGCCCAGACCGTAGCCTCCGATCAGGACCTTGCCGTGCCCCGGACCAATGGCATGAAAGAACCCGTAGGCGAAACAAACTGTCAGCAGAGTTGCCACGGCCTGAGGTTGTTCGGCTCGGGCCGCCCGAAGGGCACGCGCGATCTGATTCTGAAATTCTCGCTGTTCGCCAGCCGCCCAGGCAGCAAGGCTGTCAAACCCGCCGCTGCCCCAGAACCACAAAAGCAGGCCACAGGCGATGGCAACGGGAACAATCAGGTATTTGGACATGAAATCAAAATCTCGGTCGCAAAGCTTTCGCCGACAAGCGGGATATCGTTTTCCTCAAGATCGTATTCTGCATCGAGGGTCAGCAGAAAGGCCTGCATCTGCGCCAATTGGCCGTCGATATCCGGATCAATCCGTTCGAGCAGACAAGTTGCCGGGCCGGACACGATGACAGGGCGGGTGACGTCGTAGGCGGTGTAATAGGTTTCATCGAAGGCCTTTGCCGAAATCGCTTCGGCCGGGATAGAACCGCCCTCGACGGCGCGCAGATGAGTGGTGACGATGCGACCATCCTCGGTCGTGGCATGCGGCTCCAAGGGGCCGGACAAGGCAACCGGGGCACCGGCAGCGGTCACAACCAGATCGCCGTTGTAGCCTTCCATCCATTGCGCATCAAAACCGGTCAGGAACTGCTGCTCACTTTCGGTCAGCGCGCCGTCGCCATCCTGATCCAACCTCATGTCCTCCAACTGTAGCAGGGAGAACAGCTCATCATAGGCCCAGGTCACGCGGACATGGGTTAGTTGTCCGGCTTCGTCCACGATGAACTCCAACCCCGTGTCAATAAAGACATGTGGGTGGGCCAAGGCCGGGATCGGTAGGCAGCAGGTCAAGAATGGGAACAACCATCGCATAAGGGCAAGATAGGCGTCGAAGTACGCATCGGCAATGCGATTTACGGTCTCGATGCAGAAACTGGCCGACCGATCACTTGGGCGGGAAAAGAACGATCGTTTGCAGGGCTGTCCCAACGGGTCCCTGCCTATCATGCAGCACCGACTGAGACATCCCGATCCCCGAGGGCTGCCAATGCGAAATGGATTGAGAGGCCAACCAGTCCGAGGTGGGCTCCCGGTGGATGTTGATGGTCAGATCGGTGTTCATGAACCCCATCTCAGCCGTTGGGGCATTCCATGAGATTCCATTGCCGCAATCCCCCAAGGCACAGAGCGATTGGATGGGGGATTGCACCTCGCCCTCCAACAGGTTCGGGGTCCGCATCCACACGGTTTTCGGCCCTACTCCGTGCCTGTCCCCCGCCCCGTATCTGATGTCGCTATAATGTGCGAATCCGGGCAGGTCATGCCGCAGCTCTCCGATTGGGAAAGGACCTTCGACCGCATCTTCGAAGCGCAGTGGCGGCGTTTTGACATTGGCCACATCACCCAAATCCCGCCGCACCACATGCATCGTGGTTGCCGTTGCACAGAGGGTGTCGTCCAGATCATGCACCGTCACCCGTGTGGTCGCGAGCGTTCTGGTATGGCGCGTGGTCTCAGCCGCCACGCGCAGCCCGGCAAGAGGCAAAGGACGCAGCAAATCGACGGTCAAGCGAGTCAGCATCTTCTCGGGCCCGACCTCGGTTTCAGCCGCGCGCACGATCAGGCCGCTCACCGGACCTGCGTGACAATGCTCCGCCGACCAAGGACCGCGCGCCGGGTCATTGCCAACTAAAGCCCCGTCCCCTCGCTGACGAAAATAGGAGAGATCTTCGAAATCATAGGCAGCCATCCTGGGCGTCAGACCTTTTCTTGAGTGTATTTCCTAAGCTCCGCACGCGCGACCTGACGGCGATGAACCGCGTCCGGCCCATCCGCGAGGCGCAATGTGCGGACATGGGTCCAGGCATTGGCCAGCGGGGTATCCTGACTGATCCCCTGCGCCCCGAACATCTGTACCGCTTCGTCAATCACTTTCAGCGCGACCCGAGGCGCGATCACCTTGATCTGGCTGATCCATGGCGCCGCCGCCCGCGCGTCACCCTGATCCATGTACCACGCTGCTTTCAGGCACAGCAGGCGGGCCATTTCAATCTCCATCCTGCATTCGGCGATGATGTCGCAATTAGCCCCAAGCTGCGCCAGCTTCTTACCGAACGCCTCACGCTGCAGCGACCGTTTGCACATCTGCTCAAGCGCGCTTTCGGCCTGCCCGATGGCGCGCATGCAGTGGTGAATGCGGCCCGGTCCCAACCGGCCTTGCGCGATTTCGAACCCACGACCTTCACCAAGCAGGATGTTTTCCGCGGGGACGCGAACATTGGTGAACCGGATGTGCATATGTCCGTGGGGTGCATCGTCGTGGCCATAGACCTTCATTGGCCGTAGGATCTCGATCCCCGGCGCGTCAGCCGGCACCACGATCATGGACTGGCGCTGATGCTTCGGCTGATCTTCGCCCCCTGTTTTGACCATCACGATGTAAACCTTGCAGCGCGGATCACCTGCACCCGAGGACCACCATTTCTCACCGTTCAGAACATAGTCATCCCCGTCCCGCACACAGGACATCGACACATTTGTGGCGTCGGATGAGGCCACGTCCGGCTCGGTCATCAAATAGGCTGAGCGAATCTGACCTTCGAGCAGAGGCGTCAGCCACTGCTCTTTCATCTTCTCGGTGCCGTAACGCTCAAACACCTCCATGTTTCCGGTATCGGGGGCCGAGCAGTTGAATACCTCGGCCCCAAGAGGCGTCTTGCCCATCTCTTCAGCGAAATAGGCGTATTCAACCGTTGTCAGACCAAAGCCCTTTTCGCTGTCGGTCAGCCAAAAATTCCAAAGCCCGGCCGCTTTGGCCTTGGCTTTCAACCCCTCAAGAATTTCCGCCTGACGGTCGGTATACTGCCAACGGTCACCCTTGCCGATTTCGGCCTGATATTCCTCTTCCAGCGGCATGATCTCGTCGCGGATCATATCTGCGACGCGCTGCAAAAGGGCGCGGTTTTCCTCGCGCAGACCGAATGACATGTTCATGAACGCTCCTCCGTTGCCCATCGGTTCGGGCTTTACCTTCGCTTGAAGAATGGCTTAGCTGCCCGGACCCTGTCCAGTTCCGTGACGGAACGTCACCTCCATCTATTTCCAATACATGAGGCACCCATGGCACTTTTGATCGAAACCGGCCTGTCCAACTGGATCAGCGATGCGGATTTGGCCAAAGAGGTCCTGCACCAGTCGCCCGACGCTGATGTCCGCACCCCAGACACGATCGGGAATCCAACTGAAATCACCATGGTGGCGGTCAGCACGCTGCAGGATGCGCATATTGAGCGCCTGCCCAACCTCAAACTGGTGCAGAAACTGGGCGCTGGCGTGGAAACCATCGTAGGCAACCCCAAATTGCCCGATCATATCCGCGTCGCACGCCTGAGGCCGGACGCTCCGGCACAAGAAATCGCCGAGTGGTTTCTGGCCCATATCCTGCGCGCCCAACGCCATTTAGGAGACTACGAAGCCGCTCAGCGCCGGTCCGAATGGTCGCCCAAAGCGCCGCGCATCACGTCAGACACAAAGGTCGGTGTACTGGGGCTTGGCACGATCGGCACGCGCGCGGCCCTCATGCTAAATGGCCTTGGCTTTCAGGTCATGGGATGGAGCCGGTCACCCAAGCAAATTGACGGCGTGACCTGTCTGCACGGTCAGGACGCGCTTCCCGAGCTACTAGGTCAGTGTGACTACGTCTGCGCCATCTTACCCTCGACCCCGCAAACCGTTGGACTGTTTGGTGCCGACATATTGGCGGCGATGAAGCCCGCCAGCCATCTGCTAAACGCTGGGCGCGGCGATCTGATCGACGAGACCGCATTGATCGCTGCATTGGACGCGGGCACGCCCGGCCATGCCGTTCTGGATGTCACCTCTCAGGAGCCTTTACCGCAGGACAGTCCTCTTTGGCAGCATCCCGGCGTGACGATCACGCCGCATGTATCGGGCTGGCATCTGGGGGACGCTCTTGCAGATGTGGCCAGGAATTTCGAACGGCTATCCTCGGGCCAGCCGCTGCTACACGAGATCGACCGAGGCAGAGGCTATTGAAGCGAATCAGGGCGTCAGCAACCAGTTCCCACTGGCGTCCTTGCACCGGCGCGTTCGAATCTGTCGGTTCTGCTCATCTCCGCCCGGTTCAACGGAATGCTGCAACGAGACACAATTCCCCTGTACCGCAGCGATACGCACGGTGCCTTTCGAACCAGTTGCATCATTGGTCCATGCGCGCTCTTGCCCAACGGACGGAGCGCCGCTGGTCAACAACGCGGTCGAGGCCGCGCTCAGCACTTCGAAATCCTGCGGGCTGAGGCCCATTTCCGCAATAATCCGCGACAGAGGCTTGGCCTGAACCGCCCCAACCGTCAGAACTACAGCTGCCAAAACCAAAGAAATCCGGGCTTTCATCTGTGCCTCACATGACTGAAATGAATTTGTCCTCAAGGATATACCCCAGCGCGGGCCGGGCCAAGCCCCGAGCGGTTGCACCTTCAGAAAATCCAAATTTAGCGTCTGAAACGCGTAAAGGTTCTGCGAATTTGACCCAAAAGGGTTCACAGCAGCGACTAAATCTGGTGAAATCAGGGAAATTCTCATTTGAATGTAGGAGTTTGCATTATGACCCTGCGCCTGCCCCTTCTGGCCCTCGCCGCGGCTGCCACTTTGACCGTCGCGCCAAGCGCCCCCGCCGTCGCCAAGGAAGAGACCAAGTCGGTCGTGGTTCTCAGCCGCACATGGGCGGTGACCCAAGTCGCCGAAGAGCCGGTGATCTATCGCGCCACGCGGGACAACAACAACCTCAACCCGTTCGGCCCGCCACCGCGCCTGCGGACCCTGCAGGCCATTGCTGCAATTCAGCAGGCCACTGGCTGCAGACCCATCGTGGCCAGCATGTATCAGAACATCTCGGGCCAGTTTTTCTCGCAGGTTAGCTGCAACTGAAATTGGTACAATACTTTCATTGAGGTCGCCTGAGACGCCTGCCATAGCTTGCGCATGAAACTCGCGATCAATGGATTCGGCCGAATTGGCCGCACGATCCTGCGGCAGGTTCTGGCCATGCCGCAAGGATCGGATATTGAGTTGGTGCTGATCAACGACATCGCACCGCTGGCAACCTGTGCTTACCTGTTCAAATACGACAGCACCTTCGGCCCCTATGCCGGGGACGTCTCGGAGGGAAACAGCGCACTGGTCGTGGATGGGCAGTCCATCCCCATGACCCACAGCTCTGATCTGGCGAATATCGACCTGTCGGGCGTCGATGTCCTGCTGGATTGCACCGGTATCGCGCGGACATCCGACGTGGCACAGCGTGGATTGGCCGCTGGGGCGGGCAAAGTGCTGATCTCCGGCCCCTCTCCTGCCGCCGAGGTGACCGTGGTCCTTGGCGCCAATGAGGATCAACTGGGCGGCGCTCATGTCGTCTCGAACGCGTCCTGCACCACCAACGGGCTGGCGCCTCTTGTCCGGGTTCTGGATGACATCGGCGGGATCACCACGGGGCACATGACGACCATCCATTGCTACACAAACAGCCAACCGATGGTGGATGCCCCACGAGGCGATCTTGCCCGCTCGCGCGCAGGCGCGCTGTCGATGGTCCCAACCACTTCAAGCGCGATCCACCTAATCGACGTCGTGCTGCCCCATCTGTCGGGTCGCATCTCAGGCGCGGCGGTACGGGTGCCAACGGCCAGTGTTTCGGCCATCGACCTGATCGTCACGCTGGACCGCAGCCTTGACGCAGAGGCCTTCGACACAGCTATGCGCGATCAGGTCAGCGCGTCGCCGGTTCTAGGATGGACCGATATGCCGTTGGTCTCCTCCGATCTGCGCGCCCGTCCCGAGTCGCTGGTCATCGCTGGACCAGAGACCCGCATGGTCGGCGCGAACCAGGTCCGCGTCTTTGGCTGGTACGACAATGAATGGGGTTTCTCCGCACGTATGCTGGACGTCGCCCGCCTTATGACCGCCGCCTGACCCGTCGCAACCGCAGCGCGCCCCGCGCGCTGCCTGGCCCAACCGGGTTGGGTGCATCTACGATGCGACCAAACCGGGCGGGAGCCGCCCCAAGCCGTCGACCCCGACGCAACACAACTGCGGACCTTATTCACTAGCCACACATCAAAAGCCTTTTCCTGAACGGCCTCAAATGCTCTAACATGAATTTAATCGACCGCGATCCGACAGCGCGGTCGAATAGTATTCGAGTTGAGGCAGTTGGAGCCATTTGATGCAGGGCAGCAGACCGCAACGCCGTCTGACAGGTTGGCTTTTGGCCGCAATGACAGCTTTGGCCCCAACCGGCCTGTTGGCCCTCGAAACCAGTCTCGTCGCTCCAGAGGCCTCAAAAGAGTTAAGAGAACGCATCGAGGAAACCTCGTCCGTCACGACCGCTGACTCCCGTGGTCTGGACACACCTCTCGAAATCCTCTCGGCCGCCCTGTCCGATTATCGCACCATTGTTCAGATTCTGTACGACGAGGGCTATTTCAGCCCGGTGGTCAGTATCAAACTGGACGGCAAAGAGGCCGCAGACCTCAGCACCCTGAGCGTTCCCGCGCAAATCAACCGCGCCGTGATCACCGTCGAAACTGGCCCAAGCTTCCGGTTCGGCAAAGCAATCGTACAGCCCGTTGCACCGGACACGGTGCTGCCGGAAGAGTTCGCGCCGGGCAAACTGGCCACTACAGGGACAATCCAACAGGCAACCTCGGCCGGGTTGCAGGGGTGGAGAGACGCTGGTCACGCAAAGGCCGAACTTGCGAACCAAACCATCATCGCCCGCCATGCGCAGGCCCAACTGGACGCACAGATTGATCTGGACCCGGGGCGTCGCCTGACTTTCGGCAGAATGTTCATCAAGGGCAACACTGACGTCAAACACCGTTCTATCGAAGATATCGCGGGCTTCCCAAGTGGTGAGGTGTACTCTCCGGCCAAAATCCAGAAAGTCGGCACGCGTTTGCGCCGGACTGGTACGTTCAGCGTCGTCTCGATAACAGAGCGCGAGACCCCCAACCCCGATGGAACGCTGGATTTCGATGCCACCTTCGAAGACCTGCCCAAACGCCGCCTGACCTTCGGGGTCGAACTGGCCTCGCGCGATGGGTTGGATGTGACGGCCACATGGACCCACCGTAACGTCTTTCGCCGGGCTGAGCGGCTACGATTTGAAGCCGCTCTGCGCAACATAGGTGGGGCCGAGGATTTGGACGGGCGGATCGGTCTAAGACTGGACCAACCCGACCGACTAGGACCCGATGACAACACGTTCTGGAACGCTCTGCTAGAACGACGCAACACGGAAAACTACAACGTCACCGTCGCCTCACTGGCCTATGGTGCGCGGCGCACGTTTTCAGACAGGCTCTATGCCGAAGCGTCTGTCGGTTTTCAGTGGTCCGATGCCGATGACGCCTACGGAGATGGGCGAAAATTCCGATACTTCATAATCCCCTTTCGGTCAGAATGGGACGAGCGCGATAGCAAGATCAGCGCGACACGCGGGTTTTACCTAGACGCGCAGGCCACTCCCTTCGCCGGGCTCTCCGGAACCGAAAGTGGCATTCGCCTCTTCGGAGACGGACGGGCCTACACCAGTCTGGGTACTGGCGGAAAACTGGTCTTGGCCGGGCGCGTTCAAATCGGGTCAGTCATCGGCCCGTCAGCGGATGGGGTAACGCCGGACTTCCTGTTCTTCTCGGGCGGTGCGGGAACTGTTCGCGGGCAACCGTTTGAAAGCCTCGGTATTCCGGTAGGCACCGGCATCGCAGGTGGCAAATCGTTTCTGGGCTTTTCCGGCGAGGTACGCGGCAAAATCACCGAAAGCCTGTCGCTGGTCGGGTTCTACGACTACGGTACCGTGGATACATCTTCGTTCATCGGCAGCGATGCCGAAAATCACGCCGGTGCCGGTCTGGGTGTGCGCTATGATCTGGGCGGATTCGGACCACTACGCTTTGATCTGGCCTACCCGGTTCAGGGCGATACAGGCAACGGGCTGCAATTCTATATCGGGATTGGACAGGCATTTTGAAACGCTACCTCGCATATCTGCTGCTGATCGGCACGCTGATCTGTGTGCCCCCAACCCTGCACGCCCAAGAGGACGAAGGCGGCAGCATGATCGAGCGGTTCTTGCAGGACACGCTGTCAGGTGATGATCAGAACGTCACCGTCAAAGGCCTGCAAGGCGCGCTGAGTTCCCGCGCCACCATTGCCGAGATCACAGTGGCCGATGATGAAGGTGTCTGGCTGACCATCAAGGATGCCGAGCTTGACTGGAACCGCCTGGCACTGATCCGGGGGCGCTTCTCGGTCAACGCGTTGACCGCACAGGAAATCGACATCGCCCGTGCCCCTGGCACCACAACCAAGGAGGCTCCGGCCCCTTCGGCTGAGACCACACCGTTCCAACTGCCTGAACTGCCCGTCGCGATTGAAATCGGAGAGCTTCGGATTGATGAGCTGGCCTTGGGCGAGCCTTTGATCGGCGTTGCCGCTGACCTGAACGTCACCGGCAACTTGTCGCTGGCCGATGGAACATTGGATACCAGCCTTGATATCACCCGCCTTGACCGCGCCGGAGACGAAATCAGCCTCAAAGCCGGCTTCCAGAACGCCAGTAGCCAGATTGACCTGGACCTGAGCGTTGTCGAAGCCTCCGGCGGCCTCATCTCAACCGCGCTGAATATCCCCGACAGCCCTCCCATTGGTTTGACGGCCAAAGGCTCTGGCCCAGTTACAGACTTCACCGCAGATATCAGTTTGAGCAGTGACAACCAGCCGCGTGTGTCGGGTCAGGTGCGTCTGCGTGCCGCCGAAAGCGGTGCAGCGGATGGGATCGCGTTCACCGCCGATCTGGGCGGTGACCTGACGCCCTTTGTCGCCAGCGATATGGATGTGTTCTTTGGCTCCGACACGCGCCTCTTTGTCGATGGCCAGACCCAGCCGGAAGGCGCGCTGAACATCAGTGATCTGGAATTTACGTCTCAGGCGCTGAAACTGGAAGGCCAGTTAGAGCTAGCCTCGGGCGGCACCTTGCAACTGGCCGCTCTGCAGGGCCGCATCACCCCACCTGAGGGCGACAAGGTGGTCCTGCCCGTCTCGGGCGGAGGGACGTCGATCGAAGCCGCGCAAATCTCGGCCCTGTTCGACCAGAAGAACGGCAATCTGTGGGACCTGAGCCTGACAGCCAATGGGTTGACCACAGACCAGATCAGCCTGCGGCGCGCGCAAATTGCGGCTCAGGGGAGCTTGGAACAGGGGGATGCCCTCAGCGTGGATGGTGACCTGCAAGCCGCGCTTGACGGCTTAGATCTGTCCGACCCCGCCCTGAACACCGCGATAGGCGACAGAATCACGCTGGACGGCGTGTTCGAATATGGCAGCGACCAAACGCTGAACCTATCCGGGTTTGAGTTGATCGGGGCGGACTACACACTTGATCTCGACGCGCTGATCAGCGGGCTGACCAGCGGCCTGAACATCGACGGTTCGGCGAAGCTTGACGCCTCCGACCTTTCGCGGTTCTCGGATCTGGCCAAGCTTGACCTCGGCGGAGAGGTCTCGGCCACCGTCGAAGGCAGCGGGTCGCCACTAGAGCGCAGTTTTGACGGGAAAGTCACCGTCAAAGGCAGCGATCTTTCCACGGGTCGAGACGACATCGATCCGGTGATCACGGGCGAGACCACGATCACGCTGGATGCAAAACGCGGCTCGGACGGTGTGACAATCCGGGACTTCACATTGATCGCAGATGCCGCCCGGGCTCAGGCTGCAGGAACTGTGACCACGCCCGAAGGGAACCTGTCCATTGACGGGCAAGCTACGGTCAGCGCCCGAGATTTGTCGGTTTTCTCAGGCCTCGCCAAGCGTGATCTGGGCGGTTCGGTACAGGCCAGTCTGGACGGCAAGGGCACAGTCCAAACGCTGGAGTTTGACGGCACGGCCAGTGTGACCGCGCGGGATATTAAGACCGGGATGGATGATCAGGATCCGCTTCTGGCCGGGCAGACCTCAATCGAATTCGACGGAGCCTTGTCGCAAGAGCAGATCGAGATTCGTCAGGCCACGATCAACGGGCGTGCTCTGACGGCTGAAGTCGCTGCGACGATCACCGACCCCACTAGCGATCTGGCCGTCGACGGGCAGGCCAAGGCGAACGTGCCCGACCTATCGCTGTTCTCAGGCCTTGCAGGGCGTGATCTGGCCGGGTCTGTGAAGGCCGATATGCAGGGCAAAGGCGCTATGGGCAGCAAGCTGTTCGATGTGCAGGGCACGGTCGAGGCCAATGACATCCGCACTGGGATCGACCAGTTGGACGCGCTGGTTTCGGGTCGCACGACTCTGAACGTGGATGCCGAAAACACTGACGCCGGTATGAACATCCGCACGTTCCGGCTAAACGGGACGGCGCTGACGGCAAATGCCTCGGGCCAGCTTGATCGCGAAGCAGGCGGGCTGAACTTTTCGGCGATGCTGGATGACCTCAGCCGCCTTTCCACTACGTTGTCCGGTCCTTTGAAACTGGATGGCAATGTCGCGCCTACTCAGTCGGGGCTCGAAGGCACCGCGCGCCTGCAAGGGCCTGACAGCTCGTATGTAAACGTTGTCGGAACGGTTGAGACGGATGGCTCGGCAGATCTGGACTACGAGGCCAAGTTCAACCGGATCGAACGCTTTGTGCCGGACTTCCCCGGCACAGTGACGGCCGAAGGCACTGCGAAACGCGACAATGGAGTCTGGACGATTTCCTCAAACGCGACAGGGCCCGCGGATCTCAGCACCGAGCTGTCCGGAACGTTCGATGAGGGTACGGGTCTGGCAGATGTAACCGCCCAAGGTGGGATCAATCTGGGTATCGCCAATGCATTCATCACGCCCAACAAGATCGAAGGCTCAGCCCGATACAATCTGGCGCTCAAGGGTCAACCCGGGCTGGAGGCACTGTCGGGTACAATCACAACCTCGGGCACGTCCTTTGCGATCCCGACTGCAGGTCAAACTATCACAGGGATTGGCGGGTCGGTCGATCTGACCCAAGGCCGTGCCACGATATCGATGAACGGGGCCATGCGTGCTGGAGGAGGATTCACTGTCAGCGGACCCGTCGACCTGACCCCGCCATTCAATGCTCAGATCACAACGACGTTGAACAACCTCGTGCTGACCGACCAGTTGCTCTACGAGACCACGCTGAACGGTCAAATCGTGCTGGCGGGCGCTCTGACAGGCAATAGCAGCCTCGCGGGGCAGATCACATTTGGCGAAACCAACATCAACCTCGCCGCTGCATCGGGCGCCGTCGGCGCAGCTCCGATCCCCGAAATACAGCATATCAACGAAAGCCGCCTGGGCTATGTCACTCGCGAACGGGCGCAACTGATCCCCAAGGAAGAGCAAAGCAAAAGCAACTCGCGCATTGCGCTGGATATTAGCCTGCTGGCCCCAAAAGCCGTCTTTGTAAGGGGGCGCGGCGTGAATGCGGAACTGGGCGGGAACATCTCAATCGGCGGCACAACGACATCGGTTGTCCCTTCGGGTCAGATCGAACTGCTGCGCGGCAACCTGGACATTCTGGGGCGCAGGCTAACCCTGACCAAAGGGATCGTCACGCTGCAAGGGGACCTGACGCCCTATATCGAGTTCGAATCATCGAGCAGCACATCAGACGGAACCGCCACGATCGAGATCGCCGGACCTCTGGATTCACCCGAAGTCAATGTTTTCTCAGACCCCGAACGCCCGACCGAAGAGGCGCTGGCCATGCTGTTGTTTGGCAACCGGTTCTCGGAACTCTCACCTTTTGTCATCGCACAGATGGCGGCTTCTCTGGCACAACTTAGCGGGGCCGGCGGCGATGCGACCAAGGGCCTGCGGGACTCGACCGGTGTTGACACGGTGGATATCGGTGCGACCGAAGGCGGCGCGGGCCGCTTTGGCGCAGGAGCATATCTTGGGGACAATCTTTACACGGATTTCACCGTCAACACAGACGGCGATACCGAGGTAAACCTGAATCTGGACGTTACGGACAGCTTCACTGTCCGGGGCACCGTTGACGGGCGCGGAGAAACCGGGATCGGGCTGTTTTTCGAGCGCGACTACTAACCAGACTACTTTCGGCGAATACCAATCGGTTGGCCGATTTCCGGTACCTGAGGAAGCGCCTTGTGATCGGAGACCATCCGCGCCAGCCGCCTGACCGCCCAATCCGGATAAGGCGCAGACCGCCCCGTCTCGTGGCTGACATTCATGAACAGCACCTCTTGCGTTGCACACACCTTTTCATCCGGCATAGAGACCATCTGCCCGAAATAATGCCCTCGTTTCTGATCTGCATCCAGCAGCCGAAACCTAAAGTGGATCGTCATGTCCGAAGTGACCTCACGCAGGAACTGCATATGCGACCGCAGCACATAAGGCCCCTGCCCCATCGCGGCGACCTGTGGCTCACCCAGACCCAGATGATCGACCAGCAAACGTTCAAAGGCCATGTCGAACGCAACGCCATAGTAGCCGACGTTCATATGCCCGTTGTAGTCGATCCAGCCCGGCTGCAAGGCAAAGCCGTGGATTTCGATCGGTGCATCATACGGGCCATCATGGCCGCCAAGGGGTTGTGTATCTTGCGACATGTTGGTGATTTTCACTCCTCGGGGTCCTCAAAGATCGCGACGGCGCGGATGAACCCGGCTGACGCGCCTTTGATCTTGAAGGGAAAACAAGAAATCTCAAACCCCGTCGCTGGCAGGGTTTCGAGATTGGTTAGCTTCTCCATGTGGCAATAGCCGATCTCCATCGAGGCGCGGTGCCCCTCCCAGATGATCGAGGCATCTTTGGTTTCCGCATATTCCTGTGCGGTCAACGGGAAGGGCGCGTCCCAACTCCAGGCATCCGTGCCTGTGACGCGCACGCCGCGTTCTGTCAGATAAAGGGTTGCTTCGCGCCCCATGCCGCAGCCCTTCATCAGATAGTCGGGCTGACCATATTGCGTCCCGGCAGAAGTGTTGACGACCACGATATCCAACGGTTTCAGCGTATGCCCGATCCGTTTCAGCTCGGCCTCGACATCCGCTGCTGTGACCACATAACCATCCTCGAAATCGCGAAAATCTAGTTTAACGCCGGGGTTCATGCACCACTCCAGCGGCACCTCATCGATGGTGATCGCCCGCTCACCTTTGTCCATTGTGGAATGATGATGATAGGGCGCGTCCAGATGGGTCCCGTTATGGGTCGCGATTTGCAATCGCTCAATAGCCCAACCCTCTCCGCCAGGTAGGTCATCCTTTTGCAGGCCGGGAAAGAACGACATGACCTGCTCGGCCGTTTGATCGTGGCTCATGTACTCGATCTCAGGCAGCATGATCGGCGGGTCCGATACGATGCCGGTTTCCAGTGGAACAGACAAATCGACGAAACGGCGGGGCATCGGCAACTCCATCATGAATGATGTTGACAGGGTTGGTCGCGTGTAAGCCGCTGTCAAGACGCGAAAAAGGCGACCCAATGGGCCGCCTTTTCGAGTGTCTGGAGTGGAGTTTACTCTGCCGCGATAGCGTCTTCGATCTTCTCGACCCGGATCGCCGAGAACTTGAACTCGGGGATTTTGCCATAGGGGTCGATGGCCGAGTTCGTCAGAATGTTCGCCGCTGCCTCAACATAGGCAAACGGGATGAACACCATATCTTCGGCAATCGCACGGTCGGCACGAACCATGATCTCGATCGAGCCACGACGTGTGGTCAAGCGGATCATCTCGCCCGGTTCTATCCCCATCAGTTTCAGCGTCCGCGGGTTCATCGAGCAGTTCGCCTCTGGCTCAACCGCGTCCAATACCTTGGCGCGACGAGTCATCGACCCAGTGTGCCAATGCTCCAGCTGGCGGCCGGTGGTGGCTATCATCGGGTATTCGTCATCAGGGGCTTCATCCGGCGGGATGACGCTGGCCGGAGTGAACCGGGCCTTGCCGTCCGCACGTGGGAAGCCGTCACCGAACACAATCGCCTGACCCGGGTCTGTCTCGGAAAGAGACGGATAGGTGATGGTCTCGGTCTCCAGACGTTCCCACGTGATGTTGTTGAGCGAGTTCATCGTCAACTTCATCTCGTTGAACACCTGCGACACATCAGTGTAGTCCCAATTCAGCCCGATGCGCTGCCCAAGCTCGACGGTGATCTTCCAATCCTCACGCGCCTCACCCGGAGGGGTCACGGCCGGACGTACACGCTGGACCTGACGGTTGGTGTTCGACACGGTGCCGTTCTTCTCATAGAGCGCCGAGGCAGGCAGGATGATATCGGCGTAGTTCGCCGTTTCCGTCAGGAAGATATCCTGCACGATCATCAGCTCCAACTTGGCCAGAGCGTCGCGGGCGTGACCAACATCGGGGTCGGACATGGCCGGGTTTTCACCCTGGATATACATCCCCTTGATGTTGCCCGCATAGGCCTGATCAATGATCTCGGTGACGGTCAGGCCCTTCTCGTTCGAGAAGTCACGCTCGTCATTCCATACACTGTTGAACTTGGCGCGAATGTCATCATCCATGACCGACTGGTAATCCGGCAGGAACATAGGGATCAGACCGGCGTCTGAGGCCCCCTGCACGTTGTTCTGACCCCGCAGAGGGTGCAGACCAGCACCGGGTTTGCCGACATTGCCGGTCATCAGCGCAAGGCTGATCAGGCAGCGAGAGTTGTCGGTGCCGTGTATGTGCTGGCTAACGCCCATACCCCAGAAGATCAGACCGGCCTTGGCCTGTGCAAAAGTGCGCGCGACGCGGCGCAGCTGCTCGGGTTCGATGCCACAGATGGGCGACATCGCCTCGGGCGTGAACTGGCGCAGATGCTCTTTCTCGGCTTCCCAGTTCTCTGTCCAGCGGTGGATGTACTGGCTGTCATAGAGCTCTTCCTCGACGATCACGTTCATGATCGCGTTGAGCATCGAGACATCGGCCCCCGGACGGAATTGCAGCATTTCTTCAGCAAACTTGCGCATGCCGACGCCGCGCGGGTCCATCACGATCAGCTTGCCGCCGCGTTTGGCGAACTGCTTGAAATAGGTCGCCGCAACGGGGTGGTTCTCGATCGGGTTCGAGCCGATGATGATCGCCACGTCCGCGTTTTCGATCTCGTTGAAGGTCGCGGTCACCGCGCCCGAGCCGACGTTCTCGATCAGGGCCGCAACGGACGACGCGTGGCACAGACGGGTACAGTGATCGACGTTGTTGTGGCGGAACCCCTGACGGATGAACTTCTGGAACAGGTACGCTTCTTCGTTGGTGCATTTGGCCGAGCCAAAGCCTGCAACGCTGCGCGGGTCTTCTTCACGCAGGGCCATCAGCTTGGTGGCGGCCAGATCCATCGCCTCTTCCCACGTCGCTTCGCGGAAATGGGTCGACAGGTTGCCCGGATCGACGTTCAGACCCTTGGCTGGTGCGTCTTCACGCCGGATCAGCGGCTTGGTCAGGCGGTGCGGGTGGTGGATGTAGTCAAAGCCAAAGCGGCCTTTGACACACAAACGGCCTTCGTTGGCGGGGCCGTTGATGCCCTCGACATATTTGACCTTACCGTCCTTGACCTTCAGCGAGACCTTGCAGCCCACACCGCAGAACGGGCAGACGCTTTCGGTTTCAGAGTCGTAATCCTTGCTGTCACCCTTCTGCTGGTCGTTCAGCACGGTGGCCGGCATCAGCGCGCCGGTGGGACAAGCCTGAACGCACTCACCACAGGCGACACAGGTCGAATCGCCCATCGGATCGTTCTGGTCGAACACCACCTGAGCCGTATGGCCGCGACCGGCCATGCCGATCACGTCATTCACCTGCACTTCACGGCAGGCGCGGACGCAGAGGTTGCAGTTGATACACGCGTCCAGATTGACACGCATGGCAACGTGGCTGTCATCTAGCAGCGGGATCTTTTCGGCCTCTTTCGCCGGGAACCGGCTCTCGCTGACGTCGCTCAGCTTTGCCATGTCCCAGAAGTGGCTGGAGGCGTCATGGGCTTCTTCCGGCTGATCGGCGACCAACAGTTCCATGACCATGGCGCGCGATTTCTCAGCCCGGTCGCTGTCGGTCTTGACGACCATACCGTCTGCGGCAGGGCGGATGCACGAGGCGACGAGCGTGCGCTCGCCTTCCACCTCGACCATACAGGCGCGGCAGTTGCCGTCCGGGCGATAACCCGGCTGCGGCTTGTGGCACAGGTGCGGGATGGTGAACCCCTGGCCCTTGGCGGCTTCCCAGATGGTCCAGCCCTCGGGCACGGTGACATCTTCGCCGTTCAGGTTGAAGGTGACGGTCTTGGTTGGGCTTGCGTCTAGCATGGCTCTGTCTCCCCTCAGATTTCGTCAGCGAAATGTTTCATGACAAGGCGGATCGGGTTCGGGGCCGCCTGCCCCAGACCGCAGATCGAGGCGTCGCCCATGACCTGGCATAGATCTTCCAGCAAATCGGTGTCCCACTTGTCGGCTTGCATCAGTTTCACCGCCTTTTCGCAGCCAGCACGACAGGGCGTACACTGGCCGCAGCTTTCGTCTTCGAAGAAGCGCAGCATGTTCAACGCCGCATCGCGGGCGGTGTCCTGATCGGACAGAACCACCACGGCGGCCGAGCCGATAAAGGTGCCATGCGGTTGCAGCGTGTCGAAATCCAGCGGGATATCATCCATCGACGCGGGCAGCAGGCCCGAGGACGGACCGCCCGGCTGGTACGCCTTGAATGTCTGACCTTCGGCCATACCACCAGCAGCTTCGATCACGTCCAGAATGGTCGAGCCGGCGGGCAGCAGGTACACACCCGGCTTCGCCACACGACCCGAGATCGAGTAGCTGCGCAGTCCCTTGCGGCCATTCTTTTCAACCGAGCTCAGGATTTGCGGCCCTTCGCGGCAGATTTTCGAGACCCAATACAGCGTCTCAACGTTGTGAACCAAGGTTGGGCGGTTAAAGACCCCAACCTGCGCCACGAACGGAGGACGGTGGCGCGGCAGGCCCTTCTTGCCTTCGATTGACTCGATCATCGCGGATTCTTCGCCGCAGATATAGGCACCAGCACCCCGGCGCAGGTCGATGTAACCTTCTTCGACAATCCCTGCCTGCTCCAACGCGACGATTTCACGGCGCAGGATTTCCAGCACGGCTGGGTATTCGTCACGCATGTAGATAAAGCAGGTCTCGGCCTCGACCGCCCATGCGGCGATCAGCATGCCTTCCAGGAAGACATGCGGCGTGCGCTCAAGATAGTAGCGATCTTTGAATGTGCCGGGCTCGCCCTCATCGCCGTTCACGGCCAGATAGCGTGGACCTTCATTCATGCGAACAAAGCCCCATTTCTTGCCCGACGGGAAGCCAGCACCGCCAAGACCGCGCAGGCCCGAGGACAGAACGTCTTCCTGCACCTTTTCCCAATCGCCGCCCTCGCGCAGCTCTTTCAGCTTGGCGTAACCGCCGTCGGCCTCATAGGCCGCGAAGGTTTCGTAGTCAGGCAGATGCGCATGGGTGTCACCCGCTGCAATTGCGGCCTGTACCTTTTCGGGGGTCGCATGGTCGATGTGGTTGTGTCCGATCTCAAGCACCGGAGCGGTGTCACAGCGGCCCATGCAAGGAGCGCGGACAACACGAACCTCGGCGGGGTCCAGCCCATCTTCTAGCGCTTTTTGCAATTGTTGCGCACCGGCCATCTCGCAGGACAGGGAATCACAAACGCGGATAGTCAACGCCGGAGGAGGCGTCTCGCCCTCTTTCACCACATCGAAATGGGCATAGAAGGTCGCGGTCTCATAGATCTCGGCCTGACCGATGCGCATTTCAACCGCCAAGGCGGCGATGTGGTCGGCGCTGATATGGCCGTGCGCGTCCTGAATCAAATGCAGAAATTCGATCAGCAAATCGCGGCGACGGGGGCGATCCCCCAACAGGCGCGCAATCTCCGCCTGTGCCTCATCCGTGAACTGACGGCCTTTGGGCGTGTGCCGCCCTTTGCCTTTACCTGACTTCCAAACGCCCTTGGGTGCGCCTGATGGCTTGGTATCTAATGGTGCCATGATGCCCTCCGATTGAGGCTCCGTGTCTCATCAGAGGAGGATATCGTCAAATCGTCTTATGCAATCGCACGATAACGACACCTTATCACCGCAAAGGCGGCGTTTTTCTCTTACCCTTGCAAAAACAGGGGTAAGAGAGCCTCAACGGCGGGTAAACGGCGGGACAAGCTCACCCCGCGTCCGCTACCGCACCAACTCGAAGTAAAACGCGTCCTGTAACGCATTGACCTCAGGCCACGAATAGTTGGCTTCGGTCGCGCGGATACCAACGCTCATACAGTCGTCTTTTTCATAGTCCACACAGAAAGACGGACCATAAGGTACGGGGCCATGCTCCGGGTGTTCGTGCCAGAGCCAGAAGCCATCGGAATAGTTGCCGTCTTCGTCTTTGCAAACGTCAGGCGACCACCAATGATTGGCGTCGATTTTGTACATAGTTTCAGGATAGTCATCCATATCAGGTCCTCAGCTAAAGTTACGATTTCTGTACTAACGCTGTATTCCTGTATGGGCTGATAGCAGCACAGCAGAATGATTCTGTCCAGACAGCAAAAACCCCGCACTCTACTGAAACGAGAGGCGGGGCTTTCAGGTCTCATATATCAGCATTGGTCAAGCCGGAGGCCGAGTGACCTGCAATTTGCCGGTGTTCATATCGTAGGTGCAAGTGCCTGGCTCAATCGCAAAACCGAGTTTGTTCTCTAGGCTGACGAAGATATTGTATTCGGAACCTTGGCCCTGAACCCAAGCGGCAAACTTGCCCCACACAACTTTGTCTTCGGTATCGGCCAGCAACTCGTGCCAAGCGGTTTTACAATTGAGTTCAGCCCGCGTTTTCGGGTCGTTCTCATATTTGTACCACACATAGGCGACAACGCCGGAAGCGACCAAGGCCGCTCCCATTGCCAGTTTTCCCCAAATGCTCACGACCAGCATCCCTTCTGAGCGCCAGCAGCCAAGATAGCGTCGTGTTGACCTTTAAGCTGCGACAACTGCCCGCTTTCGTCTTTGTCAGCGGCCATAAGGAACAAAGCAGGCCAGAACAGCACCAAACCTACGCCCATTGCCACGGCGTCCGTTTGAGCCTTTTTGTCCTGTTCCCCGGTCAGGTGGTTCACTTGCGCGACGACCCGAGCGTGTTCCTGCTTTAGCTGTCCACAGCTTTGCCCACCGTACATGCCCATCGGCACGTAGGCTGCGGTGACTTTATCCGCGCTCTGAGCACATGCGCTCAACGCTAGAGAACCCGCCAGTGCGGGTGCGATCAGTTTTTTCATTGTCCGGTACTCCTTCAGTGCGCACGTAATGATGCGCAATCAAAATGGCATGTGATTTTCTGCCATATTCATGTGGTTAGATGTCAATTTGCGGTCGGAACCAACGGGAAGTCTCCTGCGGTGTTGGCCCCCTCCACCAGAACCGCTTTTGGGCATCTAGGCGGTGGGCCTCAACGTCTTCAACACTTCCCAATTTGCCTGAACCCAATCCGCCAGCCTACCTTGTTTTTCATGCATCGTTTTGCGTGAGTGGCAGGGGTGACACAGCAGGATGAACGGTCCAGTGTAAAACCGGTCGCGCCAATGCGGCGCGGCACCCAGCCCAAGACAAAACTCCAACTCATCCGCCACCGCGTCGTCGTGGCCGTAGAGGTGGTCAAGCTGGTTGGCTCCCTTGACGCCGCAGATATTACATAAAGGGTCCTGCGGCGTTGATCCCAACTGGCTCAGAACCGCGCGGCGCACAGACCGCCACCTATAACCTAAATACAATTGCTCGCGCTCTAGAACAGCCGGAGAGAGGTGGGTAGGCTTTTCCGGGTGGGCTAACCGGGTTTCTGCCGAAACAAGCCTATTCCGCGCTGCTCTAAGCTTGCCCATATTCTCACCCAATCAATGCCATAACGTCTACAACGCGCGGACGCCGCATAACCAACATCCCAGCCGCGTCTATCATCGCCGCCAATGCATCTATTTTCCCGCCCTGCTGCTCGCGCTCAAGCTTCGTATTCGCACCAACCTGAGACATCAGCACGTTACTAACACACCAAGCCAACGCCGGTCCGTTGTCGGCAATCAGTTTGCCCTCAAGCATCTGGCGTTCAATTCGCTGAATAGGCGCGTTCAATCCCTGAATGGTCTGGCGGATGGCGAGGATATCAGGTTCTGATCCATCAATGTCGTACCCGCGTTCCTCGGCTGGCGTGTACAGGGAAGAACCAGCATACGGGTCCATGCCAAGCCCGTGAAACTTTCCGGCATCCCGCACACGGTCCATCACGTCCAAAATCTCGGTCAGATCTTGTCCTGGCTCCACGATGCGCAAATCGCCGTGGTCAATAAACTGGTCTAACTGGGTCTGCTCCTTCTTGTGGTAGTCGTAAGACGACTGAAAGCACCACGACTGCGCCCAAACCAACCAATTCTCGTCACGGTCCACGCCGATAGCAGCAAGGCTCGTCCAGTCAAAGCTAGACCCAAGGTCGCACCCCAAGGCCACGTATTCTGAACGTTCCAGCAATGCTTCCAACGACATAGGCTTAGCAGCAACGCGGTCCCACTTCTCGGCAACTGTCCAAGCCCCAGTTTTCAGGTTCCGCATCGGCTGTATGTTGAAGAACTGCGACCGCATCACCTGAACAGCAGCAGGACCAGCCTCCTTCGCGGCCTGAATCGTGCGGCGGTAAAACTGCGCGTCGGCAATGTGCGGATAGCTCGGCAACAACTTCGGCCACGTAGATTCATCCCGCACCGGGTCACAACCTTCCCACGGCTCAAAGATGCACGGCAAAAATGTGGGGTCGTCAATCGTGCCATCGCGCACCTGTCGCGCGTATTGAAGCAGGTGCAAGAACATCCCGCGCGGAAGGCTGTCGCTCACGGTTGTCACGTAAACGATTTTCGCCTGCGGGTCCGCTGCCAACGCACCGCGAAGTTGCGCGCGCAGACGATCAGACGAAGAGATTTCCCCCGCCAACCACAGCTCATCGACAAGGCAGCTACCCCTAAGCCCAGCAACCGCACCAGCATCAAGCGGCTTAACGTTGAGCTTGCTGCCGTCAGCAAGGTTTTCGATTTCTTTGACGCTGTCACGGATGTGAAAAGCACGACTGAGCGCCGGGTCAGCACGGACCGCACCCGCAATCACGTCAAAGGTCAATTGGCTAATCCGAACCGTTGGCGACAGGATAGTGAAGTTGGCATGAGGCTTCTTGTTGCCGATGAATGCGCTCAGAAACAGCAAAGCACCGCCAGCCGATTTGGCAGATTTCTTGCCGACGCAGATCAACGCCTCTCTAATTTCGTCGTCGCCCCAAATCGCCTTGCCGACCGTCCGCAACCAATCAGACGACGGCAACGAACCAAAATTGGGCTGGCCGACGAGGTCTGGCACCCGCAGACGGTCTACCCGCTTACCAAATTTCACCGCGCGTTCGGTTTCGGTCGGAAGTCGCTCAACTGTGATTGGTAACTCGCCGCGCTGTAGCCTTTCTTGCCAATCAACACAGGCCGTGGGCGTAAGGTCAGCCGGTGAAAGGTTTTTCACAGAATATCCTTCCAGTCGTCGTCACCACCCAACGCATCCTCGCCCATTTTTGCCTTCGCCATTTTGGCGGCGCGAATTGCAGGATGAGCCTTCAGCTGCGTTAGCCCGGCACGAACGGAACTTGACGCCGAATTGGTGAGACGGGACTGGGCGGCGAATTCCTCCTGATCTTCGTTCTTCAGCGCCTTCAATGCCAAGGCTTCATGCAAAGCGGTGCGCCTTTGCGCCCGAACAACGGCTGCAATCATCTCAACGTCGGCCGGGACCATGCCAGACTGAACGGTGACAATGTCAGCAAGTTCGTGAAACGCATCTGCCCACTGACCGGTCAAGTCCGCCGGGATTTTCGACAGTTCCTGATTTTTGGCATTGCCGCCAGCTATTGCTACAACATTTTCTGTCATGGCAGGAATTATAGCCAGGGAGAGTTACGTATAAATCCCTAAAATTATTAGAAATTTTCTTGTTCTTTTTCAGGGACTCGGTCAGTAAGGTTTGTGCCAGTATTCTTCAAATTCGTGCATCGTTTTTACTGACCATGTTTGTTTCACGATCAAAACCAAAAAAGGCTTCGCCAAGAGCAATGGATTATCTCAGCAACGCGACGAGGAAAAAACAGTCTGCACTTCTGATATTTTGCTTAACATCTATTTCGGTTTCGGTCTTTAGGCTTCGACTAACCAAGATTGAAAATGCCGGTTTTGATCTTCTCGTGCCCGAGTATTTGCTTAGTTTCGTCTTGGTACTGTCAGTGGTCTATCTGTTTGTATCTTATCTTGTGGCGTTCCTTGATGAAGGGATTCAATACTTCACAATCGACGAAAAAGTTAAGAAAGAGTGGAATGATCTAAATAGGATTATTTCCTTTCATAACATGACTAAAGCTTTGTTTTTTTTGCGCCAACTTAAGAGATGATTTTGCACGCTACGAGAATTCTAGTGCTTCTGAATACATAAAAGGTGGCCAAGTATACGTGAACTACCTTCGTCTGAAAGAAATCGTTGAATCGGGACAAATAGACGAGTGCAGGCACGAGATTAGCGAACTCGCAGAACAAACCAAAATTGCTTGCGATGACACCACGAAAGCACTGATGCGTAGGAAAACGTGCTGATATTTGGGACGATGCGCATGTACAGAGTATGGGTCTTTGATTTGATGTTGCCCCTTGCTGTGTTTGCATGCGCGGTCGCAGGGTGGTTCGGGTATTTGGATTGGGTAGCACCCCAATTGGAGCACTGGTTCCCACAGGTGCTGGAGAACCCGGCTATGGCTGAACCCGAAAATTCTTCTCCAGTCGCAGAATAACGTCCCTTTTATAAACGCTATCCCCGCGCGGCGCTCGGGCCTTAGTTGAATGTTTTCAACCCTCCGCCCCCCGTCGTGTTCCCGGCTTCCTATCTAGACCCATCGGAGAGCGCCGGAGCAAGGCGAGGAGCGTGGGTAACGGGATTTATGGCCCTAGTGGCGGGCCTTCAATCAATAGCAGAGTAAACGTTTTGGCTAGTACAGGTTTGATGCTACGGTCGGTAAGCAAATCTGATTGGTGGGAAAATCTTATGAAGGTAGTAACCGCTGTTGCGTTCCTAGTTGCGTTGACCCAACCCGCTTTGGCCTTTGACAGGAAGACCACTGCAGCACTTGGGCTATGCCACGACTACGTTTGGGAAGTGCCAGAGTTTACCGACTTGCCTAACGCAGCCATAAGCGTATTCCCCGGATGGGACGACGGCGACAAGCTGTTGATCTTCTGGAACGTCTATTGGGACGACCCAATTGTTCGGCAGGCTGGTAACTGTACGGTTATCAACGGAGCAGTCGAAGGGTTCGAAGACTACACCAAGTTAGAATAGCCGAACTCAAACTCACCTATCTCTGCCGCCCGGTAGTTCTGGTTCGCTTGGGAACGCATAGTCTGGCGGGTCGATGCCGTGGGCTTCAAGCCACTCCTTAAACACCAACCAATCATCCTGGGGACCGCGCGAGTACCGGGCTTGCCGTGCTGACTCTAGCTTGCACCGAAGGTCGAAGGGGATGGTCATGGGCCATTTGCGCATAGCATTTGTTCTATTTTTGTTCTCACCACGAGGCAAGACCTAGCCAGGAACATATTCAATCGCTACCGTTGGAACATGCAAAGCATCGTCACCATCATCGGCTCGATCATCGTCCTCATATTCCTGCTGTGGCTCTACTTCGTCGTGCCTTGGCAAATGGCAGAACGCCGCAATCGGAACACATGGATCTGGGTCGCCATCAGCGTGGTCGGTTCGCCTCTGCTCGCCATCCTGTTGCTGTATGCGCTGGGCGATGCGACGGACGCCGCTTAACCGTTATTCAACTAAGTGGCACATAAATCCGGCCATTTTTACCTAGTTAAATTGACTGTGCTATTCGCCACCCATTAGTTTGTCGAAAGCGACGCCTAAGCTTTCAATGACTGATCTTTCAGGAACAGGCGAGTTACTTGGAATTGGGCTGGGCATGAATGGGTTGTTGCCTGTCTCGTCAATAACTCGGCCGTAGCCCTTGCCAACTTTTGCACCCACCCCTCCAACTGGAGTTCCAGCGGTGCTTATCAAAGCGCCAGCAGCAGCAGCGCCCATTGGCCCAGATAGCATCGTAGCTGTGCCGACAGTAGCTGCACCATAAGCCCCGTTCGCTATCCATGGGCCCGCCAATTCCCCCATTCCTTCCGCCGGGCCTGCAGCTGAGGCGCCAGTAGTATACAATTGTCGTTCCCAATCATTTCGATAGCGGTTTTCTCTTCTTTCAGTTTTTCTCTGGGCTTCGACGATAAATCTGCGTTTTTCATTTTCGAGGTCCATAGCGCTTACGCCCCGTTCAAAAAGAAATTTATCTAGTTCAGTGTTTACCATTGCGGCACCTGGCGATGCCGCCGCTTGATCCGCGAGTCGGCCTTCGAGCACTTTTTCGTCGGCGACCAACTTACACATTTCATAGGCTTTTAGGGCTTCCCCTTCCAAGCCTCCACTTGGTAACGGAACTCCATCATGTGTTGCTGTGAAGTTTTGAGGGTTTGTCTTCACCACACCTCTCCAGCGTTCTTCTGGTGAAAATGGCGGGATATCAATCAGTGCTAAGGCATTGTAGTCGATGTTGCTTAGTGTTGAATTAAAAGATTGGGTGCGAGAGATGAATTCTCCATTTGACGACAGAGTCACCTCGAACCCATTTCCGGTCACCACAATGTTGCCGCTCTGGTCCACAGTAGCTTCTACTGATGCACCACCGGATGTTCCCGTCCAATAGATATTCTGAAATTTTGCGGCGCGTTCCTTCGCTGCGGTTTCATGCGTTTGAGTGCCAAGTAAGTCATCCGCCAACGGCGGAACACTTTGCGCGGTCGACGATGGGTTGAAACCGTCAGTCGAAGATAGGGCTGAGTTTGCGTTTTGTTGCGAATAACACAATGTCGGAATCAAAACCGATACAACAATAGCCGTAGTGCTCAACGGTGACATGCTAACACTCCCATTTCATCAATATTTTTGAATATTCCTGTTCGATACTGCGTCCACAAAATCAATCTTAACAAAAAACCTAGCATGTATGACGCGGATTTGTAGGTTCTGCCTTTCGCAAATCCAAACATGATACTCCTAAATACTGCGTAGGTCTGCGTATCGGGTACGCTCTAGGCGACGCACCCAACACGATTTAAGCGGGAGGCGAAAACAACTGATCCTCTGGTATGTACACCTCTTTTAACCGGCGCAAAAAACATCCATGGTAATATCACGATGAGACCATCCGGTGCTTGTTTGTCGGATCTTTTTTGGGGGGTTCTTTGGTAGATGCAGGACACTGAATTCATAATTGAACTACTAAAATCGGATTACAGGACACATCTTCCGGGTGAAAACCCTTACCCGGATTTGGAGGAACTGATTGC
Source organism: Ruegeria sp. AL11 (assembly GCF_056540865.1). Lineage (NCBI taxonomy): Bacteria > Pseudomonadati > Pseudomonadota > Alphaproteobacteria > Rhodobacterales > Roseobacteraceae > Ruegeria > Ruegeria sp. AL11. The sequence continues at coordinate 221,086 of NZ_JBQFXO010000005.1, forward strand.
TCGTACAGACTTTGATTTTCCAACAGGTCAAGTAGCAGATCAAAGAGACAACGGAGCCATCAACCGAGACGAGATTAGCTACCAGTACTTTCCAGACAGCGATAAGCGAATTCTCGTGCACCGTTTCATCGTAGCAGTCGGCCTCGGTAAGTGGCCGCCAAGAGATTTGGATGTTCACCACATCAACAACAAGCCTGATGACAACCGGCCCACAAACCTAGAATTGGTTACTCGGAGGTACAACAACGAGGTTCGCCGCGCACCGCTCAAGAAGGTCGCTGACCTAACAAAAGCGAATAAGTGGGTCAGCGAGATACCCAAGGTTGAGAAGAAAGCAACGAAAAAGTCGGCACGAAAATCAAAGCCGTCGATACTGTCGCCGGATTCCCCAATTGAGGCATTCGCGCGTGTACCAGAGCATGACGGTTCGCCCGACGGAGCGTTTCGGTCAAATCAGCACTTAAGTTATTTTGTTAATAGAAAGGTTCCATCGTCAGAGGAAGTTCTCAGGCGATATTACACCGTTCCTGAGGACGTAGTTTGGACAGGCAGGCGCAAAGGCGTGGATGATTGCTACTGGGAAGCAACCACGGGAATCTGGTACTATGTTGACCCGAACAACGCCGATTGACCGTCATACTTGTGCTGCTAGTTTTGGGGCCAGCGCCGCACGTCGGGCAAGTAACGGTGGATTATTACCGAGAGTAGGTAAGAGCTCCTCACCACTAAACTGCAAGTAGGTATAGATACGGAAGTAAGGGGGCAAAACGGGGAAAACGGGGAAAATGCACCTAGGCGCGTATAACTGTCTCAGATTCTAGATCAAAATAGTTTTGCTAGGGGAGATTTTGCGCCGCTTGCACCGCTTTCACCTTTTTCCGTTCTATAACAGAACTTTACGCTGGGGGGCAAATCGGAGTAAGGGCTCCCATTTGCACCTTTTGCCCCCCCTATGGGGCGTAAAGGCCCATACGTTACTGTCAGCCTAGAACGGTATGTTCTCTGGTTCTTGGGGCTTGTTTTCTGCGCTCCTAGCCCCGAACAACGTTGTCTTTCTAGACCCCGAAAGAAGGTTCAACGACAATAGGCCAACAGGCCGTTGTCTGTACTTCCTCAGCAACGCACTAACAGCCCGCGCATTGAGGTTGCCTGGCGACACCCCATTGGCGGCGTAGTAGAGTTCTTCGAACTTCGACTTCAGGTCGGGGTCATCTAGTATTTTCCGCGCGGTTACTGCCAACACTCCTTTGTCATGTTGGTGTTTTTGCAACGCCTGTTTGGTCCAAAGAACCTCAAGGAACGCTTTCAGTGCACCAAGGTCAGCGGGCAGGTCTCCTTGTTCTTCTGGGCGCACAGGGTCAATACCGGAGGCAAACTCTACAGCGGACCGCACAGCACGGTCCCATTGCAAGAACCGGGTGTTCTTGCTTGCGTCATATTTCGGTGAGTTGGCAGCTTGGTTTGCGGCGTAGATGGTTGCTAGGTGTCTGAGTATTTCAAGCCGATTGTCCACTACATATTGCTCGGCGTCGGGATGCTTGAACTTCCGTAGCTCTGGTTTGTCCGTAGGTGAGAACAACCTTACCTCGTACAAACGAGACGCTATGTCTGTGCCTTTTGAAATGTTGTTCCCGTTGTACACCATCAGGAACGTTGAATATGCTTCAATCGTTTCAGAGGCCCCGAGCAGTCGGTCATTTACGACAGTGCTGGTGATAAAACGAGAGTGCGTTGCGTCGTCAATAATTCCGTTGTCCGGTATATTGTCGAACACAATCATAGCTGGACCTTGGCGGGCGAAACTTATCAACTGTCTTTGGCGTTCGGCTTCGTCCGTTCCGTAGGGGCTGGCAGCGCACCGCGCGTTCAGTACCATCAACGACCACATATTACACAGCGTGGTCTTGCCGGTCTTCTGTATGAACGCATTCACCAACACGCCGGGAGTTGCGATGAAATGTGACCGTTTCACCATCAGCGTCAACGGAGCGGCCACGGCCATCGCACGGTCCACGTCCGCCTCAAACAACACGTCGCAGAACACATTGTCCTGGAGCCATTGCCAGCTTGCCTTTGCCCGCTGTTCTGTGTCACCAAACCGGATATTCAGCTGTGGGCTGTTCAGGTAGAGCATCGTGGCTTTGTCGTAGCCGGAGCCTTGAAGCAGGCGACCTTTGTTGTCGAAGGCGGGATAGTCGATGACCCCGACAAGCTGTGAAAGTCCTTGGGCTTGGCGACCGCGAATTACAGCCCCCACATGAACGGGTGTGTTCTTTGGCGCCCAATGGAAAAACTCTGTCCCGTTGTCGTCTTCTTCCGTCACCACTAAACCGAATTCCACGCATCGGTTGACCTGTTCGGCAACAACATTGGCCGGTGGTTCGAACATCAGCTTGGCTTTGACGGGTTCTTTGTCCTCAGTGCCAAGGACGTGCGCACCAACCAAGACGCGCTCGCTGATACCGACAGTGCGGCCAGACATATTGAACAGAGTTTCGCTGTTTGTCAGAACCGGGATAGCATTGTCGATTGACAGTTCTGGGCGCAGTGGTCGCCAATATTCAATGCGGCGTCCTTCATTGGTTTTGTCGCCGGGTCTGGGCATATCGTTGTAATCGTAGCTGGTGCGCAGAAACGGTTCTCCGGTTGGGTTTGGCTGTGCTGCTTTAGCAAGGTCAACAAGATCACGAGACAGCGGGGTTTCGGCTTGGTCAGCAACATCCCAGCTTCTAGGGGTGTCCGAGGGATAGTCCACCATCCTCCAAGTGGGGTTCATCGCTGTTAGTAACCGGCCCATCCGCTTGCCGCGTTCGTCGTTGTCCGGCCAGACCACAACTCGTCGGTGTTTGAGAACAGACAGATCATAGGAGTTGACCGCGCGTTCACTTGTCAGCGCACCATACACAGATGCAGAAACAGCAACTACGCCCCTCGGTTTGAGAACGGTGTTGATGTAGTCCGCTGCCTTTTCGCCTTCGACCAGCCAGACCTCAGCAGCATCGAAGTGATTTAGAAGGTCCAGACCGTACAGAGGCCATCTTCCTTCGGCCAGCATCGGCAGCAGCTTTTCCGTCGTGCCAGTACACGCCCAACCGTTGCCGCCTTCGTCATATTTGATCGCGTACCAAGTTCTGTAGGTCTTATAAATTTTGCTGTCTTCGGCCTTGTAATTGTACCGGCCACGCACAAACAGCACCTCTTTCTTTTTTACGCCGTGCTGGTCTTCTACAACCCGATAGTACACCCAGGAAGTTGCGAACCGGAATTCGGCGTCCTTAATCACTGTGCCGTCAGCCAATTTCAGTCTCTGCGAAACTGAGGCCCTTAACTTGGGCGGTTCAGAGTGAGTTGCCGGAACGACCGCAGTCCACGGTTTTACGGATGTAAGTCTGCTTTCGTTGGCTTCGGTGTCGTCATGCTCGGGCGACGGTATTTTGTCTGGTTCGATCACAGGATTTCCCCCCTGCTTGCGCCTGCAGGGGCTTTACTCCGGCCACGGGTAGAAATAAACTACCTATGGTTGTACATTCCCACAGACTTGGTTGAAAGATTGGCCCACGACTGCTCGAACGGTCGTGGGTTCTTCCTTGTATTCCTGTATGGGTGTACTCATCGGTACTCGTGCTTAAAACACACGCCAAATATTCGCCTTTTAACAGACGCTTATCAGGGGTATATTTCGTGTAAGCTTGGGGCATTTTCGTGTAAGATCTGCTCCTTGTTGTATTGGCCCCCGGTCGCCGAGATGCGGGGGGTAATCTATTTTCGGAGGTTGCAACCTTAACGTGCAAAATTGCTCTGAGCTAGGGATGCGCTACGGCTCAATCTTGTAGGTTTCGCTGATTGGGTCGTAGAGCATGAGCCGAACATCTACTCACAAGGCGCTGACTATGCTTTGGGCGGTGCGCAGTTCTGTCTTGTTCTCAACCTTGACGCCGTAGCCGTTCGCAGCCGCGTGTTTGATCGCGCCGATCAGTTCTTCATCTCGCAGGGTCATTGGCTTCATGCCACAACCGCCTTCCGCGTCTTGCGTTCGCGGTACGCAATAATTGCCTTGCCAGGAATACGCCTCACGCGCGGGCTGTACTCCACATATTCAAGCAACCGTTCCCGCATCAGGAACAGCACATAGCCCAAGTTCAGGTTCAGCGCCGATGCCACCTCGGGCGGGGTATATTCAGCGCCGGGTTCGATATTTTCGAACTTCAGTTCATCACTCATTTGTCTCACCGTTATTCGTTAAAATAGGCTGTTTATAGTATAGGAACCGTAGCGCTATTTACTTGCGCAGTAAAGCCCTATACTTTAAGAGAGACGCTTTGGCGTACAGCACAGGATTACAGCATGATTGAGAAACGACAACAGGCCCTACTGCGGGAAATATCAGACGCCAAAGGCCATGAACTGCGGTTCAGAGCGCTTCACTTTTTGGTCGGGATTTACAACCCGCAGTCGGAAGCCCAACTTGGCGCGTTGTCAGCAACCCTTGCGGAGTTAACAGGTCCAACCGACCTCAAACCACTGGAGAGCGTTCTTAAGGCTTGTGAGAACTTAATCAGTGCATACACGCCTGAAGGTGACGCCCTGCAAACTCTGAAGCCCGAGAATGCGGAACTGGCCTTGGATACAACCGTCAACCTGATTTTGCCGCACCTCCACTGGCTGCACACCAAAGGCGGACAGTTCACACCGGAAACCTCCAACCCTTTGGTCGCTATCGCGTTGTCTGGTGTGAAAACAATCGGTGAAGGCAGGCCAATAATTCAGTGTGGATACTGCCACCGCTACATCGTCCCCAAGCGGTCGTCAGCCGCTTGGTGCGGCCCCAGCTGCAAGTCTGGCGCACAATATCGGAGGAACCGGGATGGCTAGTATCGAACGCACGAAGACAAAATCAGGCAAGCCACGTTGGCGGGTGAAGTCGGAAAAGACACTGCCTGACGGTAGCCGGGTTCACGCGCCTAGCAAGACGTTTGACACATATGCTGAAGCCAAGTACGAACTTGCGAGGCGGCAGCTACAAGGCGGAACCACAGCCAAGGGCACATTGGGTAAATATCTGCGGGACTGGATAGTCAACCAAGAAACTATGGGCCTGATTCGCCCGGTCACAGCCGCCAAGTACCAACCCATCATCGCGGACATAGACCGACACATCGGCAGGGTCAAACTGGCGAAGGTTGACACACAAGACGTTCAGTTCTGGCTTTCGGCGATGAAGCAGCGCGGGGTGGCGAACAGCAGTTTGCGTACCTACAAGGCGGTGTTGTCAAAGGCACTGTCAGACGCAATTGAACTTAAGCTGATTGCCCACAACCCCTGCTCTGCAGCCAAGGTTGCTGGTGACGATGACAAAGCAGAGCGCGTGGTGCCGCCTCTTGAGCAGATGCGCGAGTTTTTGAAACTGACAGACCTCACCAAGCACGGGCCTCTGTTTCGGCTGGCAGCGGCCACAGGCATGAGGCGGGCAGAACTGTGTGGGTTGACATGGGACAACGTTGATTTTGAGCGCCAAGAACTTCAGGTTCGGCAGGTGGTCACAAACGTTAGCGGCAAGGGACTTGTTGTCGGGCCACCAAAGACGAAGGCGGCAAAGCGGACAATCCCACTTTCTTCCACCGCTCTGCAGCTTCTCCGAGAGGCGAAAATACGCGGCGGTGGGGCCAGCTATGTATTCCCGGGTGAAGGCTCCTCTCCGCGCTCTCCAAGCTCGGTTTCAAGTGCCGGGAAACGCGTCAAGCACGAACTCGGTCTGCCCGCCAACTTTTCTCCGGTCCACGGTTGTCGCCACCTGTTCGCGACCAACGCGCTGCGCGCCGGGGTCAACCCGCGCACACTTCAACAACTTTTGGGGCACAGCAAAATTGAGGAAACCTTGATGTACGTTAAACCGGACGACGAGGACCGTCGGGAAGCTGTTCAGGCACTAGACGGGATGGTGTAGGCACTCCAGGCCTAAAGCCTGAACAACCAGAGAACAACGGCGGGCAAACGGCGGGGAAAAGCGGAGAACCTTACAGCCTTTACCCTAATTAATAACTACTAACGAATACAACAGTATTGTTATTAAATAAGACTAGCCCCTAGCATCGTTAGGCAATGTCTTAGACGCCTTATCACCGCAAAGACGTCACAACCCTCCGTAGGGCCTCGACCGTTGGCAATTCCGGATCTCGTGTCAGGGTCGCGAGGCAGATCGGTTTGCTTACGACCGGGTCGATCAAGGGCAGCACTTTGGTCCCCTTCAGATCGCCCAGAGATCGCAGCAGAACACGCGGAACCACAGTGGCCGCCAACCCTTCGCGCGCCATCACCATCGAGGCGGTAAAGCCGCTGGTTTCGGCCACCACATCCGGGTGCAGCCCCTGATCCAGAAAGATCCGATCCAGAATACGCCGGTTCTGCATTTGCGGCACCAGCAGGCTGAGGGGGAATTCAGCGACCTTGGCCCAAGGGATCGGGCCGGTATCCTCGACCATATGCGCAGGGGTCAGGAGGACATAAGTTTCCTCGTAAAGAGGCTGTACCTGCCGCAAATCGGTGCCGATGCTGTCGCCATAGGTCACGCCCGCATCCAGGCTGCCTTCGTCCAGCCGATGCTGAATGGCCGAGGCCGACATGGTCTCGATCCGGGTTACGATCCGCGGATGCGCTTTACGCAAATGTTTCGTCAGTCGTCCGGTAAAGGCGATGGCGGTCGGGATCACACCCAGCATCAACGTGCCGGTAATCTCGCCCTTTGCAGCCTGCACCTGCTGCTCCAACGCCTTGGCATCATCCAGAATGCGCCGCGCCCGCAGGACGATCATCTCACCCTCTTCGGTCAGGCCCTGAAACCGATTGGCACGTCGGACAATCGAGACACCCAACCGGTCCTCAAGATTGCGGATGCGCATCGAGAAGGCTGGCTGAGAAATCCCGCACTCCTCAGCCGCTTTGGCAAAATGCCGATGCCGCGCAAGCGCGCTGAGGAGTTGGAGGTCTCGGATTTCGATCATGCGCTGGTCGTCCACTTTGAGGCTCGAGGTCGCTCAAGCCGTTGTAGCCTAAAGAAAGAGCGCCGTCTGCTCGTCCGTCGATAGGGACGGAATTGCGTTGTTGTCGCGCAGGTTCACCGAGACTTATATTGAAAAGGATTGCAAATTGGCGAGGTTCAAAATGGAAGCCAAAGACCTTTTTCAACAGGTGTTTGACGGGTACGTTCAAAGTTACCGGTCCAAGGATGCAGCAGGATGTGCATCATACTTCACGGACAATGCGGAACTCTATTCGCCTTATGGCCCCGCAGCTATCGGTCGGCCAGCAATCGAGACGACGCATGAGGAGTGGGTTGAAGAAGAAGGCGAGGACAAAGCAATCGAGGTCCTGCACGCGGATGCTGAAGGCCGCTTTGGCTGGTGTCTCGCTCGCTTTAGTGAAGGAAGTGCCGCCAGCGGCACATCCCTAAACGTTTTGTATCAACAGGCAGATGGTAAGTGGTTGATCGCCCAGTGCAGCTTGAACGAAGCGCTTTGAAAACCTACCGTGACCTACTGACTTACGTGTTGAAAAGGAAGTGCATCACATCGCCATCTTTGACGATGTAGCCCTTGCCCTCAGCCCGCATCTTGCCAGCTTCCTTGGCGCCCTGCTCGCCATTGGCGGCGATGTAGTCGTCATAGGCGATGGTCTCGGCGCGGATGAAGCCTTTCTCGAAATCCCCATGGATGACGCCCGCGGCCTGCGGCGCTGCGGTGCCGGTGCGGATAGTCCAAGCGCGGGCCTCTTTCGGGCCGACAGTGAAATAGGTTTCCAGCTTGAGCAGGTCGTAACCGGCGCGGATCAGACGATCGAGGCCAGGTTCCTCCAGACCCATCTCGCTTAGGAACATCTCAGCCTCGTCCTCTTCCAACAGGCTGATCTCTTCTTCGATCTTGGCGCTGATGATGACGTGCGCGTTCCCCTGCGCGGCGGCCATTTCGGCCACCTTGGCGGAGTACTCGTTGCCCTCGGCGGCTTCTTCTTCGGACACGTTGCAGACGTAAAGCACAGGCTTTGTTGTCAGAAGCTGTAGCATCTTCCACGCTTTGGCGTCTTCGTCCGAGACCTCAACAAGACACGCGGGCTTGCCGTTTTCCAGCATCTCCTGCGCCTCGGCCAGCAAACGGTCCTGTTGCTGCGCCTCTTTGTCATTGCCCTTCAGCTTGCGCACCAGATTGGCGCGGCGCTTTTCGATGCTTTCCAGATCGGCCAGCATCAGCTCGGTCTCGATCGTGTCGGCATCGGCCACCGGGTCAACTCGGCCGTCTACATGGGTCACATCGCCGTCTTCGAAACAGCGCAGCACATGGGCGATAGCGTCGGTCTCACGGATATTTGCCAGAAACTGGTTGCCCAGCCCTTCACCTTTCGAGGCCCCTTTTACCAGACCAGCGATATCCACAAAGGTCATCCGTGTCGGGATGATCTGCTTCGAGGCCGCGATCGCCGCCAACTTGTCCAACCTGTCATCAGGAACGGCCACGTCGCCCACATTGGGTTCGATGGTGCAGAACGGGAAATTCGCGGCCTGGGCGGCTGCGGTTTTGGTCAGCGCGTTGAAGAGGGTCGACTTGCCCACATTCGGCAAACCCACGATTCCCATTTTAAAGCCCATGACGGTCTCCTGATGCTTTTCGCGGCTGCTTCTAGGCGGGTCAGCGTGAATGCGCAAGCCAATGTGGCCGGAGAGCGCCCTTCACCCTCACGCTGGATTCACGGATTTGTTCCCCTGTTGTGTTCGCGGGCGCATTGAAAAGAGGCCATTGGAATAAGCACGTGAAAAGGAACATCGAAGACCAAACGGAAATGTTCCTATGAAGAAACTCCTCGCTTTTTCGGCTGTTCTGGCCATCAGCGCCGGCATGGCGCATGCCCAGTCCATTATTCTAGGGGCTGGTTTCGCAGATTTCTCGGACAGCGACTCGGACGATCATGCGCTTATCGCTCTGGAATACCAGCACCGTCCGTTTCATCAGGCCACCCGGTTCAGCGTTGGGTGGGGCGCAGCCCTTTCGATCGACGAAGCGGGCGATACCCATATCGGCGCGGGTCTGGTTGGCCTCTATTCTCTAAACGACCGCTGGTTTCTGGAAGGCAGCGTTTTGCCAGGCTACTTTTCCGAAGCCGACGAGCTGAACGATCTGGGTGGCAGCTTTCAGATCCGCAGTCTTCTTGGGGTGGGTTACACACTGGACAATGGCAACAAGGTGTCGCTGGCGATCACCCACAAATCCAACGCCAGCACGCAAGAGGATAATCCGGGCGTCAACGCCCTGCTTTTCCGCTATCACTTCGCGTTCTGAGGCTTTGCAGCTCAGGCGGGATTGATTTTCGGCAAAACTTTCTGCACATCAGGTCCGAACCTGACTGCAAGGACATGCCATGACCCGTATCGACGCCAAGTTTGCCGCTCTGAAAGCCGAGGGGAAAAAGGCCTTTGTCGCCTATGTGATGGCAGGCGACCCAGACTATGAGACCTCGCTTGAGGTCGTCAAAGGGCTGCCCGGCGCGGGGGTGGATGTGATCGAGCTTGGCCTGCCCTTTACCGACCCGATGGCGGATGGGCCGACGATCCAACTTGCAGGTCAGCGTGCCTTGGATGGCGGCATGACCCTGCAACGCACGCTGGATCTGGCGCGCGCGTTTCGGGAAACCGATGACACGACCCCGATTGTTCTGATGGGCTACTACAATCCGATCTACAACCGTGGCGTCGATGCGTTTCTGGAAGAGGCCAAAGCTGCGGGCATCGACGGCTTAATCGTCGTCGACCTGCCGCCCGAAGAAGACGAGGAGCTTTGCCTGCCCGCCCAAGCCGCGGGTCTGAACTTCATCCGCCTCGCGACGCCAACCACCGACGACAAACGCTTGCCCCGCGTGCTGCAGAACACCTCGGGCTTTGTTTACTACGTCTCGATCACCGGAATCACCGGAGCGGCGGAGGCGCAGGCCACCAATGTCGGCCCCGAGGTCGCCCGGATCAAATCCGCCACCGAGCTTCCGGTCATTGTTGGCTTTGGCATCAACACACCCGAGAAATCGCAGGCCATCGCCTCAGTCGCGGATGGGGCGGTTGTTGGGTCGGCCATCGTCAGCCAGATCGGCGCGGGCAAGCCAGTGGCCGAGGTTCTGGATTTCGTGAAGTCCCTCGCGGATGGTGCCCATTCTGCGTAAGCCTCGACGATCAGGTTGCTTTTGAGACGCGGCTGACCTGGAACAGCCGCGTTTTTTGATTGCGCGATAGCGTTGCGAAACTGCCCTCTGGCCGGTTACACAGTTCGGGTCAACTCAAGGAAGGTTCCCGAACATGCCCGTGATTACGACGATTGAAGACCTGCGCCGGATCTACGAACGCCGTGTGCCGCGCATGTTCTACGACTATGCGGAAAGCGGCAGTTGGACCGAGCAGACCTTTCGCGAAAACAGCTCGGATTTCGAGAAAATCCGCCTGCGCCAAAGGGTGGCAGTGGATATGGCAGGCCGGTCAACCGCATCGCAGATGATTGGTGAGGACGTGACGCTTCCGGTCGCACTTGCCCCTGTCGGGCTGACCGGCATGCAACACGCGGACGGGGAAATGAAGGCAGCCAAAGCTGCCGAGGAATTCGGCGTGCCCTTCACTCTTTCCACAATGTCGATCAACTCGATCGAAGATGTGGCGGAATACACCACCAAGCCGTTCTGGTTCCAGCTCTACACCATGAAGGATGAAGACTATGTCAGCCGCCTGATCCAGCGGGCCAAGGATGCCAAGTGCTCCGCACTGGTGATTACGCTGGATTTGCAGATTCTTGGTCAACGCCACAAAGACCTGAAGAACGGCCTTTCTGCCCCACCGAAACTCACACCTAAAACCATCGCCAACCTGATGACGAAATGGTCGTGGGGGATCGAGATGCTGCGAGCCAAGCGGCGCGAGTTTGGCAACATCGTCGGTCATGTCGAAGGTATCTCCGACGCCTCATCCTTAGGCGCGTGGACGGCTGAGCAATTCGATCCCAGCCTCGACTGGACAAAGGTCGAAAAGCTGATGGAGCAATGGGGCGGCAAAGTGATCCTGAAAGGCATACTCGACGCCGAAGATGCCAAGATGGCGGCCAAACTCGGCGCGGACGCTATCATTGTGTCGAATCACGGCGGCCGGCAACTGGACGGTGCGCTGAGTTCGATCCGCATGCTGCCCGAGATCATGGACGCTGTCGGCGGAGATGTCGAAGTGCATCTGGACAGCGGCATCCGCTCGGGTCAGGACGTCCTAAAGGCTTTGGCACTGGGGGCAAAGGGCACCTATATCGGCCGCGCTTTCGTCTACGGGCTAGGCGCAATGGGTCAATCTGGCGTGACGACCGCCTTGGACGTCATTCAGAAGGAGCTTGATACCACGATGGCCCTGTGCGGCGAGCGCAATGTCGCAGATCTGGGCCGCCACAACCTGCTTGTGCCCGAAGATTTCGGCGGGCGCTGGCAAAGCTGAGCCGGCACAGGGGGCGCTGCCCCCGCCGCGCCTGAAGGGGCGACTCCCCCGAGGTATTGTTGAACAGAAGAAGCAACGGGCGCTTCGCATCTTCTTCTGTTTGAAAATACCTCGGAGCGCGAGGCAGAGCCTCGCAAATTACTGCTTTCCAAACCGTAAGAAACAAGCTAAGGACGCGGCTTCACGCGGGCATACAGCCTTGGAGGATGCCCGCCCTAACATTGGAGAATATATCATGGCTGGAGAGATTCCTGATCTCGTAGCTCTGGAACGGACGGGGACAGGCAAGGGCGCCGCTCGTCAGACCCGCCGCGAAGGCATGGTTCCGGGCGTTGTTTTTGGTGGCGACAAAGATCCGCTGGCAATCAAGATCCCGTTCAACGAACTGTTCAAGCGCCTGAAAGCAGGTCGTTTCAAGTCGACCCTGTGGAACCTGAAGGTTGAAGGCCACGAAGACGTACGCGTCATCTGCCGCGACGTACAGCGTGACGTCGTCAAAGACCTGCCGACCCACCTGGATCTGATGCGCCTGCGTCGGACCACCAAGATCGCGCTGTTCATCCCGGTTGAATTCGTCAACGAAGAAGCAGCCCCCGGCATCAAGAAGGGCGGCGTTCTGACCGTTGTTCGCCCGGAAGTCGAACTGATGTGCACCGCTGGCGACATTCCTGAGAAGATCACCGTTGATCTGACAGGCATGGAGATCAACGACGTTGTCACCATCTCGTCGGTTGACCTGCCCGCAGGCACCAAGCCGACCATCGACCGTGACTTTGTGATCGCCAACGTTTCGGCACCGACCGGTCTGTCGACCAGCGACGACGAAGACGGCGAAGAAGTGGCCGCGGACGAAGTAGAAGTCGTCGGCCAGGAAGAAGCTGAAGAATAAATCCGAATTCGAATTGTCGGATTGTGAAACGGGGCCCAACATCGGGCCCCGTTTTCTTTTGCCATCGGACTGGAAAACGGATGCCATTTCATGCCATCACCCCTCTGCGCTGAAGGCATGCGAAAGAGGATTGTGGCATGAAGCTATTTGTCGGATTGGGGAACCCGGGATCGAAATATGCCCACAACCGGCACAATATCGGCTTCATGGCGCTGGACCGGATTGCCGATGATCATGGTATTGGCCCATGGAAATCCAAGTTTCAGGCCGAGATTGCCGAGGGGCGTCTTGGGCACGAAAAGGTGCTTCTGATCAAGCCGCAGACCTTCATGAATCGCTCGGGTCAATCCGTGGGCGAGGCGATGCGGTTCTACAAGCTCGACTCAACCGACGTGACCGTTTTCCACGACGAGCTGGACCTTGCGCCTGGCAAAGTGCGGGTCAAGGCGGGCGGTGGTCATGCAGGGCATAATGGGCTGCGATCCATTCATGAGCATATCAGTCCGGCCTATGATCGGGTGCGTTTGGGCATCGGGCATCCCGGACGGAAAGAGATGGTCTCGCCCTATGTTCTGGGTGACTTTGCCAAAGCCGATGGGGACTGGCTGGAAGACGTACTGCGCGGCGTTGCAGACGGCGCGGGCCATCTTGCGGATGGTGACGGCGGCAAGTTCATGAATGCGGTGGCTTTGCGTACTGCGCCGCCCCGCTCTTCCACCTCGCCAAAGCCCGAAAAATCGGCCCCAAAACCTGAGGCGAAGCCTGTGCCCGAAGAAGACAACCGCTCGGCCATGCAAAAGCTGTTGGACAAGTTCAAATAGCCTACGCCCTTGGTGCCGTAAGGTCTTGATTGCGGAATGCGGCGTCTCGCGCTCCTATACCAACCGAGAGGGAGGCATTTCATGAAAGCTCTGTTCAAATGGGTGTTGCGGATCACTCTGGCATTGGTCCTGGCCGCAGTGGTTGTCGGCGTCTGGAAACGCGAAGAAATTCAACGTCTATTGGCCGTGAACTCTTTGTTTTCCGACGAGAAGATCGTCCAGAATTTCTCTCACATGGATGAGGCTTTCCTGACCGCCAATCTGCCCCGAGGCAACGGCCCAACGTGGGAGCTGCCTTACGGCCCCGGCTTTGACTTGCCCGAAGGGACCGATGACTGGATTGAGGATCGCGCGGTCACCTCACTTCTGGTGATGCAGGACGGTCAGATCCGGTTCGAGGAATATTATCTGGGGACAGGTCCCGACGATCGTCGCATCTCCTGGTCGGTGGCCAAAAGCTATCTTTCGGCGCTTCTGGGGATTCTGCTGGACGAAGGCGCGATCACATCGCTTGATGATCCGGTGGTGAAATACGCGCCCAACCTGACCGGCAGCGCCTATGAGACCGCCTCCATCCGCAATGTGCTGAACATGGCCAGCGGGGTGGTCTTTGACGAGGACTATTTTGACCCGAACTCTGACATCAACCGAATGGGTCGCGTACTGGCCCTTGGCGGTGAGTTGGATGATTTCACCATCGCGCTACAGGACAGCTTCATCGAACCCGGAGAGAGCTGGCAGTATGTGTCGATCGACACCCATGTCATCGGCATGGTGATCCGGGGGGCCACCGGGCGCAGCGTCACGGAGCTGATGACCGAGAAAATCGTGCAGCCCCTGGGGCTGGAACGTGACGGCTACTATGTCACCGACGGGGCTGGCGTGGCTTTTGTACTGGGTGGTCTGAATTTCACCACGCGCGATTTTGCGCGCTTCGGCCAGGTGATCCTACAGGGCGGAGAGCATGACGGCGAACAGCTGGTGCCCGCAGAGTGGATCAAGGAATCGACCTGGCCCAGCGCCCCGACCGAGCCAGGAAAGATCGGCTACGGCTATCAGTGGTGGATTCCCGTTGGCGCGCATGAAGGAGAATTTCTGGCCCGCGGGGTCTATGGGCAATATATGTATTTCGACCAGCCTCGTGGCGTTCTGATCATGACAACCGGTGCGGATCGCAAATTCCGTGATCCGGGCGTCAACGAACAGAATGTCGAAATGTTCCGCAGTATCGCGCAAAGCCTGTAAGGTGAGCCTTATGCAGAAAGAAGACAGCATCAATGTTCTCGGCGGGGTTCTGGCCGATTGCTCGAAAGACCCTTTGACCGGGTTCTTCCGCGACGGGGTCTGCAACACCTGCATCGAGGATCAGGGCAGCCACACCGTCTGCGCCGTCATGACGGCTGAGTTTCTGGCCTATTCGAAATACGTTGGCAACGACCTCAGCACCCCTCTGCCAGAGTTCAACTTTCCGGGCCTCAACCCCGGGGACAGCTGGTGTCTCTGTGCCGGTCGTTTCCTTCAGGCGCATGACGAAGGCTGTGCGCCAAAGGTGCATCTTGAGGCCACGCATCAGCGGGCGCTTGAGATCGTGCCGCTGGACATCCTGCGCCAACACGCAGCGCGCGCCAATTGACGGCGGGCGGGGAATGCTCTCTATAACAGCAGTCAGCCAAAGTTTCGTTTCGCCAGCCTGAAGCACGACAGAATGGGGAAAGCCATGAGCTTTATCGCTATGAACCGTTTCCAGGTCCTGCCCGGCAGTGAAGCCGATTTTGAAAACGTCTGGAAGGAACGCCAGAGCCGTCTGAACGAGCTGAAAGGGTTTCAGGAATTCCGCCTGCTCAAAGGGCCCGAAGGCGACGGATATCGCCTGTATTCCAGCCATGTGATCTGGGACAGCCGCGCAGATTTCGAAGCCTGGACCAAGTCGGAACAGTTCCGCGACGCGCATAAGAATGCAGGCAACAGCAAGACCCAAACCGCCCTTATGGGCCCACCGCAGTTCGAAGGATTCGAAACCGTCCTGCAAGAGGGCTAAAGAAAAACCGGCCCTTTCCGGGGGCCGGTTCCATCCGCTTGACCGAATGTTAGTCCGCCGTGCGGCCTTCGGTGTCCGACATGTCGAAGTTCAGGTATTTTGCGACGGTCTGCACGTCCTTGTCACCGCGTCCGCACATATTCATGCAGATCAGGTGATCCTTGGGCAGATCAGGCGCGATCTTCATCACATGGGCCAGCGCGTGGCTGGGCTCCAGCGCCGGGATGATGCCTTCGGTGGCACAGCACAGTTGGAAAGCCTCAAGCGCCTCTTTGTCAGTGATGGCGACATAGTTCGCACGACCGATATCGTTCAGCCAGGAATGCTCGGGCCCGATGCCCGGATAGTCGAGACCAGCCGAGATCGAATAGCCTTCCAATATCTGGCCGTCATCGTCCTGCAGCAGATAGGTCCGGTTGCCATGCAGCACGCCCGGACGACCACCGGTCAGCGAAGCGCAATGCTCCATCTTCTCGTTCACGCCCTTGCCGCCCGCTTCGACGCCGACGATGTTGACCTCTTTGTCGTCGAGGAACGGGTAGAACAAGCCCATCGCGTTTGAGCCACCGCCAATGGCAGCGATGATCGTGTCGGGCAGACGGCCCTCGGCCTTCATCATCTGCTCTTTGGCTTCCTTACCGATGATCGACTGGAAGTCGCGCACCATAGCCGGGTACGGGTGCGGACCAGCCACGGTGCCGATGCAGTAGAACGTGTCGCGCACATTGGTCACCCAGTCGCGCAACGCGTCGTTCATCGCGTCCTTCAGCGTTCCACGGCCCGAAGTCACCGGAATCACCTCAGCCCCCAGCAGACGCATGCGGAACACGTTCGGCGCCTGACGCTGCACGTCATGCGCGCCCATATAGACGATACATTCCAGGCCGAACTTGGCGCAGACGGTGGCCGTGGCCACACCATGCTGCCCTGCCCCGGTTTCCGCGATGATCCGGGTCTTGCCCATACGGCGTGCCAGAATGATCTGGCCCAACACGTTGTTGATCTTGTGTGCACCGGTATGGTTCAGCTCATCGCGTTTCAGATAAATCTTGGCACCACCCAGATGCTGGGTCAGCCGTTCTGCGTAATAAAGCGGCGAGGGGCGCCCGACATAGTTCGCCCACAGGTCGTCCATCTCGGCCCAAAACGTCGGATCGTCCTTGGCTTTGTCATATTCCTCTTCCAGCGACAGGATCAGCGGCATCAGCGTCTCACTGACAAAACGCCCGCCGAAAATGCCAAAACGCCCCTGTTCGTCAGGGCCGGACATGAAGGAATTGAAAAGATCGTTGGCCATGGAAGTCTCCCGCGTCGTATCCGTTGTTCATAGGAGGTAGCGGCAGGTTTTGCCATGGGCAAAACGCCTCATTCAGCAGCCAGGGTATGATGCCGCCAAAGTTCAAGCGCTTGCTCAGTCGTTGGGACCCCTATGCAAGGGAAATGGTGGAACTGGTTCACATCTGCCAAACGGCTCGCCTCCTGCATCAGGCGACGGTGCGGGCCTGATTGGGCGAAGGTCAGCATCGCCTCGATATCGTGCCAGACGCTGAGCGAGAAATAGAGACCGTCTTGACGGAAAGTCGCCGCATGCAGGCATAGCGGATCGCCCCGCGCTTGCCGCAAGGCCTGCCCTGCTCGCCAGAAAAACTCTGGCGCGTTGTACCAGTGTTTCAGAGAAACGCCGCCTATTGCCGCCAGCATGTTTTGTACCCCTCCGTCGAGAGGTACGGCGCGAATACGAGATCAGATCACTGCGTCGCGTCGATAAATGCCTTCATTAGGGCGGCATCTTTAACTCCCGGCGCGCTTTCGACGCCGGATGCGACATCAACCTGACGCGCGCCCGTCATACGGATCGCCTCGGCCACATTGTCAGGGGTCAGGCCACCGGCCAGCATCCACGGCTTGCGCCAGTATTTGCGCCCCGCCAGCAGACGCCAGTCAAAAGCCAAGCCGTTGCCTCCGGGCAGAACAGCATTCTTTGGCGGCTTGGCGTCAATCAGCAGCTGATCCGCCACGTCACTAAACGCATCAATGGTGGCAAGGTCAGCCTCATCGGCCACCCCGATCACCTTCATCACCGGCAAACCATACCGGTCCTTGATCTGCTGCACGCGTTCAATCGACTCGCCCCCGTGCAGTTGCAAGATATCGAACGGAGCGTTCTGCGTGATGTCGTCCAGCACCTCATCCGAGGCATTCACCACCAACGCCACCTTGGCCACGCCCGCCGGCACATGGGTCGCCAACTCGGCGGCCTGCTGCGGCGAGACATAGCGGGGGGATTTGGCGAAGAAGTTGAACCCCAGATACCGCGCGCCTGCATCAACAGCAGCGCGCACGTGATCAGGGGCGGTCAAACCGCAGATTTTGACAGACACATCAGGCATTGCTTTGGCTCAGCTTGCCTCATCCAGAATGGCGAGAACCTCGTCCTTGCCTTCATTCTGCTTCTTCTTGAGCTTCTTGACCTCGCGCTCAAGCTTGCGCACTTCGCCTTTTTTGACGGTCGCATCGCGACGATGCTTATGCTCGCGCATCCATTCCCACAGGAACCCGATGACCAGACCGGCCACAACGCCGCCCAGCACCACCAGAAACAGCGGTAGCGAGGTAGACAGGTTGAAACCCAGCAGCTCGGCCAGAGGGTCGGGCATCAGCTTGAGTTCAACGGATTCTACGTTGGCAAGGGAGACCGAGACCAAGATGATCCCCAGTGCCCCCAGAAAAGCATATCGAATGTAGCGCATCATAAGGTCAGGCTTTACCGTTCAATCGGTCCCTAAGCAACTTACCCGTCTTGAAAAACGGCACACATTTTTCTTCGACCTGCACAGTTTCGCCGGTGCGCGGATTGCGACCCACGCGGGCGTCGCGCTTTTTCACCGAGAACGCGCCAAATCCGCGCAGCTCAACCCGGTCGCCCCGCGACATCGCGTCTGTGACTTCCTCGAAAACTGTATTCACAATCCGCTCGACATCGCGTTGATACAAATGCGGGTTTTCATCAGCAATTTTTTGAATCAATTCAGAACGGATCATGCGCGCTACCCTCCCAGGCGACCGGTTTACCATCTCTAGTGTTCTGGACAGTATAGAAAAAAACCCGGTTCGGGGGAACGTAAACTCTGTGTGTTGTAGCTGCTATTTCGGGCAAACTCGCATGATTTTTAGCTTGAACACCCAAAATCCCGTTCATGCACATAGTATGTACATTTTAGCGCCCAATTTGGGAACTTGTTGATTCGCAACAAAAACGGCCCCGCACACATGTACGGGGCCGTTGATTTGTATCGGGTCAGAGACCGGGTTTAGTCGCCGGATTTCAGCGCTGCACCCAGGATATCGCCCAGCGATGCGCCTGAGTCGGAGGAACCGTACTGTTCCACGGCCTCTTTCTCTTCGGCGATCTCGCGTGCCTTGATCGACAGGCCCAGACGGCGGGTCTTGCTGTCGACGTTGGTAACGCGGACGTCGACCTTGTCGCCGGTGTTGAAGCGCTCAGGGCGCTGCTCAGCACGATCACGCGACAGGTCCGAACGACGGATGAACGACTTCATGCCTTCGTATTCGACCTCGATGCCGCCATCTTCGATCGCGGTGACTTCAACGGTGATGACCGAGCCACGCTTCACGCCGCCTACGGCTTCGGCGAACTTGTCACCGCCCAGGGCTTTGATCGACAGCGAGATACGCTCTTTCTCAACGTCAACTTCCGAGACAACGGCCGAAACCATATCGCCTTTGCGGTAGTTCTGGATCGCATCCTCGCCACGCTCGTCCCAGGACAGGTCCGACAGGTGAACCATGCCGTCGATGTCGCCTTCGAGGCCAATGAACAGACCAAATTCGGTGATGTTCTTGACTTCGCCTTCGACCTCGGTGCCCTCGGGGTGAGTTTCTGCAAACACTTCCCATGGGTTGCGCTGAGTCTGCTTCAGGCCCAGAGACACGCGACGCTTGGCGCCGTCGATTTCCAGGACCATGACGTCGACTTCCTGGCTGGTCGAAACGATCTTGCCGGGGTGGACGTTTTTCTTGGTCCAGGACATCTCGGAGACGTGCACCAGACCTTCGACACCAGCTTCCAGCTCGACGAACGCGCCGTAGTCGGTGATGTTGGTGACGCGACCCTGATGGACCGAACCCAGCGGATACTTGGCAGCAACCAGATCCCACGGATCTTCCTGCAGTTGCTTCATGCCCAGGCTGATGCGGTGGGTCTCTTTGTTGATCTTGATGACCTGAACCTTGATGGTTTCGCCGATCGTCAGGATCTCGGACGGGTGGTTCACACGGCGCCATGCCATGTCGGTGACGTGCAACAAGCCGTCAACGCCACCCAAGTCAACAAATGCACCGTATTCGGTGATGTTCTTGACAACACCCTCGACGGTCTGACCTTCGGACAGGTTGCCGATGACTTCGGCACGCTGTTCGGCACGCGATTCTTCCAGGATAGCGCGGCGCGACACAACGATGTTGCCACGACGACGGTCCATTTTCAGGATCTGGAACGGCTGCTTCAGACCCATCAGCGGGCCAGCGTCGCGCACGGGGCGAACGTCAACCTGCGAGCCGGGAAGGAACGCAACTGCGCCACCCAGATCGACGGTGAAGCCACCTTTGACGCGACCGAAGATTGCACCTTCGACGCGCTGGTCGTCGGCATATGCTTTTTCCAGACGGTCCCACGCCTCTTCACGGCGGGCCATCTCACGCGAGATGACAGCTTCGCCACGGGCGTTTTCTGCGGCGCGCAGGTAAACTTCGACCTCGTCACCAACAGCGATTTCAGGGGCTTCGCCGGGATTTGCGAATTCTTTCAGATCAACGCGGCCTTCCATTTTATAGCCTACGTCGATGATGGCTTGGCCGGCTTCGATCGCCAGAACCTTACCTTTGACAACAGAACCCTCTTCGGGTGTGTCCATTTCGAAGCTTTCATTCAGGAGGGCTTCGAATTCCTCCATGGATGCGTTAGCCATGTGGCGTTGTTTTCCTTTACATACGTTTTTGCTGGCCGAGCGGTTGTTTCCGCCGGTCTTGTTTCATGATGTCTTAGGGCGTGACCCGGTGCGCATCTGACTACACAAACACAAAGGGCCGAGGTAACCCGGCCCTGCTCAGATACGTCATCCGGACGTTAACCGCCCTTGTTCAGACAGCGCGCGTATAGGCTGTTTCAGCCAGATACGCAAGGGCAAAGCCTAAATCGCGGCACCGCAACGGGTGTCGAAGATTACTTTGCCCAATCCTATGCGCCCTAGAACAATTGCAGGTCCTTCGCACCGCTTTGGATTTCGGCCAGGTTCGGCATGTTCTGCACCACAACAGGAGTCGGCTTTGCGCCCGGCATGGCCACAGTAGGCTTCACTGCAGCCGCCTTGCCAAAAGCTGGCTTCTTCAACTCACCCCGAATATCGCGCAGAAGCGTTTTGTGATCCGGCATTGTTTGCAGAATCTCATTGAGATGCATGCGCGCGCCCTTCCACCAGTGGAACCAGATCGGTTTTTTCAACGGACGCAGTCGATCACGGATGCCTTCGCCATAGCCCGTATCATAGACCTGTTTGCCCAGCAGAACCGTTTGATAGACGCGGTGATCGAATAGGGATACGAACTCGATATCATGCTCCATCGGCAAGCGATGCTGCCAGAGTTCAAGGTTCTCGGCCAACCTGTCAGGCAGTTTCATTTCGGTCCGCGCGTCGATCCAGTATTGGTCATCGGTGCGGTTACCAAGGCGGTAGTGCAAACAGATAAACTCCAAAACTTCGTTGTAGAGCTTGTCCATCTGCCGGTTGTAGCGCGTCCGCAAGGCCGGTTCGATGTCCTGCGTCGGCAGATGCTCGGCAAACCAGCGCACGGCATGGTCGATCATGTGAATCGCGGTGCTTTCCAACGGCTCGATGAACCCGCCAGATAGGCCGATCGCCACGCAGTTCTTGACCCACGCGTTTCGCACGCGCCCAACGCGCATCGGGATCACGCGCGGCGTCAGACCCTTGCCGCTGTCGCCCAGCCACTCAAGATATTCATCTGCTGCCTGATCATCCGTCCGGTGCGCAGACGAAAACACATAGCCCGTGCCGACTCGGTTGAAGAGTGGCACGCGCCATGTCCACCCCGCCCCAAGCGCGGTTGAGCGGGTCAGGCTTTCAATCTTTTCCGGATCCGGATGTTCAATCTGCAACGCCATGGCCCGGTCATTCGGCAGATAGTCCGAGTAATCCATGAAGGGTTCACCCAGAGCCTGATTGATGATCAGACCACGGAACCCTGTGCAGTCAATGACCATTTCAATGTCATGACGGCCTTTGCGCTCGAGCATCAGGTGACTGACATTGCCCTGCTCATCCAGCTCGACCGATTGCACCTCATCCTGAATATGCTCAACACCGCGCTTGGTGCAGACCTTGGTCAGCATGCCCGCGAACTTCACGGCGTCCAGGTGATACGCGTAACCAAAGCGCTGCTCGAATTCCGGTGCCCCCAAGGGCCGAGCGCCCTTGCACATCCGACCCAGATCATCATGCGGCGAAATGGACTGGGTGAAATCCCGATCCCCGTTGCCAAAACGCAGGAAATACTCGGCCGTCTCCAACCCCTCCAGCATCTGACCATGGGCAAACGGGTTCACATAGTCGATGCGATTGCCCTTGGCGTCCTTGTTCCAATTGCAGAACTTCACGCCCAGCTTGAATGAGGCATTGGTTTCGCGAAAGAAGTCCCGCTCGGAAATACCCGCCTGCCTGAGTGTGACCGGCATTCTGGGAACGGTTGCCTCGCCCACACCGACGGTCGATATATTGGGGCTTTCGATCAGGCAGATACGTGGGCGATCCTTGGGCGCGGAGGTGCGCGACAGCACCATCTCCAAAATCAACGCGGTCATCCAGCCCGCGGTCCCACCACCCACGATGGTGATTTTGCGCAAACGTTTGGTCATGTTTGTCTGTCCCTGTTGGCTTAGGGAATTTTGTGGCCACTTCCCCCTTTTTTGGAGGTTTCCGGCGGCCTTCCCTTTATTGCTTGTGTGGGGAGCATAACAGTTTTGTTACATCTGGCTAGGGCCCTGTCGATGTGGCTATTTTACCCTTCTTGAGCAGATACTTAATGGGTTTCACTTGGTCTTTTGGCCCCAAATTGATAGCGCCAAAAATCCGGCAACGCCGAGCTGTGTCAAATTGAAACGCGGTCACATTCCGATTTCAGATTTCCTCGCCCTTTTTCAAAAGATCGTCGATCAGCGCACGCTGCAGATCGCCGCTGTCACCCCCTCCGAACTCAGCCGCTCCGCCCGAATACAGAGTGCCATAAGTGTTTGCGATGTTCACCGTCTGCGCTAGGCCCGAGATCAGCTGATCCTTTTTCAGCGGCGACAGCGGGTGGATGAACACGGCCCACAGGGTTCCGTTGGCAATCGCATAGCGCGCGTCCAGCGTGCTGTCGAAATTGGCCTGCATCATCCGTTGCAGATCCTCCACAGACAGATCCGCCGTGCTGCTGATGGGCACCATGGCGCGCATTCGATCGGCCACGACATCGGTGATCACCAGAACCGGCACATCCGCAATGGTGATCTGGAACCCCGGCCCGTTGGGCTGCGTTTCCGGATCAAGCGCAAAAAGAATCCTGCCCAACCGCTCATACGTCATCGGAGGCTCGCCCTCAGGCACGGGCGGTTCGTCCTGTTGCGCGCTCACGCTGCCAGCGATGAGGAACAAAATCAAAGCTAGTCGGATCATGAGGCCACTCCCATAGTTGCCCCCTTACCTTAGAAATCAACCGGGTCACTGGCCAAACAAAGCTGTGTGAAGTGTTTTTGCGTGTAATCCGGATGTTTGAACGATCTGCACAGTTTCGCGGTCTATCTGCGATTACGCGTACAAAACTCCTGTCCTAACTATGTCACATCGGCGGAGGGATACCTCAGCCCGGATCTGAAAATGAAAGGATGACCCAAATGAAATCGCTCGTCTTCACTGCTTTTGTTGCTGCGCTTGCCCTGTCGGCCCCGGCCTTTGCTGCGGATGAAATCAACGTCTCCAAAGGCATCTCGGCGGCTGGCGCGCCGCTTGCTGCGCATGGGGTGGATCTGGTCGCGCTGGTCAACAGCGGCAACCCGGTCGAAGGTTTTGCAACCCACTCGGCCACCTATGATGGCGCGTCCTACTACTTCACCACCGCCGAAAACCGCGAGGCGTTCGAGGCGAACCCGGCGGCCTACCTGCCCCAGCACGGCGGCTTCTGCTCATTCGGTGTCTCGGTTGGCAAGAAGTTCGACGGCGACCCGGATCAGTACCTGATCGCGGACGGCAAATTGTTCCTGTTCCTGAACGCAGAAACCCGCGCCGCCTTCCTGAAAGACGTGGTCGGCACTGCCAAGACCGCCGACGACCAATGGGCAAATATCAAGAGCATCGCCGTCGGCGAACTCTGATCCGTACGAACAACGGCCCGCAGCTACGCTGCGGGTCTTTTCTGTGTGATGATTTCGACAGCCTGTGCCAGAGCGTCGTCGATGCTCAGTTCGGACGTGTCCAGCAGAACGGCATCTTCGGCGGGTTTCATGGGGGCGGTGCTACGCTCCGCATCGCGCGCATCCCGTTCGCGCACATCGGCCAAGACCTGATCACGCGTTACATCAGACCCTTTGGCGCTAAGCTCCAAAAACCGGCGTTCGGCCCGCACCTCAGCACTGGCAGTGACAAACAGTTTCACCTCAGCCTCGGGGCAGATCACCGTCCCAATATCGCGCCCATCCAATACGGCCCCGCCCGCGCGCCGGGCAAAGGCACGCTGAAAATCGACCAGCGCGGCCCGCACCTCGGGGATGACAGCAACTTTTGACGCCGCCTGCGCGATCTCAGCCGAGCGCAGATCGCCTTGCTCCAGTTCCTCTGCGGTCAGAGTTTGGGCCGCCGCGACGGGATCAACCCCATCCAACACGCGACGTCCCACGGCACGATACAACAGCCCCGTATCCAGATGGGCAAACACGAAATGCGCCGCGACGCCTTTCGAGATCGTCCCTTTGCCCGCCGCCGCAGGGCCATCAATGGCGACGGTAAAGCTCATACCCGTTCGACCTTGGCACCCAGCGAGGCCATCAACGGCTCGAAGACCGGGAACGAGGTTGCGATCGGGCCGCCATCATCGACCGAAACGGGCGTTTTAGCGCCCATGCCCATCACCATGAAGGACATCGCGATCCGGTGGTCCAGAAAGCTCTCGCAGGTGCCACCACCGGGAACGTTGCCGATGCCCAGCCCTTCGACCGCCCACCAATCGTCACCTTCATTCACGGTCACGCCATTGGCCCGCAACCCGCGCGCCATCGCGTCGATCCGGTCGCTTTCCTTGACGCGCAGCTCTTTCACGCCGTCCATCATCGTGGTGCCGGTCGCATTGGCTGCCACCACGGAAAGAACCGGATATTCGTCGATCATCGAGGCCGCGCGCTCGGCCGGGACCTCGATCCCCTTCATGTTGGGCGAGTATTTGGCGCGCAGATCGGCGACGGGCTCACCGCCCTCTTCGCGTTCGTTTTCATAGGTCAGGTCCGCCCCCATCTCACGCAGAGTGGTAAAGAGGCCCGCACGGGTCGGGTTCAGACCGATGCCGGGCACCAGCACGTCCGAACCGGGGGTGATCAGCGCCGCGCAAACCGGGAAAGCGGCACTCGACGGGTCACGCGGCACGGCAATGACCTGAGGTTTCAGCTCGGGTCGACCGGTCAGCGTGATCACGCGACCTTCATCTGTATCTTCAACGGTGATCTCGGCCCCAAAACCGGCCAGCATCCGTTCCGAATGGTCACGGGTGGCCTCTTTCTCGACCACAACGGTCTTGCCGGGGGCGTTCAGGCCCGCCAGCAGAACGGCCGACTTCACCTGAGCCGAAGGAACCGGAACCTCATAGCGGACCGGGGTCGGGTCCGCTGCGCCCACGATGGTCATCGGTAGGCGCCCGCCCGAGCGGCCAACCGCCTGCGCGCCGAACAGCGCAAGCGGATCTGTGACCCGCGCCATCGGGCGTTTGTTCAAGCTAGCATCACCCGTGAAGGTCGCCGTGATCGGAGAGGTTGCCATCGCGCCCATGATCAGCCGCACGCCGGTGCCCGAGTTGCCACAGTCGATCACCTGATCGGGTTCGGCAAAGCCACCGACACCGACACCATGCACGGTCCATTCACCGCCGCCATGGTCTGTCACCTCGGCCCCGAAGGCACGCATGGCTTTGGCAGTGTCCAGGACATCCTCGCCCTCAAGCAGGCCCGAGATCTTGGTTTCCCCAACCGCCATCGCACCAAGGATCAGCGACCGGTGCGAGATCGACTTGTCGCCGGGCACCTCAGCCGTTCCGTTCAACGGGCCGCAGGGATGCGAGGTCATCGGGATGGGCGTGCCGTGTCCGGACATGGGGGCTCCTGTTTTCGCTATCAGTCCATGCCGATTAGCGAATTGGGACCAGTTGGTCCAGCGGCAATAAGGGTATGGGTGTCTCTCAGGTCTCTCCCAGCCATTTTGCCGGGTTTTCCTCGGCGATTTGGCGAAAGATCTCTTCGCCCAGAACGTTGCGCAACCGGATACAGACCGCCTTTTCTGACAGCGCCTCTTGCCGGGTCATGTAGTAATCCGACCCGAACAAAACGCGCGACCGCAGGCGTTCGCTTTCCTCATCCTCGCCCATCAGGAACAAACGCAGGAACGGCGCATAGTCTTCGAACTGGAAAAGGGTGTAGGAGATATCCGTCCACAGGCCTTCGAAGTCTCCGCTGCCGATCAAGTCGCGAATGGATCTCAGCCAATTCCGGTTGAATGCATCGTCCAAAGGGTCGCTGTGATCGGGATTGACGTAGGCATGCCAGTCTCGCTGCCCACCAAAATGTGCCAGACAGATCCGAAGGTTGGGAAAGGCGCGCATCACCGGGATAAACGCCTCAGGCTCTGTATAACGGTCGGCCCAATAGTCGGAAAGATACCGCCCCTGAACCCCGCCACGCGAACAATGCGACATCACCGGCAGGTTTTTGTCCTGCAATCCCGGATAGACATGCTGCATCAGAACCGGGTCATTCGGTGCAAACCCTAAACGGGGATAGAGTTTGACCCCACGAAACTTCAGATCATCAATGGCACGCCACAGTTCAGTGGCATTGGGATCAGCCCGCGGGTCGATGGTTGCGAAGGGAACCACCGAAGGGCCAACCTCTGGGTCAGTGGAGAGCTGCGCCAGTTCGTCGTGCTGGTCGCGCAGGGGCACCTCAGGCGCGCCGAAGCCAAAGGCTGACAGATCCATCGGCAAGACGACAAAACGGGTATTGCTGGGGTAATGTCGCTGCAGGTTATCCAGAATCTCGCGCTGGCTGCCCTCATCCGTTTCCTGCTGAAAACGATAGAGCCGATCCAATTTTTCAGCGACGCCAGGCTGGCCGATCAGTCTGGCACCGAAAGCCAGAGCCTTGATCAACCATGGCATCTTCTTGAACGGTTTGAGCGCCGGATAGGGATAGTCCTCGGGCACGTGGCGCGAGTGAAACAGATGCGTGTGGCAGTTGGTAATCCGAATATCAGACATGGTAATCCTTGAAATAAGCTATGCTGAAAACGCGTAACGCGCACAGCCTAGCATAGCGTGCAGGATTACAAAAATTTGAAACCGATCAGGCGTCTGTCCGGCGGAAGGTCAGATAGTGCGGTGTCCGCCCTTCCCGCAGGGCCTTTTGCTCATAGCGGGTCGAGATCCAGTCGTCCCAAGGCTCGCGCCAATCGACAGGGCGTTCAGCCAACCACTCGAAACCGGCGCGGGGTACTTCCTCAAGCGTCTGGCGCACGTAGTCAGGAATGTCGGTGGCCACGCGGAAGATCGAGCCGGGCTTCAGGACACGCGCCAGAGGCTCCAGATGTTCGGGCGTCACGAAGCGGCGGCGGTGGTGGCGCGTTTTGGGCCACGGATCTGGGTAGAGCAGGAAGGCGCGTGAAATGCTGGCTTCTGGCAGCACATCGAACAGGTCGCGCGCGTCACCGGGATGCACCGCGAGGTTTTCGACCCCAGCCTGACGGATCTTGCCGAGCAACATGGCGACGCCGTTGATGTAAGGCTCGGCCCCGATGATTCCGATATCGGGGTTGTTCGCGGACTGATGCACCAGATGTTCGCCACCGCCAAAGCCGACCTCAAGCCAGACATCCTTGCCGCCAAACAGCGCATCGAGGTCGAGCGGGTGGCGTTCGGGGTTCGTTTCCCAATCGACAGCACCGGGCGACAGGGCATCGAGGTCTTCGTTCAGATACGTCTTCTGGCTTTGCTTCAGGGTTTTGCCCTTGAAGCGGCCATAGAAGTTTCTGCGGGGGCGTTGGGGTGTCTGGTTGCTCATGGCGGTGCCCTTACTGTGGCGCGCGTCTTGTGACAAGGGGCTGACCCTCGGAGCATCTCGAAAAAGAGAAAGGGCGCATCCTGCGAGACGCGCCCCTTTTGTCTTGGATCAGACCGCCGCTTTTAGGGCGTCGATGAGATCAGTGCGTTCCCAGCTGAAGCCGCCATCGGCAGCGGGTTCACGGCCGAAATGACCGTAAGCTGCGGTGCGCTGATAGATCGGCTTGTTCAGTTGCAGATGCTCACGAATGCCGCGTGGCGTCAGATCCATGACCTGACCAACAGCTTTTTCGATCACGGCGTCTGCGATCTGGCCGGTTCCATGGGTGTCGGCGTAGATCGACAGCGGTTTGGAGACGCCAATCGCATAGCTCAGCTGGATGGTGCAGCGTTCTGCCATGCCGGCGGCAACCACGTTCTTGGCCAGGTAGCGCGCGGCATAAGCTGCCGAGCGGTCCACCTTGGTTGGGTCTTTGCCCGAGAACGCTCCGCCACCATGAGGGGCTGCGCCACCATAGGTGTCGACGATGATCTTGCGACCCGTCAGGCCCGCATCTCCGTCCGGGCCTCCGATCACGAACTTACCGGTCGGGTTCACGTGCCATTCGGTATCAGCGCTCAGCCACCCTTCGGGCAGGGTCTCAGAGATGTAAGGCTCGACGATCGCACGGATGTCGTCCGAGGTCAGCGCTTCATCCAGATGCTGCGTGGACAGAACGATCGAGCTGACGCCAACCGGCTTGCCATCGCGGTAAACAACGGACAGCTGCGATTTCGCGTCCGGGCCCAAAGCAGGCTCGGTGCCGTTTTTACGTACTTCGGCCAGACGACGCAGGATCGCGTGCGAATACTGGATCGGTGCCGGCATCAGCGCAGGGGTTTCAGTCGTGGCGTAGCCGAACATGATGCCCTGATCGCCCGCGCCCTCATCCTTGTCACCAGACGCGTCAACGCCCTGAGCGATGTGAGCGGACTGTTCATGCAGCAGGTTCGTCACTTCGACTGTTTCGTGGTGAAACTTGTCCTGCTCGTAACCGATATCCTTGATACAGGCGCGCGCGATCTCGTCGATGCGCCCCATATAGTCGTGCAGCTTTTCCTGATCAGACAGACCTACTTCGCCACCGATGACAACCCGATCGGTCGTAGCAAAGGTTTCGCACGCCACGCGCGCTTCGGGTTCTTCATTCAGAAATGCGTCGAGTACGGCGTCCGAAATCCGGTCACAGACCTTATCGGGGTGCCCTTCGGAAACTGATTCCGAAGTAAAAGTGTAGTTCTGTCGGGACATAAATGTGCTCCATTGAAGTTCCTCTGCCACGCCAGGAAGCCGTTGTGACAGGCAACAAGGGCATACGCGCCTTGCGAAATGACGTCAATCGGAAACTAGGCGCTGCGCGGCCGCAGCATGCGCCACAGCAACACGGCCAACAAGAGCAAGACCGCGAACACGGGCAGGTCCCCCGTGCGGGAATAAACCGTCGGCGCAAGAGGCAACGGCAGATCGGCGTCCACAAACCCGGCCTGCCCCAAAGGAAGCGATGCGGTAATCCGCCCCAAAGGGTCGATCATCCCCGAAATGCCGGTATTGGCGGACCGCATAAGTGGCAGCCCCTGCTCAATCGCCCGCATCTGGGCCTGGGCAAGATGCTGGTAAGGGCCGGAACGGGTTCCGAACCACGCATCATTGGTGATCTGCAAGATGAAATCGGCGCGTTCCGGCGCGCCGTTTACGTCTTGGGGAAAGACGGCTTCGTAGCAGATCAGCGGCAGCGCCTGCCCCAGCTTGCCCGCCTGCATCACTGCAGGCCCCGGCCCCGAACTGAATCCATGACCAGCCGTTGTGGCCATGCCGTGAATACCGAAACGGGCCATCAGGTTTCCGAACGGGACATATTCGCCAAACGGGGCCAGATGGTGCTTGTCATAAAGACCCGTCTGCTGCCCGTTCTCATCGAGATAGATCATCGAGTTGTAGATGCGAGGGCCGTCCCCTCGCTGAATGCCCAGAATAACCGGAACGCCCTGAGCTGCATCCGTGGCGGCCTCAAGATAAGGATCGGCGCTGCTGAGCCACGCCGGAATTGCAGTCTCGGGCCAGACGATCAGGTCGGGACGTGGCTCTGCCGCGGTGAATTCGATCTGCCGAGCGAAGAAAAGGGGCGCGTATGCAGGATCCCATTTCTGATGCTGAGGCGCATTTGGCTGGATCAATCGGACAGTATTTTCGCCATATTCAATGGTCGGTCTGCCGGAAGCGTAGACCACGGCAAGAACCGTGGCACCTGCGAACGCAACGACCGGAACCAAAAGCGAGCGGAGAGCCACAGGTTGCGCCATCGCAGCCCCAAGCGAAAACGTTACCGCGAAGGTCAGCGCAGCCAGCCCATAGGGACCAACCAAAGACAAAATTTGCGCAACCGGTGTGTCGACCCAGACCTGCGCAACCCCGGCCCAGGGGAAGCCGGTCAGAAGATAACCGCGTCCAAACTCAGCCAGCGACAATGTCAGGGCCAGCGACACAGCCTGCCGCGCGGCCGGAGCTTCAACCCGCCGCGCCGCCCAGAATGCCACTGCCCAGAACAACGCCAGTCCGCCAGCCATGAAGACCAGCGCAAACGGAGCCATCCACGCATGGCGCTCGG
This sequence comes from Ruegeria sp. AL11, assembly GCF_056540865.1. Taxonomy (NCBI): domain Bacteria; kingdom Pseudomonadati; phylum Pseudomonadota; class Alphaproteobacteria; order Rhodobacterales; family Roseobacteraceae; genus Ruegeria; species Ruegeria sp. AL11. Next base: position 251,357 of record NZ_JBQFXO010000005.1, read on the forward strand.
CGTCCACTTGGAAAGGCTCGATGATCCAACTCAGCGCATGGGCGAAGTAGCCGGTGGCAAAGGCCCAGCCCAACCACGCGGCCCGCGCGCGGGTTTCACAGGCGAGAAAGAACGCGGGAATTAGGGTCAGCGCAATCAGCGTCAGCGGCCAGTAGCCAAACGGCGCCAAGCCATAAGCGCCCAGCGCCCCCAAGGCAGCTGCGGCACCAAGTCTAAGCCAGAAAGGCCAACCCCGGACAGGGATCATGCAGCGACGTCCGGCAACATGACGCGCAGACGCTTGATGCGGCGCGGGTCGGCATCGATCACCTCGAACTCCGGGCCTTCGGGATGCAGTACAACCTCACCCCGCGCCGGAACACGACCCGACAGCATGAAGACTAGACCGCCCAGAGTTTCGATCTCTTCCTCGTCCACATCCTCGTGGCTGGTCAGAGAACGTCCGATCTCGGCCTCAAAATCCTCAAGCGGAACGCGGGCCTGAACGACGTAGCAACCCGGCTTTTCCTGCAGCCAAAGCTGATCTTCATGCGCGTCATGCTCATCGGCGATTTCGCCGACGACCTGCTCAATCAGGTCTTCGATGGTTAACAATCCGTCAACGCCGCCATATTCATCGATCACCAACGCCATGTGACGGCGTTCGGTCTGCATCTTGGTCAGCAAAACACCGATAGGCATCGAGGGCGGCACAAACAGCAGCGTGCGCAGCATCGAGGTCAGGTCGAACTCGGCTCCGCCACCATTGAACCCATGGGTTAGAGCAAAGTCCTTTAGGTGGACAAAACCCAGCGGCGTATCCAGCGTACCTTCATACACGGGTATCCGCGACAGGCCGCTTTCGCGAAAGACCTGAGCCAGTTCATCCTTGGAAATCGTTGAGGGAACCGAGACGATTTCAACGGTCGGAATGGCGACATCCTCAACCCGCTTGCGACGCAGGTTAACCATGCCGCGATGTTGATTGTCGGCTATTTCATGCCCGTTGACCGGAGCGCTTTGCTCCTCTTCGGCCCCTGAGATGGCATCCATAATCCGCGAAAAGAAACCGCTTTTCTCTTCAATGTCCAAATTCTCAGACTGCGCGCTTTGCGCCGCCCTAGAACTGCCGTCTGTATCGCCCATTGTCCTCTTCCAATTGATCGGGTGAAATAACCCGCTTCACCTATTATATGGGTCATTGATACCCAGTTTGCCAAGTATCTTGACCTCAATCCCTTCCATCAAGGTCGCATCGGGGTCACGAATGTGATCATACCCCAGCAAATGCAACGTTCCGTGAACGATCAGATGCGTCACGTGATCAGACATGGATTTGCCCGCCTCAGCCGCCTCGCGCGCGCAAGTCTCGTATGAGATCGCAATGTCCCCGAGGGCAATTTCGCCGGTAAAATCGGGTTCCGGCAGTTCGGGGGTTTCACCTGCGACATCCGCTGCGAGGTCTTCGGCGGGCCAGCTCAGAACGTTCGTCGGTGTTGGTTTTTCCCGGAACTCGGCGTTCAGTTCCGCAATTCGGGTGTCATCGCAGGCCAGCAGGCTGACCTCACACAAATCCGGATCCAGCCCACAATGGTGCAGAACCGCTTCAACCGCGCGCGAAGACAGAGGCTCCAGCCCCTGCCAGCGGTCGTCTTCCACGGTGAGTTCAAGATTCATCCTGTCGCCTCAAAGCCTGACGTTGGACCTTGAGTTATCCTGTCTCGCGCCCTGAATCGGCCTCATACGCTTCGATGATTGCGGCGACAAGCGGATGCCGCACCACATCTTTCGAAGTAAAGTAGTTGAAGCTGATATTCGGGATCGTTTTCAGCAGCCGTTCGGCATCTGCCAGCCCAGATTGAACCCCACGCGGCAAATCGACCTGAGACCGGTCACCCGTGATAACCATACGACTACCCTCGCCCAGACGGGTCAGGAACATCTTCATCTGCATGGTCGTCGCGTTCTGCGCCTCGTCCAGCACAACAAAGGCATTGGCCAACGTCCGCCCTCGCATGAACGCCAGCGGAGCGATTTCGATTCGTTTTTCCTCGATCAGTTTGGCGAGCTGTTTTCCCGGCAAAAAGTCGTTCAGCGCGTCGTAGAGCGGCTGCATATACGGATCGACCTTGTCCTTCATGTCGCCCGGCAGGTAACCCAGCTTTTCCCCGGCCTCGACCGCAGGACGGCTGAGGATAATGCGGTCCACATGGCCGCCGATAAACATCGACACGCCTACGGCAACGGCCAGATATGTCTTACCGGTACCCGCCGGTCCGATTCCGAAGGCCAGTTCATTCTGGAAAAGCGACTGCACATAGGCTTTTTGCGCATCCGTGCGGGGTTCGACCAGCTTTTTGCGGGTCTTGATCTCAACGGTACCGCCCTTGAACATCTCAAGCTGGTCGCCGTCTCGACTACCGGTCCCCTGTTCCGAGCCACCCATTCGCAACTCTCGGTCCACATCAGCGGCTTCAACATCGCGCCCGCCTTCCAGACGGGTATAGAGGGCCTGCAAAACCTCAATTGCGTTTTTCTGCGAATCCTCTTCGCCCATCACCACCAACTGATTGCCACGGCGCACAATCTGGACCGAGAGCTTCTGTTCGATCTCGGTCAGGTTGCGGTCAAATTCGCCACATAAATCAATCAACAAGCGGTTGTCTGGGAATTCTACAAATGCCTCGCGCTGGGGCATCTCATCTTGCGGTGGGGTAAGGGCACCGATGGCCAATCCGTTCTCCTGTCTTGGCGTTTCACCTTGAGCGTAGACAAGAACTCGGACCGGGTGCAAGCCACAGTTTCAAAAATTCGCACGGCGATGACAAAAGCGCCGATCGGGCGATTTGCTCCGGTTTAGAACTTGTAGTTCAAACCGAACCTCAGACCGCGATAGTTCGGTGTGGATTTTGTCGAAAAACCCGAAGAGAATTCAATATCCTTGGAATCGAACTGGACATATTCAAACTCACCTGTGATCGACCAGTCTTCCGTCAGATAATGTTCCGCACCAATGCTGAGCGAGAACCCGTTGCGGCGATCCGAAGTTTCAAATGACTGTGTGCCAGTGGTGGACGAAATACTGTTTGTGGTCTCTACGTCACCCCAAAGGTAACCGACACTGACGAAATAAAGGATTCGCCCGCTGCGGTTGGTTAGGCCATTCCGAAACCGCAAGGTGACAATATCCGAGACTTCTGACCCGCCTTGAACCGTCTCAGAGCCGACTACAGTGGAAACACTGTCGTCCAGCGATCCGAAATCATATCCCAGCTCAAATCCATAAACATAGTCACGACCGCCCCGAGCCGGCAGGACACCCCGCCAGCCGCCACGCACACCGCCATAGGTTCCGCTGATGTCCTGATCGCCGATTGCGAAAGTATCGGTTGGCGTGGTCAGACCGAACCGATCATCGCCCCCACCGCCATACCCTGCCGTCACACCGAGATAGAAGGCACTGACATCGTCGCTGAAGCGCTTGTCGCTGATCACTTCGGGATCAGATATGTCCCCCGTTTGATCGCTCGCCCAAGTCGCGCTGGCCCCAAAAGCCACTAAAGTTGCGACCGACACAGACCAGAGACCTTTGCACTTCAGAACCACCACTCAATACCCTCCATCGACGCCACTTTCGTGATCGGCAAAAACAAACCTTCCGCACGCGGTCGAGGCCCATCAGAAAACTTGGCTCCTCTCGGAACATAGTTCCAATTCATAAATCAAGGGTAAATTTTAGATATATTCGTACTGGCACGACGTGCCCGCAAAGAACCACCTTATTGCAACAGTTCCCCGGCCAAAGAGTTCGCGCCAGACTTCACGATACGCACCTTACGCAAGTCTCCCACGTTCAGGTCAGGCCCTACCACGTGAACCGAGTGCAGATAGTCTGATTTTCCAACCATTTGCCCTTCGAGCCGCCCGGGCTTCTCGAACAGAACGCCGACAGTGCGACCGACCATGGAATCCTGAATTTCGCGCTGATGCTTGGTGATCAGAGCTTGCAAGCGTTGTAAGCGGTCATCCGCCACCGCCGGGTCAACCTGGGCGCGTTCCGCCGCCGGAGTCCCCGGGCGGGTCGAGTACTTGAACGAGTAGGCATAGCCGTATTTGACCTGCTCGACCAAGTCCAAAGTCGCCTGGAAATCCTCTTCGGTCTCTTCCGGAAAGCCGACGATGAAATCCCCCGACATCACGATATCCGGACGCGCCGCGCGGATATGTTCAATCAGCCGCAAATAGCTGTCCGCCGTATGGCTGCGGTTCATCCGCTTGAGGATCCGATCCGATCCCGCCTGCACAGGCAAATGCAAGTACGGCATCAACTTATCACAGGTGCCATGCGCCTCAATCAAATCATCTGCCATATCATTGGGATGCGAGGTGGTAAAACGGATACGCTCCAGCCCGTCGACCTTGTTCAATTCCCAGATCAGCCCGGCCAGCGTCATGTCCCCATTGGGACCGGCACCGTGATAGGCGTTGACGTTCTGGCCCAGCAGAGTGATCTCGCGCACGCCGCGTTCAACCAAATCCTGCGCCTCACGAATGATACGGTCCGCAGGGCGGCTGACCTCGGCCCCACGGGTATAGGGCACAACGCAGAAGGCGCAGAACTTGTCGCAACCCTCCTGCACTGTCAAAAACGCTGTCGGGCCGCGTTTGGCCTTGGGACGGTTCTTGAGCTTTTCGAACTTGTCCTCTTCGGGGAAATCGGTGTCCAGCGCTTTGGCCCCTTCACGGGTCTTGGCCTCCATCTCCGGCAAACGGTGATAGCTTTGCGGTCCAACCACCAGATCGACCAGAGGCTGACGGCGCATGATCTCTTCGCCTTCGGCCTGCGCAACACAGCCCGCCACACCGATCTTGAGATCGGGCTTTTCCGCCTTCAACCCCTTGAACCGGCCAAGCTCGGAATAGACCTTTTCGGCGGCTTTTTCGCGGATATGGCAGGTGTTTAGCAGGATCATATCCGCATCGTCCGGCGACTTGGTCTCGACATATCCCTGCCCACCCAAGGCCTCGGCCATACGCTCGCTGTCATAGACATTCATCTGACAGCCATAGGTCTTGATAAACAGCTTTTTGGGTTCAGACATGGATCGGGCCTTTGCAGTCGCTGGATCGGCGTCATCTATCTGCTTCGAACGCCGCTTGCAATGCCGGCGCAATTACCCGAATTTGGCGAAACTTTCCAGCAAGACGCGAATGAAAACCGGCGATGCAGTACGAATCCCTCGACAACTTTCTGAATTCAGGCCAATCCGCCCTGTCCAAAGGCCCCGTGGCCCTGATTTTCGCTGAAGACGAGACCGAGGTCGAAAGCACACTGCACCACCATCTAAGCCTCGGGTTCAAGTCCGTCGTGGCTTTCATGCCCGCCGAGTTCACCCTCAGCGAGGACCTGACCGCGCGGATACATCGCGTGACACTCAGATGCGCGCCCCGGACCGTGGTGTTCGACGCGATCAACCGCATCACAAAAGTCGCGCCCAGCGTCTGGATGTACTACTGCTACAACGCCGAGTACCTGTTCTACCCTTTCTGTGAAACGCGCAGCATAGGGGAATTGCTGGCCTTCCACGCCGAGGAACGCCGCAACGCAATGTTGTGCCACGTGATCGACCTCTACGCAGGCGACCTGACCCAGTTCCCGAACGGCGTGGCCCCTGACCAGGCCATGTTGGACGGCACCGGATACTATGCCCACACCCGCCACGATCCCACAGGCCGCCCGGTCGAGCGCCAATTGGACATGTCCGGCGGCCTGCGCTGGCGGTTCGAAGATCACATTCCCTATGAACGCCGCCGGATTGACAGAATCGCTTTGTTCAAGACCCGCAAAGACCTGATCCTGCAGCCCGATCACACGTTCAACGAGACCGAATACAACACCTATGCCTGCCCGTGGCACCACAACCTGACGGCTGCGATCTGCTCATTTCGGGCGGCAAAAGCTCTGAAAAGCAACGCAGGTTCGGCCTTCGACATCTCAAGCTTCCGCTGGCACAATTCCGTCTCGTTCGAATGGACATCGCGCCAACTGCTCGATCTGGGATTGATCGAACCCGGCCAATGGTTCTGATCCGCTCTTCATCTGGCTGAAAATATCCCGGGGGAGGCGCCGCAGGCGGCGGGGGCAGAGCCCCCTATCGCTGCAGCAGCATCGGGAACCAGTCTTCCCGCAACCGCTGACCGGGTGTCATGTCATGCCCCGGAAACGGAGGCGACGTGCGGCCCGGACGCTCGACATAGCGCGCATCATCCCCAACCAGCCGTAATGAAAACGCCCGGCGACGACTGTCCGAGTGATTCCCCCGCGCCCCATGCAGGGTGCGGTAGTTGAACGCAACCGCATCGCCGGGCTCCATTTCGAACTCGACCACTTTCATCCCTTCCGCATCCGGATCGGGGACCGGAATGTATTGGCCTTCATCAGCAAAGAACCCCTCTTCGCTGACCCAGCGGGTCGGCAGCACCTCTTTCCCCCACCTGTGTGATCCCGCAACACAGCGCAGGGTGGCTTGCTTCACCGGATCCAAGGGCGACCAGAAGCTGATGGTCTGCTGCCCTTCGACAAAGTAATACGGCCCGTCCTGATGCCAGGGCGTCGCCATCGATGTGCCTGGCTCCTTCACCAGAACATGGTCGTGAAACATCTGCACTGTTTTCGACTGCATCAGGTCCGCTGCGACCTCAGCCGCCGGAGAGGTCTCGATCACCTCGCGGAACTGCGGGATACGGGTCCAGTTGCAGTAATCATCAAAGAACAGCCCGGTCTGCCCCTCTTTCTTGTTGTCCGAGGCATAGGGCCCCGGCTCGGTCATATTAGCGGCAACTCCGTCGCGCAACGCATCCACGTGATCGGCAAAAAGCCCTTTGATCAGGACAACCCCGTCTTCCTGGTAGGTGTCGATCATGTCCTGAGAAACAAGAGGGTGTGGCATGTCGGTCTCCTTGTGCTTGACTCGTTTAAAGGACAACAAAGCCATCTGTTCAAATCATATCTTTCGAAGTAATAATTAACGTGATGTTATATATTTCACTGCGCCAATACGAATATGTCTGCGCCATCGGCCGCCATGGCAGCTTGTCTGCCGCAGCCCATGGGCTGAACGTATCGCAACCCGCTCTATCGACGGCCCTGACGCGGGTTGAGTCGCTTCTGGGATATCCGCTGTTCATGCGTCGACGCGGGGCGGCGATGACCACAACCCCTCAGGGGCGCCTTTTCATCGAACAGGCGGAAAAACTGTTGCACTCTGCCGCGCAGATCGAAAATCCGACAGACGCACCGCACGGGTCTTCACACCTGCGGTTGGGCTGCTTCATTGACTTGGCACCGTTTCATCTGGCCTCTGCCTTGCATAGTCTGCATACAGCCCTGCCCGATGTGACCATCTCGTATCAGGTGGACAGTTTCGAGGGCTTGCTGGACGGTCTGATCAACGGCCAGACGGATATCGCGATCACGTATGACCTTGGCATGGATGCAGGGTTTACTCGGCAAGAGCTGTTCGACAGTGTCCCGCACGCCTTGCTCCCACCTGATCACCCGCTTGCTTCTGCCCACAGTGTCAATTTGGTCGATCTGGAACTGGAACCCCTGATCCTGTCTAAGGAGGGGCTGTCGGCGCAGCACGTCCTGAACCTGTTTCGGCGTAAAGGCCTGAACCCAACAGTCGCCCACAGGGCAGCAACGCTTGAGATTCAGCGCAGCCTCGCAGCCCATGGGGAAGGAATCGCAATCAGCTACGCCAGCCCAAACAATTCGACGAGCTATGACAATAGAACGCTTGTGCGCCTGACGATCCTAGACAACGGCGCTGCTGAGCCTGTCGTCTTGGCCCGCCACGGAACCGGCCCCGTCGAAGCCACATTGGCCTCAGCGGAACGTATCCTGTTTGATGCGCTGTCCGAAACTAGACCTGAGGTTTCTTGCGAAGACGGATAACCACGTCGACCGAGGCGATCTCGACCCCTTCCGGCGCCTGCGGGAGGCGCTGGATCACCAACTCTTCGGACGGAGCGTCGCTCAGCCGGCTTTCGTCTTCCCAATAGAAATGCGGGTGATCATGGGTGTTGGTGTCAAAATAGCTTTTCGACCCATCCACCGTGATCTCTTGCAGCACGCCCGCATCGCAGAACGCGCGCAGCGTATTGTAGACGGTCGCAAGCGAAACAGCATCGCCCTTGGTCTTGGCGGAGTCAAACAGGCTTTCCGCTGTTACATGCCGGTGACGACCATCGCCCACAAGCAACTCGGCCAGCGCAACACGCTGTCGCGTCGGGCGCAATCCGGCGCTCTCCAACCAGTCTGTAGCTATCTTACGGCTCTGAGGTGTCATGAATCCGATACCCATTTTTGCTGCTTATATATATAGGGGCGCAGGGATGCCAATTTCAAATGAAATTCATTCGCAAAGATCACCGGGTCGCAACATCATCCGGCCACTGCTCTTGCAGGACCTTGCATACGGGTGCTAGGTGAGGCCAAATGTAATTAACGGACCCAAGGCAGAAGAGGCGGCAAGAATGGCCCAATTCCCAAGCAGTTTTGACAAAGAGGATCTGCTGAAATGCGCGCGAGGCGAACTTTTTGGCCCCGGCAATGCGCAGTTGCCTGCCCCTCCGATGCTGATGATGGACCGGATCACCGATGTTTCTGGTGACGGAGGCGCGCATGGCAAAGGCCATGTTGTCGCGGAATTCGACATCACGCCTGATCTTTGGTTCTTTGACTGCCACTTCCCCGGAAACCCGATCATGCCGGGCTGCTTGGGTCTGGATGGCCTGTGGCAGCTGACGGGCTTCAACCTGGGCTGGCGCGGCTGGCAGGGGCGCGGCTACGCCCTGGGCGTGGGCGAAGTCAAACTGACCGGCATGGTCCGCCCGGACCGTAAGATGCTGACCTATTATGTTGATTTTACCAAAGCCGTACAAACACGCCGTCTGACCATGGGGGTCGCGGATGGCCGTGTCGAAGCGGATGGTGAAGTAATTTACCAAGTCAAAGATATGAAGGTTGCACTGTCCGAAAGCTGACACCAGCGGACATTACGCCAACAGGAACGGAACACAGGAGAACGCATATGCGTCGCGTCGTCGTCACCGGTTTGGGGATCGTCTCCTCGATCGGGAACAATGCCGAAGAGGTTCTCGCCTCGCTCAAAGCAGGTAAATCCGGCATCGAGGCCAATGAGCAGATGGTCGAACATGGCTTTCGCAGCCAGATCGCCGGGTCGCTCAAGATCGACGTGTCCGAACACGTTGATAAACGCACCCTGCGTTTCATGGGACCGGGCGCGGCCTACGCACACATCGCGATGGCACAGGCGATTGCCGATTCCGGGCTGACCGAGGAACAGGTCGTCAATCCGCGCACCGGACTGGTTGCCGGGTCCGGCGGACCGTCCACCAGCGCGATGCTGACCGCGCATCAGACGGTACTGAAGAACGGCGCTACCAAGCGGATCGGGCCTTTTGCCGTGCCGAAATGCATGTGTTCCACGATTTCCGCGAACCTTGCCACCGCCTATAAGATCAAGGGTATCAACTACTCGATCACGTCGGCGTGCTCGACCTCGCTGCATTGCATCGGCAACGCGGCGGAACAGATCATGCTGGGCAAGCAGGACGTGATGTTCGCAGGCGGCGGCGAGGAGCTGGACTGGACCCTGTCCTGCCTGTTCGACGCGATGGGTGCGATGTCGTCGAAGTACAACGACACTCCGAAGAAAGCATCGCGCGCGTTCGATCAGGACCGCGACGGCTTCGTGATTTCGGGTGGCGGAGGCATCGTGGTGCTTGAGGATCTGGACCATGCGCTGGCGCGCGGTGCCAAGATCTACGCCGAGGTGACCGGCTATGCTGCGACTTCGGACGGTCATGACATGGTGGCCCCGTCCGGCGAAGGCGGTGAGCGCGCGATGCGTCTGGCTCTGTCGACCCTGCCCGAAGGCCGCAAGGTTGGTTACATCAACGCGCATGGCACTTCGACCCCGGTCGGAGATGTGGGCGAAGTTGAAGCCGTGCGTCGTATCTTCGGCGAAGGTCAGGTGCCTCCGATCTCGTCCACCAAGTCGATGACCGGGCACGCACAGGGCGCGGCTGGCGCGCTTGAGGCGATCTTCTGCCTGCTCATGCTGGACAATGATTTCATAACGCCGTCGATCAATGTCGACACACTAGCCGAAGGCATCCAGCCCGGTGAAATTGCAACTCAAGTGGTTGAAAATGCAGGTTTGGATTCGGTCATGACCAACAGCTTCGGCTTTGGCGGCACGAACGGATCCATGATCCTGTCAAAGTATAACGGGTGAACGAGATGTCGGAAGTTCTAAAAGGGAAACGCGGCCTGATCATGGGTGTCGCCAATGACCGGTCGATTGCCTGGGGTATCTCGAAAGCGATGCATGAAGCAGGGGCTGAGCTGGCTTTCACCTATCAGGGCGACGCGTTCGGGAAGCGTCTGCAGCCATTGGCCGAAAGCCTCGGCAGCGACTTCATGGTGGATGCGGATGTCACCGATGACGCCTCGCTGGACCGCGCCTTTGGCGAGTTGGGCGAACGCTGGCCAACCATCGACTTTGTCGTTCACGCGATTGCCTATTCGGACAAGAACGAGCTGACAGGCCGGTTTCTGAACACCACAAGGGCCAATTTCAAGCACTCGATGGATGTGTCGGCCTACTCTTTCATCGAGGTCGCCCGTCGCGCCTATCCGCTGATGAAGGACAATGGTGGCTCGCTGCTGACGCTGACCTACCAAGGCTCGAATCGTGTAGTTCCGAATTACAACGTCATGGGCGTTGCCAAAGCCGCGCTGGAATCGGCGACACGGTATCTGGCCAACGACCTCGGCCCCGAAGGCATCCGTGTGAACGCGATTTCGCCCGGCCCGATGAAGACCCTGGCCGGGGCGGCAATCGGCGGTGCGCGCAAGACCTACAAGTTCTGCGACCAAAATGCACCCATGCGCTCGAACGCTACGCTGGAGGCCGTTGGCGGCACGGCGGTTTACCTGACCTCAGACGCGGGGGCTTGCACCTCGGGCGAGATCATCAGGGTGGATGGCGGTTTCCACGTGCTTGGAATGCCACAGCCGGATTTCATGTGACCATATCTTTCCCAGACGCCGCCAAGATTTGACCATCTTTCGGCGTCAGGGATATGGGCATGAGCAAAACCGACCAGATCCTTGCCAGCAATACGCGTGGCACCCAGACCAGACGGAAAACGGGGTTCCTAAGCCCCCGCGCCCGTGTTCTGCTTTTGACGCTGACCACATTGCTGGTGTTGTTCGTGTTCTTCACGCAACCGCAGGTCCGTGCAGCGCTTGACGGGCTTTGGGGCTAAGACCTCAAGCCTTCAGTTCACCGAGACAACCTCAATATCGAAGATCAGGTCCTGCCCGGCCAGCGGGTGATTGGCGTCCAGCGTCACCGTGGCCTCGTTCGCCTCGACAACCGTTACCGGCAGCGCCTGACCATCGGGGGTCTGCATCTGCAACTGGGTTCCAGGCTCTAGCGGGATGTCGTCCGGAATACCTTCACGCGGAATGTCCTGCCGCATCGCCGGGTTGATCGGACCATAGGCGTCGACACAGGCAATCTCGACCCGCTTCTTGTCGCCAACCGCCAATCCTGGCATCGCGCTGTCCAGGCCGGGTATGATCTGGCCCGAACCGACAACAAACTCTAACGGATCGCGCCCGTCTGAGCTGTCAAAGACAGTCTCGTCCAACAGCGTGCCGGTATAGTGGATGCGAACTGTGTCGCCTTGCTTGATCTCAGACATTGGGCCTCCGGGGCGTGTGGGGAATAGGGCGCCGAACACAAGCGCGCTACGCCGGAGTCTGACTCAGCGCAGGATGCATGCATCTGATTCTGATGTCCAGATTGCGGTGAAGGCGTGCGCGTCCTTTTGTCGTCGCTTACACGCGCGCCTTCAATACCAAGCGTGCAGAACAGGAACATCCGATCCTATCGACAAGATGTTATCGCTGCAGTCTTAAATAGAGATTGACCGGTGATGGGAATCTCTGCCATCAGCGTCCTCATGTCCGGTTCCGGGTTCGCCCGGAGAAAAGGGAATGCGGTGCGGGGAATTCTGATCCACCCAATGCCGCAACTGCCCCCGCAACTGTAGGCGGTGAGCAGGGCTGACACGCCACTGGGTTCCACCCGGGAAGGCCAGCCCCATGCTTTGACCCGCAAGTCAGGAGACCTGCCGGATATGCACCCTCGGAAGGGGTGTGTCACCGATGCTGGGGTGTGCATTGGGCCGATGCCCTTATTTTGGGTACATGGCTCCGTTCGTCCCGATATCAAGCAAGAAACGTGCCGGGGTTGGCACGAAGGACGAAGGAAAGACCTTGTGAAGAAACTATTTTGCACAGCTGCGGCTGCGCTGGCGATTCCAGCGATGGCGCAGGCGCATTTTCTGCTGGAATACACCACCGACACGCTGATCGAGGCGCCGGGCGACGTGCCGGTCAAGCTGATCTTCTGGCACCCGTTTGAAAACGGCCATGTCATGGATCTGGACAAGCCGCAGGAATTCTATGTGATCCACAATGGCGAAAAGACCGACCTGCTGGACACGCTGGAGCCCATCCGGTTTTCGAGCCCCGAAAACGAAGGCGCGGCCTTCCAGGGATCTGTTCCGGTCAAACGTTCGGGCGACTACGTAGTGGTCACCGTGCCTGAGCCCTATTACGAAGAGGCCGAGGATATCTATATCCAGCAGATCACCAAGGCGTTCCTGAACCGCAACGAACTGCCGACCGACTGGATGAACCCCGCAGGTCTGGCGACCGAGATCGTGCCGCTGAACAAGCCCTACAACGTCATCGCAGGTTCGACCTTCACCGGTCAGGTTCTGGCGAATGGCGAACCGGTTGCCGGCGCTGAGATTGAGATCGAGTACATGGCCGCCAAGCCCAGCTTCGACAGCCAAGCCTCGTCCGAGCCTACCGTTTCGCCGATGCCCGGTGGCGCTGTTGTCGCTATTTCCGACGCCAACGGCTATTTCTCCTTCGGTGTCCCGAAAGCTGGCTACTGGGGCTTTGCCGCCCTCGGCGCTGGTCCGGAAACCGAACATGAAGGCAAAGAGCTGAGCCAGGACGCGGTGATCTGGATCCGCGCCTGGGACATGGAGTAACCCCAGATGCACATCGTCGACGGAGCCCTGTCCAACCCGGTCGTCATCGGCGGCGCTATTGCCGCCGCTGGTGGGGTTGCCATGGGCCTCAGGTCGCTGGATCTGGACCGCATCCCCACAGCTGGGGTGCTAGCGGCCAGTTTCTTCGTGGCTTCTCTGATCCACGTGCCGATTGGGCCGTCGTCGGTGCATCTGATCCTCAACGGTCTGGCCGGGCTTCTGCTCGGCTGGGCCGCCTTCCCGGCCCTGTTTGTGGGTCTGCTGCTACAGGCAGTCTTTTTCGGCTTCGGCGGGCTGACGGTGCTGGGGATCAACACGCTCAACATCGCTTTTCCGGCCGTACTAGCGGGGCTGCTGTTTCGACCTCTGATCGGACGCGGTTCGCCTGTTCATGGCGCAATTTGGGGCGGCATTGGCGGCGCCTTTGCCATTGCAGCCACCACTGTCATGGTGGGTATCTCACTGGCCTTGTCAGGGGACGAATTCCTCCCCGCCGCCAAACTGGTCTTCTTTGCCCATGTCCCCGTGATGGTCATCGAGGCCGTCCTGACAGGATTTGCCATCCTTCTGGCGCGAAAGGTCAAACCTGAACTGTTCCTGACCAGGCCCGCCACATGAGACAGCTTGCCCTCATCCTGGCGCTGTGCGCGGCCCCTCTGCCCGCGCTGGCCCACAAGGTGATTGCCGGGGTCTTTGCGTCCGGTGACGCGATCGAAGGGGAAATCGGCTTCTCCAACGGTACCATGGCGACCGATACCGAGGTCGTCGTGACCGATCCAAACGGGGTCGAGCTGGGTCGAGCCACGACCGACGCCGACGGGTTCTTCATCTACACACCCACCGCACCCGTTGCCCATACCTTCTTTGCCGACCTTGGCGCCGGTCACGTGGCCGAGGTCACCATGCCCGCCGAGGACGTCGCCAAGATCATGGGCGTCGCCGTCCAGAACACGCCCGCAGCGTCGCCCACGCTTACGGCAGCCTCGGAGGGCCTCACAGTCGCCTCTCTCAGCGATGAGGAGCGTCAGGCCATCGCGGCCGCCGTGCGTGACGAAATACGCCCTCTGCGTCGGGAAATCGCCGCCTATCGCGAACACAACGACCTCCAGACCATTCTGGGCGGCATCGGATACATCTTTGGCCTGTTCGGGCTGGGTTTCTACCTCGCGGCGCGGAGGAAACTGGCAAGCTGATGGCACACGTATTGGGACCACAGGAACGGACGCTGGCCGAGGCTGGCACGATCGGTCAACGAGGGTTGATCACCGCGCTTGATCCGCGTGTGCGCATCGTCATGTCCGTTTTGTTTGCGGTCGTTGTGGTCTCCCTATCGTCCCTGCCCGCCCTTGCAGCGGCGCTGATGATCGCGCTGTCTCTGCTGGTGCTGTCCCGACTGCCTTGGCGCAAGACGCTCAAGCGGATGGCGATGATGGACAGTTTCATCATCTTTATGCTTGTCCTGTTGCCCTTCACCATGCCCGGCGACCCGATGTTTACCATCTGGGGGTTTCCAGCCAGTTGGCAGGGGTTCTGGAAAGCCGTGGAAATCGCGCTGACCGCCAATGCCGTGATCCTGACCGTGATGGTTCTGGTCGGCACAATGGAGCCTGTCACCTTGGGCCATGCCCTGCACCGGCTGCGCTGTCCGGAAACACTGGTGAATCTTCTGATGTTCACAATCCGCTACATTGATGTCCTACATGAGGAGTACCAACGCCTGAGCGCCGCGATGAAAGTCCGAGGCTTCCGCCCCGGCACCAACTGGCACACCTACCGCAGCTTTGGCTATCTGGTCGGCATGATGCTGGTCCGGGCAATCGAACGGTCCGAGCGCATCCTCGGTGCGATGAAATGCCGGGGGTTTTCGGGCAAGATGCTGTTGATGCAGGACTATAGCATCAACCGACGTGATATTGTCTTTGCTGCCGGGCTTGGAGCCCTCTGTCTAGCCCTGATCCTAGTGGAATTCGCATGACCCTCATCGCGCTGGACAACATCTGCTTTGCCTATCCCGGACAAGCACCGGTTCTGAACGGTGCTAACCTGCGGCTGGAGGCCGGGCAACGCCTGTCACTGACCGGCCCGAATGGAGCCGGGAAATCCACGCTTCTGCGTATCACACTTGGGCTGCAGCGGCCGTCTTCGGGTGCGGTGACCGTCTTTGGCAAACCAAGAAGGGCGGAGGCCGATTTCCACGAAGTTCGCCGCCATATAGGCCTTGTCTTTCAAGACCCCGACGACCAGCTGTTCTGCCCCACAGTGGCCGAAGACATTGCCTTTGGTCCGCTGAACCTAGGCAAGACACGTGATGAGGCGCTTGCCATCGTGGATCGCGTTCTCGGCGATCTCGACCTCCTGCATCTGAAGGAACGGACCACGCATAAACTGTCAGGCGGCGAAAAGCGTCTGATCACGCTGGCGACGGTTCTGGCGATGGAGCCGCAGGCCCTGCTGCTGGATGAGCCGACGAATGCGCTGGACACTAAGAACGAGGCGCGGTTGCTCGAAATCCTGCAATCTCTGCCTCAGGCCATCGTTCTGGTTAGCCATTCTCCTGCATTTCGCGATGCGCTGACCCCAGACAGGCTGGAATTGCGAGACGGCAAGCTGGTCGCTGTGTGAGAAAGCCTATTTTGGGCGCGCCGATGCAAGCAGTTTGTAACTGCGCAAAACAAAAAACCCCGCGTCGAGGACACGGGGTTCTTTTTTGAAAGCTGCTAGCTTTCTTATTCTTCTGCGGCCTCTTCGGCTGCAACGCGGGCTTTGTCAGCCGCGCCTTTGGCGTCGACGTCACGATCAACGAATTCGATGATCGCCATCGGAGCCATGTCGCCATAGCGGAAGCCAGCTTTCAGGATGCGGACATAGCCGCCCTGACGCTCGGCGTAGCGGGGGCCCAGAACTTCGAACAGCTTTGCGACGTCTTTGTCTTCTTTCAGCTGTGCTGCGGCCTGACGACGAGCATGCAGGTCGCCGCGCTTGCCCAGAGTGACCAGCTTTTCGATGACTGGGCGCAGTTCTTTTGCCTTCGGCAGAGTTGTTTTGATTTGCTCATGCTCGATGAGCGAGCCTGCCATGTTTGCAAACAGAGCCTTGCGGTGCTCATGAGTACGATTCAGGCGGCGGTAACCACGTGCGTGACGCATTTTTCAATTCCTATCTTGCGTTTTGCTTTGTCTGGCCGGCGATGCGTGTCACTGGCTCTCCTTGGGGCGGAAGTGCCCATTTAGTCCCCGGACGCCCGGGCATTGGGGAAGACGCGCTTAAAACGCGTCTTCGAATTTCTTCGCCAGATCTTCGATGTTGTCGGGCGGCCAATCCTCGACATCCATGCCGAGGTGCAGACCCATGCCGGACAGCACTTCTTTGATCTCGTTCAGCGACTTGCGGCCAAAGTTCGGGGTGCGCAGCATCTCAGCTTCGGTCTTCTGGATCAGGTCGCCGATGTAAACGATGTTGTCGTTCTTCAGGCAGTTTGCCGAACGGACCGACAGCTCCAGCTCGTCGACTTTCTTCAGCAGCAGCGGGTTGAACTCCAGACCATCGTCCTCGTCCTGGCGGCCAGCCGATTCCGGCTCGTCGAAGTTGACGAAGATCGACAGCTGGTCCTGCAGGATACGAGCGGCATAGGCCAGCGCGTCTTCCGGCGTGATCGAACCGTCGGTTTCGATCTTCAGGGTCAGCTTGTCATAGTCCAGAACCTGACCTTCACGGGTCGGCTGAACGTCATAGGCAACCTTTTTGACCGGCGAGTAGATCGCGTCGATCGGGATCAGGCCGATGGGTGCATCTTCCGGCTTGTTCTTCTCAGCCGAGACGTAACCCTTGCCGGTGTTGACGGTCAGTTCCATGAACAGGTCGGCGCCATCGTCCAGGTGGCAGATGACGTGATCGCGGTTCAGGACCTCAATGCCAGCGCTTTCGCTGATGTCACCAGCGGTCACAACTGCGGGGCCTTTGGCATTGATCGACAGGCGCTTGGGGCCTTCGACTTCCATGCGCAGCGACACGCCTTTGAGGTTCAGGATGATGTCGGTGACGTCTTCACGTACGCCCGCAACCGAGGAGAACTCGTGCAGGACATTGTCGATTTGAACGCTGGTGATGGCCGCACCTTGCAGCGAGCTCATCAGGACGCGGCGCAAAGCGTTGCCCAGTGTCAGACCAAAGCCACGCTCCAGCGGTTCAGCAACCAGGGTTGCCTGACGCGCAGGGTCGTTGCCCGGCTTGCCGTCCAGCTGGGTCGGCTTGATCAATTCTGCCCAATTCTTGTGGATCATGTAATCCCTCCATTCCTGTCCGCGCCCCATGACCAACAAGGTGCAGACGCCCGAGGTTCAAAATGACATGCTGGGGCCGCGCAAAAACGCAGCCCCAGCTGAATTCGAAATCGCTTAGACGCGGCGGCGCTTCGGCGGGCGGCAGCCGTTGTGAGCGATCGGAGTCACGTCGCGGATCGACGTGATGTTGAAGCCCACGGCAGCCAGTGCACGCAGAGCTGATTCACGACCCGAACCGGGGCCCTGAACTTCGACTTCCAGCGTTTTGACGCCATGTTCCTGGGCCTTCTTGCCTGCATCTTCTGCAGCCATCTGAGCGGCGTAGGGTGTCGATTTCCGCGACCCTTTGAAGCCCATGGTACCGGCAGACGACCACGAAATGGCGTTGCCTTGTACGTCCGAGATCAGGATCTTGGTGTTGTTGAAGGTCGAGTTCACATGGGCGACACCCGATGCGATGTTCTTACGCTCTTTGCGCTTAACGCGAGTCTTATCACGTGCCATCAGTCAGACCCTCCCTTATTTCTTCTTACCAGCGATGGCCTTTGCGGGGCCTTTGCGGGTACGAGCGTTGGTGTGGGTGCGCTGACCGCGAACCGGCAGGTTGCGGCGGTGACGCAGACCGCGGTAGCAGCCCAGATCCATCAGGCGCTTGACGTTCATTTGAACTTCACGACGCAGGTCGCCTTCGACGGTGAAGTTTTCGTCGATGAATTCGCGGATTTTCAGAACTTCGGCGTCGGACAGTTCGTTGACGCGACGGGTCGCCTCAATGCCCACGGCTTCGCAGATCGCTTTGGCCGAGGTGTTGCCGATTCCGGTGATATATGTGAGGGCGATTGGTACCCGCTTTGCAGTCGGGATGTTTACGCCGGCAATACGTGCCACGTGTCACTTTCCTTTTCGTTGCGGTTCCGTAACTCCAGAACCTTTTTTCACAACGCCTTACCGTGGCAGTGTCGCCAGAGGGCTCAGCATTTTATGATATGATCATGTGAACGGAATACCCGCGCACAATTCGATTCTCTTCCGAGATAGCGTCAATTAGTGTCGCGCGACCCGCGCGTCAAGCGCAGATCGCATATTGATCCCGAATTCACTCCGCAAGCTCGATTTCAGGGAAGGTCCAGGTCCCGTCGATCACTTCGAGCGCGGGCTGGTAGAGACGCACAGTATAGTTCCATCCCTCCATGATCGGCAGGCAATTCACACGGCCGTCTTCACATCTACCGAAATGCACCGTCATCGAGCCATCCGGGTTGCTGTCGCCCGTCACCGAGTTGATCACGTAGACACCCAGATCGTTCTCTTCAAAGAACCCCGCCGTGTTATACAGGCTGACCGACCAGAACGCGCCAACTGGAACTTCGGCGGGAACTTCTAGTTTGTACGCCCCCAGCTCCAGCCCCGGTTCGACGTTCAGATAGAAGGCCTGCGCCTCTGGCAAGCCACCCCAACCGAACGCTGTTCCCAGCAGGTGGCGCACAGGGTCAACCGCCTCTTTCGAACCGAATGTGCCAGTACTGTCTGGCGAGAAACGGGCAAGCTCCAATGCGGCGCTCAACACCTCTTCAAACGCATCCTTGTCGTAATGCGCTTCGTCAAAGGGACGCGCGGAATTGGCCTGCAGCGTGACCCCATCCTGCAATGCAGTCACTGCGGCTATGTCTGCGGGGTCCTCCGAGTCGACGAGGTACCGAAACAACAGCGCAACGTAGGGCGTATCGAACTGCTCGACAGTCAGCTCATAAGTTCCACCGCCAAGGAACACGTCGTTGACGTAGTGATCCTGATTGACAACCTGAACCGAGACATAGCGATCCCCGGTCTCCGGCACGGTCAGCAAAGCGCCGTCCGAAATATCAACCACCGCCATGCTGTAAAGCGTATCCCGGTTCATGCGGATCGTCGGTTGCCTATCCAACGGTGTAGGCTCGCGCACGTGAAACAGCGTGTTGACGCTGCCCGACTGCGCCAGATACTTCCGAAATTCGATATCTGTCGCCGCACGGACAAAGTTGTCGATGGTCACCGGCGTCTGTTCTGCACAAGCACCGATTGCTGCCATAGTCAGAGCGGACGTCATCGCGAGCGATTTAAGCGATAGGCTCATAGCTATCTCCCAACAAAAAATGCGCGCGTTGGCCGAAGTGATACCTCGTCAAACGCACGCATTCAATTGTCAAGATGTGTTACCTTAGGGCAGCTTCGATCGCGCCCTGAACCTCTTCGATTTCGCCCAGTCCGTTGATCTTGGTCAGTTGACCCTTGGCATAATAGTAGCCGATCAGCGGCGAGGTTTTCTTGTAGTACTCCATCAAGCGGGTCTTGAGGCTTTCCTCATTGTCATCCGCGCGGCGTTTGAAGTCATTCTCTTTGCCGCAATTGGAGCATTTGCCGTCCGCTGGAATTGGCTTGGTGATGTCGTTGTAGACCTCGCCACAGCCGCCACATGTCGAACGCGCGGTAATCCGTTCGACCAGCGCGGCGTCGTCGACTTCCATCTCGATAACGGCATCCAAGCTGTTGCCCGTGCTGTCCAGCAAGTCACCCAGCGCGTCGGCCTGTGCCAATGTGCGCGGGAAGCCGTCAAAGATGAAACCGCCCTCTGCGCCTGCGTCCAGCTTTTCACGGATCAGACCGATCACGATCTCATCGGTTACAAGCTGCCCTTTGGCCATAACCTCGGCCACACGGTTGCCCATCTCGGTGCCGCTATCCTTGGCCTCGCGCAGCATATCACCAGTGCTAAGCTGCACCATACCTCGTGTTTCGACCAGATGACGCGCTTGGGTACCTTTACCGGCACCCGGGGGGCCAAGCAGAATGATATTCATCGACGAGCAGCTCCCTTTCTGCCGCGTTTCTTGCCTTTGCCGCGCAGTTGGGACTTTTCGATAAGCCCTTCATATTGGTGCGCCAACAGGTGGCTCTGAACCTGTTGGATCGTGTCCATGGTTACAGAGACGATAATCAGAACCGAGGTGCCACCGAAGTAGAACGGGATGGCAAACTGGTTCCGAACGATTTCTGGTAGCAGACAGACCAGCGCGAGATAAGCCGAACCCAGAACCAGAACGCGATTGACCACGTATTCCAGATACTCGGCGGTTTTCTTGCCGGGGCGGATGCCGGGCACAAAACCGTTCTGCTTTTTCAAGTTGTCGGCCACGTCATCCGGCTTGAAAGATACGTTGAACGTATAGAAATACGCAAAGAACACGATCATCGACGCGAAGAACAGCAGATAGAGCGGCTGTCCGGGGCCAAAGTTCGCCAGCAGCCACGACATAACCGGACCGTTGGCAGCACCCGACGAGAAGGTCGAAATCGTCACCGGCAGCAACAGCAGCGAGCTTGCAAAGATCGCGGGGATAACGCCCGACGGGTTGACCTTGACCGGCAAGTGGCTCGAGCCGCCTTCGTAAACCTTCATACCGGCCTGACGGCGCGGGTATTGAATGTGGATCTTGCGCAAGGCCCGTTCCATGAACACCACAAAGGTGATCACGACGATGACCATGAGGATTACACCAACGATCACAGCGGGGCTGATTGCGCCCGAACGACCCGAGGCAAAGAACTGCGCCAGAGCGGCCGGAACCTCGGCGATGATGCCGACGAAGATGATCAGAGAGATCCCATTGCCAATGCCGCGCGCAGTGATCTGCTCACCCAGCCACATCAGGAACATGGTACCGCCGACCAGAGTGATCATGGTCGACATGCGGAAGAATAGGCCCGGATCAGTCGCCAGATCACCTGATTCCAACGAAACGGCCAGACCATAGGCCTGAACGGTAGCCAGCGCCACAGTACCGAAACGAGTGTATTGGTTGATCTTCTTGCGCCCCTGCTCGCCCTCTTTCTTGAGTTGCTCAAGCGCGGGAACCATGGATGTCAGCAGCTGCACGATGATCGAGGCCGAGATATAGGGCATGATGCCGAGGGCAAAGATACCCATTCGACCCAGCGCCCCGCCGGTGAACATCGAAACCATGCCGCCGATGCCTTGCCCCGCTTGCTCCATGAATTCACGCAGCGCTTGTCCGTCGATCCCCGGCACCGGAATGAAGGTGCCAAGGCGATAAACGATCAACAAACCTAGTGTGAACAGGATGCGGTTGCGCAGATCGGTGGCTTTGCCAAGGGCAGACCAGCTTGTGTTGGCTGCCATTTGTTCTGCTGCTGATACCATAAATCGGTCTCTCTTGTGAAAACACCGCCCAGAACCGTTTTCCGGCTCGGGCGGCGTCTGGGAAAACTTAGTGCTCTATGTAAGCGGGTCTTCGCCCGCTCACAAGCGCTTACTCTGCCGCAGCAGCTTTTGTGACCGTCAGTGAGCCGCCCGCTTTTTCAACTGCCTCAACGGCAGCTTTCGAAGCACCTGTCACTTCTAGGTTCAGTTTGGCGCTAACCTCGCCTTTGGCCAGAACGCGGATACCATCCAGCTTGCGACGAACCAGACCCGAAGCAACCAGAGCGTCCTCGGTGATCGCAGCTTTGGCGTCCAGCTTACCGGCGTCGACGAATTTCTGGATCAGGCCCAGGTTGATAACGGCGAATTCCTTGCGGTTCGGCTTGTTGAAGCCACGCTTGGGAAGACGCTGGTACAGCGGCATCTGGCCGCCTTCGTAGCCGTTGATGGCCACACCCGAACGGGATTTCTGACCTTTGATACCACGGCCACCCATTTTACCTTTACCGGAGCCTGGACCACGGCCAACGCGGGTCCGTTTCGGTGCGGCGCCTGGGTTATCGCGCAATTCGTTCAGTTTCATATCGCTTCTCCTAAGCCGGATGTGACCCCGAAGCGTGATGGGCCAAACACGGCGTTTCTTGGTTTTGATTCTCGTGGACGCAATGCCACCGGGGCGCTCTACAGCTTTGTGGCCCTCGTTGCAAGTGGCGCGTGGATGTGCAGCTCGCCAAACGCAAAAGAGACGCCCAAAAGGACGCCTCTTCGCGTGTGAGTGGTGGGGGAGTTCAGGCGCAGTACGCGTGCTTGTGCGCAATATCAGCGATATCGCAGCGACGGACTCCGATATCGTCCAGCTCGCGATTGCTGAGCCGCTGCAGTTCGGAGTAGGTCCGCTGGTATTCGGCAGCCCGAGCCCGCGCGACTTTGATGCGTTCAATAAGTGCGGAAACGCGTGCGCCGAAATTGAAGGTCGAGGGGGTGAGTGTTGCAGTATGTGCCATTTTCTTTCCTTTCAGACCGAGGCGTATTCCCCGGCAAATTTTGTGTTCCTTTTGGATACAGCGAGCAGATAGGAAGAGGTCGCGCGGCCAACAACGCCAGTTACGGTCTAGCCGCTATGCAAGGCGGACATATCCAACACTGATTTGAAGGCGATCGGCGAAAAAACCCCTGCAATGACCAGCCGACCTTGCTGACCGCGCAATTCGCGAAGGCTTACATGACCGCTGGACACTTCATGCGCGCAGGATAGCTGCAGAATGCAGGAAAATCGCGGATCGGGTCAGAACTCAGAGCAATTAAAGCTCTTGCACGGATTGGTTGGCCCGACCTACGGCCAACCAATGTGTATTATTCAGAACCTTACCCAAAAGGCCCTGATCCAGCGCGCTTAAATGGCTGCCTTGCGGCTTTCGTCCAGATAGATCTCGCGCAGGCGTTTGGCGATTGGGCCCGGGGTGCCATTGCCCAGCGCCACGCCATCAATCTCAACCACCGGCATGACAAAGGCGCTGGCCGAGGTGGTGAAGGCCTCGTCCGCCTCTTTTGCTTCGTCGATAGTGAATAGGCGTTCCTCGACCTCCATCTGCGCTTCGGCAGCCATGCGCAGAACGGCCTTGCGAGTGATACCGTGCAGGATGTCATTCGACAGCGGACGGGTGACGATCTTGCCGTTCTTCACAAAATAGGCGTTGTTGCTGGTGCCCTCGGTGACATGACCGTCTTCGATCATCCACGCATCATCACACCCGGCCGCCTTGGCCATCATCTTGCCCATCGACGGGTAGAGCAGCTGCACGGTTTTGATGTCACGACGTCCCCAACGGATATCCTCGATCGAGATGATCTTGGCGCCCTTTTGCGCTGCAGGGCTATCCGCCAGACCCGGCTTGTTTTGCGTGAACAGAACCAGCGTCGGTTTGGTGTCGGCGGAGGGGAACACAAAATCCCGGTCACCATCGCTGCCGCGTGAGACCTGCAGATAGACCAGACCTTCGTCAATCTCGTTCAACTCGACCAGCTTGCGGTGGATCTCCAGCAACTCATCCTTGGTGCAAGGCTCAGCCATCTGCAGCTCGTCCAAAGAACGTTTCAGGCGCACCGCGTGGCCTTCAAAGTCGATCAGCTTGCCATCCAGAACGCTGGTCACCTCATAGACAGCATCTGCCATCAGGAAACCACGGTCAAAAATGGATACCTTGGCCTCGGTTTCGGGCAGGTATTCGCCATTCACATAAACGGTGCGGGTCATGTCACTCTCCTCAGCCCCAGAGGTCCACGCTAGGCGGATGCACTCCGGCGTCGTCAAAAATCAGCGGGTTGGTGCGGTCTTCGGCCAACAGAAGCGGGCCGTCAAGGTCTGTCACCATCGCACCCTGTGCCAGCAAAGTCGCAGGGGCCATGGCCAGAGAGCTGCCCACCATGCATCCGACCATAACCTTGTAGCCCTCAGCCAACGCCGCCTCACGCAGCAGCAAGGCCTCAGTCAGACCACCGGTCTTGTCGAGCTTGATGTTCACCACATCATACTTGCCCTTTAGTTTGGGCAGGCTGGTCCGGTCATGGCAGGATTCGTCAGCACAGACAGGCACCGGACGTTCCATTCCGACCAGCGCGTCATCCTCGCCTGCGGGCAGCGGTTGTTCGACCAATTCCACGCCCAGCCGAACTAGATGAGGTGCCAGATCCGCATAAACCTCAGCCGACCAACCTTCGTTGGCATCAACAATGATCTTGGATTTCGGCGCACCCGCACGCACGGCCTCCAACCGGGGCATATCGTCCGGTGTGCCCAGCTTGATCTTCAAAAGCGGCCGATGCGCGTTTTCTGCTGCCTGCTTTTGCATCGCCTCGGGCGTCGCCAGAGACAGGGTATAGGCCGTGATTTCAGGACCCGGAGCTGGCAGACCGGCCAAGTCCCAAGCGCGCTTGCCCGCACGCTTGCACTCCAGATCCCAAAGAGCGCAGTCCACAGCGTTCCGCGCGGCCCCGGCGGGCAGCAGGTCCGTCAGCGATTGCCGCGTGAACTCGGCAGGCAGCGCCACGATTTCAGCTTCGACCGACTCGAGCGTTTCGTCATAGCGCGCATAAGGCACGCATTCGCCCCAGCCCTGATGGGTTCCGTCCGAAATTCGAACCGTCAGAACCTTTGCTTCGGTCCGCGACCCGCGCGAGATGGTAAACACCTGCGCCAGCCGAAACACATCACGAGCGACCTCAACCTGCACGCGCCTGCTCCTTCATCTTTTCAAAAATATGCCCGCCGGAGGCGATCCTCCGGCGGGTTTCTTTGATCACAGAGCGGACAGAGCATCCACCAGTTTTCCCGCACCAAAGCGGTAAGGGTCGGTGGTGGGCAGGCCCATCTCTTCCTCGACCTTGGCCAGATAGGCCTTGGCCTCGTCCTCGCTAAGGTGCTGAGTGTTGACCGAGATGCCAGCAACTTGGCAAGCTGGATTGCCAACCCGCGCCAGTGGTAGTGCGGTGTCGCGCAGCTGCTGCAGCGTCGGCAGCGAATACTCGGGCAGGCCGCGCATATGGGTCCGGGTCGGCTCATGGCACAGGATCAGCGCATCGGGCTGACCGCCATGGACCAGCGCCATCGTGACACCCGAATAGGACACGTGATACAAAGAGCCCTGCCCCTCAATGTGATCCCAATGATCTTCATCATTGTCGGGCGTCAGGTATTCGACCGCACCCGCCATGAAATCCGCGACAACCGCGTCGAGTGGAACACCTTGACCGGTGATCAAAATACCGGTCTGGCCAGTGGCACGGAAAGTGGATTTCATGCCGCGCTTGCGCATCTCGGCATCCATCGACATCGCCGTATACATCTTACCCGCCGAGCAATCGGTGCCGACAGCTAGGCAACGCTTGCCGCTGCGTTTTTTGCCGTTTGCGATGGGGTATCCAACGGTCGGCACCCGCACATCGTGCAGGGTGCAGCCTTGGGTCTGGGCGGCCGCGACCAGATCGCCTTCGTCCCGCAGCAGGTTGTGCAGGCCAGACGCGATATCATAGCCCATTTCGAGCGCCTCGATCAGAACGGTTTTCCAGGCCTCGCTGATCACGCCGCCGCGGTTGGCAACACCGATCACCAACGTCTTCGCGCCGGCCTCTTTCGCCTCGGCCAAGGTCATGTCGGTCATACCCAGATCGGCCTTGCAGCCATCCATGCGGTACTGACCCACAGCGTTTTCCGGACGCCAGTCACGGATGCCGATGGCAACTTTAGCGGCCAACTGGTCGGGCGCATCGCCCAAAAACAACAGATACGGTGTCTCGATCATTGCATCGCACTCCTTTGATTCCGCGCCAAACTAAAGAACCACGTGAACGAGCGTTTCGCGAATTTTCACCACATACGTCCCCTCACCAATATTTTTTCGCGCGTTTTGACGGATGGTCGCAAAATTCTTCGAAGTTTTTAAACTGAACAAACTTTAAGCACCCGCGAACTGCGCCTTGCGCAAGAAATGCTGCGCGCGCATTGCCGCATCTGCACAATGACCCTTGCACCGCATTGCGCAATTTAATATCCCGAACGAGAACCAAAACGTAACTTCATTACTCTTGCGAGGTCCCGATGAGTTTCCGCATCCAACCCGCCGCTCCGGCGCGGCCAAACCGTTGCCAGTTGTTCGGCCCCGGCTCGAACACCAAGCTGTTCCCGAAGATGGCGGCCTCTGCTGCGGATGTGATCAACCTGGATCTTGAGGATTCGGTTGCACCCTCTGACAAGGACGTCGCCCGCGCCAATGTCATCGAGGCGCTGAACTCCGTCGATTGGGGCAACAAATACATGTCCGTTCGGATCAACGGGCTGGATACGCCCTATTGGTACCGCGATGTAGTGGACCTACTGGAACAGGCCGGAGACCACCTTGACCAGATCATGATCCCCAAGGTCGGCTGCGCGGCGGATGTCTACGCCGTCGACGCTCTGGTCACCTCGATTGAGCGCGCCAAGGGTCGGAGCAAGCCGATCTCGTTTGAAGTGATCATCGAATCCGCTGCGGGTATTGCCCATGTCGAGGAAATTGCAGCCTCATCGCCCCGGATGCAGGCGATGAGCCTGGGTGCTGCAGACTTTGCGGCGTCCATGGGCATGCAGACCACCGGGATTGGCGGCACGCAAGAGAATTACTACATGCTGCGCGAAGGCGAGAAGCATTGGTCAGACCCGTGGCATTGGGCACAAGCAGCCATCGTCGCCGCGTGCCGCACCCATGGCGTCCTGCCGGTCGATGGGCCGTTTGGGGACTTTAGCGACGATGAGGGCTATATCGCGCAGGCCAAACGCTCGGCCACTTTGGGTATGGTCGGCAAATGGGCGATCCACCCCAAGCAGATCGCGCTGGCCAATCAGGTCTTCACCCCGTCGGACGAGGCCGTATCCGAGGCCCGCGAAATCCTGGCCGCGATGGAACAAGCCAAAGCCAATGGTGAAGGCGCCACTGTTTATAAGGGCCGCCTGGTCGACATCGCTTCGATCAAACAAGCCGAGGTCATCGTGGCGCAATCCGAGCTGATCGCTGCGAACGGTTAAACTAAAAATGAAAGAGCGCCAATTTGGCGCTCTTCCTACTGCAGGTACTGCTTTCAGCGGCCGAATGCGCTATCAGGCGTCCAAGTAAATTCTTCGCCCTGCTTGCCCCATTTCATCATCAAACAAGAGGTGCCGAGCTTCTGAAAGTAGACGATGTTAAGTGGATACCATCCGGCTTTTGGAACTTCGACTTCGGTTCTTTGGTTGGCCTCGCAACCCTGAATGCCCCTTACAAACCCGATTTGTTGCCCCCCGACAAATGCCTCGAGCCCATCATTGGACCAGGTTTCAAGCTCATAAATGCCTGGGGAATCAAAGCGAATGTAGCCGTTGATATCGGCCACGACGTTGACGGATTCACCGAAAGTCAGAACAGGGTCACCCTTGTTAGTGTCTCGGTAGTCCAATCCAAGCAGAGGTGTGCCGACCTCGGCGTTAGGCAATAGGGACTTGGCGTGGCTCAGATCGCGAATTTTGCGCTGCGTTCCGTTCCACGCATACTTCACATTAAGGCCGGATTGCACATTGCCAGGTTGCGGGTTAGCCGGTTCCAGCTTGAGCGGCGCCGCCCCGACGTGTCCGGCAAGAATGGTGAGCGCGGACGCGATCAACCCAATTTGAAGATGGTTCATGATGGTCTCCCAGTATACGCGCCCATTTCGTCTTGGGCGTCTTTGCCAACGACCCTAAGACCTGAGCTTTTACCCCGCAAGGGTGTGATACCAGCGCGAAAGCCAAGCTACGCTCGCAAATCCTTGGGCGACCCCATGACCACGTAAGACGTGATTGAAGTGACATGGGGCAATGTTCCCAGCACGTCGGTGTGAAAAATCTTATACGATGGAAGGTCCGCGCATTCCACGCGCAAAAGATATTCGATCGTACCGGTGATATTGTGGCATTCCACCACCTCGGGGGCGCGCTGTAAGGCCCGCTCAAACCCTTCCTGAGCGGCCTTTGTATGCTCTCCCAGACCAACGCCGATATAGGCGACAAACCCCTTGCCCAGCGCGTTCGGGTCCAGGATAGCGCGGTAACCGGTAATGACTCCGGCCTTCTCCAACTCTTGCACGCGACGCAAACAGGCCGACGGGGATAGCCCGACACGATCCGCAAGCTCAAGATTGCTGATGCGCCCATCCGTTGAGAGTTCACGCAATATTTCGCGGTTTATTCGATCCATTTTCGTCATTAATTGTTAAACTAGATCACTCACGCACAATAACGCAATTTCATTTGCGCCATATGGGGTAAATATCCCCCGCATGACCTACGATATCCTTTTGGCCCTGATCGCCTTTGCCTTCGTCTCGTCCATTACGCCGGGACCGAACAACCTGATGCTGATGGCATCTGGCGCCAATTTCGGCTTTCGGCGCACGATTCCTCATATGCTGGGAATCGGGCTTGGCTTCACCTTCATGGTGCTGCTGGTTGGCGCGGGTCTGGTGCAGGTGTTCAACCAATACCCGGTCAGCTACACGGTGCTGAAGGCAGCCTCGGTCGCGTATCTGTTGTATTTGGCGTGGAAGATCGCGCATGCCGCACCGGCCGAGAAAGGCGCTGACGTGGGCACGCCGATGAGCTTTCTACAGGCCGCCGCCTTTCAATGGGTCAACCCAAAGGCCTGGGCTATGGCGCTGACCGCGACAACGGCTTATGCGCCGGGTCAGACTCTCAATGTCATCATCATCGTTGCGCTTGTGTTCGGAGCGGTCAACTTGCCCTCAGTCAGCACCTGGACGGTCCTGGGGCAGCAAATGGCGCGGCTCCTGACGAATCCGCGCCGGTTGGTGGTATTCAACTGGACAATGGCAGCCCTGCTAGTGGCCTCGCTCTATCCGGTATTGTGGCCGAGCTGATCACTTCAGCGGCAGGCAGATCTCGGTCAACAGATCCTCGGGCACGGTGTCGCGCGGATCGTTGAGGTAGATCTCGTAGCAGGGTTGATCTGCTGGCTCTTCCCCTGATTCAGGCAACCAGTTTCCAAAAAGACTGTGGTAGGCGGCCTCCAAGCCAGAATAGGGCCCTTTGTAGGTTAGCACCGCTGTCTTTCCCCCGGCGATCTGCACGTCCTCCATCCCATCGGGAGTACCTTTCCCACGGAATTCGGCCCCGGCATAGCTGCGCAACTGATCCTCTGGCACCTCATCTGGGCTGTCAAAGTAAATACCAACCACAGGGCCAACCTGCGGCCAAAGCTGACGAGATTCGCACAGTGCGCCGAACGCTTCAAAACTTTTGCCTATTTCGGAATACGCGCCTTTGTGCGGAAGGGCGATCACACGGCGGGCGGGTTCGGTTCGGGTGGTCACGGGATGCATCGGATATCCTCCGGTTTTGAAGTTTGGATGGGCTGGCAGAAACTGACCGGCTTTGCGAAAAGCAGCAGGGCTGCTGCCATAGGCCTCGGTAAAGGCCCGGATGAAAGAGTTCGGGTTGGGGTAGCCAACGGAATGCGCAACCTGCGAAACCGAGCTGTCTGACCGGACCAGCTGGACCGCCGCACGGTGCAGCCGTATCCGACGTACCGCTTGGGCGCAGGTTTCGCCTGTCAACGCGCGGAACACGCGGTGCCAATGAAACCGCGACATCGCGGCGACATCGGCCAGCGCATCCAGCGACAGATTTCCATCGGGGTGATCGTGGATATAGGCCAGCACCCGCAGGATGCGGTCCTCGTAACTGGTTGCCATTTGGCATCCCTTCCTTCTCTCTGCCCAATCGTGGTCGCATAATCGGCTCTCACAAATCTTGCTGAGTTGCATCCCAAGCGACCACGCGTCATATAGCAGGGAACTTCCGCGTTGAGAGGCGTCATGACCCAGTATCTGGATTTCGAAAAACCGCTGGCCGAGATCGAAGGCAAAGCAGAAGAGCTGCGCGCCCTGGCCCGCGCCAATGAAGAGATGGATGTGGCCGAAGAAGCCTCAGCTCTGGATGCTAAAGCCGCCAAGCTGCTGGATGAGCTTTATGCCGATCTGACCCCATGGCGGAAATGTCAGGTCGCGCGTCACCCCGAGCGCCCCCATTGTCAGGACTATGTCAAAGAGCTTTTCACCGAGTT
This sequence comes from Ruegeria sp. AL11, assembly GCF_056540865.1. Taxonomy (NCBI): domain Bacteria; kingdom Pseudomonadati; phylum Pseudomonadota; class Alphaproteobacteria; order Rhodobacterales; family Roseobacteraceae; genus Ruegeria; species Ruegeria sp. AL11. The sequence goes on from NZ_JBQFXO010000005.1 coordinate 281,605, forward strand.
CACTCCACTGGCCGGGGATCGCAACTTCGCCGACGATCTGGCTGTGATCGGCGGGTTGGCCCGGTTTAACGATCAGCCGGTGATGGTGATCGGGCATGAGAAAGGCTCTGACACCAAATCGCGGATCGAACGAAATTTCGGCATGGCCCGTCCCGAAGGATACCGCAAAGCGGTCCGCCTAATGGAGATGGCCGGGCGCTTTGGTCTGCCGGTCGTGACCCTGATCGACACCGCCGGGGCCTATCCCGGCAAAGGCGCAGAGGAGCGTGGTCAATCCGAAGCGATTGCCCGGTCGACCGAGATGTGCCTGAAAATCGGCGTGCCTCTGGTTTCTGTCATCATCGGCGAAGGTGGCTCTGGCGGGGCTGTAGCCTTTGCAACGGCGAACCGCGTCGCGATGCTGGAGCATTCGGTCTATTCGGTGATTTCTCCCGAAGGCTGCGCCTCGATCCTTTGGAAAGACGCCGAGAAGATGCGCGAGGCCGCCGAAGCGCTGCGCCTGACCGCGCAGGACCTCTATAAGCTGGGTGTTTGCGACCGCATCATTACCGAGCCCAAAGGCGGGGCACATCGGGATCGTCCGGCCGCGATTGAATCGGTCCGTGCCGCCATCGCCGCCATGCTGAAAGAACTGGACGGCAAGGATGCGGTGACCCTGATCAAGGACCGCCGTCAGAAGTTCCTGGATATCGGCTCAAAAGGGCTGGCGGCGTAAACCGTCAGCCGCCCAACCGGCGCAATAACTCAATCGAAGGCTTGCCGGTTACGGCCAAGCCATTGGCGCGCTGATAGCCGCTGATCGCGGCTTCGGATTTCTTGCCGATCACGCCGTCCGCGCCTTCGGTATCGAACCCAGCCGAGGTCAGGCGGCGTTGCAGCTCTTTGCGGTCTTCCAGCGTCAGGCCGGTTTCATCCGGTCCGAACGACGCCTTGAAGGGAGCACCGCCAGCGATTCTGTCGGACAGATGGCCCACACCGATCGCGTAGCTGTCCGAGTTATTGTAGCGCTTGATCACGTTGAAATTGCGGAACACGGCGATCTTCGGCCCCGGCACCTGAGGCTGCAAGACCGCGACGGGCGTGCCGGAAACGGTGCCGACCTCTCCGCCCCAGAGCTGACCACGCACCCAACCCGCGCGCGACAGATAGGCAGCGGTTGAAGCCAGTGAGTCGGACGGATCCTCGGACCAGATATCGCGCCGCCCATCGCCGGTGAAATCGACCGCATAGGCCAGATACGAGGTCGGAATGAACTGCGTATGCCCCATCGCGCCCGCCCAGCTGCCGGTCATGTTGTCCGCCGAGGTGTCGCCCGCCTGAATGATCTGCAAGGCCGCGATCAGTTGCTTTTCAAAAAACGCACCGCGCCGCCCGTCATAGGCCAAGGTCGAGGTTGCCGAGATCACCGGCACATCACCGCGGCGCGCGCCATAGCGGCTTTCCAGCCCCCATACGGCCACGACGACCTCTTTGTCGACGCCATATTGCGCCTCGATCTGCGACAGAACACCGTTATGACGTTGCAGCATCTTTTTACCGGTACTGATCCGCTCATCCGAGGCGGCAATGGCCAGATAGTCCTCAAGCGAGCGTTTGAACTCAACCTGATTGCGGTCCCGTTCGATCACACCGGGCAGATAGCCTGCCCCCTGAAACGCGCGGTTCAGCGTGGATTGTGAGATGCCCTGCGAGGAAGCGCGGGATTTGAAACCCGCCACCCAGGCATCGTAACCCGCATTGGAAACAGGCTGCATTCGGGATGCAGGCGCGCGCGCCGGTGTGGTTGCATCACTGCACGCCGCCAAAAACGCCGCACTGAGACCGATTGAAAAACTGCGTCTATTGATCATGACTGAAATCTGCTCTGGTTTGTGATTTGCTTTAGCGTAGCGCAGTCCGTGCGCGCAAACCAGAAAGACCGGTCACAGTGACCGCCAAAAAGGCCGTTCGGCAATTGGCCGCCTAGAGCATTTTGCGTTTCACTTTAGGAAAGACCATCGAAATGCGCGTCGACCGTGGGGAGAAGCAGCGTATTTCGATTCAAATCAAACGCAAACGATCTAGCTAACCAGCAACCGCAAGCCTTGTGTCACGTCCGAGCGGACCGCGAGGCGCAGGCCCGGCTCGTCCCCCGCCTTCAGCGCGGCAATGATTAGCTTGTGATAATGCGGCGGCTCGGTGCGCCGCAAACGGCCATAAAGCGCACGCATGGTAGGGCCAAGCTGAAGCCAAACAGTTTCCGCCATGGCCAGCATCGCAGGCGCCTGCGCACGCAGGTAGAGCGTCCGATGAAATTCCAGGTTCGTTCGGATATAGCCCACCGCGTCGCGCTTGGTCACCATCTCGGCGACATTCATATTTATGCTCTGCAACCGGTCGATCAGCGCCATATGCGCGCGAGGCAAAGCACGGCTGGCCAACTCAACCTCCAGCAGCGCCCTTAGGGCTGCCAGCTCTTCTATCCGGTCATTTGTCAGCTCGGGCGTCGAGACGCGCCCCGATGACGACAAAAATAAAGCCCCTTCAGCCGCCAGTCGGCGCACCGCTTCGCGCGCCGGCGTCATCGAGACGCCGAATTCCTTGCCGATTCCCCTGAGGGTCAAAGCCTCGCCCGGCGCAATCTCTCCGTGCAGGATGCGCGATCTCAGGGTGCGATAGACCCGATCATGCGTTGCGATGCTCGAGTCTGTGGGCCGTGTCGTTATCATGGCCTCATGTGATCACAAAATTCGGTGACGTCAACTCGCTGGCCCGTCAAATCGGAAGCGATGTAACACGGCTCCGTTGTCCCTCAACCAGCGACGCGGTGTATCATAGGGACCGAAAATACGCTCCACCTGCGCCCAGAAAGCCGGCGAGTGGTTCATCTCCGCCAGATGCGCCACCTCATGCGCAGCGACATAGTGCAGAACTTCGGGCGGAGCCAAAATCAAGCGCCACGAGAACATCAACCCGCCGTGGGAACTGCACGACCCCCAGCGCGACCGCGTGTCCCGCATTGACAGGGTCGTGTAGGACCGGCCCAGAATGGCGGCGTAGTCATCACAGGCCTCGCTCAAACGATCCCGCGCAAGTTCTTTGAGGAAGCGGGCCAATCGACGCCCCTCAGCCCCTGCCGGGACAGCCACCTTGTCCGCGCCCAACTGAACGCGCCGACCGGTTGCCGGGACGATTCGGCGTTCAACGCCTTCGACAGGGATCAGGCCGCCGACGCGTACGTCTTCCCTCTCGGGCTGACCCGCCAGGTTCTGGCGGATCCAATCTTCCTTGCTACGCGCGAAGTTCAACGCCTCGACCTCGGGCACGCCGTTTGGATAAGTCAGGGTAACTCGTCCGTCCAATTGGGAAATCCGCAGACTGATCCGTCGCGCCCGCGCGGATTTGCGCAGCGTCAGCGGCACTGGCGGCCTGCCCGGCAAAGCGTGTTCACCCATATCCCGTCCTCTTCCGCGCAAAGGCTTTGACAGCACCCGCCGCCTGTGGCAGGTGAACTGAATCTTTTAGACGACTCACCTGATATCAAGGGGATTTGACATGCCCAAGGAAGAATGGGGCGTAAAGCGCGTTTGTCCGACCACCGGTAAGCGGTTTTATGACCTGAACAAAGACCCGATCGTCAGCCCCTACACGGGCGAGATCGTGGAACTTGAAACCGGCAAGAGCCGGATGATCGCCGCCGATGCCGAAGATGCGGCAACCAAGAAAGCGCGCGAAAACGCATCCGAGGATGATCTGGTTCTGGATGATGACGACAATGTCGACGTCGATCTGGATGACGATCTGCTGGACGATGATGACGACGGCAATGATGATGTTTCGCTCGACGACATCAAGGACATGTCGTCGGAAGACGAAAACTGATCCGATATAGGGGCGGCCACTGGCCGCCCTTTTTCGTTGTGCAAAGCCGCGCAGAGTTTTTCGCAGAATTCAAATTTTGCTCTTGCACTCGTGCGCGCTGTCTCATAAACGTCCGCCCACTGCCTCGGCAGTACTTGGAAGGGGCCTTAGCTCAGTTGGGAGAGCGCTTGCATGGCATGCAAGAGGTCAGGGGTTCGACTCCCCTAGGCTCCACCAAATCTCAGATCATTGTCGGATTGGTTTTGCTTCCTTGAGCGACAGGGGATGAGCACGTCTCGTTAGCATTGAGACTGCCGGAAGAAATGCCTGGTCTCTCGCATCGGCAAAAGTGCAAACTGCTACTGGCACTGCGCCTGACTATCCCGCGCCTGACAAAATGTTGTTGGACCTTGGCTCTTTCCTGCACCGCCCTCTTGTGCCACCTTGCGCCAGAAAAAGTGGAGAGAGCAGATGGCAATCACGACCTGTGTATTTGACGCCTATGGCACATTGTTCGATGTAGCCGCTGCGGCACGTCAAGCCGCTGCCGAGCCGGGCTTTGAGGCTCTCCGCGATACATGGCCGGATTTGGCAAATCACTGGCGGCTGAAGCAATTGCAATACACATGGCTGCGCGCCGTCGCAGACGCTCATTGCGATTTCTGGGATGTCACACAAGACGGGTTGGACTGGGCGCTCGAGGCGACGGGGCTGCAAGGGGACGGCAAACTGCGCCAACGGCTGCTGGATTTGTATTGGGAGCTGCGCGCCTATCCCGAGGTGCCCCAGATGCTGCAGGCCCTGAAACAGGGCGGGTTGCAGACGGCGATTCTGTCGAACGGGTCGCCTCCCATGTTGGATGGCGCGGTGCAATCGGCCGGTATTGGCGATGTTTTGGACGATGTGCTGTCGGTCGAAAGCGTCGGTATCTTCAAACCCCACGCCAAGGTCTATGATCTTGTGCAGGGCCGGTTCGGATGTGCCCGCGATGAGGTTCTGTTCGTCAGTTCCAACGGTTGGGACGCTGCCGGGGCAAGCGGATACGGCTTTGTTACCGCATGGGTCAATCGCGCTGGCGAACCGATGGATCGACTGCCGTGGAAACCGGCGCATGTTCTGTCTGACCTGACCTCAATCCCCGAACTGGCCGGGCTGTAATGGGTGAATTCAAAACGTCTGACGGGATTCGGCTGCACTATGAGGATAGTGGCGCTGGCGTTCCTCTTCTTTGTCTGGCCGGACTGACGCGCAACGGGCGCGATTTCTCGCTTCTCGCACCGCATATGGACGATACCCGCCTGATCACATTGGATGCGCGGGGGCGCGGGCAGTCGGATCATGATCCGAACCACGCGAACTACAACGTCCTGCGCGAAACTCAGGATGTCGTCGAGCTGCTGGACCATCTGGACCTTGACCGAGTGGTGGTTTTGGGCACGTCGCGCGGCGGGATGGTTGCGATGACGCTCGCGACGCTGCAGCCGGACCGGCTGGCGGGCGTGATCCTCAATGACGTAGGTCCGGTGATTGAACCCTCAGGTATCTCTAGGATCATGGACTACGTGGGCGCAGCACCCACCTCAAAGACCTATGATGAGGCCGCCGCCGTCCTGAAGGCGGTGATGGAGCCTCATTTCCCGAGCGTCCCATTGGCAATCTGGCGCTCACAGGCTGAGAACCAGTATCAGGAGACGACCAAGGGGCTGGCCTTGCGCTATGATCCGGCCCTTCGCACGGCCCTGGTGGAGCAAGCCGCAGTTGGCGCTGTGCCGGACCTATGGCCCTTCTTCGAGGCGCTAAAGGGCATTCCGACGGGCGTTCTGCGCGGCGCAAACTCTGATATCCTGAGCCAAGAAACACTGAAACAGATGCAGACCCGCCACCCGGGCCTGATCACGGCTGAAGTCCCGGATCGCGGACATGTGCCTTTTCTGGACGAGCCGCAATCCCTCGCCGTTATTCGCAAGATTCTGGACCAAGCATGAGTACACTAGAGCTGATCGAAGCCGCTGCCCATCGGCTGAAAGGGCATGTTCGCGAGACGCCCCTTCTGACTTCACCCTTTCTGGACGAGATCGCCGGGCGCCGGGTATGGGTCAAACCCGAATGCCTCCAGTACACCGGCAGCTTCAAATTCCGCGGCGCATGGTCGGCCATCTCGGCACTGAGCGAGGCGGAAAGGCAGCGCGGCGTGATCGCCTATTCCTCGGGCAATCATGCGCAGGGGGTGGCCTTGGCGGCAGCGAAGCACGGGATCTCTTCGGTGATCATCATGCCTTCGGACGCGCCGCAGCTGAAGATCGACAACACGCGTGCCTTGGGCGGTGAAGTTGTTCTGTACGACCGAGCCAAGGAAAGCCGCGAAGAGATTGGCAATGCGCTCGCCTCCGAGCGCGGACTGACCCTGATCCGCCCCTACGACGAACCCCAAGTCATCGCAGGGCAAGGCACCGCCGGGCTTGAGATCGCGCACCAAGCCAAAGCCGCAGACGTAAAAAATGCTGACGTTTTGGTCTGTTGCGGCGGCGGCGGTCTGACCTCGGGCATCGCGCTTGCGCTTGAGGCGCACGCCCCCGGCCTGCGTGCCCGCCCATGTGAGCCGGACGGGTTCGACGACGTCAAACGCTCGCTCCAGGCGGGGCAGATCCAAGGCAATCCTGCAACTGCAGGCAATATCTGTGACGCAATCCTTACCCCGCAACCGGGTGACATTACCTTTCCGATCCTCAACCGCCTCTGCGGCCCCGGCCTATCCGTGACCGAGGACGAGGCGCTGCACGCCATGGCACTGGCCTTTTTGCGCCTCAAGATCGTGCTAGAGCCGGGCGGTGCGGTATCGCTGGCCTCGGCCCTGTTCCGAAAGGATCAAGTCGAAGGGGATGACGTGATCGTTGTCGCCTCGGGCGGAAATGTTGATCCCGGCGTCTTTACGCGTGCGTTGGAATTCCTGACCTGACACCCATATCGGGTTTGTGCAATCTGCACGCACAGACCGAGCAAGGAACCAAAACATGACGATCGCTGATCTGGGTGGCGTTCAGCTAAACTACCGGATTGATGGCGCGCCGGACGGTGCGCCCATCGTGTTTGCAAACTCGCTGGGTACCAATCTGCACCTGTGGGACGATGCGCTGCCACATCTGCCCGACAGGCTGCGGATCATTCGCTACGACAAGCGAGGGCACGGCCAATCCTCGGTCCCGCCTGCGCCTTACGCCATGGGCGCGCTGATCCGCGATGCCGAGGCGCTGCTGGATTACCTCGAAATCCGGGATTGCGTCTTCGTCGGCTTGTCGATTGGTGGTATGATAGGCCAAGGGCTGGCGGTGAAACGGATGGATCAGGTCCGCGGGCTGGTACTGTCAAACACCGCTGCCAAGATCGGGATGCCGAAAATCTGGCAGGAGCGGATGGAGGCCGTCCGCACCGGTGGAATCGAAGCGCTGGCCGATGCGACGATGGAGCGGTGGTTCTCGCGCGATTTTCGGGCCGCCAACCAGCACCTCGCATGGCGCGAGATGATGGTCAGTCAGCCAACCGAAGGGTATCTGGGCTGTTGTGCCGCCATTGCAGGCACCGATTTTTATACGCCGACCAGCGGCCTGCGCCTGCCCACCCTCGGGATCGCGGGCAATGAAGACGGCTCGACCCCGCCGGATTTGGTGCGCGAAACGGTGGACCTAATCCCCGGCTCGCGGTTCGAATTGATGCGCCGGGTGGGCCACCTGCCCTGCGTCGAAAAACCCGCTGAATACGCTGCCCTTTTGCGGCAATTCCTGACCGAGATCGGTCACATCTGAAGGAGCGTCCCTTGGCCGAATTTTTATTGGTCCATGGATCCTGTCACGGCGCCTGGTGCTGGCGCGACCTGATACCCGAGCTTGAAGCGTTCGGCCACTCCGCCCGTTCCATCGACATGCCCAGCCACGGCTCGGACCCGACGCCGATCTGCGATGTCACGCTGGAGAGCTGCCGAGACGCCGTGCTCGCGGCCTCAACACCAGACGCGATTCTCGTCGGGCATTCTTGGGGCGGCTACCCGATCAGCGCCGCAGCCGAGGCCGACCCGAACGCCATGCGTGCCCTGATCTATCTTTGCGCCTATGTCCCGCAGGACGGATTGTCTCTGGTCGACATGCGAAGACGTGGTCCGGTGCAAACCATTGGCGATGCGGTCGACAAATCCACCGATGGGCTATCCTATACCGTGCATCCCGACCGCGTTCAGGACCTGTTCTATCATGATTGCACGCCCGAGATCCTGCCCTATGCATTCGCCCGGCTCTGCCCGCAGGCCATCAAGCCGCAAGACACACCGCTTTCATTGGGGGATCACTTTGACCAGGTTCCAAAGGCCTATATCCGCACCACCGAAGACCACACTATCCCTCCGGCCTATCAGAAAGACATGAGCGAGCGAATTCCAGCACATCTGCGGCGGGATATCGACAGCTCCCACTCTCCGTTCTTCTCGCACCCGCGCCATCTGGCGCAGATATTGGATGAGCTGTCGGACAAGCTGTAACTGACTGACGAGACGTCATCCTGGGTGGCTAAACAGCGCCCTTCCCTCATCCTGCTGGCCCCTCTAGGGTAAGCGCTGGGTCATATAGTCGGGTTCCATGCGTCTTCCATTTGTCTTTGTTCTTCTGACCGTCATGATTGACGCGATGGGTATCGGCCTTGTGATGCCGATCATGCCGCAACTGATCGTCGAGGTGCAGGGTGGAACGCTCGCCGACGCCGCCCTTTGGGGAGGCGTCCTCAGCACGGCCTTTGCCGCCATGCAATTCGTGTTCGGGCCTATTCTTGGCAATCTGTCAGACGCCTATGGCCGTCGGCGTGTCTTGCTGGTCTCGTTGTTTGTGATGGCTTTGGACTATGTGGTCATGGCCATTGCAGGCAGCATCTGGTTGCTTTTGCTCGGTCGTATTGTAGGAGGGATCACAGCCGCAACCCACGCGACCGCGGCTGCCTTCATGGCAGATGTCTCAAAACCCGAAGACAAAGCCGCCAATTTTGGCCTGCTCGGCGCGGCTTTTGGCATGGGATTTGTTCTGGGTCCCGTAATGGGCGGCCTGCTTGCCGAATACGGAACGCGCGCGCCTTTCTGGGCGGCTGCGGCCCTTTCAGCCGTCTCATTCGGCCTCGGGCTAATGGTCATGCCTGAAACGGTCACAGACAAAACTCGCTGCGCCTTCAGCTTGAGACGCGCCAACCCTGTCAATGCGCTAAAGGCCATTGCCGCCCTGCCCGGAGTTCGCCCCCTCTTGTGGGTCTATTTCCTCTACTCGGTAGCAATCTATGTCTACCCCGCGATCTGGTCCTATTTCACGACCGAGCGTTTCGGGTGGTCGCCGCAGATGATCGGTCTGTCTCTCGGCGTCTATGGCATAGGCATGGCCGCCGTTCAGGGCGGGTTGATCCGACCCGCAACACGTCATCTTGGGGAACGCATGACCATCATCTGCGGCATGGGTTTTGAGGTCATCAGCTTCGCCCTACTGGCCTTCCTGACCAATGGCACCATCGCCCTGATGCTGATCCCGATCACCGCCTTGGGCGCCGTGATCACGCCCGCGCTGCAGGCACTGACCTCGCGCGCGACGCCAGACTCGCAACAGGGTGAGCTTCAGGGCGTCCTGACGTCTCTGCATGCCTTGTCCATGGTGATCTCGCCCCTGTTGATGACCAGCGTGTTTGCGTGGTTCATCCGGCCTGACACGTCACTCTACCTGCCCGGAGCACCATTCCTCCTGGCACTGGTCCTTATGACCGCCGGGTTTTTCCTGTTTCTGCGCGCTAGGCCTGCCGTGGCGTAATACCGACATACCCGTGACGGTTTCCGTCTTGCGAGATGCCGAATCCCGCGCCACCGTAAACCAAACGAAGCGAGGGACGACATGCAAACCATCAAAGCCGCCGTATGCCGGGCGTTCGGGGAACCTTTGACCATAGAAGAGGTCCAACTGGCCGCCCCTGGCACCGGCGAAGTCGAGGTTACACTGGACGCGGTGGCCATCTGCCATTCGGACATCTCATATGCCGATGGTGCATGGGGCGGATTCCTGCCCGCTGTCTATGGGCATGAGGCCGCCGGGGTGGTCAGCGCAGTGGGCGAAGCTGCAGGGGATTTCAAACTGGGCGACCCGGTGGTTGTGACACTGATCCGGGCCTGCGGCTCTTGCCCGTCCTGTGCGGGTGGCAAACCTACGATCTGCGAAACCCCCTATGACACGGTCCAAGGTCCGTTGCGCACGGGCGACGGAGGGCCTTTGGAACAGGCGATGGCCTGCGGCGCCTTCGCCGAGAAAGTCGTCGTCAGCCACCGGCAGATCGTTCGGATTCCGGAAACGCTACCCAAAGATCTCGCCAGCCTGTTGTCCTGTGGTGTGATCACCGGGGTCGGCGCAGCGGTGAACGCCGCAGGCTTGCGCCCCGGTCAGGATGTAGTGGTGATCGGCGCGGGCGGCGTGGGCCTTAACGCCATCCAAGGCGCTCGGATCGCAGGCGCGCGCCGTATCGTTGCGGTCGACATGACCGAAGAGAAGCTTGAGATCGCCAAGGAGTTCGGTGCCACCCACGGCGTCCTCGCCAGTCTGAAAGAACCTTGGAAAGCAGCCTACAAAGCACTGGGCGGGCGCGGCGCGGATGCGGTATTGATCACCGTCGGCGCGATCCCCGCCTATGATCAGGCCCCACGGTATCTGGGTCTGGGCGGCAAAGCCGTAATGATCGGCATGCCCCATTCCGGGGACGAAGCCAGCTATGAGCCGGTGATCCTCGCCGCGCTGGGACAGGGTTTGGTAGGGTCAAAGATGGGCGACGTGGTCATCCAGCGCGATATCCCGTGGATGATCGACCTCTATGAGCAGGGGCGGCTGAAGCTGGATGAACTGATCTCGGGCCGCTGGTCTCTGGATCAGATCAATGAGGCGATTGCCGATACCAAAACCGGCTCCGCCAAGCGCAATGTGATCCTGTTCGACAGGTAGGCCGATGTTGCGTTTCCTGACCGATCTCTTCAAACCCGAGGCGGCGAAACCTGCGCCGTCCACCTCGGAGACGTCGATGAATTTCGATCTGGCAGAGGTACCGCCTTTCCTGATAGGCCTCGCCAACAATCCCCGGTTTGGGCTGCCCGAAGCACTGGTCACCCAGATCGCGGAGAACCTGTCGGATTTGCCCGTGGACCAAAGCAGCCGTTGGCAGATCGAGGGCAGTTTCGACGGCAAACCAGCGCTGATCGAAATTCAGGCCTTCATGGACGATGTCGACGCCCCGGATATGGCGTTCTTTGGCAGCGCCGAGGTGGTGGCCGAGATTGATCGCGAACTTATTGCCTTTGACCAAGCACGAGAGGGCTAAGATGAAACTGCAAGACCTCGATATTATCGTCACGGCCCCGCCCGCCCCCGGTTGGGGCGGTCGCTATTGGATTTTGGTCAAGCTGACTACGGATACCGGCATCACCGGCTGGGGCGAGTGCTACGCCTCCTCGGTTGGACCAGACGCTATGCGCCACGTGATCCGCGATGTATTTGAACGCCACATGCAGGGCGAGAATCCGGAAAACATCGAGTTGATGTTCCGCCGTGCCTATTCCTCGGGCTTTACGCAGCGCCCGGACCTGACTGTCATGGGCGCGTTCTCGGGGCTTGAGATCGCATGCTGGGACATTCTGGGCAAAGACCGCGACCGACCGGTCTACGCGCTGCTGGGCGGCAAGATGAATGACCGTATTCGCGCCTATACCTACCTCTACCCCCTGCCCCAGCACAACCTGACCGACTTTTGGACCTCGCCCGAACAGGCGGCTGAGGCTGCGGCAGATGCGATCCGTCGCGGCTATACCGCCGTTAAGTTCGACCCCGCCGGTCCCTATACGATCCGGGACGGGCACATGCCTGCGATGTCCGATATCTCTCTGTCCGTTGCGTTTTGCAAAGCAATCCGCGAGGCGGTGGGCGACAAAGCTGATTTGCTGTTTGGCACCCATGGCCAATTCAACACCGCCGGTGCCATCCGGCTGGGTCAGGCGATAGAACCATACTCTCCGCTTTGGTTCGAAGAACCCACTCCGCCCGACAATATCGAGGACATGGCCCGCGTCGCCCGCAACGTCCGCATACCTGTCGCGACCGGAGAGCGCATGACCACCAAAGCCGAATTTGGCGCGGTTCTGCGCGCAGGCGCGGCGGAGATTTTGCAACCGGCTTTGGGGCGTGCAGGCGGCATTTGGGAAATGAAGAAAGTCGCTGCGATGGCCGAAGTGTTCAACGCGCAAATGGCCCCGCATCTTTATGCCGGGCCGGTGGAGTGGGCTGCGAATATCCATCTGGCGGCCTCTATCCCGAACCTGTTGCTACTGGAAACCATTGAAACGCCATTCCATGACCAGTTGATCAAGGGCTCAATCCGGGTTGAGCAAGGGTTCGTGACCTCTCCAACCACCGCCGGGCTTGGGATTGAAGTGGACGAAAATCTGGCTCGCGCGCATCCTTACAAAGGCGACGGGCTTCACCTTCAGATGCAGGAAGAACCGTGCGATTATGCCAATGGCAACGCCTTTCAGGGTGGGGCTCCCGCATCTGAGGGGTGACATTATAACGTTTCTTAGGGCATAATGTCAGAAGACTTAGTTGAAGAACGGTTGACCGGTGACACTGAAAGACAGCACCACTCAAGCCCCGGCATCGGACGGATTGGCGGAAATGAAAGACAACGCAGCCCGTGCCGCCGCGTTTCTGAAAACGCTCGCGCATGAGGGCCGCCTGATGATCCTGTGCCACCTCGGAGACGGTGAGAAGTCGGTGGGAGAGCTGGAGGCGCTTTTACAAATCCGGCAGGCCGCCGTCAGCCAGATGCTGGCCCGCCTGCGTGAGGATGGTTTGGTCTCGACCCGGCGCGCGGGGAAAACGGTGTTTTATTCGCTTGAGGATGGCAACACGAAACAGGTGATCGAGTTGCTCTATCAACTGTTCTGCAAGCCGAAAGACTGACAGTAGAGCGTTTCAGGCTTATCCCGAAACGGCTCTAGTTCGAGACATATCCCGCAACCACCTGCAGCAGTTTGAACGCCGTCGCCGCGTCGTTTTCGACCACGGCCAGGAATTCCTCTTCCCCGATGCGCAAGCAGGACAGGTCGGTTTCGGCCACCATGCTCAATGCGCGGGGCTCTTTGCGGATCAGGCCCAGCTCCCCAACCAATGCCCCGGGGCCGACGCGTAGGATAAGCTCATCCGGCGTGCCTGATTTGGGCAGATACAACCCCGCCTCGCCTTCGAGAACAACGTAGGCACCATCCGTGGGCTGGTCATCTTTGAGGAAGATCACCTGCCCGGCAGAGGCATCAAACCACCGCGCACCAAAGGCCAGCAGGCGCAACTGTCGCCGATCAAGGCCAGAAAACAGCGGCGTCTGCTCTAGGGCGCGCAGCTTGCGGGCCAAGTCGGCCGAGGCGGCACTATCCTCTTCCACATCCCCCGGTCCTTCATCCGTGACAACCCGACCTTGCCGGATCTCGACATACATGTCGAAGACATCGGGGTTTTGGAATTGGTCGTTCAGATAGATGACCGTGGTCTCGGGCAACAGCGCGCGCAGGTTTTTGTAGACCGCGACCTGCGTCTGCATGTCATAGCTGGCCAGCGCGTTTTCCAGGATCAGGATGTCGGGTTTCTTGATCGTCGCACGGGTGAACGCCAGGGGTTCGGCAAAGACTGCGGGCAGGTTCTGGCCACCGAGCGCGACCGGCACATCATAGATCAGCTCAACCACCAACGGACGCGCGCCGTGTTCGGCCAGAACATCAACAATAAGCTTGCGCACCTCGTCCGAGCGCGCGCCGCCGATCTCGCTGACCTTGCCGAACAGCGCGTTCTCCATCACGGTCAGGCCGGGCGCGACGGCCTCAGGGTCCAGCGGCACGAAGACGTCCATCAACGGCCGCATCAGCTTTTCCGAGTGGCTGTGGCGCAGCTCCAGAATACGATCCTTTAACTCATCCGAAAAGGCCGGGCCGATCTGTTCAGCCGAGACGACCAGAGGCACCGCCAGCAATGTTGCCAGTTGTTCGTCGTCCAACCCCTCAGCGCCTTCCTTGCGGGTGCGCTCGACCAGTTCGACGGCTGTTTCATAGGTCTGTGCCTCAAGTCCCAACTTGCGGAACAGCGGGTGATCTGTTCCATCCAGGCCAAAGATCTGGCGCAGCATGTCGATCACATCACGGGTCAGCGCGATCAGAGTCTCGTCCAACCCCAGTTCGCGCAACTGACCCAGAAAGACTCTCTGCTGTGCCAACAGCGCTTGCGTGACCGGTACACGGGGCGTGGCAAAAAGAAGGTTTTCGGCCACGGGCAAGGCCGGGTTATAGGTGGACTTGTCGAAGATCAGCGCCTGCTGCTCAAGCCCTGCCTTCTTCACCGCCTGCTGCACCAACGGTCGCAGCTTGACCAGTTTCTGCGCCAGTTCCGGATGCAGTGCAGCGTCGAAAACCTGCTCGGCCCCGCGCTGGAACAAGGCCGCGCCTGACCCCATTCCATCAATCAGTTGCAGCCACCAATCTCGCAGGGCATCCGCCGATTCCAGCCCAGCGAGAGACGGGTCCAGCCACTCAGCCTTGAAAGGGTCGGCGCTGTTGCCCGCCCGCAAGGTTTCGGCAAATCCGGGATCGTCGCCCCCCTCCGACAGGGGCTTGTAGCGCATCGGCATCATCACATTATCGCCCAGCGTTCCCTGAAACATCACCGGCCGCGATGACGCATAGCCGATCCGCGCGGCGACGACGCCCTGATGCAGTTCGGCCAGATTCTGCTCGCCAATGCGGACACGCCCAGCGCTCGGCAGGATTTCACGGGTCAGCAGCTCGGCAATAGCGCGGCGGTCTTCTTCGCTAGGCGCGGCGATGCCGATTGTCTTTCCACGCGGGAAGGTCAGGTTCAGATCGTCCAGGATCTGGTTGCCGTCCATATCGCGCACCGACACCCGATCCAGAGCGATGTCGCCATCAAGATGCGGGCGGGTCTTTGGCTCACCCTCAAACAGCGCTTCATCCTGCATTCCGGCCGGCGCGAACCGTTCGATCACCACATCCCAACGCAACGACATGTCCTGCGTCTGGTTGTAGTAGGTCAGCAGTTCCTTCCACGGAGAGCTGAGATCCTTATACGCCGCCAACGCCGCCACCAGCGCGCCCAACGAGACCGAGCCCTGCAGGACCAGCAGACCGCCCACCAGATAAAACATGAACGGTGTCAGCTGTGAGATGAAGTTGTTTATGAACTTCATAAAGAACTTCTTCTGGTAGATCTCGAACCGGATCCCGAAGAGCCGCCCCAATTGATCCGAGATCATGGCCCTGCGATACCGCCAGCCCCCATTTGCGCGCAGGGTCGAGGCCCCAGCCGCGTTCTCGCCGATCTGGGCGGCAAGGATACGCACCTCCTGGATGCGCTTTTTGTTGAGAAGGTTGATCTGGCGCTGCAGCTTGGGAATCAGCCAGGCCTGCACGGGGATCAGCGCCACCGCAGCCAGACCGAACCAGACGCTTTGCAGAAACAAAAACGACAGGATGGTGATCATCTGCCCCGCTTGCAGGACCGGCTGGCTGATCGCATCCCCCATCAACCCGCCCATAGGCTCACTTTCGGCGGTGATCATCGAGACCATCTCACCCTGGCTGACCCGCTCGAAATAGGGCTGGGGAAAACGCAGGGCGCGGCTGATCAGCTGATAGCGAAAGCGGCGCAACATACGCTCGCTCAGGACACCTTTCATGGTGTTGATGCGCATTTTCATCAGGCCGTGGGCCAGCACCGCCGCCAAAAACGCAAAGCACAGAATGATCAGGAAATTCGTCTGCGGCAGGCTGTAGCCCCAAACCTGAACCACGCTGCTCGAGGCACCAATCGCGTCATTGATAATGCGCTTGGGCAGCTCAAGCGTGAGATAGAGCAGCGGAAACAACGTCGAGGTCACGGCCAGCAGGATCAACTGGTCGCGCTTGGAGTATTTCCAGATGAAGCGGAAAATCGTGCGTTCTATGGAACCTGTCCCTGCTTTTGATCAATGATCCGGTTTCGAAACGATGCACGGAAAATTAACAGTCTGAATTTACAGTAATCTTGCTTTGCTAGGCAAATAGTTTCCGACAAAGTGCCAATCTTTGCGCATGTGTGAACTAGTTCATTTGCCTACACGCATTTTAGCGCCTAGAGTTCCCTTTAGGACGATATCGGGAGGATACGTTTGCCCGAAAGCTATGGTGCCGTGTTGCTGTTGCTCTGCTTGTTGCAGATCAAACATATGTTCGCGGACTTCTATCTACAGACGCCCAAGATGCTGACCGGGCGTGGCGAGTATTTTCATTTGGGACGCGCGCAACATGCGGGAGTGCATGTTGTGGGCTCGGCCCTTATTTTTTTGCTGTTTGGCGCGCCGATCAGCTTTATCCTGATCATCTCGGCCCTGGAATGGATCATCCATTTCAACATTGATTTCGCCAAAGCCAGCTATTCCGACAAGAAAAAGCTACAGCCCAATCAAGCCGCGTTCTGGCGGGCAACTGGTCTGGACCAGTTGATGCACAGCCTGACCTATATTGCCATGGTTTGGGCCTGGATCGCTTTCGCCGTCTGAGGTCTTAGGCAACGCGGTCCATTTGCGCGATTTGGTAGGCGGATATCCAAAGTCGGTCCACTGCATCCAACTCGTCCGGATCAAACTGCTGCTCGGATTCCCAATACCGCCCGGATGGCACATAGTAGCCGAGGCGCGCTTCGGCCTCTAACACGTCCTGCGCGCCAACGGTCGACGGCATCGGTGCTTCTTCCATCCGTAACGCGCGAAGCGATGGATAGAGCAGCCTGCTTTCACCCTCCGACAAACGCACCATGCGACAGCCCTGCGCGGCGGCAAACACGCCCAATCTGGCCGACTTCGCCTCAAGCGACCGCAATGTTATGTCGGCACGCAGCGGATCAGCGGTTCCGTTGCCATAAAAGTGCGTCTTACCCGATCCGGGGTAGACCATATCGCAGCCGAAATAGGCAATCACGGACGGAGCGAGGGCAGACAGCGCCCAATAACCAGCGGTAAACGCCATGGTGCCCCCCGCATAGACAAAACCACCATAAGCGTTTTGCCGAGGCACGTAGTCTTCGGCTGTCACGATCCTTTGGTCTTTCGTCAGAGTTGTGGGTCGGTTTTCCGGCGGAAAATCCTCAGGGTGGATCAGGATGTCCCAATCCGGACGAATGCGCCATGCATTGTTGATGGTCACGATATGCGTGAACGGCGTCCGATCCCAATCCCGGGCGGCCACCGCTGACGGCGCACTGCCAAGGATCAGGACTTTGTTTGGCGTCTGAGGCATCACGTATCCGCTCCTTTTCGCGTCTAAGTGATGTTAGGGCCAATTGTCGGGCTGACTACCCCAGAACGGAAAAACTGCTTTCTTCGTTGATCGGGCGATTGCGTGAATAGAAACCGACATCAATCACGCGTTTGATGTAAGGCAGTTCGAACTGCAGCGGTTCAGCATCGTGGTCTGCACCGCCTTCGCAATAGTCGATCAGAGCCGTCATCATCTTGCCCGCAATCGGCGCGTTCTTGTATTGGTTCCCGCTGGTGCCGCAGGCCATGTAGAATCCTGGCAGGCTGGATTTATCGTAGATCGGAATCCAATCGGTCGACGCATCGTAGAGGTCAACAACACCCCGCGTTTTGGACGGAATACCAAGGCTGGGTACCCGCTGCGCATAGCGCATCGCCTGCGTCGTCCACTGGTCGGTGAAATCGCGGTTATATGTCTTATCATCCTCACACCATTGATGCGGATCGCATTCGGGGTCCTCGGACCCCACGAGGATGTGGTTGCCATGCTCCGGGCGGCAGTAGCAGGCGATGTCACTATCCGAGACAATGGTCCCGTTGTTTTCGAAATCGAACCCCTCGGGCGCCGGAACATGGACCACTTCCTGCCGCAGCGGGCGGGTTTCGATGGTCATGTCGTCCAGAACGCCTGCCATGCCGTTGACAATGGCCGATCCCGGCCCGGCCACGTTTACCACGACCTTGGCTCGAATTTCTTCGCCCGTAGCCAGTTTGACACCCGCCACGCGCCCGTCCTCAATCAGGATCTCAACAACCTCGGCCCCAGTGCGCAACTCGGCCCCGTTCTGGATTGCCGCATCCATCAGGTTCTGCGCCGAAAGTGCCGGGTCGGTGACATAGCCTGCCTGAGGCCAGAACACGCCACCCTGCATTTTGCGCCCGTTCGGTTGCCCGAATTCCGGGTCGTCCATTCGGCGCGCAGGGGCGAAGCTTTCCAGAGAATAGACCGGCAGGCGTTCCGTGACAGTCTCGGGCGACCATTCCTCGAACGGGCAGTCCAGATCCGCACTGTTTTGCATATGCTTTTCCAGCATCCCGTTGGCATCCGTTTTCATGACCAGGCAACCGGTCTCGCGGAACTGCGCCAGATTGGCATCTGCGGGCAGGCCCAGATACGCGGCCCAATCGCGCCAAAAATGGTAGCCCTCCCACGCGAAAGCCGTGCCGTCAAACGTCGAATAGTGCATGCGGATGATCGCGCAGGACCCCGCGGTCGAGCCATGGCCAACCTGCGTATTGCGATCTAGCGAAAGGGTTTTCCATCCGGCCTTGGCCATCTCGAACGCGATGGCCGCGCCAATGACGCCTGTCCCGATTATGATTGCATCTGGTTGGCTCATTCTGTCTTTCCTTCCCAAAAGCGCTTGGAATAAGCGCGAAATTCTTCAATTTCCTCGGCCCGAGGCTGAACCCCTGTGAAAGCATGTAGGTAGTGGGGCACCAACGAAAGCCGCGTTTCCATCGGCTCGTTCAGCTGCGCCAGATCATACCCGATCTGCATGTAGTATAGGACGCGCGCCCGGGTTTCGGCCTCAATGTCCGAATAGCCAAACCGCGCAAACATCGCGTGCAGCGCCTTGAGACGCCGCGCGTCGGACTGATCCAGCGCATTGCGCACCTTTCCCGATTTGCGAGCCCAGTCCCGGATGGCAAAATCAAGCGCCGTGTCGAACAGATCCGTGTTCACCACGCATCTCTGCACGTTGCAGACCGCGCTGGTAATGGTCTCGGCCGGGGCCTCGGCCTGCGCGATCAACGCAGCCGTATTGGTCGCCTGCCACCGCGCCAGTAACGCATCCAGAAGCTCTTGCCGCGATTTGAAGTACCAGTAGAAAGACGAGCGGGACACGGCCATGCGCTCGGCCAGGTTCATGACCTTGATCTGATCCACGCCGTCAGAGATCAGCACATCCATCGCCACATTCAGCCAGTCATCCCGCGTGACTTTGATATTGCCGACCAGAGGCTCGGCCTTGGGGTCATCGCGGTGCAGGATCGGTTTGGTGCTCATTCAACTCTCCGGCGGCGCGCCGCCTTCTGCGGTTCGCTTCGCGATGAAATCGTGCAAGGCCCCGAGTCGATCGCTATCGCCTGCGGGCGGTTTGAAATCGTTCAGGATACCTTTCCAAACACCTGTTGCACGTTGATTGGCATCGACAGATCCACGCTCGGTCCAGGTGCCGAAATTGGCGTAGTCATGGACATGCGGCTGGTAGAATTCGGTATTGTAGCGCTCCATCGTCTGGGACGAGGCAAAGAAATGCCCGCTGGGATCAACCTCACTCAGGGCGGTATCAAAGCCGATTTCGGCCTGTCCGGCATGCGCACCGGCACAGAGCTCGGCAACCATGTTCAGCACTTCGGCGTCACAGATCATCTTCTCAAACGACACGCTCAATCCGCCTTCGAGCCAACCTGCAGAATGGATGATCACCGTCGCCCCGGCCATCAAACAGCCCCAGAGCCCAAACTGGTTTTCATTCGCGGCTTGCACGTCGTTGGTGTTCGAAGCCGACCCGGCCGCCGACCGCCATGGCAGGCCCAGGAACCGTGCCAGTTGGCCTGCCGCCAAAGACGCTTGAAAATGCGAGGGCGTCCCAAAGGCCGGAGCGCCGGATTTCATGTCGACGTTGCTGGTGAAGGTTCCATAGCAGACCGGCGCGCCAGGGTTCGTCAATTGCGTCAGGGTCACAGCCGCCAGAGCCTCGGCATGGGAAAGCGTGATAGCCCCCGCGACCGTTATCGGGGCCATCGCCCCCATCAGGGTAAACGGCGTGACGATCGACATCTGGCCATGACGGGCAAAGTCGATCAGCCCTTGCGCCATCGGGATATCCAGCGTGCGCGGGCTGTTGGTGTTGATGATCGTATAGCAATGCGCGTTGCCCCGGAATTCATCATCCGAAAGCCCTCGCGCGATAGACAGCATCTCAAAACTGTCCAACACCTGTGGGGTGCCGCGCGAGAAGAAGAAGGGGAATTTATCCGTCAACTCCATCTGCGCCTGCGTTGTGAAATAGTGGCGAAGATGGGTCGGCACATCCTGCGGCTCGACCTGAGGCGAAATCATCTGGAAGACGTCGAAGTGATGCGTCAGCTTCAGGAATTCAATATAATCCTGACCCGACGCCGGTCGCCTGCCCCGTTCCAGATCGGTTGCGTTCGGCGCACCTGCACCCGGTTGAAACACGAGCGAACCCAGTTCCAGCGTAAAATCACGGTCACGCGCCCCTGCATGACACGCGATGGATTTGGGGGCCGAGGCCACAGCGGCCTCAACCAGATCGCGCCCGATAAAGACCATCTGAGTATCTTCGTCCACACGCGCACCTGCCTTGGCAAAGATGCGGCGGGCTTCGGGCAGCAGGACTTTCACCCCAAGTTCCAGCAATACACGTAGCGCCGTCTCGTGCATGTCCGCGATCTGATCTTCGGGGAACACCTCCATCCGCGGGAAAGGGTTGCGCAGCTGGCGGTAGTTCACATCACGCGAGGGCGGTGGGGCGGCATCTGCACCCCGCCCGCGCCGTCGCCGACCACGCTCGGATGTCTGCGAGATCACCATCAGCCCCTCATCGCCTTGCCCTGCGGATCGTAGGGAGACGGTGCAACCACCCGCGCGGGCCGTTCCACACCAACCACATGCACGGTCAGCTCCGTCCCCGGTTCGGCCTTGTCGCGATTGATCAGTGCCATCGCCAGAGACTTGCCCGTGTAGTGGCCGTAGCCGCCCGAGGTGACAAAACCCACGCGTTCGCCATTGGACCAGATCGGCTCATACCCGCTGGCGTCGGCGTCCACAGCATCGACCTCAAGCGTCACCTGAAGCTGTGCCGGGCCATTGCCGTCACGCTCGGCCAAGGCGGCCTGTTTACCGACGAAATCCTTGTCCCAGTCGATCCAGCGATCCATTCCGGTCATGCCCGGCGTGTAGGCTTGGGTAAACTCGGCGGACCAGATGCCGAAACTCTTCTCCAACCGGGTTGAGAGCATCGCATTGAACCCGCATTCGCGGATGCCTTCGTCAGCCCCGGCGTCCAACAGCATCCGTCGCAGCTTGATGTGATCGCCGTACTGGCAGTTGATTTCATAGCCCTTCTCACCGGTTACCGACATGCGGGCGACGCGGGCTCGGACCAGACCGATATCGAAATCTCCACAACCCATGAATTTCAGGCCCGAGATATCCTGTTCCGCCAGCTTCTCGACAACCGCCTGAGATTTCGGGCCGACCACGGCAAAGCCGCAATATTCCTCGCCCAGATCACGGACAGTCACGCCGTCCATCATGTGATCGTCGAACCAGCGCATGTGCCACGCACGAAGGTAGTAACTGCCCATGATCCACCATGTTCCGTCACCCCAGTTCAGCACGGTCAGGTCGCCTTTGAGACGCCCCGTCTCACCCAGCATCGGCGCCAGTTTGGCGCGCCCCGGCCCTGGCAGTTTCGAGGCCATGACCTTGTCCAGCCAGGCCTGCGCATTCGGACCCGTCACCTCGAACCGCGAGAAACCCGAGATGTCCAACAGGCCAACCCCTTCGCGGAGCGTCTTGCACTCTTCCGCCACGATGTCATGGGCATTCGACCGCTTGAGGGTCGGCGTTTCCTCGAACCCTTTGGGCGCGAAATAGAGCGGCACCTCCAGATCCCAGCTGACGCCCCATTTGCACCCGGCCTCAGTCATCGCATCATGCGCCGGGGCCATCTTCAGCGGACGTCCTGCTGGCAGTTGCTCATTCGGATAGGTCATCACGAAACGGCGCGAGTAGAACTGACCGGTCGTTTCGCGAATGTAACGTTTGTTCTGCGCGAAATCGCCATAGCGAGCGACGTCCATTGGCCATGCGTCGGCCTCGGGCTCGCCATGGATCATCCACTCGGCCAGAGTTTTGCCAACGCCGCCGCCCTGCAAGAACCCGGCCATCACGGCGCAGGCCGACCAATAGCCGCGCTTGCCCGGAACCGGACCGACCAGAGGGTTCCCGTCGGGCGAGAAGGTGAACGCGCCATTGACCCATGTCTTGATGCCGACATTCTGGATCGAAGGATAGCGCTCAAAACCCAGCGTCAGCTCATTCTCGATGCGGTCGAGTTGCTCCTGAAACAGTTCCTCACCATAGTTCCAGGGCGCCCCGTCCATGGCCCAGTGTTCATGGTCGACCTCATAGATTCCGACCAGAACGCCCTTCTGATCCTGCCGCATATAGGTGAAGCCTTCGAGGTCGACAGTCATGGGCATCTCGAACTCGGCTTCGGCAACCTCGGGGACCGTGTCGGTGATCAGGTAATGGTGTTTGAGCGGAGAGACTGGCAGCTCCACTCCGGCCATCCGGCCCACCTGCTTGGCCCAAAGGCCTGCCGCGTTCACTACATGTTCGCAGGTGATTGTGCCCTTGTCGGTTTCGACTTGCCAGCCATCGGCGGTCTGCGTCAGGCTTTCGACCCTGGTTTCCTCATAGTATTCCGCGCCACGCTTCTTTGCTGCCGTCGCGTAAGCCTGCACCGTGCCGGTCGTGTCGATATAGCCTTCGCGATCCGCCCACATCGCGCCCAGCACGCCATCGGTGGACATGATCGGACAACGTCTCTGCGCCTCTTCCGGGGTCAGAAGTTCGCAATCGTCAATGCCAATGGATTGGAAGATGCGGTAGTTTGCCTGCAGCCATTCCCAGCGTTCCGGGGTGCCCGCCAGCGTGAGACCACCGGTCATATGCAATCCAATATTCTGGCCCGATTCCTTTTCGATCTCACTGAGCAGGTCGATGGTGTAGGCCTGCAAGGACGCCATATTCGGGTCCGCGTTCAGCGCGTGAATACCACCCGCTGCGTGCCAGGATGACCCCGAGGCCAGCCTCCGCCGCTCCAACATGACGACGTCCGACCAGCCGAACTTGGCCAGATGATACAGGACCGAGGCCCCAACGACACCGCCCCCAATGACCACAACGCGATACTGAGATTTCATCCTGCCCTCCGCTGCACGACTCGGATGAAACGCTAGTGGCACTGTTCACTTCTGTCTAGACATTTCTGTACAGTGTCGAGCGCAAGCTGAATCCGGCCAAATCAGGCGCGTTTTAGAGGCTGGCGCTGGGCCGGGATTTAATTGTGTCGAACCAGGCTTGAGTCGCGGTATTTGCTTCCGGGATACGCATTTTGATCACACGGGCGAAATCGACAAAGACGAACCCGGTTATATCGGCGAGGGTAAAGTCCTCTCCCGCCAAAAACGGGCTGCCCTGCAAATGGTCCTCGAGCAAGTCGAAGAACGCCCCCACCCTGTCGCGACCCCGTTGCGCAAGTTCAGGGATCTGCGGATAGTTCTCAGGTCCCGGAATAGGACGATCTTTGAAAGCAGGATGGCCGTTGCGTAGGGCTTCGGCGATAGGCATACCGCCTTGCTGCTCGGCGATTGCGTTCCACATCAAAACACGGCCTTTTTCATCCGGCGTCTTGCCCATCAATGGGGGTTCGGGCCGCTGCGCCTCGAGATACGCAGCAATCCCAAGGTTCTCGGTCAGAACCGTGCCTTCATCGGTCACCAGCACAGGGATCGTGGCCCGAGGGTTAACGGCGCGAAACACATCGCTCAACTGCTCTCCCTCTGCAATCGAGATCTGCCG
Source organism: Ruegeria sp. AL11 (assembly GCF_056540865.1). Classification (NCBI taxonomy): domain Bacteria; kingdom Pseudomonadati; phylum Pseudomonadota; class Alphaproteobacteria; order Rhodobacterales; family Roseobacteraceae; genus Ruegeria; species Ruegeria sp. AL11. Next base: position 305,465 of record NZ_JBQFXO010000005.1, read on the forward strand.
GGTTTCGATCTCCAGCCCCTTTTCGGCAATGAACATACGCGCGCGGCGCGGGTTCGGAGCGGTGGCGCAGTCGTAAAAGATCATCCGATTTCCCTCTGTCGTGTTTAGCTCAAAGCCTTGCCGACCGCCCGCGCGATCACCCGTTCTTCGTCGGTCGGGATCACGAGCACGGGTATACCGCCATCTGATATCACCGTCGCATTTTGGGCGTTGGCCTCGGCGTCCAGATGGATGTTGAGAAATCCCATCCCATCGAGCACGCTCTGGCGAATAGGCGCAGCGTTCTCACCAATGCCGCCGCAGAACACCACCGCATCCACGCCACCCAAAACAGCCGCCATCGCACCCAGCTCCCGCCTGATCCGGAAGACATAATAGTCTATCGCCTCACGCGCGCGGGGATCATCGCTTTCCAGCAATGTGCGCATATCGTGGCTGATCCCGCTGAGGCCTAGCAGGCCACTTTTCTTGTAGAGGATATGCGTGATCGCCTCCGCAGAGTGACCTTGCTCCATCAGATAAAGCAACACGCCGGGATCAAGCTGACCACAACGGGTCCCCATCGGCAGCCCATCAAGCGCGGAAAAACCCATGGTTGAGCCGATACTCTTGCCATTGGCCACAGCGCACATAGACGCCCCGTTGCCCAGATGCGCGATAACCACCCGGCCTGCGGCCAGATCCGGGAAATCCTCAGCCATCTTGCCGGTAATGTAGTCGTAGGACAGCCCATGGAATCCATAGCGCCGAACGCCTTTTTCATAAAAGCGGCGCGGGATGGCGAAGGCATCGTTTACAAACGGATGGCCGACATGAAAAGAGGTGTCAAAACACCCAATCTGTTGCGCACCCGGGAAAGCCGTTCGCGCAGCGCGGACGGCCGCCAGATTATGGGGCTGATGCAGCGGGGCCAGTGACGAGAGCGTTTCAAGTTGGGCCAGCACGTGATCATCCAGAACCGTGGGCCCTTCGAAGGTCTGTCCGCCGTGGACAATACGGTGGCCTACACCGACGATTAGATCCGATTTAAGCAGAGGCTCTATGTTCTGCAAGATCGCCGTGACGCCGGCCGCGTGGTCAGCAGGCCCGATCTCACGTGTCTCACGAAACCCGTCGCCGTTGATTTGCAATTGGGCGACCGGTCCCAGATTGTCGACTTGCCCGTGCCACAGCAATTCGGGTTCAGCGTCGGCGCGGTAAACTCCGAATTTGATGGTCGAACTTCCCGCGTTCAGCGTCAGGATGGCCTGCATTGCGTTCCTCCGGTTTGCTTAGCCTTTTGGTGGACCCGGACGCGCCTAAGGCGTCACCGCCGGTAGATAAAACAGCGCCCTTCGACCGCGCCCTCCGGCAAGGGCAATTCAGTCAGCGCATCGAAATACATCCGATCACTGGAGACCATCAGCCCACCCCGCGCCAGAAGCGGTTCAATCAAAGGCGAAACAAACCGCGCGAACGCGTCGTTCTTTTCTCGATTGTGCCCCCCCAGATCCGCATGAATCAGGCTGGCCGTCGCGCCGAGCTTATCCACCGAGGCTGGCAGAGTGTCCCGCACATCGCCCAAAATCACCCGATCCTCGGGCGGGGTGGAATCGGGATGTGAAGCCACCGCGCGTTCGAACACAAAAACCGGGCGATTCTGAATGTACTGGATCATGTGGTGGTAGGTTCGACCGTTGCCTAGGCCCAGCTCGAACACCGGCCCGGACATGCCTTTTGTCTGCTCGATTGCAAAATCAAGGCAGGCGCGTTGCGACACCATACGGTCAATAAACAGATCCAGTCGGCTTTGGTTTTCGGGCACAGGGAATTCTCTCTTTGATACTCAACGCCAGCTTAAATGGTGCTGGTCACGAACTTGATGGCAAAAACTCAACTGTTTGTGTAGTTGTAGAGGCGAAAGTTTCACATTCCCGCGACATTTCAGCCTAAGAACGGGTTTGACGAGTCGGGTGAAACCGCGCGACAGTAAGTCAAAAAACGGGGAGAATAAAAGCCGATGCTCATCTACGGCCAGACGGGTGGAAAACCCGAATGACTGCGTTGTTGTCTGTCAGAGATCTCAGCATCGGTTTCGGCGCGGCGGATTCAGTCGTGCGGGACGTGAATTTCGATGTAGAGGCCGGACAGACACTTGCATTGGTGGGTGAGTCGGGCTCGGGCAAAACAATCTCCTGCCGGGCCGTGTTGCGTATCCTGCCCCGCGTGGCCCAGATTCGCAGCGGATCGATTATTCTGAACGATTCCAAAGGCAAGGCCGACCTGACGCGAATCAACGAGCGGGACATGCGCAGCATTCGCGGCAACCGCGTCTCGATGATCTTTCAGGAGCCGATGCGATCTTTATCGCCACTGCACAAGATCGGCAATCAGGTCAGCGAGGTCCTCTGGCTGCATCGCGGAGCGTCCGAGGCGCAGGCCCGAAAGGAAGTCCTGACCCAGTTTGAACGCGTGGGCTTTCCAGATCCCCAGAGGGCCTATGACTCCTATCCGTTTGAACTGTCGGGCGGTATGCGCCAGCGCGCCATGATCGCCATGGCGATGGTCTCCAAGCCCGAGCTGCTGATTGCAGACGAGCCTACTACTGCGCTGGATGTAACCACACAGGCTCAGGTTTTGGGGCTGATCAAGGAACTTCAGCGCGAAACCGGGATGGCGCTGATCCTTGTTACGCACGACCTGGGCGTGGTGGCAAACATGGCCGAGCAGGTCGTTGTCATGCACAAGGGTCGCGTGATGGAGGCGGGCCCCGCCGCCCCCATCCTCACCGCGCCAGCGCATCCCTATACCAAACAGCTGTTCGACGCGGCCCCGGCCATTCCGGATCAGGACGCCGTCGGCATTCCGATGCCGAATGAGGACCTGATCCTGCATATGAAAGGGGTCTCCAAGACCTACACGATGCGGTCAAGCAAGGGTTGGCAAGCCGACAAACAGATTCACGCCTGTCGCAACGTCGACCTGAAACTTGCACGTGGCAAGACTTTGGCGATTGTCGGCGAAAGCGGCTCTGGCAAGACCACCGCCGCCCGGATTGCCCTTGGCGCCGAACTGCCCGACCCAGGCGGAGAGGTCCTGTTCTGCACCGCCCAAGGCGAAGACCCCATACCAGTCCACCAGATGACCCGCGCCCAGCGTACCGCGTTTCAACGGAAGGCGCAGATGGTGTTTCAGGATCCCTACAGCTCACTCAGTCCACGGATGCGCATACAGGATGCGATGACTGAGCCGCTGGAAATCCACCGCATCGGTTCCGTCTCGGAACAACGCGACAAAGCCGCCGAAATGCTGCAGCGCGTGGGGCTGAACTCGGACATGCTGAAACGCTATCCGCATGCGTTTTCCGGTGGGCAGAGACAGCGCCTGTCCATCGCCCGCGCCATGATGCTGGACCCGCAGTTGATTGTCTGCGACGAGCCGACCTCGGCGCTGGATGTCTCGGTTCAGGAACAAATCCTGACATTGTTGGAATACCTGCAGGACAGCCTGAACCTGTCCTATTTCTTCATCTCTCACGACCTTGCCGTAGTCGCCCGTATCGCTGACGAAGTCGCCGTGATGCGTCGGGGGCTGATTGTGGAACAAGCCCCGCCCGAAACACTCTTCTACAATCCGCGCCATCCATACACCAAGGCGTTGATTGCCGCTCAACCAGAACCCGACATCAACCGCCCGATTGACCTGCAAATGGTTTCTCTGGGTGCCGGCGCGCCGGACAGTTGGGATGAGGCCTTTCGTTTCTCGGACACCGTGATACCTTCGCTGGTGGAATTGGAACCGGGCCATAAGGTACGTTGCCATGTTTAAGACCACTCCCCCTCTGATCCTGGCCGCCGCTCTGGCCTTTGGCTGGACGCTGCCCGCGCTGGCCGATGTGCCGGTCCCGCAAGAGAGCAGCTTTTGGTCGGCTGAGGTGAATGCCGGCGATCTGCCGCCGGTTTCGGAACGCCTACCCAAAGACCCTCTGGTAGTGGATCTGGCCGCGAAGGGCCGTGAATTCGGCACCCCCGGCGGCACAATGCGGACCATGGTGACCCGGTCCAAGGATATCCGACAGATGGTCGTCTACGGTTACGCCCGGTTGGTTGGGTTTGACGGAAATTACAATATCGTGCCCGACATATTGGCCTCGTTCGAAAATGACGGAAACCGCAAGTTCACTCTGCACTTGCGCGAAGGGCACAAATGGTCAGATGGCTCGCCGTTTACGTCCGAAGATTTCCGGTACTGGTGGGAAGATGTCGCCAACAACGAATTGCTCAGCCCCTCTGGGCCACCCGATTTTCTGATCGTCGAGGGCAAGGCCCCTACTGTCTCATTCCCGGATGAGACGACAGTGATCTACGAATGGGATGATCCGAACCCGGATTTCCTGCAAACGCTGGCACAGGCCCGCCCGCCCTTCATCTACCGCCCATCGGCTTTTCTGAAACAGTATCACGAAAACTATGTTGATCCTGAGGATCTGGCCGCGCAGGTCGATGATGCCCGCGTCAAAAGCTGGGCGGCCCTGCACAACAAACTCGACAACCTTTACAAGTTCGACAACCACAAGCTGCCCACGCTTCAGCCTTGGCTGAACGCAAGCTCGGGCAAGAAAATCCGCCACAATTTCGTGCGCAACCCGTACTACCACCGCATCGACTCCAAAGGGGTGCAGCTGCCTTATATCGACGTTGTCGAGATGGAGATCGTTGCCCCTGGGCTGGTGGCCGCAAAAACCAATGCGGGCGAGACCGACCTGCAGGGGCGTGGTCTGGCGTTCCGGGATGCCTCGATCCTGAAAAAGGGTGAGGCGGTTGGCAACTACAAGACATTGCTCTGGAAAACCGGTGTGGCCTCACAGATCGCGATCTATCCGAACCTGAACTACGCGGATGAGGTTTGGCGGGATGTGATGCGAGACGTGCGCGTGCGCCGCGCCCTGTCTTTGGGGATTGATCGCAAGACGATCAACCAGGCGCTCTATTTCAAACTGGCAAAACCGGGCGCGATGGCGGTTCTGCCAGCCTCACCCTTCTACAGTGAGGAAAACGCCCAGGCATGGGCCCAGTACGATCCGGATCTGGCGAACGCGCTGTTAGACGAGGCCGGGCTGATCGAGCGCGACAAGAACGGCATTCGGCTGTTGCCCGACGGCCGCCCGATGGAGTTAATCATCGAAACCGCTGGTGAGCGGCAGGAGGTCGAAAACGCCCTGCAGATCGTCACCGACACATGGCGCGAGATTGGCGTCGATCTTGTGATGCGCCCGCTGGATCGCGATATCCTGCGTAACCGGGTGTTCGCGGGCAACACGATGGCTTCGGTCTGGTTCGGCTGGGATGACGGGCTGCCCCAAATCCACACCTCGCCTGCCTATCTGGCCCCGACGGATCAGGTGTTTCTCGCCTGGCCAAAATGGGGACAGTATTATCAGACCGGCGGCGAAGTGGGTGAGGCACCCGACATGCCCGAGGCTGAGCGCCTGATGACCTTGGTCCATGACTGGGAGACCGCCACAACGGATGAACAGCGCGCTGCCGTCTGGACCGAGATGTTGGAAATCCACGCCGACCAGCTTTACGCCATCGGCATTCTGAACGGCGCACCGCAGCCCATCGTCGTCTCGAACCGTTTACGCAACGTCCCCGAGCAGGCCATGTGGGCGTGGGAACCCGGCGCGCATTTCGGCGTCCATCGCCCGGATGAGTTCTTTTTGGTCGACTGAGCAGGAGCAGCTAAATGATCATGCTGCGCTATGCGGTCTATCGCTTCTTTACGATGCTGCTGACACTGTTGGTGGTATCGGTACTGATATTTGTCATCATCAACCTGCCGCCGGGCGACTATCTGAGCAATCAGATCGCCGAGCTTCAGGCCTCAGGCCAGTCCGCCGGTGTAGCCAAGGCGGAGTTTCTACGAGCCGAGTACGCTCTGGATCGTCCCATGTGGGAGCAATACCTGATCTGGATGGGCTTCTGGCCCGGCCCCCACGGCTTCGAAGGCCTCCTGCAAGGCAACTACGGCTGGTCGTTTGAGTTCGACCGACCTGTCTCAGACATCGTAGGCGATACGCTTTGGCTGACGGTTGTTGTCAATCTTGCCGCGATCTTGTTCGTCTACGCCGTCGCCCTGCCCTTGGGTGTGATCGCCGCCGCGCGATCGCGCACGTGGATCGACTATACCTCGGCGTTTGTCGGCTATCTTGGTTTGGCCACGCCGAATTTTTTGCTGGCGCTGATCCTGTTCTACTACGGGCATCAGTATTTCAACCTGCCCATCGGCGGCCTGATGGACCCCAAATTCGAAGGCGAACCGATGAGTTGGGACAAGCTGAAATCCATCCTTGTCCATCTGATCGTGCCAACCTTCGTCATCGGCACCTCGGGTGCGTCGGCCATGATGCAGCGTCTGCGCGCGAACATGCTGGACGAGCTGGGCAAACCCTATGTTGAGACAGCCGTTGCCAAGGGCATGGCCCCATCGCGGATGCTGACCAAATATCCGTTGCGCGTGGCCTTCAACCCGTTCGTCGCCGACATCGGGAACCTGTTGCCCTCAATGGTGTCCGGCTCGGTTCTGGTATCGGTCGTGTTGGGCCTGCAAACCATTGGCCCGACCCTGCTGACGGCGCTGAAGACGCAAGACCAGTTCCTGTCTGCATTCATCCTGATGTTCGTGGCCCTGCTGACCCTGATCGGCACTATGATCTCGGACATCCTGCTGGTCATGCTCGACCCGCGCATTCGTTATGAGGGGCGAGACGCATGACCCAACGCCCCGACGATCGCTATGTCGATGACGCACCGTTCGACCCGCAGGCCTCGGTCCAACAACTCGAGCGCGCCGATCTGGACGCCCCGAACTGGGTGCTGGTCTGGCGCAAGTTCCGCACGCACAAGCTGGGCCTGATCTCGGGCGTTTTCCTGTTGCTGTGCTATCTGATGCTGCCCTTTGCAGGCTTCATCGCCCCCTACGGCCCCAATGACCGGAACGGAGAGCACCTCTACGCCCCGCCCCAGTCGATCAACTGGTTCCACGAGGGCGAGTTCATCGGGCCCTATGTCTACCCCATCACAGCTGAAGCGGATCTTGAGACATTCCAATGGAAATTCATTCCAGATACTGAAGATCCTCGTCCGATCAAGTTCTTCTGTGAAGGGTCCGAGTATCGCTTGGCCGGGTTCATCCCCTCTGACACGCATCTGTTCTGTGCCCCTGATGGCGCAACGCTGTTCCTATGGGGCTCGGACCGGCTGGGCCGCGATATCTTCAGCCGCATTCTCTATGGCGCGCAGCTATCACTGACCGTTGGTCTGATCGGCATCTCGGTGTCGTTCTTCCTTGGTATCCTGTTCGGGTCAATGGCCGGGTATTTCGGAGGGCGTATCGACTGGACCATCAACCGCGTGATCGAAGTCCTGCGATCCCTACCCGAACTGCCGCTCTGGCTCGCCTTGTCCGCTGCAGTGCCCTCGAACTGGAGCCCCGTCGCGGTCTTCTTCATCATCTCGATCATCCTCGGCATCCTCGACTGGCCCGGCCTCGCCCGATCCGTTCGCGCCAAGTTCCTGTCCCTGAGAGAGGAAGAATACGTCCGCGCGGCAGAGATGATGGGCGCAAGTTCTGGCCGGGTGATCCGCAAGCACCTGTTGCCGAACTTCATGTCCCACCTGATCGCCTCAGCCACCCTGTCGATCCCGGCGATGATCCTGGGTGAAACCGCGCTGTCCTTTCTCGGCCTCGGCTTGCGCGCGCCTGCGGTCAGTTGGGGCGTGATGCTGAACGACGCGCAGAACCTCGCCTCGATCGAGATATACCCGTGGACGGCCATTCCGATGCTGCCCATCATCGTCGTCGTTCTGGCCTTCAACTTCCTTGGCGATGGGTTGCGCGACAGTCTGGACCCCTATCAGCAATGAGCCTGCTGTCCTCTCTACCGGCGGCTGACAGCTATCGCACCTCCGGCGAGGGAACCTTGCCCAGCGCCTTCGCCGTCTCCGAACTAGCAACCGCCAGCTTCGCAGCGGTCGGTCAGGAGTTGGCCCGATACATGGCCGCCGCAAACCTGTCACCAACCGCGCCAGAGGTCACGGTGGATCACCGCCTCGCTTCGCTCTGGTATCGCTATTCCTTCAAACCCGATGGTTGGGAGATGCCTAGCCTGTGGGACGCCATCGCAGGCGACTACCGCGCGTCTGACGGCTGGATCAGGTTGCACACCAACCTGCCCCACCACCGCGCTGCCGCCCTGAGAGTCCTGAGCACACAAGCCGACCGCGACGCGGTCTCACAGGCCCTACGCAGCTGGGCTATTGCTGACCTGGAAAGCGCTGTTGTGGCCGAGGGCGGCGTCGCAGCCGCCATGCGCAGCCGCGCCGAATGGTTGGACCATCCCCAAGGCCGTGCCGTCAGCCGTGATCCACTGATCACTTGGCAGAATCCACGTCGGATCACTCTACGGCACCGTCCGGCTGCAACAGCCGAACGCCCGCTTGCCGGCTTGCGCGTCCTAGACCTGACCCGCGTTCTGGCGGGTCCTGTCTCAACCCGCACACTGGCCGGATTCGGCGCGGATGTGCTGCGCATCGACCCTCCGGGCTGGGATGAGCCGGGCGTTATTCCCGACATCTCACTGGGCAAACGCTGCGCCTATCTGGACTTGAAGTCGACCGAGGGCCTGACCCACCTGCAAGACCTGTTGTCACAAGCAGATGTATTCATCCAAGGGTACCGCCCCGGCGCGCTTGAGGCTCTGGGGCTTAGTAAAGCAAAGCGTGACGAACTGGCCCCTAACCGGGTCGAGGTCACTCTGGACGCTTATGGCTGGCAAGGCCCTTGGGCCACACGCCGAGGTTTCGACAGTCTGGTTCAGATGAGCGCGGGTATTGCCCATGCGGGGATGGAATGGGCCAACGCCGACAAACCCACCCCGCTGCCACTTCAGGCTCTGGACCATGCGACCGGATACCTTATGGCAGCCGCAGTTCTTTCTGCACTGGCCGAGGCAGCCTCGGGAAATTCAATCATGCACGCCCATCTATCTTTGGCGCGCACCGCCGAGTTGCTGGCCATTCTTGGCAAAACCGATACAGGGCAAGACGCGATCACGGCCAACCAATCCGACTATGGCGAAGAATCCGAACAGTCCGGATGGGGCCCTGGCCACCGGCTAAAACCCGCACTGACCATTGGTCAGACGTTGATGAGGTGGGACCTTCCCGCCCCACAACTGGGCACATCCGAGCCAACCTGGCCCTGACGCTCCAACCGCCGCGCGGCACGCGCGGCCCGGCCCAACGCTTTGGAAGGCGTCTCGTCAGAGACGCAGCCCAAAGGGGCGGGAGAACCGTCTTAGCGGTCGTCACCGCCCGGTCCGATATCGTCCAGATAGTCCTCATCAATCGCCGCTTGTACCGCGCCAGTCACTGCCTCGCGCTGTTTCGGGGTCAGATCTTCGGCCTCTTTGCCATCGGCAAGACGAACGGTCACTTCACGATGGGCAAACTTGATGCCTTCGCGGGCGAACAGCTCTCGAATATCTTGATACACCTTCTTGCGCACCAACCACTGATCGCCCGGCTTGGTCATGAATTTGACCCGGATGATCATCGCCGAATCCTGCATCTCGATCACGCCCTGAGACTTCAAGGGCTGGATGAAGTTGTCTCCGATCACCGGATCGCTCAGCAACTCCTGACCCAGTTTCTTGATCAGTTTCCGCACCTTCTCGACATCCGTGTCATAGGTCACGCGCAGAGGCAGCTTCATGATCACCCAGTCACGCGAATAGTTGGTCAGAACCTTGATCTCCCCAAAGGGAATAGTGTTCAGCGCCCCCAGATGGTGGCGCAGTTGGAACGAGCGGACCGAGATTTTCTCGACCGTTCCCTTCACATCCCCAATGTCGATGTATTCCCCTTTGCGGAACGCATCATCCAACAGGAAGAAGGCGCCCGAGAAGATGTCGCGCACCAAGGTCTGCGACCCGAACCCGACAGCCAGACCAACCACACCGGCACCTGCGAACAGAGGGCTGACGTTGATGCCCAGCTCCATCAGTACGATCAGCACAATCGTCACGACAACGACCGCCAGGATCGCCCCGCGGAACAAAGGCAGCAAGGTGGCCAAGCGGCTCTGACCGCCTTCGCCGCCTTCATCGCCCAACTCGGCCTCGGAGCCATCATCAGACTCTTCGGCGATTTTGCTGTCGATCCAGATGCGGAAGAAATTGAACAGGATGTATCCAATGAACAGGATCACCATCACGTCCAGCGCGCGCCCGATCGGCAGATCCTCGCTCCAGCTGGCATCCGGGTTCCAGATCACCACCAGCGCATAGCTGCCTACGACAAAGGCCAGAATGCCAGCCACTCGGCGGGCCAGGTCCTCATAGGTCAGAATGGCGTGCTTGCGTTGTACCGCCTCGGGCGAGGGTGCCTCTGCCTCAATCTCTGCCTCGGCGTTGATCTGTTCGATCTTGCGGTTGCGATCGAAATAGCGCTCCAGCAGGTAGTTCATCGCGCCATAGGCCACGACAACCGACATGAAGATCGCATAGCTGCTGGCAACAATCGGGACCGAGTTTTCATTCTCAAGCACCAGATCCACGGCCAGCTTCGACCAGCTGAACACAATGTACAGGATCAACACCGGAGCCCAAGCAAATGAGATGAAGCGCAGAATCCACGAAACTTGAGACGGTGCCCGCCCGCCCCGGATCGCGTTTGAAATGGCCCCGGCATTGAACAGGATCATCAGAATATTCAAGAAGGCCCCAAACAGGGTCAGGCACCCATAGACCAAAGCGTAGACGTTGTAGTTCAGACCGAAATCCGCCACCCAGGTCGAAAATAGAACGACCGAAACGTCATAGGTCGCCACCGCCGATGCCCAAATATACAGCCGCTTGGCGTGGCGGTCGGAAAAGGGCGGCAGGCGATACTGGCTCAGGTAAGGTGACAGCACCATTCGCCACAGGTCCGAGATCGTGCGCGACAGGAAAAAGGCCGTGAAGATCGCGGTCACGGTAAACTGGATCGAGATATCTTCGGCCTCGCCAAAGAAAAGATAGCCCACGATCAATGCCATCAACATGGCAAAGATCGTGCCGCCGATTCCCATCACGAAGCGGTACACGAGAAACGGCATCTTCTCGCGATAGCCCTGCGGGTTCTCCTTGATCCGCGCCACGACCCAGCGCTTGGCGATCCGTTTGCCATAGATCTCGGTTGAGAGCCACCGCCCCAATAGTAGGAAGAGGATGTTCCAGCCCAGAACCTCGACATAAGTCTGGATACGACCATCCGGGCTGGTCTGACGCAGGATATACTCCACTTCGAACACCGAATAGGGCAGTGCCTCAAGGCGTGATTGGACCGATTCACGGAACTTGGTGAATCGCGCCTGTGTCCGCATCAGTTGCGAGGCCTCCGCCATGGGGTCAGCCACAGCCGATTCCGCTTCGGGCTGCTCACCCGCGGTGGAGACCAGATTGCCCGAACTATCGATGACGATGACACTGGCACCAGCCTCGGTGGCGGTGCGGATCGCGTCGGCGAGATCACTGTCGTTGGTTGCAGTCTCTTCTGTCGCGGAGCCTGAACTATAGCCCGGTATCAGCGAGGTCTGCGCCGCCACACTGGCTGGAAACGCCAACAACAGAGCCCAAAATGCCAAAAGCGTCGCGGCCAGAAAGTTCGGTTTCATAGGGTCTTGCATCCAATTTCTTCACTGGCGCACACCGTACAGAACCTGTTGGACCTGTTCAAATCCTCCCGCCGCCTGTTTTCGCGCTTTGAACGAAACGGCGACGACTGGTGCAAATTGAACCCATATCCTCAATATCCTGTTGCCAAATCGCCATGTTTGGCACATTTGCAGGCGGGCGATTTCCCCTTTGGCAAGCGCAGCATAAGGATATACGGTAACGCTTGCATACGCGCGGATGTAGTACCCAGACCAATAAGACGGGCGACCCTATGAGCCTAGGCAAAAAACAAGACAATCCGGACCGCGCGCCGCGCCTGCTATTTTACAGCCACGATACCTTTGGGTTGGGCCACTTGCGCCGTTCGCGCGCGTTGGCTGCGGCGATGACAGAAGCCGACCCAAGCGCATCCGCCCTGATCCTGACTGGATCGCCTGTGGCCGGGCGTTTCACCTTTCCCCGCCGCGTCGACCATGTGCGCCTGCCGGGGGTTACCAAACGCTCGGACGGATCTTACGCGGCCCGCACGATTGGCATGGGCATTGATGAGGTGACCGAGCTGCGCTCGAGCCTGATCAAGACAGCCGTTCAGCAATTCGATCCCGACGTCCTGATCGTCGACAAGGAACCCACGGGCTTTCGCGGCGAGTTGCTGCCAACGCTGGAATTCCTCGAACAGTCCTGCGACACCAAGCTGGTTCTGGGCCTGCGCGATGTTCTGGACGAGCCTGAGGTTCTGGCCGCCGAATGGGACCGCAAGGATGCGATCGCTGCGACCGAGCGGTTCTATCATGAGATCTGGGTCTACGGGTTGCATTCGATCTACGACCCGACCGAGGGTCTGCCCCTCAGCGCAGCGGCCCGATCACGCCTACACTGGACCGGCTATCTGCGCCGCGATCTCGGCCCGGTCGGAGAGCCCCCGGAACAGCCCTATATCCTGATCACGCCCGGTGGCGGCGGCGATGGAAAGGCGATGGTCAACCTGGTCCTCTCGGCCTACGAACAGGACCCGACCCTGTCGCCCCGCGCGGTGCTGGTTTATGGACCCTTCCTGTCGGGCGAGTCACGCGATGAATTTGAAACCCGCGTGGCCGCGCTGAACGGGCGCGTGACAGCCGTTGGATTTGAATCCCAGATCGAAACGCTTTTTGCCGGGGCGGCGGGCGTCGTCTGCATGGGGGGCTACAACACCTTCTGCGAAGTCCTGTCCTTCGACAAACGCGCCGTCATCGTACCCCGCACCACGCCTCGATTGGAACAATGGATACGCGCCTCGCGCGCTGAAAACCTTGGCCTTGTCCGGATGCTGGACGAACAGCGCGACGGCTTGACGACCGACGCGATGATCCGCGCCATCCGCGAATTGCCGCGACAGCCCCTGCCCTCGCAGGCGATCAGCGACGGCTTGCTGGACGGGCTGGACTATGTAACAGGTCGCATCGATGCGCTGCTGCGCCGGGAACAGGAACGAGCGACCGGATGACATCCCAAGACCCGAAACTCGCGGTGCTGGTCAAAGGATGGCCGCGCCTGTCCGAGACGTTTATCGCTCAGGAACTGGTCGCCTTGCAGGAGGCCGGGCATCAGTTTGACATCTGGTCGCTGCGCCATCCGACCGACACCAAGCGCCATCCCCTGCATGACAGGTTCAAGGGGCAGGTGCACTATCTGCCCGAATACCTCTATCAGGAACCACAGCGCGTCTGGGCCGCACGGGCCATCGCCCAACGCCTGCCCGGCTATGCCGAGGCCTACCGCGTGTGGCGGCAAGACCTACGCCGCGACCCGACCCACAACCGCATTCGCCGCTTCGGACAGGCCTGCGTTTTGGCGGCTGAGCTACCGGAAGCGACGCAGGCGCTCTATGCCCATTTCATGCACACGCCCTCATCGGTGGCGCGCTATGCCGCCATCATGCGCGGTGTACCGTGGAGCTTTTCGGCCCACGCCAAGGATATCTGGACTTCGCCCGAGTGGGAAAAGCGCGAAAAGCTGCAAGCGGCGACCCATGGGGCCGCCTTTGGCGCCACCTGCACCGCTATAGGGGCCGCCCATTTGCGGGAGCTGGCGGATGACCCCGCACGCGTTGACCTGATTTACCACGGGTTGGACCTAGCACGTTTCCCAAGCCCGCCGGACCGGAAACTACGAACAGCAGACGGGCTGTTTCACATGATCTCGGTCGGGCGCCTGGTCGAGAAAAAGGGCTTCGATCGGCTGATTAATGCCTTGGCCTTGCTGCCCGAGACGCTGGACTGGCATTGGACCCATATCGGCGGCGGCGCTTTGGGGGACGTACTGCGCGACCGCGTCACGGCAGCCGGCATTGCCGACCGGATCAGTTGGAAAGGCGCCTGCGATCAGCCTGAAGTGATCGAGGCCATGCGCGCTGCCGATCTCTTCGTCCTCCCCAGCCGCATTGCCGAGGATGGCGATCGGGACGGGTTGCCGAATGTGTTGATGGAGGCCGCCTCGCAACTCCTGCCGATCCTATCGACGCCGGTGTCCGCGATTCCTGAGTTCATCACCTCAGGCACACACGGCATCTTATCGGAAGACGATCCAATTGCGCTAGCCAAAGCGATGCTGGCACTGGCGAGCGATCCCGAAGCCACCGCCAAAATGGCCCGGGCTGCCTATGACCGTTTGCTGGCCGAGTTCCGGATGGAACCCGGCATCGCGCGGCTTTCGGATCGGCTGAACGCTTTGTGCCTGGAAACGGTCTAATGTCTCGCGTGGCGTTCTACGCCCCCATGAAGTCCCCACACAGCCCGACCCCTTCGGGCGACCGCGAGATGGCGCGGAACCTGATCACCGCCCTTGCCGCCGAGGGGGATCACGTCGACCTTGTCTCCGAGCTGCGGATCTATGACAAGCACGGAGATAGCGCCAAACAGCACGCCTTGCGCGCAGCGGCCGAGGCCGAAACTCAACGCCTGATCACCGAGTTGCCGCAAGACACTCAGCTCTGGGTGACCTACCACAACTACTACAAAGCCCCGGACCTGATTGGCCCGCAGGTCTGCGCGGCGCGGCGGATTCCCTATGTTCAAATGGAAAGCACACGGGCGAGCAGCCGCCTGAAGGGGCCTTGGGCCGGGTTCGCGCAATCCGCTCATGAGGCCTGCGATGCGGCCAACGTGATTTTCTATCACACCGCAAATGACCTGATCACGTTGGAGCGTGACCGTTTTGGCACTCAGGCCTTGGTCGAGTTGCCACCGTTTCTGCCGATCACGGAGTTGCCCCCTCAGGCCGCTGCCGAGGGTCCGATGCTGGCCGTCGGCATGATGCGATACGGGGACAAGCTGGCCTCCTATCAGCTGCTGGCCGAAGCTCTGACATATCTCACTGGCGATTGGCAGTTGCAGATCGCAGGCGACGGACCGGCTCGAGGCGCAGTTGAAGCACTCATGGCCCAGTTCGGTGAAAAGGTCACGTTACTGGGCCAACTGGACCAAGAGAGCCTGGGCCACCTCTATCAGAACTCAGGGTTTCTGGTCTGGCCCGGCGTCAACGAGGCCTACGGCATGATCTATCTTGAGGCTCAGGCCGCTGGCCTGCCTGTGGTCGCGCAAGACCGCCCAGGCGTGCGTGACGTGCTTTCGCCTTCGGACTACCCCAGTGTCGAACAAGCGGCGCAAGGTCTGGCCCAGCGCATTCAGACCCTGTTGCAGAACGGCGAAGAGCGGCGACGCCTTGGGGCTGAAGCCCGCCGATACGTCGCTGAACGCCACCTGATGCTGGGTGCGACACGACGGTTCTGGCAGACCATCCGCCCCATGTTGGAGGTTTCCGCATGATCAGATTGGCCTTGCTGCGACACGGTCATACGCCCTGGAACCGCGCCGGACGCATTCAAGGGCGTAGCGATATCGCGCTGGACCCGGAAGCGCGGGCTGAACTGTCCGGATACGCCTTGCCCGCCTCTTGGGAGCAGGCTCAGATTTGGGCCAGCCCGTTGCAGCGCGCGTGCGAGACAGCGCAGATCATCTCGGGCCGCGCCCCGATGACCAGCGATGTGCTGATCGAGATGAATTGGGGCGATTGGGAGGGGCTGCGCGGTGTGGACTTGATTGCAGACCCGTCCAGCGACTACCGGCATATCGAAGACTGGGGTTGGGACTATCGCCCGCCAAATGGCGAAAGCCCGGCTGAGGTTGCAGATCGCCTCGTGCCTTGGCTGGCGGAACTCCGGCAAGACGCCCTGGCCGTATGTCACATCGGCATCATGCGGGTCATTCTGGCGCGCGCCTGGGGATGGGATTTTGAAGGCCCCGCCCCTTTCAAAATCAAGCGCAACAGGCTCTACGTCATCGACATGAAAACGATGACGCCCGAAGCGGAGCCGGTCCGCCTGATCAAGCGCGAGGCCACGACATGAAAGTGATGCTTGTCGTCACACACCTGTTGGGAACCGGGCACCTGAGCCGAGCCTTGACGCTGGGGCGTGCCTTCGCGGGTGCCGGCCATGAAGTGATGGTGGTGTCTGGTGGCATGCCTGCGCCGCAACTCGATAGCTCTGGCCTGACGCTGTTTGGCCTGCCGCCGCTGCGCTCGGACGGGACCAACTTTACCCGGCTGTTGGGTGAGGACGGCAAAGAGGCTGATGAAAACTATCGCAACGCGCGGACCGTGGCGTTGGTTGAGGCCGTCCGCGCGTTCCAGCCGGACGTGTTGATCACCGAGCTTTTCCCCTTTGGCCGCCGCGTATTGGCGGATGAATTCGAGGCTGCACTGACCGCCGCGCGGGCACTGCCACACAGCCCCGTCATCCTCAGCTCAATCCGCGATATTCTGGCGCCGCCGTCCAAACCCTCCAAGGCCGAACGAGCCGATGAAATTATTGACGCGTTTTATGACGGTGTTCTGGTTCACGCGGATGAGCGTATCACACCGCTGACTGTCAGCTGGCCCGTCTCAGACCGGCTGGCCGGGTATTTGCGCTATACCGGCTTTGTCGCGCCGGTTGCGCCGCAGCCCCATCCGGACGGTGTTGGTGAGGGAGAGATTCTGGTCAGCGCGGGCGGTGGATCGGTAGGGCAGCCGATCTTTCGCGCGGCCATCGAGGCCGCCCGAAAGATGCCCAACAGGCGCTGGCGCCTGTTGGTGGGCGGGCGTGATGCCAAGGCGCGTATTTCTGAACTGTCCCAATTGGCCGAAGGTGCACCTGTTTTCATCGAGCCCGTGCGCCCGGATTTTCGGCAAATGCTCCCTCATGCGGCGGCGTCGGTGAGCATGTGCGGCTACAACACCGCGATGGACCTGCTGCAATCGGGGACTCCGGCGGTGATGGTACCCTTTGATGACGGCAATGAAGTGGAACAAAGCCTGCGCGGGCAAAGCCTGTCTGCACTTTCTGCGATGGAGGTTCTTCCCAGCAAGGACCTTGACGCGACCCGCCTTTCCGACGCGCTGCAGAGGGTCATTTCAGACGTACCCCGTTCGACGCAGGGCTTTGGCTTCGACGGAGCGCGGTGCAGCGTTGAGATCGCTCAGAGGCTCTGGGACGCGCGCAGATGATGGCTGATTGGCACATATTGGACGAAGAACTGGCCATTTGGCGCGACCAAGGGCTGTCTTTTCCGCTGTGGTGGCGGGACGACGATACGATTGCTCCGACCCCTCAGCTGGACCAACTCTCCGCTTTGTCTGAACGGCTTGGGATACCGGTTCATCTTGCGATCATCCCGCGTCATGCTAAGAACGAACTGGCCTCTTACATGGCGCAACGGCCGAACCTAATACCGGTTGTCCACGGCTGGGCGCACGAAAACCACGCTCCGTCAGAAGAGAAGAAATCCGAATTTCGTCTGCACCGTCCCATGGAGACGATCTTGCAGGACGCCGAGGCCGGTATAGCGCGCCTGCGGTCTCTGTTTCCGGATAGCTTGCGGCCCATGTTCGTCCCTCCATGGAACCGTATCGCGCCAGAGATTGCCGCGCATCTGCCCGATCTCGGGTATGAAATCCTCTCGACCGCGACCCCTCGGACATCGACACAGGCCGCGCCGGGGTTGGAGCAGGTGAACACCCATATCGACCCAATCGACTGGCGCGGCAGCCGGAGCTTGGCGGATCCTGAATCGCTAGTTCAGAAAGCCACTGCGCTGCTGCGGGATCGCAGGGAGGGGCGCGCCGACAACGGCGAACCGCTCGGCGTATTGACCCATCATCTGGTCCATGATCAAGACATCTGGGCCTTTACCGAAGCTTTGCTGAAACACCTGTTGGACGGGCCGGCGACCCTCTGGACCGCCCCCAGACACGGAAACGGAGACCCCGAATGAGCCGACTGGATTCCATGCTGCGCCGCCTGACTGCGCAACGCGACGGGCTGAATTGGGCCGCTGCGAAGATCGCTGATCAGAAAGGCGATGTGCTGGACATGGGGCTCGGCAATGGGCGCACCTATGACCACCTGCGTGAAATCCTGCCCGAGCGCCGCATCTGGGTGATGGATCGCGTTCTGCAATGCCACCCCGACAGCACTCCTCCGGAACAGGATTTCCTGCAGGGCGAGGCCGAACCTATGCTGCAAAAGCTTGCCAGCGCAGGGCACAAGATGGCGATGGCGCACTACGATTTCGGCCGAGGGATCAAGGCGGATGACGTGGCCGAGGCGGCGCGGCTCAGCCCTCTGATCGCGCAGGTGATGCAGCCCGGAGGGTTGCTGATCTCGGGGCAGCCGCTGGTCGGGTTCCATCAGATCGACGGGCCCGAAACCATTGCTCCGGACCGCTACCTGTTCTACATGGCCTGATCAGGCGACGCGCCGCCCGCGCGACCAGACCGCATTCAGGGCGGGAACACCTGCCCGCATGCGGAATCGGATCAGGTCCGCGCGGGCGCCGGTGCGCAACACGCCTCGGTCGTCTAGCCCCACGGCCTGTGCCGGGGTCTGGGTCACAGTCCTCAGCCCACGCGCCATGTCGTCCCAAATCTGTCCCAACCGCACAGCCGACAGCAGCAAGGCCGAGGGCACGTAGTCGGATGAGATGATGTCCAGATGGCCTAGCTCGGCCAGCTCCTGCGCGGCGACATTGCCCGAATGCGACCCGCCCCGGATGATGTTCGGCGCGCCCATCATCACCTTGATCTCGTGCGTGTGGCAGGCTTGGGCGGCTTCGACCGTTGTCGGGAACTCAGCCAGACGAATGCCGTGACCTGCGGACACCTGGACCTGCTCTTCCGTCGTATCATCGTGGCTGGCCAAAACTGCGCCAAAGCGGTTGGCAGCCTTGACGGTCTCAACCTCATGCTTTTCGCCATTCCGGTCACGCAGCCCTTTCAGATGGGCCACGTGTTGCATGAACGTATCATCGTCCATGGCGTATTTGCCCTTCATATAGGCCTCAAGCTTCGAGAGATCGCGAAACTGCCTCTGACCCGGTGTGTGATCCATGATCGAGACAAGACCAACGCGGTCCTCGGGGCCGAACTCGTCCAACTCCTCGATCAGTGTTTCGGAACATACCTCGGCCCTGAGGTGCAGGAAGTGGCTGATCTTCAGCGCATCCTGTTCGCGCAGGTCCCAAAGCTCCTGCGACAGCCCGCGCGCATATTTCAGATACCGGGCCGAGCCCGAGGGGATGGACCCGATCCGCATCGCGTCAAACACGGTTGTGATCCCGGTGCTTGCCAGCTCGGCATCATGGGCGAGGATCGCGGCGGCGTGGGGCCAATCGACCTTGGGGCGCGGCTGGATGTGACGTTCAAGGTTGTCCGTGTGCAGCTCGACCAGACCCGGGCTGATATAGTCGCCTTCACAATCAATTGCACCCGCAGGGACCGAAGCGCCTGCGTCGATATCCGCAATGCTGTCGCCCACGACCCGAACACTCCCCGTTATGGTTTCGTCCGGTAGAACGAGCGTGGCATTGGCAAGGATCATTTCTTCTGTCATCTGAACTTCACACAGTTTGAGCTATTGAACGGGCCACGCAATAGGAGGCCAATGTGACATTCACGCGATACGCGATCTACTATGCCCCCCCTGCCGATGCAGCGTGGACGCAATTTGCAACCAGCTGGCTGGGCTGGGACATGGAGACCGGGGTACCGGTGGCGCATCCCGCCGTGGATGGCATTGACGTTGCCTCGGTCACCGAAGTGCCGCGCAAATACGGGTTGCACGCGACGATGAAACCTCCGTTCCGGCTGCGCGATGGGCAGACGGTTGAGGCGCTCTACGACGCCTGCGCTACGCTGGCCGCACGCCATGCGCCGGTCTCGCTGGACGGGTTGGAGGTCGCGCGACTGGGCCGGTTTTTGGCCTTGCGCCCGGTCGGAGAAACCCATGCCCTGAACGCCCTCGCCGCGGCCTGTGTGCAAGAGCTTGACGCGTTCCGCGCGCCTGCGTCCGAGGCCGAACTGACCCGCCGCCGCGCCGCGAACCTGACCCCGGAGCAGGACGTCAATCTGGTGCAGTGGGGCTACCCTTACGTGTTGGAGGCCTTTCGGTTCCACATCACCCTGAGCGGAAAACTGGCCAAACCCGTGCTGGCAGAGGTTGAAGCGGCTTTGGACACGCATCTGGCCCCAAAGCTGCCCGCGCCCTTCCGGATCGACGATCTGGCCCTGATGGGCGAGGCCGAGGATGGACGTTTTCACCTGATCCATCGTTACGCCCTTTCCGGCTGAAGCCGCGCAAGGATCGCGCTGACCGTATCGTCAAGCGCGCCCGAGTTGTCGATCTCGATCACCCGGCGCAGCCCTTCGGGCAGCGGCGCTTTAGCACGGCCAAGACGCTTGGCCTGTTCTTCTGTGGATTCGCGCCCCCGCGCTGCAAGGCGTTGTTCCAGAACCTTCGCATCGGCGGTCAGGGAGATCACAATGAGGTCCCCGAACACTTCCTGCGCTTGCAGCAGAACCGCGCGAGAGAAATTGACCAGAAGAGCCTGACCTTTCGTGCGCTGTTTCACGATCTGCACCGGCACACCGTAATGCAGCCCATGCGCCTGCCAGTGCATCGAAAAGGCACCATCCAGCACCATCTGCTCAAACACTTCGACCGAGACCCGGTCAAAATCCTCGCCCTCTTCCCCCTCGGGTCGCGTGATCACGCGGCGCAAGCGCTGGATTCCCGAAGCGCGGGCCTCTAGTGCAGACATGACACTGTCCTTGCCCACGCCTGACGGACCAACAACCGCTATGACCGGAGCAAGGCTCATGCGGCCCGCCCCGGCGTGAACACGGAAACATCCACCTCGCGGTCACAAACACGTTGGCGCGCGTCAATATCGTGGAAAATGCCAACAATTGCGGCGCCGCAAGCCTTGGCCTCTTCGATCAGCGACAAAACCGTTTCCCGGTTCTGTGCGTCCAGACTGGCCGTCGGCTCGTCCAGCAGCATCGCCGGGTAGTCATGCGCAAAACCGCGTGCAATGTTCACACGCTGCTGCTCACCCCCCGAAAACGTGGTCGGGCTGAGCGACCAGAGCCGTTCGGGAATGTTCAACCGCGCCAGCAACCCCGCCGCCTTGTCCAAAGCAGCTTGCCGGTCACAGCCCAGCGCCAAAAGCGGCTCGGCCACGACCTCAAGCGTGGGGACCCGAGGGACAACCCGCAGGAACTGACTGACATAGCCCAGCGTATCACGCCGCAGCGCCAGAATCTCGCGCGGTTGGGCTTTGGCCACGTCCAATCCGCCGACCAGCACCGCGCCAGAGGCCGCGAGGTAGTTTCCATAGATTACTCGCATCAAGGTGGATTTGCCCGCACCCGAGGCCCCGGTCAGGGCAACGCATTCACCGGGGGCCACCTTCAGCGAGGCACCCTCCATCACCGGAATGACCGCGCTGCCCTGATTGTGCAGGGTAAAGCTCTTGCTGACGTCTGTAAGCTCAATCATCGCTTCATCTTTTCCCAAATATTCAAACCTGCAGAACGCTGGACACAAGCAGCTGCGTATAGGCGTGCTGCGGATCGTCCAGCACCTGATCGGTCAGACCGGTTTCAACGACATGCCCGTCTTTCATCACCATCAACCGGTCCGCCAACAGGCGCACAACGGCCAGATCATGGGTGACGATGATCGCACTCAGCCCCATCTCACGCACCAATCCGCGCAACAGGTCCAGAAGCCGCGCCTGAACCGAAACATCCAGCCCTCCGGTCGGTTCATCCATGAACACCAGCCGAGGCCCCGTCACCAGATTGCGCGCGATCTGCAGGCGCTGCTGCATCCCCCCCGAGAACGCAGTGGGGCGATCATCGACCCGAGCCTCGCTGATCTCAACCCGGCCCAACCAGTCGATTGCCTTGTCGCGAATGTCACCGTAATGACGATCGCCGACGGCCATAAGGCGCTCGCCGATATTGCCGCCAGCACTGACCGACATGCGCAGCCCATCACGGGCGTGTTGATGAACAAAGGCCCAGTCCGTGCGGCTGAGCATCCGCCGCTCGGGCTCGGACATGGTGACCGTATCCACCGGACCGTCTGCACGGGTGTCAAAGATCACCTGCCCCGCATCGGGTTCTAGGTGACCTGCCAGACAATTCAGCAACGTCGATTTGCCCGACCCGCTTTCGCCAACGATCCCCATCACCTCACCCGGATAGAGATCAAAACTGACATCCGTACATCCGATCCGGGCACCGTAGCTTTTTTCGATGTCCTTAACTTGCAACAGCGGAGTCATGCCGCGTCCTCTCTGGTCATAGGGCCTTGGTGGCCCGCCTCACGGCGCGACCGGCAATAATCCGTGTCCGAGCAGACGAACATCCGATTGCCCGCGTCATCCATGATGACTTCGTCCAGATAGCTGTCCTCGGCCCCGCACAGGTCGCAGGGGTGATCCGCTTTGGAGGCCTCAAACGGGTAGTCCTCAAAATCGAGGCTGACGACTTTGGTATGGGGCGGCACCGCGTAGATCCGCTGTTCGCGCCCCGCGCCGAACAGTTGGATCGCGTCCATCTCCAGCTTCGGGTTGTCGAATTTCGGAATCGGCGACGGGTCCATCACATAGCGGTCCGACACTTTGACCGGGTACGCATATGAGGTCGAAATCGCGCCGTGTTGGCTGATATCTTCATAAAGCTTCACATGCATCAGCCCGTATTCCTCAAGGCTGTGCATCTTTCGCGTCTCGGTCTCGCGCGGTTCGAGAAAACGCAGAGGCTCAGGGATCGGGACCTGATAGACAAGGATCTGATCCTCGGTCAGCTTTGCCTCGGGGATGCGGTGGCGGGTCTGGATGACGGTGGCCTTCTCGGTCTCTTCCGTGGTTTCAACGCCTGCTGTGTTCTCAAAGAACTTGCGGATCGACACCGCGTTGGTCGTGTCATCCGCGCCCTGATCAATCACCTTGAACGTATCGTCAGGCGTCAGCGTTGCTGCCGAGACCTGAACACCGCCGGTACCCCAGCCATAGGGCATCGGCATCTCGCGGCTGGCAAAGGGCACCTGATACCCCGGAACCGCCAACCCTTTGAGGATCGCCCGGCGGATCATCCGCTTGGTCTGCTCATCCAGATAGGCGAAGTTGTACTCCGTCATAGCAAACCTCTTTCAGTCAACGCGGCATCCAAAGCCTGTGGCGAAGTGAAGTGAATGGCGTCCATGCCCACTGCCTGTGCACCTTTGACATTGTGCAGGCCGTCGTCGATGAACACGCAGTCTTCGGGCGCGTGGCCGGAACGTTCGCACAGGATTTCGAAAATCCGCGCGTCGGGTTTCATCACGCCCTCCTGGCCCGACACGACCAGCGTGCCAAAGACCTCGCCCAGCCGTGGTTGAACCTTCAGCCCCTCGGGCCAGGTTTCCGCCGACCAGTTGGTGATGGCGTGGACCGGCGTGCCTTGCGTCTTCAGACGATCCAGAACGTCCCATGTGCCGTGGATCGGTGTCTCGACCGTGCGGGCGTAGAGGCCGACATAGGCTTCGAACAGCTCCTGATCGCGCGGGTCCGAAAGCTCCTGCGCCATATCGGCGAAACGCTCTCCATTGTCGCCCCGCGCGTTGCGCGCTAGGAAATCTGTCCTTTTGATGAAGGCGTGTGCGGCGTCTTCCGACCCCAGCTCCTCGACCCAGGCCAGATGCGGCTGCCAATCGACAAGCACGCCACCGATATCAAAAACCACCGCTTTCATTCTGCAGCCTCCTTGGGTGCTATGCGTTCTTCCGCCTCTCGGCGCAGCTTGCGCACGAGTTCCAGTTCCGATTGGAAATCCACGTAATGCGGCAGCTTGATGTGTTCGAGGAACCCGGTGGCCTGAATATTATCCGCATGGCTGAGGACGAATTCCTCATCCTGCGCGGCAGCCCCCAGATAGTCTTCGCCCAGCTCTTTCCACCGCAATGCCCGGTCGACTAGAGCCATCGAGATCGCTTTGCGCTCGGACTGCCCAAAGACCAGACCATAGCCACGGGTGAACTGCGGCGGTTCGGTCTTGGAACCCTGAAACTGGTTGACGGTTTCACATTCGGTCAGCTCGACCTCACCGATCTCAATGGCGAAACCAAGCTCGGGGATGTCCATCTCGACCGCCACTTTACCGATCCGCAATTCGCCGACAAAAGCGTGGTTACGGGCGTAGCCGCGCTGGGTTGAGTAGGCCATGCCGAGAACGAACCCCTCATCCCCGCGGGTCAGAGCCTGCAAACGCAAAGGGCGGTTCGACGGAAACTCCATCGGCTCCCGCGTCAGGTCGCCCGGTGCGTCCTCGCTGAGCGGCTCGTCCTGAATAACGCCCTCACCCTTGAGGAAGCTGGTGATATGCGGTGTCGGTTCTTGCCGGGCGTCGCCTTCGGGCGCGGGGGCAATTTCACCATCGGCGGCCAGTTTAAAATCCAGCAGGCGGTGGGTGTAGTCGAAAGTCGGCCCCAGCACCTGCCCGCCCGGCGCGTCCTTGAACGTGGCCGAGACACGACGGTCGCAGGCCATATCCCCCGTCTTGACCGGGTTGGAATAGCCAAACCGAGGCAGTGTGGTGCGATAGGCACGGATCAGAAAGATCGCCTCAATCAGATCCCCGCGCGCCTGCTTGATCGCCAGCGCGGCGAGATCCGGGTCGTACAGGGAGCCCTCTGCCATGACGCGATTGACGGCAAGACTTAGCTGTTCGCGGATTTGCGGGATGCTCAGATCGGCGATGTCAGTATCGCCCCGGCGCTCTTCGGCCAGCCAGGCATGGGCGTTTTCGATGGCCTTTTCACCACCTTTGACGGCTACATACATCGGTTATCCCTCGGCCTTGATCTGCGTGCTGCGCGGCAAGGCTGCGACCTGATCCCCGCAGGTGAAGAAGAAGTCACAGCCCAACGGATAGAGCATCGCGTTGCCCTGCAGCGCCGCGATATCCGGCAGCGACAGACGTGCCGTGGTCTTGATCCCAGGCCCGCTCAGAACCGCGCCCTTAGGCGCGAGTGCATCACTCTCAACAATCAAAGTGGCCGAGCGGTCGGGATATTCGGACGTGCCGATCCTGTAGTCGTTCAAAGGCATCAGTTCAGGCCAGCGGCCCACGGCGAAATCCGCTTTCGACGCCTCGACGATTGGAGCACCTGTATGAAACCCGAGCCATTGACGCATGTCCGGCGTATCTGCCGCGCCCGCCAGATAAACCCCTGTATCCGCATCGCACAGAGTCAGCAGCAGAGTACCTGCCGCAACCGATAGCGGTGCCGGAGGTTCCGCCCCGACTAGCGTTCTGATTTCTCCGGGTCGCGCCATCACGGTCATCGCGGCTCGAAACGCGTGCGCGGCATCGCGCGAGGCGTCCTGAAATCCACCTGAGAAGTGCGTTTGTGCGTTCATCAGTCCTCTCCCCGGACCAGCGTGAAGAACTCGACCTTGGTGGCCGCCGCTTTTGCCGCACGCGCCTTGCGGGTATCCTGCATTTGGGTCTTGAGCGGAGTGATCACCAGCTCGGTCAGACGATCCGCTGCCTCGGTCTGCATCAGAGCATCAATCAGTGCGGCGGCCTCAGCCTTGGGCTTGGAACGGCCCTGGACGTAGCCATGGCCCACGGTGCCATCCTCCAAAGCCAGTGAACAGCGCGTGACCGTCATTTCTCCCAGATTGAACGGAGCGCCAATGGCGCCCGCACGACCGCGCACCATCACGCCGCCAATCTCGGGGCTGCGCAGCCATTTGAACGATGGACGATCCGCCACCCTGTCCCAAAGCGGCATCATCGCATCCTCGGGGGCGCGGGCCAGCAGGCCCATCCACTCCTGACGCGTGATCCCGTTGCTTTTCATCTGTTCTGTCATCGAAAGCCCTTGTCGCGGTTGTCTACTTGACCTATACAACTAGACAAATATTAACCTGCATCCGCCTTCCAGGCAATCCATGAGACCGTGAAGTTTTGATGACATGAGCAAAACACCGATCTGGAAAAGCATCGCACTCAGCCTGACCTCGGATATCGCCGAGGGGCGCTTTGGCACCGGTGACCGCCTGCCGACCGAGGCGCAACTGGCGGCAACACACGGCGTCAATCGGCACACCGTCAGGCGCGCATTGGCCGAGCTGGCGGAGCAAGGGTTGGTTCAGCCTCGACGCGGGGCGGGTGTCTTTGTCACCGCGCGACCAACGGATTATCCGATCGGCAAACGAGTTCGTTATCACAAGAGCATTTCCGCCAGCGGCAAGATACCGGGCAAGCGTATCCTGTCCCTGACCACCCGCGCTGCGGATGAGGCCGAAGCCGAGGCACTGGCTTTGCAGCCCGGCGATCCGGTTCACGTCTATGACGGATTATCTTTGGCAGATGGTCAGCCCATTGCGCTGTTTCAAAGCGTCTTTCCAGCGCTCAGACTGCCCGACATTCTCACCCACCTAACCGAAACCCAATCCGTCACCAAGGCGCTTCAGCTTTGCGGAATTGAGGATTTTGTACGAACGTCCACACGGCTGACGGCCCGCGCGGCAACGGCGACGCAGGCGCTGAACCTGAACCTCAACGAAGGCGCGCCGATCCTGCATTCGCTTGGGATCAATGCGGCCCCAGATGGGCAGCCAGTCGAGTATGGAAAAACCGTTTTCGCCGGTGAGCGCGTAACCTTGACGCTGAACGAGACCTGACAAGGGGGCGCTGCCGTCCGTCTTCAGCCTCCTGCCGGAGGCCTCATCCCGTTGGGGGTTGCGCCGCGCAAAGCGCGGCGCTGGACCCAAGGCCGCCAATGGGTATCGGCGTAGCCGATGCACATGCGGGCGCGGGAGGGTTACGCGTATTTCTCCAGAAACGCCTCAATGTGCAACGCGCGGAAATCCGGCAGCACGTCGCGCAATCTGTCGTGGCTCCAATCCCACCACGCCAGGGCCAGTAGCCTCTCTGACACGTGTTCGGAAAAGCGGCGGCGGATCGGTTGCGCGGTTACCCCGGCAACGATCGTGTAGGGGGCGACATCCTTGGTGACGATCGCGCCGGACGCCACAACCGCCCCGTGCCCGATCGTCACCTCGGGCTTGATGATCGCCGCGTGGCCGATCCAAGTGTCATGACCAATCGACGCCTGTCTCCCGGCACGATAGGCAAACCATTCGGCATCGTCTTCGGCATCCTCCCAATAATCCGCTGAGCGATACAGAAAATGATGCAATGAGGTTTTCTCCATCGGGTGATCCGTCGCGCCGATCCGGGTGAAGCTGGCGATATTGGCGAATTTGCCGATCTCGGCATTGGCAATGTCACAGGTTCGGTCGCAATAGGAGTAGTCGCCGAACCGCGAATTGGCGACCCGAGTCCCGGCGCCGATCTCGACATAGGCACCAAAACTGCTGCCCGAGATCTGGCAGTCCGGATGAATGAAAGGCTGATCAGAGCGCAGGCGCGTCATCGTATTCCCCATACGCTCAGGACTGCAGCTTGGCCGCACCGCGCGGCTTGCGCTTTTTGCCGGCCTCGCCCTGAATCAGACGCTTGCGCAACCAGCCCGAGAACCAATCCATCAGCATCACCATCAGAATGATGAGAACGATGTAATAGGCGACTTCTTCCCAGTCTTTCTGCGTGATGATCGCCTGCGTCAGCAACAGACCAATCCCGCCACCGGTGATCGCGCCAATCACTGTCGCGCTGCGGGTGTTGGATTCGAGGAAATAAAGAAGCTGGCTGAGCAGAACCGGAGTGATCTGCGGGATCACCCCAAAGCGGTAGCGTTGCGGCGCATTGGCCCCGGTCGACTGGACGCCTTCGATCTGCTTGTTGTCGACATTCTCCAGCGCCTCGGAGAAGATCTTGCCGAAGGTTCCGGTATCGGTCACCAGAATGGCCAGGGCCCCTGTCAGCGGTCCCGGGCCAAAAGCACGCGCCAGAACCACGGTCCAGATCAACGCATCCACGCCTCGTACAAAGTCAAACACGCGCCGCGTTGCAAAGCGGACCGAGCGCAGCGGGTTGAAGTTCCGCGTCGCGAGGAAGGCCAAGGGCAGAGCAATCATACCCGCGCCCAGCGTGCCGAGGAACGCCATCAGGATCGTCTCGAAAATCGCCCAAGCCACGTCCTGGTGCCGCCACATCTTGTTGGTCCAGAAGTCATTCAGGATCGCGCCTGCCTCACCAGATGCTGCGAGGCTCACAAGCTCGGGGAAGGACTTGCCGTAGTAGGGGCTGTCGAGCGTGAACCAGAACAGCTCCCACCCGGTGAAGTAGCGGAACACCTCGGACCGGTTGCGGGTGACAGTAAGACGGCCTGCATCGGTTTTGATGGCCAGACGGTTCTTGGAGACATTGATCCAGTCCGGAACCTCTCCGGCAGGAAGTTCGGCCTGCACACCGGTCGACCGGCTGGGGGTTGCGCGCACGGTGCCATAGCCGGGGATGTCGTATTCGACCGTCTCGGGGCCGAAACGCACCACATGACCGTCTTCCAGATCAATCACCGTGGTCTCACCCAGCGCGACCCAATCGGGCGCGGTGCCGTCGGGATAGCTTCCCTTGCGCTCACCCTCGATCGCGGCAGAGACCTCACCAGTGCGGTTATCGCGTTCGATATGGGTCTTGTAGCTGTAGCTGTCCGCCACCAGTGTCTTGCCGTTTTCCCAGTTGGCCCGCTCGGTCAGGCCCGGAACGTCGAAGGCGAAGAATACGTAGATCAGATAAAGGGCAACCAGCCCCGGCAGCCCAAAATTCACGATGCGCTTGCGGCTGAACAGGCGGTCCGCTTCGGCCTTCAGGTCGTCAATCGACAAATCGGTGGCAAAGGTACTCATACCGAGGCTCCTTTTTCCGACCCGTGGGTCAGGCGGTCGCGCAGATAGCCCGAGATCTGATCAACGACCACAATAGTAACGAAGAGAAGGATGAAGATGGCCGCAGCCTCATCGTAGCGGCCTTGCCCCCAGGACATGGCGTTGCGCAGCTCGTAGCCCAGGCCACCGGCACCGACAAAACCAAGGATGGCCGAGGCGCGGATGTTGATTTCGAACCGCAGCAAAGCGTAGCTGACATAGTTCGGGCCAACCTGAGGAATCACGCCCAGATACATGCGCTGTGACCAGTTGGCCCCGACGGACTGCAACCCCTCAACCGGTTTCAGAGAGGCGTTTTCATTCACCTCAGAGAACAGCTTGCCCAAAGCGCCAGCCGTGTGGATGGCAATGGCGATCATCGCGGGCACTGGCCCTCCACCGAGAATGAAGATCAAAACCAGAGCAATCACGATTTCCGGGATCGCGCGGCAGATGTCTGAGATCCGACGGAACAGCGGTATCAACGAGGGCCAAAGCGCCATGCCCCGCGTCGCCATCAGGGCCAGAAACGTGCCCGCAATCGTCCCGATCAGGGTCGAGGCGGCGGCAATGTTGATCGTCTCGATCAGGGCCGGGAAGAATTCGACCAGATTGGCCGGCATCTCGGCGATCTTTTCCCACGCCTCGGACAGAACCTCGGACGGGTAGTCCAGAATCCGATGCCAGCCATCTGTGAAACTGCCTGCATTGCGCTCATCAGCCGTGCGGAAGCCCGCCGCCATCAGGGCGACGAACAGGATCAGGAGAATACCACCATAGACCCGTTTGCGCCGCGTCATCGCGGTATAGTCGTCGCGGATCTGATCGACGCTATAGGACCCTGCCGAAAGGTCAGTCATGGAATGCTCCTGAGTGGAAAACGGGGTCCGGCATTTAACCGGACCCCGCGAATAGAAGAGACAGGTTTAGTTGGACTTCAGCTTGCGCGCTTCGATGATGATTTCGTAGGCGTCGTGGGTGATCGGATCAAAGCTTTTGGCTTCGCCCGCAGCCACACCGTAGAAGCAATCGCGGTCTTTTTCCGAAAGCGTGTCCCAAAGCTCGGTCACTTTGGCTTTGACGTCGGCAGGCAGCGCCTTGCGGACAACAACCGGACCTTCCGGGATCGGCTCGGATTTCCAGATCTGCACCAGATCGTTCATGTCGATCAGACCGGCGTCCACCGCGCGGCGCAGAGCACCCGACTGGTAGCCGTCTTCCCATTCGCCCAGACCGTCGGCCCAGGTCACACCGCCATCAACGTCGCCGTTGTTCACGGCAACGATGGTCTGCTCGTGACCGCCGGTGAACTTCACTTCACCGAAATAGTCGCCCGAATCCATGGTCGCGCCCGTTGCGGCAGGGATTTCAATCGACGGGATCAGGTAGCCCGAGGTCGAATTGGGATCGCCGAAGCCAAAGGTCTTGCCTTTCATGTCTTCCAACGAGGTGATGCCGCTGTCTTTGCGGGCAAAACCGATCGAGTGATAGCCGTAGCCGCCATCGGTGTTGACCTTGACCAGAACCGGCTCAACCGCTTCGGGGTCGGAAAGGTAGGTTTTCGCGTAACCCGACGCGCCCAGCCAGGCTACGTCAATGGTGCCGCCCAGCAGACCCTGGATCACACCGTTATAGTCGGCAGGGGCAAACAGCTTGGCCGGAACGCCCAGAGCCTCTTCGGTGTAGACGCGCAGGCATTCGTTGTTGTTCAGACGGTCCTGAGCGTTCTCACCGCCCAGAATACCGATACGCAGCTCGGAAATCTCCTGAGCCATTACAGGCGCGGCCATGGCAGTGGTCGCAACAAGGGCAGCAACTAGTTTTTTCATCTGTCTCTCTCTCCAGTTTGATGTTCCCGACCTCTCATCGGGCCGGGCGATGAAAGGGGTAGGGGTGGCTCAGACGGTCGCTTCGGCTTCCATCAGGGCCTTTTGTGTGGCGTCGAGGGTTTCGATCTCGGTTGAGGTTGCCTCTTCCGAGAAGCTGGCATCGGCGCCATAGATCTCGCGGGCGACACCTGTGGTCAGTTGTTCGGGCAGACCGTCAAAGACGATACGCCCGTCGCGCATACCCACCACGCGGTCGCAATAGCGGCGCGCAGTATCCAGCGTGTGCAGGTTGGCAATGACGGTGCGGCCGTCCTCTTCGTGGATGCGGCGCAGGGTCTGCATCACCACCTGAGCATTCATCGGGTCCAGCGAGGCAATCGGTTCATCGGCCAGAATGATCTTGGGGTCCTGCATCAGGGCGCGGGCAATGGCCACGCGCTGCTGCTGACCACCCGAAAGCGCCTCGGCCCTCTTGGGCGCATGTTCCGCGATGCCCAGACGATCGAGGATGTCGATAGCGCGGTGGACCTCATCCATCGGGAACAGATTGAACATCGTAGCCAGGGTCGAGTGGCGGTTCAGCGTCCCGTGCAACACGTTCGACACCACGTCCAACCGGGGCACGAGGTTGAACTGCTGGAAGATCATCGCACAATCGGCCTGCCAGGCGCGCTTTTCACGACCCTTCAACTGAGTCACGTCGCGGCCTTGAAACAGGATCTCGCCATCGCTGGCATCCGTCAGACGGTTGATCATGCGCAACAGCGTCGATTTACCCGCACCCGATCGACCGATGATGCCGATCATGCATGGCTTGTCCACGTCCAGCGTTGCGGTATCCACTGCGACATTCTCGCCGAAGCGTTTGGTCAATTTTTTGATGTGCAGCACGTGCCACCCCCAATTCGTGTTGGCGGGTAGCTACGGATTGCACTCAACGGATATGTGTCGGTTCAGTGAAAGTTTTGTAAACACCGCAGCCCGTACCATAGGGCCTACCCTTCAGGCTCATTCCCCGCTATACGCGCCCGCAACACCAGTTTCCTGCATGAGGCCCGCCATGAGCTTTGACCGTTCCATCAAGATCGCTCCGTCGATCCTGTCCGCCGATTTTGCCAATTTCGGAGCTGAAATTCAGGCTATCGAGGCGCAGGGTGCCGATTGGGTCCATGTGGACGTCATGGATGGCCATTTCGTGCCAAACCTGACCTTCGGCCCGCCGGCGGTCAAAGCGTTCCGTCCCCATGTAAAAACGGTGATGGATGTGCATCTGATGATCACGCCGGTCGATCCTTATATCCAGGCCTATGCCGATGCAGGCGCCGATATCCTGACCGCGCATGTCGAGGCCGGTCCGCATACACACCGCACCCTGCAGGCCATCCGGGCCGCTGGCATGAAAGCCGGCGTCGCCCTGAACCCCGGCACCCCGGCCGAGGCGGTCGAACATCTGCTGGACCTCACCGATCTGGTCTGCGTCATGACAGTGAACCCGGGCTTCGGAG
Organism: Ruegeria sp. AL11; assembly: GCF_056540865.1. NCBI lineage: Bacteria > Pseudomonadati > Pseudomonadota > Alphaproteobacteria > Rhodobacterales > Roseobacteraceae > Ruegeria > Ruegeria sp. AL11. The sequence goes on from NZ_JBQFXO010000005.1 coordinate 337,680, forward strand.
GCCAAAAGTTCATCGACATGACCACCAAAGTCCGCAAGCTCCGCGAGATGATCGGAGACCGCCCGGTGCATATCGAGATTGACGGCGGTGTTGACCCAAACACAGCCCCGCTGGTCGCAGCAGCAGGCGCGGATGTGCTGGTCGCGGGATCGGCCGTGTTCAAGGGCGGGTCTGTCGACAAGCCTGAGGTCTATGGTGCGAATATCGCTTCGGTTCGGGCGGCTGCGGAATCTGCATTGAAATAATGTTACTGGCCGCCGCTGTATCTCAGCCGCAAAAGGTCAGAACGAGATCTTGAAACTCAATGATCCAACAACCTGCCCTTCAGGTTGTTGGTTGAATTCTTCACTTAGATAGGTCGCGCCGTAGAACAGAGTTCCGTATTTGGCCTCCCAGTTCAGACCAAGGCGCGCACGATACCGTTCGTGCTTAAGGCTGACCTCCCCGGAATTCGGGATATATGCGCTGTCGGCTACATAGGCTGCATCAAACCCGAACACGCCGCTGACACCCTTTGGCCCTGTCCGCATAGAGCGATAGCGCTGCCCGGTGATCTTGTCGCGGATCAGTAGCTCTGACCGCCCCACCTGTCCGAAAGTCACGTCCATTCCGACGCGGGCGAGATTTTCGTCCCCGGCCCGCACAGAGGCAAACGGGCGGACGCGCGTGTTTCGGCCCCAATCCCACTCTCGCCCGAATTCCGCGACTACGGTGGGATAAAAATCATTGGAAATCTGCTCATCCAGGACCGCCCGCGACGGTGGCGTGCTTCCGATCAGCTTGTGAAATTCGGTCTGCAGGCTGTCCACGCCCGTTTGCGGCCCTACGGCCACCAATTCAGCGCCAACAGTGAACTGCGCACTACGTCTTTGAAAATGCGTATACGCACCAAGCGACAGGATCCCGGCATACTGTCTGTCCTGCGGGTTTGGCGTAACCAGATCCTCGGGAGATATCATCTGCGTGTACGCCCGAATCTCGATCACGTCCCCAAAGGTTTCTGGCAGTTCCCCGCTCCAGCCCCGCGCCAGAATCCACGACAGGTTCAGAGACGATGTCTGCCAACGGTCGTGATCATCACCAATCAGATCATCCGTGAACATCCAACCGAACCCGATCAGCTCTCGCTTTGTTGGCTCTGTTTGTTGGGGCGTGGGAGACAAGGATTGCGCGAGCAGAAACTGCGGAACACAGATGAAGATAAGTGCCCAGAATATCTTCATTGCCGTCCCCTTCCCTCTTCACGCTCAGCCGTTCATCAGGCGCGATACGTTTTCAAGGACCGTAAGAAAAGGTTTTGATTTCAACAATATTTTCGTGCGCGAGTGCAGTAAGTCGCGGCCAAAAGGCAACATCTCCAACGCCCTGAGAAACATCGGGATCATAGCTGCAACAAACGAAAAAGGGCGTCCCGAGGGACGCCCTTTCCGTCTGATCATTCGCTTGCGCGACTTATTCAGTGATTTTCGACACAACGCCGGCGCCGACGGTGCGGCCGCCTTCGCGGATCGCGAAGCGCAGACCCTGCTCCATCGCGATCGGGGCGATCAGCTCAACGCCGAACGACACGTTGTCGCCAGGCATGACCATCTCGGTGCCTTCCGCCAGGGTCACGGTGCCGGTCACGTCAGTTGTACGGAAGTAGAACTGAGGACGGTAGTTCGCGAAGAACGGAGTGTGACGACCGCCTTCTTCCTTGGTCAGGATGTAGGCTTCGGCTTCGAACTTGGTGTGCGGTGTAACCGAACCCGGCTTACACAGAACCTGGCCACGCTCAACGCCGTCACGGTCAACACCACGCAGCAGCGCGCCGATGTTGTCGCCCGCTTCACCGCGGTCCAGCAGCTTGCGGAACATTTCAACGCCGGTGCAGGTGGTTTTCGAAGTGTCGCGGATGCCGACGATTTCAATCTCGTCACCAACGTTGATCACGCCACGCTCAACACGGCCGGTCACAACGGTACCACGACCCGAGATCGAGAACACGTCTTCGATCGGCATCAGGAACG
>NZ_JBQFXO010000006.1:0-320901 GCF_056540865.1 Ruegeria sp. AL11
CCACTCCGAGCGGGAAAGGTCAGATTATTACGCGCTGTAGGGATTGCGGCGTCGGCGTTTTTAGCAGCTACATGATCCGCCTTGGAAAGCTTAGGTACGTGCGCGTCGGAACACTGGACAACCCGGATCAATGTCCTCCGGATGCACAGATTTTCACGAGCAGCAGACAGGCCTGGGTGCGACTCAGCGAGGAAATTCCTATCTTCGAGGAATTTTACAGCTTCGATGATGTGTGGCCGCAGAATTCGTTGGAACGTTTGGAGACTGCTCTATCCTGACGGATCAGTCTTTGAAGCTGAATGGCGGCGTTTGTCCGCAAATAGGCGTTTGCAAAGCCCGACGAGCAAGGCCCGTTTTGGGCTGAAAACACTACAAAGCCACAGCCGCAAATCGCAGGATTAAAGTTTGTCGCGATAGTTGTGGGTGTCTGAGTCTGGTAGCGACATCCGCAAAGCAAACTCGAAAAATCGTTCATTCTTTGGTATCAGGCACACCCAATTTTTGCAGATCCTCTACCCACCGATTGAGATACGCCTCACTCTCGAATGGCGCATTCATCGCCTCTTGGATAGTGAATTCGGGATTGGCCGCTAGAAACTCATCGATAATAGTCTGCGCATCACTGGGAAGACCAAGGCGTAAAAGAATTGGCGCGTAGGTGCGTTTCAAGCCGTCGGGTATTTCGTTCATTTGTTCAACGGAAGCCTTTGCATCTTCATACTCCTCGGTGAAGTACTGAGCCCAACCCAGATTCCAAAGATACCAGTCTTGGTGATGTGGGTTCAGCCGGATCGCCAGTTTCATGCGCTCAACGGCTTCAGGCGCCTTGCCGCCATAGACGAGAGGGTCGATGGAATCTGCCAGAACGGATGCCGAATTTGGATTCAGAGCAATTGCTTTGTCGTAAAGCGAAGCAGCCCGCTCAAGGTTACCGCTTTGAGTGGTTGCATTGGCTAAGACCCAATGACCTTTGAAATTGAAGGGTTCCAGTTCAATGGCTTTCCGCGCCATCTCAAACGCGCGCTCCAGTGATTCCTCGCGCGTTAAAGAGTTCGTCCACCCCCAACGATACCCGTTAATATGTGCCCAAGCGTTTTCGACATACGCCCCGGCATAGTTCGGATCGAGAGCAATGGCTTTTGCGCTAAGCTCTTCCGCCCTGATGTTTCCTTCTTTTGTGAAGGTAAACCACTCCTCCTGCGCGCGTTTGCGCAATTCGTATGCGCCAAGACTATCAGTAGGCTGATGCTTGAGGCGGCTGTACTCCGCCAGATCGATATTAGTGGAGAGAAGCGAAGCTATCGTTCGCGTTATCTCATCCTGTACTGAAAATATGTCCTGTAGGTCTCGGTCATAGCTGTCTGCCCAGATATTTTGGCCCGTCGTCGCATCAATGAGTTGAGACGTCACGCGCAAACGCTCACCGGCAATTTGAACGCTCCCCTCAACAATGTAGCGAACACCCAATTCTTCTGACACTTTCTGTATATCTGCCGGAGTGTCCTTATATGAAAATGTCGAATTTCGGGCGACTACGAAGAAGTCTGAAAAACGGGACAAGGCGGTCAAGATGTTCTCACTCAGTCCGTCGCTGAGGTAATCTTGGCTCGGGTCGTTGTTGAGGTTGTCGAACGCCATGACCGCGATGGAGGGTTTGCCAGACAGGGCGGCGGCTTGTTCATCCGTGTCCGGAGATTGCACCACGGACCAAGGTTGAAGCCATGCCGCGACTACTAACGCCAGGACAATTGCGGTGCAACTAACCGTGATCAGGCGATTTTTCGAAGGCTTGTTCGTAAGTGGCACGATAGGAGAAACGATGGCTTTTGCCTTTTCATCCATTGTAAGGCTGTAGACGTGAACGGGTTCGGAGATATTCTTGACCTCTCGCATCCCCAAATCTTCGATGGTGAGATCGAGCTTGGTATGAACCTGTTCGAAAACGCTAGCCGACATGTAAATGCCATCCGGGACAGCCAGGCTTTCAATGCGTGCGGCGACATTTACACCATCGCCGTGAATGTCATCCTGATCGACGACAATGTCGCCAACATTGAGACCGATCCGGTATCGCACCTGCGAATCTTGCGGCAGGTCCGCATTAGCGACGCCTACATAGTGTTGCATGTCCAACGCGCACCGAACGGCCTCAACTGCACTTGCAAACTCAAGAAGCAAACCGTCGCCCATCAATTTGACGATGCGCCCATGTCGTGAAGCGACAATTGGTTCAAAAAACTGCTCGCGATGGGCTTTGACCCTTGCAAGCGTGCCGGCCTCGTCATTTCGAATAAGACGGCTATAGCCAACCACATCGGCGGCAAGTATCGCTGCTAGACGTCTTTCCAAAGACTGAACTCCCACAGTGGGCACCACGCTAAACGCAAAATTGCTTCTAGGCCAGATGCGCTAACCGAACACACATTTCCAAAAAGAGCGATTGTTAAGTCTAGATAAGGCATCAGCCTTGAAGCTGTGCCTGACTGCGAAGTGCAGTAGCTCATAAAATGTCCGCTTGGGGCTGCGACCCGCCAACCATGCAAACCGCAGAGAACGGCAATACTGAGCCCATAGTGCTCAATGCCGCTGCGTTATCAAACACCCCATGATACATGCTTGAGAGCTACTGGAAAGCCCACCGGTGCTGTGGCTTTAGAGTGCGAGGCTTAAAGAGGTCTGATACTCTAAAGGCAGCATCATTTTCTATGTGGGAACATATCGTGCTCGATCCGATTCAGCCGAAAAAAGAGAGACAAGGCATTGCATGTGCGGGGAATTGGATACTTGATACAGTTCACTCAATTTCGCATTGGCCTGAAAAGTCAGGTCTAGCACTCATAAAAAACCAGCATGTCGACCTTGGTGGCGGACCCGCCAATGTAGCCTTGGGCCTGAAAGCCATGGGCGTGTCTTACCCAGTAATTCCAATTGGTCTGATAGGCGCAGGCGCTTTGGGCGACGAAGTCTTGCGTGTATGCGCAGAAGCGGGGTTGCCTTTAGACGGCCTACTGCGAACAACGCGTGCAACAACATCCCAGACCCATGTGATGAACGTGCAAGGTGACAGCCGCACCTTCTTTCACCACCGAGGTGCTAACAGTTTATTTGATGCGGCGTCGGTTAATATTGATGAGCTATCGGACGCCGGGATTAAGTTATTGTATCTTGGCTATTTAACGTTACTAGACAAACTGGATGAGGTCCTGCCAGAGGGCAAAACTAGAGCCGCATTGCTGTTGTCAGCTGCCCGCGCCAAAGGCATGAGCACTTGCGTTGACCTCGCATCGTTCAGGTCCGACACCTACGCGGATATTGTGTCAAAGACGCTTGCCGAAATCGATTTTCTGTTTGCGAATGAGCTCGAAGCCGAGGCGGCAACAGGCATTAATCTCACGCAAAAGTCTGATCCCAACGAAATGATGAAAGCAGCTCGCTTTCTAAAATCCGGTGGGGTCAATCGAGCGGTCATTATTCATAGCCCAACGCAAATCGTATGTTGTGAAACCGAGGTTGAAATTGCCTTCGCGCCGGACCCGATACCTGCTGAAGACATCATCAGCCCAGTGGGAGCGGGTGATGCTTTCTGCTCCGGCGTTGTTCATGGTCTCCATGAAGATTGGCCCATTGAGAGTTGTCTTAAATTTGGTGAGAAAGCTGCCGCCGCCTGCTTGTCTGGGCATACCGCCACCGATGGACTCAAAACAATCTCAGTTCCGTCGAAACCTCCATAGAAAAGTCGCTCAAACCAAAGGCGGCTATGTCCGCATCTCAGAGGGTGCAAAGCTCATAGTGAAGGTCCGCTTTGGGCTGCCTCCAGCCAATTATGCGAGAGGTAGCGAAGGTCGACTACGAGCCCAAACCGGCAGATTTCTGCACCTATTTCGACTGTCCGCTTCCGGACTGCCGCCCAGGATAAAGAAACAGACTATCTCGATAATGCGGATAACGGCATCAAAGTTGGCCTGACAAAGTGGCAACGCTATTGGAGTGCTTTAGTCAATGCAGAGACCAGCGCGTTCGGATCTTCCTCCATGCGGGGGAGAAGTACTGTTCTCACGACGTCGTTCAATGCCCTATCCGCTCGGGCAGCGGCTGGGTCATCGTGATCGACGAAGACTTCGAATGCTTCAGTGGCGGCTAAGACTGCGCCCGGCACATGCGCCACGCCCTGTAGCAATGCGCTAATGCCCAAATGTTCCACTTGGTTGCTATTAGTAGGGGGGCCGACGAACGCGGGATTGAACCCGTCAACTCCCCAAACCTGGCTCGCGGTTAGGCCTTCGCCCGTTGCATATTGATGGATGTGCGGCACACTAAAGTGGCCGATGTAGCCGTGGCTCCACAGGGGGCGGTGCGTTAAGGGATTGTACCTGCTTGTGCCTGATAACAGAGCTTGCCAGATCAACAGAGTGGCCTGTCCCTCTGTCTTGGCATGGCGTTCACGCTCTGCTCGCGCACTCTCTGGCAGCGTTTCGACATAGTTACGGGAAAGCGGCAGCAGCGCCAATGCGCCTTCCAATGCATTGGGCTTGCGCTCGAGAAAAGCCGCGTAAGCATCAGATAGAAGTGCGACGTGAATTGCTCCGGCATCTGATGCCATTGCTTCGGTGAGTGTGTATACAGTCCAGCCCGCCTCACGAAGCGCTGGCGTGCTCACATCCCAAAGCGTCGGCGGCAAGGCTTGACCGCGATCCGCGCTGACTGCCGACAATTCTCCTATGGCATCGGCATACGCGCTCAGTGTAGCTGCGTCGACCTTGTCGGCTTCCAGCCGAGCAAGGTGGTCATCGACGCCGAGATCGCTTAGCTGACCGGTCGGGTGAAGGCCGACTGCCAGAAGGCGTTGCTCCAACTCTGATGCGTTCAGGAGCGCCGGTTCAGGCGGTACTGCCTCAGCCAAGTCTCTGAGTGTTTCAATCCGTAAAAGAGGGCGAGATACAAGCCAAGTTATGCCCGCCGCTATAAGAAGCGCAGCCGCTAGCCAGAAAAACGCTGACCGCTTCATGAAGTCTCCGACCCGCGCCACGTTTTTGCAAAAGACGGCACGGGTCTTGTCCTATTCCTGCGCCAGATAATCTTCAAAACCCTTCACCGCGCCGTCAATGATCGTACAGTTGCCTGCCGCGCGTATTGTTGGGTCGTCCCAATACACATTCCAGAAAACGACGATACTTTGATCGTTCAAAATGCCCGGAAATACGGAAATCGCGGCGTTTGGCAGGTCAGCATATTCGGGTACATCCCACAAATAGTCGTGGCACAGTTGAAGCGCGTCAGTCGTTTGACGGTCAAATGCATGGGCAGACGATGCAAAGCCAATCGCCAAAATCGTTGCTGTGATCAGGGCCTTCATTGGACTCTCCATTTGCCTAAGCGGTCTTCAATTCTCGACGCTATGCAAGCTGCCGTCCGGCATCAAATACGGTAGCCTTAGATCCGAGACGCATGTGCTATCGATGCCTGCCCCGGGGTTTTCCAGAAACGCTTCACCAATATCGCGGGCGCATTGGCTGAAAACAAGGGCCCCGTGCCCTGTTTCCGGGAACAGGAACGACTGACTGTTGTGCAAAGTGTCTGCCGCTAGTCCACCCCAGGAAGATGCGGTCTGTATGTCAATCTCACCAGACAGGACCAGTACCGCGATGTCGGAAAGCACGGGTTCAAGGTAGTTGTCTCGAGGTGCCGGTGTGAACTCGCTGCAATCTGCAAATAGGCTCGGAATTTCAGCTAGAGCCGCTGTCATCAATGGACCGTATCCCAACTCTGCTACTAAAGCGCCAAACCCCGCCGCCGAGTTGAAACCGTCTACAAAATCTTCCTGGCAAGCGTAGAGCAAGAGCTCGAATTCACCCTCCATAATGGTTTGCAAAGCTGCGTTATCTGTTGCGATCAAGTTGAAAACGCGCTCGACATCTTCGGGGCTGAGCAAAGCGACCAATGAGGCCAACCGTCCTGCTGTCGCTTCATTGAAATGGGCGCGGACTAGGTCCAGCAACGCTCCAGCACGCGGCGTTTCAAACCGTAGGTTTAGATAGTCTTGCGCAAACGCCAAACGATCCGCCCGATCAGGCAACCCGGCCAGAGCATCTTCAAGAGCATCGTCAAAGAACTCTCCCAAGGAGGCCGGTTCTAGATCTCGGTCGCGATCCGCTTCAAGTTGCTCCAAAGCCGAGGACGCAGTGTCGGAAGCAATTTCCATTTGCGACATGGCGTTGATTGCAGCTTGCGCCAGAGCCTTTTCATCGGCGCTCAGGTCCAACGTACCCGCCAACAACGTTTCTGCGGAGGGCTGGGGTGGAAGGTCACCGTTGATGATTTGTGTGATGAGGTCGACCGTTCCGTCCTCAAGCTCTCTGACCAGTGCGGGCGCGTAAGTGGTGAAGCCCCGGATCGTTGGGTCGGACCAATCGTTTCTGCCGGAAAAAATGCTGAAAAGCATTTGCCCGGATATCTCAATCCCCGCAGCCTCCAATGGACGTGCCTCTAAGTCTTCAAGGAGGTTAAAATACCGCTGCGTTATATCGGGATACGCCTCCGCACAGATAGGATCCGCTTCACACGGTGCGAACGTATTAAAAATGGCCTCGGTGTGTGGGACGAACAGAGTGTCGTAAAGCGCGATTTGGGGTGGAGCGACGCTGTCTAAAACGACTGCACGCACACCCTCTGGCGCAGAGCGCATGACTTCTAGCGCGAGCTTGGTGCCATATGAAACGCCATAAATATTGTACTCAGCGTAGCCAAGAGCCGACATTACAGCTCGCACATCTAAAGCATTTTGGGTCGTGTTGAACTGCGGAAGATCGAAGCCTCGTTCGGTCAATTCCGAAATGCAGTCGCGAACAAGTGCCGTCTCCAGCTGAGGTAGGTCAGCCCCGCCCAACTGATCGACGATTGGCTCCAGGTTTTTTGCCAGAGTCCCGAAGCAATCCATATCCGGGGCGCTTGCATCGACGCCGCGTTGATCGAACGCCACGACGTCCCTTCGCCCCCGCAAATGGTCAAAAAACAGACTGAGCGAGCGCACAGATTCAACAGAACCGCCGCCCGGTCCCCCGTGAAGATAGACAACCGGGTCTGCCACGGGTGCCAGCGAATGAGCCTTGAAAACGATGAAGCTCAGGTCCAGGGTCCTGCTTTGAGCATCTCTGTGGTCCTCAGGTACTGCCACGATACCGCAGATTACAGTTTCTCCGTCAATCTCATCGGGGACGACGGGGCGCGTGCACGGAGTGATTTCGACCGGATAGCGCGTATCTGCTCCACCCGCGAATTGAGCTTCAAAAGCCGTCGGATCAGAAGGCTCTCCAAGCAAAGCAGACAGGACGGCAAATATTTGTTCGGGATTCATGGTCACACCGCATGAGGCTGTTGATTTTTCTATAACCTTAGATTAGTGGACTGCATTTGCGAACCGATTGAAAGTTGTCCTTCCGTCGCTTCAAATCCAAACACTACGGATTGAGAGGTTGTGTCAGAGCATCTTTGCAAAGGGCTCCACCCTGTAGAATCCGGAAATCGAAAACTAAACAACCAACGACAGCTTTGTCCGCACAGCGGTCATTGATGCACTACGCCGCCAACGACTGCTTCGAGCCCATTGCGGACGTTGCCAGTGCGGTTCCGAGTGTTTGGTTTGGCACATTTTTCTAACTCTTTACAGAAACGTTAATTCGCGGGCTCCCGTTTCGAAGATGAAGTTCAGGCAGGCTCACTTTATGGCGCCAAAATTGTCATACCAGTCTTTTCGGCTACAGCCATGATGGCCGGAATGTCGGGTGGCCCATCGGGAGCAGGAATGTCTGTGGTGCCGTCTGGCATTGCTTCACCCGCTTCGGTAAAAAATTTATCGTGCATTTCTCCTGGAGCATTGATGCACAATAGGCGACCTGGGCTTTGCCCAATACATGTGAACGCGTGCACGGCGCCGTCCGGGACTTTCACGAAATCACCGATGCTTACATTTTTTGTTTTGCCGTTCAGGAAAAATTCAAACTCACCTTCTAAGACATAGAAGCTTTCATCTTCACCTGCATGATGGTTGGGTGGCGCGCCAGCACCTGGGGCGGTCTTGATCTCAACGATGGTGCAGCGATTTCCGGTTTCAGCAGGAAACGCGTGGAACGTCAGAAGATTACCGAGAAGGTGGTACGTGCGTGGGCGAGACTCTGTCATTTCAACGGCTCCCTTTACTTCGATAAATGTGCCTATATGATACATAAATCTCCTCATGAGACAAGTGTATCATTAAGGACTCGCGATTTGGCTCCTCGAACCAATCAAAAAAACAGAACAAGAGAGGCATTGCTGACGGCGGCACGTGAGCTCATGTCCGAAGGAGAAAACGTGACCCTTGCTAAAGTCGCAGAGCGAGCGAGAATTGGCCGCGCGACGGTATATCGGTACTTCTCCGACCCCGGTGTTTTGGCCTTGGACGCGACCCTCGACGTAGAGGTGACTCCAACTTCTGGACTGCTGGAAGGACTTGAGGACGTACGAAGCCGTGTGCACGCTGTGGCGCGCTATTATCTGGATTTCTCGCGCGAACATGAGGCGTACTTCCGTCAGTTTTTGGCTGAGTCTCTAAAGGCATCACTTCAGGACAGTACTGTCAAAATGCGCGGCGCCAGAAGGGTTACAGCATTTGGCGAGGCCCTTGCACCCGTTCGTGGCTCTATGAAACAGAGCGATTACGATGACCTGACTCTTCGTTTAGCCATGACAACAGGCATGGAACAGTTTGTAGTATTGGAAGACATACTGCGAGTAAACCAGCAGAAAGGGTACCGGTTGCAAGAGGGCCTGGTGGATGCTCTGCTTGATCAATATCTGCCGAAAGTGTGAAACGTACCAGCAAAGCTATCTTGGCTAAACGGACGCTTTTTTCGCAGAGCAGACGTTCTTGCTGGGTGTAGCGAACGTCTATTGTTCGGGAAAGCCCCAATTCGCTGCCGAGCACCATCACGTTTGTAGAACGTGAGAAAACCGCAGAAACGAAACCGGGCATTGCACATTCGATGATCCCTAACAAGCAAAAAAACTTTAAGATAAATGAGCAGCCGGCAGGCACGATAGGCACATTTTCGGTACTGAATATTGAACCAAATTAGCGGTATGAGTTTCCAAATTCATTCAAAATACTCGGGATGGCGTTCGTGAATAAACGCGATAGTGTCGTCGAGGCGGGATAAGTGTTTTCTGACTGCGTTTTGCGCTTTTGACAGATCCCGCGAGGCAAGCCCATTTGCGATCTCATAGTGGTCTTCCAAAATGGAATTCGCCTCGCGATCTTTCTCAAGACCAAGCATACAGAGACGATCTACTTTTTGTTTGCATTCCAGCATAACTTCGAACGCTAACGGGTTGCCGCCAAGGACGTAGATTAGTTTGTGAAAATCGTAATCGAGCGCGTGAAAGGCAGATAGATCCCCTTGCGTCAGAGCATTCTCCTGAAGGGCTAAGTTTTCGCTTAGCTTCGCATCCCGATCTGAATCCCAAGTCTCAACCGCCATGTAAACTATTTCAAGTTCGACGGCCCTTCGCACCAAACGAGCAAGCTCTAGGCGATCCATTGAAAAGCCACGCACCTCGGTTGCTTTTTGAGGTCGGATAAGTAGCAAATCCTCATTTCCAAGCCTGGTGAAGGCGTTGCGAACAGGTTGGCGAGATACGCCGAATCGACGTGCGACTTCCGTCTCGGACAATTTTGTGCCGGGAAGAATTTCGAGCGAAACGATCTGATCGTGCAGTGTTTCGTAGACGGCATCAGTGGTCGTTCGGGTTCTAATTCCGTCCACGATTTTTTCTTTCATCCTCTGATTCATAATCCTGTCGCCACAGTCTGAGAGGTGGTTAAGGAACTGTTTTATATATTAAAAAGCCATAGTTCGTACGTATTTTGGAAAGGCTTTTTCGGTTAATATCAAAGAGCCTGTAACCATTGAAGTCAAGGCCGTCACATGTTTCAAACGAGTTGTTGACACAACTTGGATACTAGTGTCCTTATTAGTTCAGCAGTGATTCCGGCTCTGGGAGGAAGCAGGAAGTTTTGTGACTTTCATCCTCCAGACGACACATTTTGGCCTGTTGCTGCTCAGAAAAAACGGGAGGAGACCCATGACTTCTACGAAATCGCTTTTTGCAGCAGTAACCGTTGCACTGATCGCCTCTTCAGCATCGGCTGAAAGCTGGCGCGCTTGGAACATTCACAATGACGGCCACCCCAATACGGCGGCGATGGACAAATTTGCTGAGCTTGTTGACACAGCCACAGATGGTGAAGTCACGGTAGATGTTTTCCACGGCGGCGTTCTTGGCTCGCAACCCGATGCGCTGGAGCAAGTGCGTATTGGAGCCATCGAGGTTGGCAACTTCAACCTTGGCCCGATTGGTCCGATGGTCAAAGAGGCAAACCTTGTATCGCTTCCGTTCATCTTCAAAAGTGTGCCGCACATGTTCCGCGTGATGGAAGGTGAAGCTGGTGCGGTCGTTGCCGAAGCGATGGGTGAGGCAGGAGTTCTTCCCCTTGCATATTTTGATGCTGGAGCCCGGTCATTCTACAGCCAGAAACCAATCAACTCTCCAGCCGATGTGGAAGGTCTGAAGATCCGAGTTATGAACAACGATCTCTACACTTCGATGATTTCGGCTATGGGTGGAAATCCGTCTCCAATGGCTTTTTCGGAAGTACAACAGGCACTGAAAACAGGCGTTGTTGATGGGGCGGAGAACAACTTCCCGTCGTTCAAAAACGTCGGCCATTACGAAGTGACGTCGCACTATTCGCTGTCTGAGCATTTGATCATCCCCGAGTGCATCTGTGTGAATACAGCCAAGTTCAACGCGCTTAGCCCCGAACTACAAGAAGCTGTACGTAGTGCGGCACAAGAAGCGGCTCTGTATCAGCGCGAACTGTGGGCTGTTGGATCTGAGCAAGCGCGCTCTGACGTTGAAGCGGCTGGCATCACAGTCAACGAAATCGCAGACAAGGGTCCCTTCCAGTCCGCGATGGACGTAGTCTATGCCGACTACCTAGCTGCCAACCCAGATATGAAAGCGTTGGTCGAGATGGCTCAGGCCACTGAGTGATTTGCCAAAGCGAATACAGTTAAGCGCGTCCGGTTTCCTTCAAAGAAGCCGGACTCGTAAAACCAAAAAAAGGGGGCGGCATGCAAGTTTCAGGCAAGACATCAGAGTTTCTACGGAGGATGGATTTCTTCCTCGACCTGCTCGCCCGCCTTTGTACCGTGTTGGCCGGCGTCGCCATCGTGACTATGACCGCCATCTTCGCGTGGCTGGTCTTTGGCCGGTACGTCCTCAATGACACGCCCACTTGGGTTGAACAGGTATCGCTTTTACTTGTCATGGTTATTGCCTTCCTCGGCGCAGCAGCCGGAGTGCACAACCATACCCACCTCTCTGTTGTTCTTTTTCGGGGCATGGTGCCCCCGAAAGTACGAACAGTCTTTGTCTGCATCACAGATATGCTGCTGGCCGGATTTGGCGCGATGATGTTCTGGTATGGGCTTGAATTGACCGAATTCAAATGGGGCACGTTGATCCCGCTTATTCAATGGCCCGAGGGCCTGAGATCCCTGCCTATGACAATCAGCGGAGCATTGGTCCTTCTGTTTTCCATCGGTCATCTGATCCGCCTGTTTCTGGGCGAGGATGCGCGTCAAGACAGTATAGATCAGGGTTAATCATGGGACTTGCAGTTCTTCTTGGGGTCTTTGCCCTTTCCGTCATCATCGGCACTCCGGTCGCTTACGCACTCGGGATTTCTGCCTTGGCTGCGTTTTGGTATGAAGGTTTGCCGTTGTTCGTCGGCTTTCAACGAATAGTGGCGGGAATCAACGTTTTTTCGCTAATGGCGATCCCGTTTTTCATTTTCGCTGGCGAGCTGATGTTCCACGGCGGGATAGCCGTTAGATTGGTCAGGTTCGCGCAAGCTGCTGTGGGTGCCGTGCGCGGCGGGCTTGGCATTGTAAACGTGTTTTCCTCTATGCTTTTTGGCGGGATTTCAGGTTCGGCGATCGCGGACATCTCCGCGCTGGGCTCAATTCTCATCCCCGTTATGAAAGACAAGGGATACGATGCTGACTATGCGGTGAATGTGACGGTGACGTCTTCTATCGCTGGGATCATCATTCCACCCAGTCACAATATGATCATCTTTGCTCTTGCAACGGGCGGTGTGGTGTCAATTTCCAAGCTGTTCTTGGCGGGCGTGGTCCCCGGCATCCTGATGTGCTGTTGCCTGGCAATTGCCGCATATGTGGTCGCAGTAAAGCGCGGCTATCAGGCTGAACGGTTTCCAGGATGGACGGCGCTGGCGTACGCGTTTATCGGCTCCATCCCCGGCTTGCTGACTGCCGTCATTATCGTCGGAGGTGTCCTATCAGGCATCTTTACTGTAACAGAGTCCGGTGCATTCGGGGCTATGTATGCCTTTGTTGTCACGCTGATCGTCTACCGCAGCCTGTCATGGGATGCCTTTAAGACTGCTGTAATTTCGTCCGTGCGTACAACGTCGATGGTCATGATCCTGATCGCCTGCGCCGGGGCCTTCGCCTACATGCTAACCTACAACCGCGTACCAACCAAAACGGTCGAGTTCCTTTTGGGGATAACCGAGAACCCGATCCTGATTTTGCTGATGATCAATGCCGTTCTTTTGCTGCTTGGCATGATTATGGATATGGCAGCCTTGATCCTCATCTGCACGCCGATCTTTTTACCGGTGATGAATATGCTGGGGATCGATCCGCTGCAATTTGGCATGATCCTTCTAGTGAACCTTGGTCTGGGGCTTTGCACGCCTCCGGTCGGGACCTGCTTGTTTGTAGGCTGTGCGGTTGGCCAGTTGCCGATGGAAAAAGCCATCAGAACGATCTGGCCTTTCTACCTTGCGATCTTCGCAGCGCTGATGCTGATCACCTTCGTTCCTGCCATCTCGCTCACACTTCCCACTCTCCTAATCGGCCCATAAAGCCCAAAGGACGCCGTTATGCTGAATATCAAACGATTGGACATTGAAGAGGCGCGACGGCTGATCGCGGTCGCTAGGCTAAAAGCCGAAGATATCGGGGTGCCTATGTGCATCGCTGTTACCGATGAGAGCGGTATCCTCATCGCATTTGAGCGAATGGATGGCGCCAAGATTACCAGCGTCAATCTGGCGATCGACAAGGCTTATACCGCATGCGGCATCAAGAAGAGCACGCAAGCCTTGGGTGAAGTCAGTCAACCGGGAATGCCAGCGCATGGCATCGCCTCGGCCTTAGGCGGACGTATGGTGACCGTTGCCGGCGGTCTTCCTGTGCTTTCTGGTTCTGATGTCGTCGGCGGCATTGGCGTTAGTTCAGGCTCGCCTGCGCAAGATCATGACGTCGCCCAAGCCGGGGCCGATGTCTTTTCCAAAATGAAAAACCTAAACGCTTAGGAGGCGCATATGTCGAATCCAAAAATCGGTTTTATTGGCCTAGGCCAAATGGGCAGCAAGATGGTTGAATGCCTCCAAAAAAATGGTTTTGATCTTATGGTTATGGGCCGCAACAAAGCGGCGGTTGCCCAAACCGTTGCGCGCGGCGCGGTCGAGGTGAGCACCCCTAAGGAACTCGCCGAGGCCAGTGATATCGTCATGCTCTGCGTGACAACATCTGACGTGGTCGAAAGCCTGATCTACGGCGAGAATGGTATTCTCGCCGGGATCAAAGAAGGCGCGGTGGTCATAGATTTCGGAACGTCCATTCCAGCGTCAACAAAGAAAATTGGCGCGGAACTTGCGAAAAAAGGGGCGGGGATGCTCGACGCACCGTTGGGGCGTTCACCTATGCACGCCAAGGACGGTTTGCTGAACATCATGGCAGCGGGCGATATCGAAACGTTTGAAAAGGTCAAACCTGTGCTCGACGTGCAGGGCGAGAACGTGTTCCATCTTGGCACACTCGGCGCGGGCCATACGACAAAGCTGATCAACAACTTCATGGGTATGACAACAGCGTGTACCATGAGCCAGGCATTTGCAGTTGCAAAACAAGCGGGCATCGATGGCCAGCAGCTTTTTGAGATCATGTCTGCGGGCCCGTCCAATTCTCCATTTATGCAATTTTGCAAGAATTACGCCGTCGATGGCGTAAGTGATCTTGGGTTTTCGATCAGCAATGCCAACAAGGACATCGCCTACTTCGTTCAGATGATTACTGACATTGGAACGCGCTCCGAAATCGCTGAAGGCACTTCCGCAAATCTTCAAACGGCGCTTGATGCAGGGATGGGCGAAGGCAATGTACCCGAAATCTACGACATGTTCGTCAAACGCGGTGCAGCTTAGGCGACCCACAATGGCACACGACAACTTTCAAAGCTGAGCAAAGATGAGGGATGCCCATGAAACTCGCTGGAAAATCGGCAATTGTAACTGGAGCCGGCCGCGATATCGGTGCAGCAGTCGCTCTCAAGCTTGCCTCCGAGGGCGCAAACGTCGCAATAAACTATTTTGCCAGCAGCGCAGGCGCTGAGGAAGTTGTGGCCAAAATCAAAGCAAATGGCGGGACCGCAATCGCGCTTCAAGGAGACCTAACGCAGAAAAGCGACGTTGACGCATTGGTGGCGCGATCTCTCGCGGAATTCGGCAGTATTGACGTTTTGGTCAATAACGCGGGCGGTTTGGTTGCCCGCAAAACAGTTGCAGAGTCCTCACTTGAACATTGGAAGTATGTGATGGACTTGAATCTGACCAGCAACTTCATGATGACGAACGCCTGTTTGGCTCATATGAAAAGCGGTGCGATTGTCAACTTGGCAAGCCAAGCTGCTCGCGATGGCGGCGGCCCCGGCTCAGTTCCCTATGCGACCTCAAAGGGCGCGATCATGACGCTGACGCGGGGTTTGGCCAAAGAGCTGGGCCCGGATATCAGGGTCAATGGGCTGTGCCCTGGGATGATTGATACCGATTTTCATAACATCCACACACCGGACGCAGGACGTCGCGGCTTTGAAGCCGCTGCGCCAATGAAACGTCAGGGCACCATTGAGGATGTCGCAACCCTTGTCCTATTCCTAGCCTGCGACGACAGTGCTTTCATTACAGGAGCTAATGTCGATCTGAATGGTGGAATGCTTTTCTCATAGTGTAGCGGAGGTACACCTTGCCTGAATTTCCAGTTGTCTCGACAGGAGAGAATGTCACACGGCAAGTTCTCTCTGATCATCCCAATCTCATGGTTGTTGCCTTTCGGTTCAGCAAAGCAGGTGCGATAGGCGCGTTGCACAGCCATCCGCATGTCCAGTCAACATATGTCGAAAGTGGCCGGTTCCGGTTCACTTTAGGCGAAAGTGATCAAGAGTTCGGGCCAGGAGACAGTTTTGTCATTCCTTCAGATCAAACCCACGGATGTGTTTGCCTGGAACCAGGAAAGCTCGTAGATAGCTTCACTCCGCGGCGTGACGATTTTTTGTAGAACCCATGCGTATCTTAGCAATCGGCGAGTGCATGGCGGAACTTGCTCCCCTAGGCGGTCCAGGGGAGTTCAAGATCGGGTACGCTGGTGATACGTTCAACACGGCTTGGTATTTAGCGAATATATCACCAAATACAGAGGTCGCTTATTTCACGACAGTTGGTGACGACAAACTGTCTCGCGAAATGCGAGCCTTTATTGACAGAACAGGCATCGATACCTCTCACATTTGCGAAATTTCGGATGGAACTGTGGGTCTCTATATGATCCACCTTTCCAACGGCGAACGCAGTTTTTCCTATTGGCGCAACAGCTCTGCAGCCAAACGGCTTGCTGACGACCCAGATGCGCTTGACCGTGCTATCGAAAAAGCGGATTTGATCTATTACTCAGGAATTACGCTGGGAATTCTTGGTCCTCAATCGCGTGAAAATCTACTTGGTGCTCTCCAAAGGGGTCGCGATGTAGGGAAAACCGTGGCTTTCGATACGAACATCAGACCCAAACTTTGGTCGAGTACCGAAGAAATGAAGCGTTCAATCATGCGCGCTGCTGAGCTCTCGGATATCGTGTTGCCGTCTTTTGACGATGAAAGCGCGTGGTTTAATGACGACTGTCCGACCGCGACTCTTGAACGATATGCAAGACTTGGTGTGGAGCGGGTCGTCGTAAAGAACGGCGAGCATTCTGTGGTTTATAAAGATGGGAATATTAGAGGGGAGGTGCCTACTAAGCCGGAAACTTCCGCTATTGATACAACAGCCGCTGGTGACAGCTTCAACGCTGGCGTTTTGCTCAGCGTATTGGAGAAAAGTGATTTCCGCGCGGGAATATCGTTGGGCTGCCAATTGGCCAGCTACGTGATCCAAGCCAAAGGAGCGCTAGTTCCTGTCGATGCACTGCGTGTTACAGCTTGAGGCGGTAAATCCCGACTTGTGTTTAAGGTGGAATATGCGCGTCGCACGGCCACTATCTGAAGAAAGGTAACTCTAACACTGAAACAATAAAGGCACTAGAAAAGGTCATTCGCTTAAGCCCAATCAAACGACCGCAATACGCAGTGTGCCATTGGTCGTCATAGTAAAAAGCAGATGTGAGTGTGCCCTAGCTTCAGCGATAATCTCAATGGCAATTGACGCGGGTGTCGGCCAGTTGAGGTGCAAGATTGCTTCAACAATATCCGCGTAGGCTACAAACTGCGCGTTATGTTTCGCCGCAAGATAGCGCATGTGGCGGTTTTCCTTCAGGCACATCATTTGGATAGTCCGGACGCCTCTGTTCTGCGCCATCGCGTACATCTGTTGAACCAAAGCGTCGCCAATCCCAAGGCCTCGGCACTCGGCTTCGACAGAGAATGCAGCCTCTGGCTTTGATGGCCATGAATGAAAGAGGCCGCGCAGTTCCACAAGGCCCCTCAATTGTCCTCAGACAAACGCCCCACAAGCGATACTGTCATGCCGAAGGATGTTCTGTGCGTAGCTCAAGACGTAATTGGCGTCGACGACTCCACAAACCGTGCTCGCCGCGTTTCGATATCTAACTACAGAAAATGATTGCAGATGTTACTTTGATCGCCAGAACGGAGACGACGAACGATCGGGTCTTGTAGTGCTCTCATGACTTTCAGTTTTCGCGTTTCCTGTTTGGCAGGTTGGTATGGGCCAGCATTTTCGGGAGGAGGTGAAAATGCTGGCCCTTTGCGATGGCGCTCCCCGTTGGCTTTTTCGCCGCCGCTTATGCTGGCTTACTCTGGGAGGAGCGAGGACCAGCAAACTTGTGTAATCTTCTGACCTGAAGGCCCACTTCTCTATTCGTCAACCATTAGTTTTTCGGCATATTCCGGGATCTCAGATCGCGAAATTCCGATCTGAGCGAGTTGGTAGTCACTCATATTCGAAAGCGCAGAGAGCATCCGGGCCATTTTCAGTGCTTTCAAAGCAGCTTTAGTCGTGGATCTGATCCACACCAAGAATGCGATTGATTGGGCGATCGCGTGATCGCGATACGTAGCAGGGGCTTGGGTGTTAACAGCCATAGGCGGCCTCCAACGCAAGATTTTTGATGCTGCTTCTCGAGATACCCAAATCTATTAAGTCACGGTCAGATAACACCGAGAGTTCATAGTAAGTTTCGCGATAAACCCTGCGTTTGGCCTGTGCCTTGCGTATCGTGTCCAGCTTTTGATGAAAGAACGTGCGGCCAGCTTCGAAAACGACATCCAGCGCGCTGTTTGATCGTGTAATTGCCATGATATTGCCTCGTCCATTGCTGCAATGCGGTATTTATGCTGCAATGCAGAGATAAGGGTATTTGGTAGCGCTCACAACTCGCCATTTTGGCAAAGGCCCCATGCCATATTGGAATAGCAAAAGGTCATGACATGGACATTTCTGCGCAAATGCTAATCTTTGCGACGGTTGTCGAGCAGGGCAGTATTTCTGCGGCTGCAAGATCAATGGGCCAGACCCCATCAGCAGTAAGTAAGCAGATCGGGTTACTTGAAGATCAGGTGCACTACCGCCTTCTGAATCGTACCAGAACGGGTGTCTCTCCAACGCGGGAAGGCCAAGATTTCTATGAAAAATGCAAAGCGATGGCTGACAAATTCAATGAAGCCAAAGCGATGATCCACAGCTTTGACGGTGTCCCACGCGGAGAACTCAGGATCGCATCCACTGTTGCATTCGGTAAGTCCCAACTGATTCCTGCTCTGCCAGAGTTCATGAAAGAGAACCCTCAGGTTCAAATGTCTTTGGATTTGACCGACCGAGAAATTGATCTTCGGAGTGAAGGCTTCGATGCGGCGATCTGCTTTGCGGAACAACGCAAGAATCCAGATATGGTCATCAGGCGCGTTATGCAGAGTCGAAGGGTACTATGTGCCTCACCTGAATACCTTGCGCGTTGTGGAACACCGTCGAATTTTGCCGAATTGGCTGAGCACAATTGCTTGAGAGTTGCTGGGAGAAGCCAACGGAACGCTTGGAACAGCATCGAACCGAACGCAGGCGAAAAATTTGAAGCAACGGGCAGCTTTGAGGGGAACAGCACCGATGTTGTCTTTAGAGCCGCTCTGGCTGGTATCGGGATCGCACGGCTGCCCTGCTATATGGCAAACAGGAAGTTTCTCTCCGGCGAACTTGTCCATGTCATGCCGGAGTATGCACCTCCCAGCACGGATATCGTCGTAATGTTTGCCGAAAGGCGGAATCTGGCACCAAAAACGCGCGCGTTTGTGGATTATCTCGCGCGGCGGTTTCGGGATACCGAAGAGAACCAATGGAACGGCTAACCACGCACAAAAGTGATAATACTTTTGACCCGCAGATGAGCTGAACACTTAACGATGGATCGCTTCACCTAAAACCGTTGCGACAGTATCCTTCCATCGTTTCGACACGTTAAAAAAGTTAATAGTAGGCATAGCGGGCCAAGACCTTGTCGCAGAATCTTTAACTGCGAAGTTCAAGTTACCTTAGCTTCTAAGGTCTTGGCCAAGATGGGCCGAGGATTTCAACGAAAAGATATCAACGCATGACTGGCTTGGTAGCTTGTACCAATTATTTCAGATAGGTGTTGAACCAATCAATTGTGCGGTCCCAGGCTAGGTTTGCCATTTCCTCATCATAGCGTGGCGTACTGTCGTTATGAAAACCGTGGTTGGCGTTTTCGTATATATATGCCTCGTATACTTTGTCGTTGGCCTGAAGAGCAGCCTCAAAATCCGGCCACCCTGCGTTGATGCGCTCATCAAGCTCGCCCATTTGAATAAGTAGCGGCGCCTGAATTTTAGCCACATCCTCAGCTGCCGGCTGGCGACCATAGAACGGCACGCCTGCTCCCAATTCCGGGTAGGCCACAGCAATTGCGCTGACTACGCCGCCACCGTAGCAGAAACCCACTGCGCCGACCTTTCCGGTACTGTCATCTCGGTTCAATAGGTATTCAAATCCATTGAAGAAATCGTTCATCAACTCGACCCGGTCCACTGTCTTTTGCAGTTCGCGCCCATCTGCGTCGTTGCCGGGGTATCCACCCACCGATGTCAGGCCGTCTGGAGCCAGAGCCATAAACCCGGCTTTAGCCAATCTGCGCGCGACATCTTCGATGTACGGGTTAAGGCCGCGGTTTTCGTGGATTACCAGTACCGCGGGCAAGGGTTCTTCAACGCCTGCGGGCCGGACCAGATAGCCCCGCACGTCACCGGTTCCATTTGGTGAGGGATAGGTGATGTAGTCTGCATGGATATCGGGATCGTTAAATGACACCTGCTGTGCTAGGGCATAGTTCGGACTAAGCATGTTCAGCAACGCGACCGCTGATAAACCGCCAACTGCAAATTTGCTGGCGCGGTCCAGAAATTGGCGTTTTGTGATTTTGCCGTGCGCATAAAAGTCATACAGATCAAGAAGTTCCTGGTCGAAGTCTTTTGCCGTCATACGGGTCATGGTGAAGCTCCTAAAGAGTTTTGTGATCCGGAGGGTTGGTAATTTCCCGTCAATGGGACTCGGTCGCGCTATTGGAGACTCAGCTTGGATTTACGCGGCCTTGAGATGCTCCAACGCAGCCTGCGTGCCACCTGCTGTATGCGGCACGCCGCTCTTGGCGAGACCCATTTCTACGCCTGATAGTGTGGCCATCAACATCAGGTCGTTGAAATCGCCCAAGTGACCTATGCGGAAAACCTTGTCGGCTACTTTGGACAGGCCATTTCCAAGTGAGATATCATAGTGCTCCAGCGTAGTTGCGCGAAATACATCAGCAGAATGTCCTTCAGGTACTTTAACAGCGGTCAGTACGCCCGACTCCTGGCCTTGGCGAGCACACATTACCTCAAGTCCCCATGCTTGCACCGCAGCCCGCGTCGCGGCACCATGGCGGGAATGCCGTGCGAACACGTTCTCCAGCCCCTCTTCGTGCAACATATCGATGGCCTCATTTAGTCCATAAAGGAGATTGGTGCCGGGCGTATAAGGGAAGAACCCTTTCTGGTTGGGTTCGATCATATCATGCCAATCCCAATAACTTCGTGGCATACTCACGGATTTTGAATGTTCCAGTGCACGGTCGCTTACAGCGTTAAAGCTCAGACCAGGCGGTAGCATCAGTCCTTTTTGCGAACCAGAGACACAGACATCAACGCCCCAGTCGTCGAACCTAAAATCGATCGACCCTAGGCCAGAAATGGAGTCAACAATTAGGAGCGCAGGGTGCTTTGCCGCATCTATTGCTCTGCGTACTTCCTCGATCGACGAGACTGACCCAGTAGAAGTTTCATTGTGGACGACGCATACCGCCTTGATCTCGTGCTGACTATCTTCGCGCAGGCGGTCTTCGATCTGACTTGGATCCGCACCGCCACGCCAATCTCCTTCAATCAGTTCTGGCTGCAATCCCAGTTTTCCTGCCAAGTTGCACCACATGAAGGCGAAGTGTCCTGTTTCGAACATGAGAACTTTTTCGCCTGGCGAAATACTGTTCACAAGTGCTGCTTCCCATGCACCGGTGCCGGATGAGGGGTAAATAAAGACGTTCTGCTTTGTCTTGAAAATGGTTTTTATCCCACTTAGGGCCTTGTTCCCTACTTCAGCAAAATCGGGCCCACGGTGATCAATGGTCTGTGTACTGATGGCCTTCAGGATGCGCTCTGGCACAGCACTTGGCCCTGGAATCTGTAAAAAGTGCCTGCCCGCCTGACGCATTTGAAATGATCCTTATGCTGGTGCCAAAAGAGTGGTGCTATTAACCATTGCAAAAGTTAATTATGAATTCATTATTCAGTCAATGGGTAAGTAGAGCCTCAATGGGCTTACTGGGAAGGGAAGGCGAACCTGATGGTAAAGAATGGATCGTTGTACCGCCGACTGTTGTCTGATGTGCGGGGAGAGGTGATGTCAGATCCGGCGTCGCTTGCGCGGTACTCGACCGATGCCTCAATCTATCAGATGATACCTGACGCTGTTGTGATCCCCCGATCCACAGAAGATGTAAAAGCCGTGATGTCTGTCGCTCGGGACGAGGGATTTTCGGTCCTTCCTCGCGGTGGCGGCACGTCGCAATGTGGGCAAACGGTCAATCAGGGTATTGTGCTGGACAACACAAAATACTTGAATCGTATTCTAGACATAGACGTTGAGAAACGTATTGCGCGCGTTCAGCCAGGTGTTGTGTTGGATCAATTGAACGAAGCGTTGAAGAAGCATGGCCTTTGGTTTCCAGTGGACCCCTCAACAGCGTCTCGTTGCACTCTTGGGGGGATGGCAGCAAACAATTCTTCAGGCGGAAAGTCTCTGCGGTACGGGATCATGCGAGATAACGTCCATGCAATAAACGCAATTCTGGTCGACGGAAGCGAAGCGCGGTTCAGCGCTGAAACGCCCGCATCTAGCGATTATGCGGATCTTGTTGGCGACATGCGCGCACTTGGACGTCGTGAGGCGTCTGAGATTGACGCCCGTTTTCCCAAGGTCCAGCGCCGTGTGGGCGGGTACAATATCGACGCGCTCGTCGGTAGCGACATCAACATGTCCCATTTGTTGGTGGGGTCAGAAGGCACGCTGGCTTACTTCACTGAATTGGAATTGAACTTGGCGCAGTTACCGGGTGAGAAAGTTACCGGCGTGTGCCATTTCTCGACATTTCGTGCTGCAATGGAGGCCACCCAACACATCGTGACGCTCAACCCTCAGGCGGTAGAATTGATCGACGAGACAATGATCGCGTTGGGGCGCGATATCCCATTGTTTCGCGACACTATAGAGGCCTTTGTCAAAGGCAATCCCGAAGCCCTGCTACTAGTAGAATTCGCCGAGGGCAACGCTGAGGACAATGCCGCAAAACTGGTTAAGCTTTCCCAACTAATCGGAGATCTCGGCTTGTCTTTTACCGGAACGAAAAGCCGGTGGGGTGGAGTTGTTTCAATTACAGACACCAAGCTGCAGAATTCAATCGCCGAGTACCGGAAATCCGGCTTGAATGTCATGATGTCGATGAAGGAGGCAGGCAAGCCGATATCCTTCGTTGAAGATTGCGCTGTTCCGTTGTCCGACCTCGCCGATTACACCGCGGGCCTAAACGAAATATTCGACCGGCATGGCACCAAGGGAACATGGTACGCGCACGCCTCCGTAGGGTGCCTACATGTTCGTCCTGTCCTGAATATGCGGCAGGACAAAGACGTCAGCACAATGCGGGCGATTGCAAAAGAAACATTTGATCTGGTTAAGCGATACAAGGGTTCTCATTCAGGTGAACACGGTGACGGGATCGTGCGTTCTGAATTTCATGAAAAAATGTTTGGTCAGCGTATTATTTCCGCCTTTGAAGAGGTTAAGAACCGGTTTGACCCAATCGGGATGCTCAATCCTGGAAAGATTGTGAATGCGCCCTCAATGGATGATCGCCGTCTATTCCGCTACAGCCAAAACTATTCAGTCCCGGATTTCGAAACAGCGCTGGATTGGTCAGCTTGGCCGGGTACCGGAGGAGGATTTCAGGGTGCCGTTGAGATGTGCAATAACAACGGTGCGTGCCGCAAGCTCAAGGGCGGAGTTATGTGCCCTTCCTTCCGTGCCACCCGAAACGAGCTTGATTCCACACGTGGGCGTGCAAACACTTTGCGTTTCGTGATCAGCGGGCAGTTGCCGGGCGGTTTAGAATCCGATGCAATGTTGGACGCGATGAAGTACTGCGTATCCTGTAAGGCGTGCGCTCGGGAGTGCCCGACTGGCGTCGACATGGCGAAAATGAAGATCGAAGTACTGTCAGCGAAACGTAAAAAAGATGGGCTAACATTGGCAGATAAATTAATAGCTTACCTGCCCAGATATGCACCAAAAGCTGCAAAAGTCGCGTGGCTTATGAATATTCGAAACAAAATTGGACCCTTGCGTAAGCTATTGGAAAGCCCGACAGGTATTGCCGCGCGACGTGATCTTCCAGAATGGTCTTCCGTTCCGTTCCGAGATGACGAGGCCCAAGATAGTGATCCGCAGGTTCTTCTGTTTGCAGATGTATTCAACCGTTGTTTCGAGCCTGACAATCTGCGCGCCGCGGTCCGAGTCCTGCGTGCGCTAGGGCTGCGTGTCGCCGTAGCACGGGATAACCGCACTAAAAGAGTGTTGGATTGCGGGCGTACCTTGTTGGCTGTGGGTTGTATGGAAGAAGCGCGACACGAGGCTCAGCGCGTGATTGACGCGACACGAGATATGGTTGCCAAAGGCATACCTGTAGTCGGACTTGAACCTTCCTCTATCCTCACTTTCCGGGACGAGTATTTGGCTCTTTGCCCGGGACCGCAAACGGAGATGTTGGCGAAGGCCACACATACAATTGAGGAATTTCTGGTCGAACAGCCGAGCTTGCCTTTGAAACCGATAGATCGACCGATCTACGTCCATGGACATTGTCATCAGAAGGCACATGACGTCGTCACGCCTATGCTCAATCTCCTGAAGCGTATTCCTGAGGCGCAGGTTAACATGATCGAAAGCAGTTGTTGTGGTATGGCTGGCGCGTTTGGATATGCCCCGGAAACTGTCGATGTCTCGATCGAGATGGCAAAGCTAGACCTATTTCCAGCTTTGGACGCGGCACCCGTAAATGCAATTGTTGTGGCAGATGGGACATCATGCCGGCACCAAATCACTGAGGGTACTCGACGGCAGCCCATGCATGTCGCTCGCTTGTTGGAAATGGTACTTGATGATTAGGACGTGGTTATGAATCTAACGGATGGCATCAAGCGCACAACACTACATGAAGAACTGGTCGAACGCTTGCGCAACCTGATTGTCGAAGATGTTCTGAAGCCGGGAGAGAAAGTGCCCGAGAAACAGCTCTGCGACTCGTTGGGGGTCTCAAGGACACCATTGCGGGAAGCCCTAAAGGTGCTTGCATCAGAAGGCTTTGTGGTACTCCAAGCCAACCGAGGTGCGCGCGTTGCCAGTGTCACGCGAGAGGAATTGGAGAATACGTTTCCAGTTCTTGCGACGCTTGAGCAACTGGCAGGAGAGTTGTCGTGTCAGAGCATGAACTCCACGGAAATTAAACAGATTGAACGTCGCCACGCCGATATGGTGAAAGCCTATAGGTCACGTGATCGACAGGCCTATTTTAAAGCCAATCAGGACATCCATCAGGCACTGATACGTGGCGCGCGAAACGACATTCTTGAAACCCACCACAAGCTGTTGGCGGCGCGGGTCCGCCGAGCGCGTTTTGTGGCCAATCTGTCAGACGAACGCTGGGCGCAGGCAATTCGCGAACATGAAGCCATGATGGAGTTGCTTAAGGCTCGCGATGCAGATGGGCTTGGCAAAACCATGAAGCTACACATGATGAACAAGCTTTCTGCTCTTGTGAAAGCGCTTGAGGCCGAGGATGAGGCGTTTCGCTGAATTCTGTTCCAAAGCGCTTGCAAACTTTTCACGGATCGGCCGCTAGTCAGTGCTGAGACTTGGAAATGGGGGTGTCAGCCGACAGTCCAGGGCTAGTTTGTTGAGATCACGACAAAGAGCGGGGTTAAGCCTTACACCGTTTTTACGACGGGCTTCAGCTGCGGCCATTTTGCCGTCTCCGGGCAAGCGCACTGGGTCATGACCGGGCAGTGGGGCTGATGCGCGCATTTCAGAAAAGACGCGGGCCGCGTTGGCAGCAAAGTCTTTTTCCATCCCAAACGCTGCCGGATTAAGCGCCATTACGAATTGCCCTGTGTTTGTGGATGAGGTCGTGTCTGAGGTGAAGTTGACCACGTCTGAGCCGAATGCCGCACCGTTCAAGACCCCGGCCATCAATCCGATGGCTACAGAAAGACCGAAACCTTTGGGACCGCCGATCGGCAAAAGAAATCCTTCTGACTTGCGTGCAGGGTCCGTCAATGGGTTTCCATCGCGCCCGACCATCCAACCCTCAGGCATAGGCTTACCTTGCTGCAACAGGGTCTTGATCTTGCCCATCGCGGCGACAGTCGTCGCCATATCAAAAACGAATGGATCGGGGCCATCGGCAGGCGCAGAGAAAGCGATAGGATTGGTGCCAAGAAGCAGGTCGCTTCCGCCATAGGGCGGAACGTGGTTCGCACTGCCAACCGCTGCGGCCATGCCAAGCATCCCAGCCTCGGCTTGTGGACGCACGTATAGTGCGAGTGGTCCCGCATGGTTGCCGCGTCGAACGCCGACCCATCCAATGCCGACCTCTCTCGCCTTTTGTATTGCAAGATCTCGCGCCGCCGACATAGCTAAATGACCAAGTCCGTCATCTCCGTCGATCAAAGCGGTTGCGACAGTCTCATGTTCTATCGAGACTTTTGGCGTAGGATTCGAACCGCCGCCCGCCAACCGGGCAAGGTACTGGCGCAGACGAAATACACCGTGTGTGCCGTAACCATAGATGTCGGCCTCCACCATCGTCGAGGCCACCTGAACAGCGTCCGCTTTTGGCACACCTCGCGTTTCGAGCGCGCTCGCCACAAACTCGCGCAGGGCCTGGCAGTGTATTTTCACAGGTTCAGAAGTCATCTCTGCCGACCTGCTCTTTATGCCAGAACACTAGTTTACGCTGTGTCCAAACCACCGTTGCAAAAACGGCCAGGCCGACGAGGCTGAGATACAGGATCAACGAGAACACCCGAGGTGTATTGAGCTGCGAGGCTGCAACACGGATCAGCTCACCAAATCCCTTTCCGCCGCCCAGGAACTCTCCTGTAATTGCACCTGCCATCACGCCAACTGCACCGATCTTGAGACCGGTGAATATCTGCGGCAGGCCAGTTGGCAGCTTCATCTTGATCAATGTCTGCATCCGGCTCGCGCCCATCGTCTTGAACAACATGCGCGCGTTTTCGTCGGCGGCGTGAAGCCCAGCGGCTGTTCCAACCACAATTGGGAATGTCGCAATAAATGCGGCAAGTGCCACCTTGGATTCAATGCCGAACCCCAGCCACGCCACAAACAGCGGGGCGAACGCGACTTTTGGCATGGTGTCTATGGCCACGAGGTAAGGCATCACTGCTTTTTCGCCAAATGCGGTTTCCCCGACTAGCACGCCCAGCGAAAAACCGATCGCGATCGCCAAGGCAAAGCCATAGATGACCTCTTTGAAAGTGATCCAAAGCGCACCCAGCATGTAACCTCCGGTCAAAAGGTTTTGTCCGACGAAAATCATGTCCCTAAGGGTCTCCATCGGGGTAGGCAGGATGATCGGCGATACAAGCCCCAAGCTCGTCACAATCTGCCAAGTGCCCACGAAAACGACGAAAACAAACGTCATCGCAATCCAACGGGGAACCGAGTCGATAAAGTGAACTTTCTGCTCCCATACGGTGTCTTCTGCGGGGTCAGCGTCCTTTACGGAAGGCGAATAATCCTGAACTTGGCTCACATTTCTTCTCCCTTATCCAGGAGGCTGCGAATGTAGTCTACAATAGCGCCGAACTTAGGAGTCGTCATCATATCGAGCGTGCGCGGGCGAGGCAGGTCGACTTCAACAATTTCAGCAATCCTGCCTGGACGTGGCTTCAACACGACGATTTCATCGGACAAAATCACCGCCTCTTGAATGGAGTGCGTCACAAGAAACGCGGTCGCTTCCTGTTCCCGGCAAATCCGCTGCAACTCCATATTCATCATGTCGCGCGACAACTCGTCGAGAGCGCTGAACGGTTCGTCCAACAAAAGCACGGCTGGTTCGGTTATCAGCATTCGACAGATCGACGCGCGTTGTGCCATCCCGCCCGACAATTCGTTCGGATATACGTTTTCAAAACCTTTCAAGCCTACGACATCTAAAAGTTCGTGAGCCTTTGCCATGGCTTGTTTGGCTGCTGCCTTTCCATCGCGGATCTCGATCGGCAGAACAATGTTTTCCACAGCTGTTTTCCATGGGAAAAGTGTCGCTTGCTGGAACATCATACCAATATCACGGCGGGTCCCAGTGACCGGCAACCCCTGAAGGATCACACGTCCTTTAGTTGGCGGGATCAGACCCGCCATGATCTTGAGCAGAGTTGACTTACCGCACCCGCTGGACCCGATGACAGATGTGAAGCTTCCTTTCCGAAGCGTCAGATTAATGTCTTCGAGAGCGACCACTAGATTGCGCGCATAAGTCTTGCTTACGTGTGTCAACTCGTAGACCGGCGTGCCAAAGGGCGCGCCGGAAAACTCATGGGTGACTTCAGCGTTCATTTACTGACAGCCTCGTTGCCAATGGCAGCAAACTCATTGGTCCACGCAGCGCTCAGGTCATCAAGTGGTCCCGGAATTTCGCCGCCTGCGACCAGCGCGTCTTGCCATTCTTGCCAGACTTCGGCGGGATACCATCCCAGACCATTGCTTGGATCCGCCGCTATGGTTTTTGAACGCACGGCATCGAACAGTGCCGACTGGAACTCCTTGTCTTCGCCTTCTTGCGGATTGCCGTCGGCCAGGTGCTTCAACACGGCTTCGCGGTTGGCATCATCAAGTGCAAAAGCATGGCCACGAGCGAATGCGCGGCTCCAAGCCTCGACCAGTTCCCGATCATTGGCGATTGTGTCGGCCATAGTAGCGATGCCGTTCCCGAAGAAACGCCCAAATTCTGCCGGCGTAATGTCGCGCACTGCCATTCCGCGCTGGTTCAGAATTGCCGTGTCAGCTGTCGATGCGGAATATGCGTCGATTTCACCGTTCAGGAAAGCCGCAGTTGCCGGGCCACCGTCGCCGACAGTCAGGAAAGTGAAGTCTTCACCCTCTTTCATGCCTGCTCCGGTCATCACATTGCGTGCAAAGCCGACTTCCGCGCCATCAGCCGTACCTGTTCCGATAACTTTACCTCGAAGCTCTTCAACACTTTGGATGTCAGAGTCTTCTGGCACGGCGATGCCGAAGTTGCTGCGTGCCGCAACGTTGTAGATATGTACTGCGTCCACATCCCGCGATCGCGCTGCGATTAGGGGGCCAGGTCCGGGGCGACCGAAATGCGCTTGCCCTGCAGACAAAGCTTGAAGCACGGCTCCCGAACCGTTGATCGCCTCGACGGTCACGTCCAAACCTTCGTCTGCGAAGTAACCTTCTCCAATGGCGACAAAAACAGGAAATGAGTTGATCGCCGATGGGCTCGGCTGTACAAAAGTGATCTTACGCAAGTCCTGCGCAAAACCTTTCGTTCCCATTGCTCCCGCTACCGGAACTGCCGAAAGCAAGGACGCTGTGAAAGTCCTTCTGTTCATCATTTTAGTCTTCCTCCCTTGCATGGTTGGCTTCCAGCAGCTTCAGAGATGCAGGAGCCACTTACACGGCGCGCACGGTATTCCTGAGCGTGCCAATTTCTGAAATTTCACAAACCACCGTGTCCCCGTCTTTCAGGAACTGAGGCGGGTCCATTGCGTATCCGACGCCTGACGGCGTGCCGGTCGCAAGTACGTCGCCCGGTTCTAGGGTCAGGCCTTCTGATAGGGATGCGATCAGCGTCGGAATGTCGAAAATCATGTCCGACGTAGTTCCGTTTTGGCGCTGTTCGCCATTGACGGTTATTCCAATTGACAAAGACTGCGGATCGCTGACCGCATCAGCAGTCACGATCCAGGGACCCAATGGGCAAGACCCATCTAAACCTTTGCCTTTGAAATACTGCCCACCATGTCGGCGTTGAATGTCGCGTGCGGTGATGTCGTTGAGGATCGTATAGCCGTATACATGGTCGTATGCGTCAGCCTTGGCTATGTTTCGGCCCGGTTTTCCAATCACAACTGCCAGTTCCACTTCGTAGTCGATGGCTTGTGATACCGATGGGAAAATCAGAATGTTTGCCTCAGGTGCCACAATCGAGGTTGGCGGTTTTGTGAAGAAAACCGGATGCTCTGTTACACCAATTTTTTGATTTTGTGCCCGTTCGCCCTCGGCAATGTGTTCAGCGTAATTGCGCCCTACACAAAACACGTTCTTACTCGGACTGGGAATTGGCGCCAGAAACGGCGCGTCATCCCAAACCAGTGCGTCCTTTAGACTACCTGCTTCAGCCGATGAAACGAGGGATCTCAAAACTCCAAGCGTATCTTCTCCACCCGCGATCAATTGCTGCATTGAACCGGCGTTCAGCGTTTTGCCAATCATTTGCGCTGCGCGCAAAATGTCCAACTTGCTGCCATCTTCAAGTATTGCCACGCAAACGGCGTGACCCTCTACGGAAACAGTTGCTAACCGCACTCGGCACTCCTCCCTCGTGCTTATGTCAAGCCGTGGTCACGGAACCTGTCCTGCGACTCGTTTCTTGCTTTCCTCTTGCTCTTGAGTTTTTTCCGACTTGGCGTTTCAATCAATCAACCAATCACTAAATTGGGTGGAGATATGAGCGCACCAACCGAACTCGCGCACCGCGTACGCGACCTAATTAACAATGCGGGATACAGGCATAACGACAGGCTCCCACCTGAACGTGAGCTGTGTTCAAAACTTGGGACAACTCGCAATCAGTTGCGAAGAGCGTTGGCAGAACTCGAGGCCCAGGGGCTGATCTGGCGTCATGTGGGGCGGGGAACATTTGTTGGTTCCAGACCGGTTCTCAACCTCACCGACGTAACTTACTTGGGCAATCAAATTAAACCTGAACAGGTTGTGTCGGTGCGATTCACGGTCGAACCGCAGCTTAGCCGGCTGGCGGCACTCCATTCCACTCGTTCAGACCGTGAGCAAATGAGGCTTTGCGCTGACAAATGTCGCACGGCAGAAGACTGGCGCACCTACGAAGCGTGGGACAACAATTTGCACTACGCCATAGCCCGCTCTACTCGAAACCAACTTTTTCTATACTTTTTCGAAACTTTGAATTCGGTCCGTAGGTCGATTGTTTGGGGGCAACCACGCGAAACCCTGAAGCCCGCTGAAAATTACTCCAGTTTTCGGGAGCATGATGCGATCGTATCCGCCATTGCAAAGGGCGACGCTGAACTTGCCGCCAGTGCCATGGTGGATCACCTGAAATCCGTTTATTCGCGCGTACTACCCAAAAGCATGCAATCTGACGGCTGATGTAGAATAAGTGCCCAACCAATTCTAGAAATGGTCGGGCTGCAACGAGGTTGGAGCTCTTGCATACTCACCCCAAATTTGGCGATGACTTCATAGGAAGCCGCGTCTGATCGTATCTGGCGTAGCATCGATCGGAAGGTCTCTGGCCGTTTGGAAATCCGATCATTGGCAACTATACGCTGAGGAGGAAAGCGATGTCCGGTCATGTCATTCCCGCGCCGCAGGTGCATACTATACCCGTAGCGGGGGGCGGCACATTCCCAGTGCGTCGCGTTTATTGCATCGGCCGAAACTACGCCGCACATGCAATTGAAATGGGTCATGACCCTAACCGGGAACCTCCGTTTTTCTTTCAGAAGAATCCTAACAATCTGGATTCCTCGGGTGAATTCCCGTACCCACCGCACAGTTCCGACGTGCACCACGAAGCAGAAATGCTCATTGCGCTCAAGTCCGGCGGTACGAATATCTCGGTGGACGATGCATTGGATCATGTCTTTGGATATGGTCTCTCGCTTGATATGACCCGACGCGACCTGCAGGGGCAGATGAAAAAAATGGGCCGTCCTTGGGAAATTGGTAAAGCGTTTGAACGCTCTGCGCCATGCGGGCCTATTCACAAGGCATCAGAAGTTGGGCATCTCGACCATGGTCCAATTACTTTGACGGTGAATGGTGACGTTCGGCAAGAGGGTGATTTGAACCAGATGATCTGGAAGGTCCCAGAGATGATCTCCTACCTGAGCGACTACTTTGAGCTCGCTGCCGGAGACGTCATCCTTTCTGGAACACCTTCTGGCGTTGGCCCTGTGAGCCGTGGCGATGTTATGGTTCTGGCCGTCGACAAACTGGGTAGCATAACGGTCAACGTAACTTAGCAAGTACTACAACAAACCCTCTCCGCGAGTTAGGCCAATGCTTTTGTGAACGGATCCCGGATGCCCTATCTAGTCGCTGAATTGATTGCTCCCCATTCCGGCACTGCAAATGCTATCGGTGCTCCTGGCCGGTCTTGGTTGAATTACCATGGGCTCCGCGAGCTTTGCGCAAAGGTCAAAGCGGATCTATATCAGATCGGAGTAGGTCGTAGAGATCGAGTTGCGATCGTTTTGCCCAACGGTCCAGAGATGGCGACGGCTTTCATATCCGTTGCCCAAGTGGCTACGACGGCACCTCTGAACCCTGCCTACACTTATGAAGAGTACGTATTTTACCTCAAGGACCTGCGGGCTAAGGCACTGCTTGTAAGTGAAAACGAAGACGGACCTGCAGTAAAAGCGGCAACCGATCTCGGCATCGCTATATTGCGGGCGTCTTCCGATAGCTTCCCAGAGGCCGGCCAGTTTTCGATTTTGTCCCGCGACCCAATTGGAGTCGCTGATACCTCTGCGCCGCGTGAAGATGATGTCGCCCTGATACTCCACACTTCGGGAACGACGTCGCGCCCAAAGATCGTCCCTCTGACGCAGGCAAATATCTACGCATCTGCGAGAAATGTGGCTTCGTCTTTGACACTGACAATCAATGATCGTTGTCTAAGCATCATGCCGCTGTTCCATATCCATGGGCTGATCGCAGCAGTCGCGGCTTCTTTAGGCGCCGGATCGCAAATTAGCTGCGCCCCTGGGTTCAACGCTCTAAGCTTTTTTTCGCAGGTCGCTGAAGTTGATCCGACTTGGTATACGGCAGTCCCGACGATGCACCAAGCTATTCTGACCCGAGCTGCACGAAACCAATCAATCATTGATCAATCGCGGTTGCGCTTTCTTCGATCTTCCTCTGCTTCGTTGCCCGCACCAGTTATGGAAGAGTTGGTTGCAACATTTAGTGCGCCCGTCATCGAAGCCTACGGCATGACAGAGGCCGCGCACCAAATGTGTTGCAACCCGCTTCCTCCGCAAAAGCAAAAGCCCGGATCTGTTGGAATAGCTGCAGGACCCGAAGTCAGGATTGCACACGAAACGGAAGATGTGTTGATCGCTTCGCGGGATGTCGGAGAAATCGTTATCAGCGGTCCGAACGTGACACCGGGATACGAGAGCAACCCGCAGGCAAATGCAGACAATTTCTTTGAAGCGGATGGAAAGCTTTGGTTTCGTACCGGTGATCAAGGGTCGTTCGACGAAGAGAATTACCTGCGGCTGACCGGACGCCTTAAAGAGCTGATAAATCGTGGTGGAGAAAAAATCAGCCCGCTCGAAGTCGATGCCGTGCTTCTGAGCCACCCGGACGTTGCTCAGGCAGTTTGTTTTGCCGTCCCACACGAAAAACTGGGCGAGGATATCGCGGCGGCGGTGGTACTGTCCGAGGGCGCGGCGATCGCGGGTACAGAGGTCCGGGATTTTGTCGGCGAACGGCTCGCAAAATTCAAGGTGCCGACATCAGTGGTCATTCTCGAAGAGATTCCAAAAGGCGCGACTGGTAAGATACAACGGATTGGGCTGGCCGCTAAACTGGGGCTGACAAAGGCTTAGACACATGAAAGTTTGCATCTTTGGTGCCGGAGCTATCGGAGGTTACGTTGCCGCGAAGCTTGCGCAGACTGACGTCGACGTCAGTGTCATTGCGCGTGGCGCCCATCTGACTGCAATGCGGGACAATGGGCTGACTCTCCTTGAGGGTGGGCGGGACCCGATCAATGTGCGGGTACGCGCCTCCGGCAATGCCGCCGATCTTGGCCCACAAGATTATGTCTTCATCACGCTAAAAGCGCACTCTGTTCCAGCGGTTGTAGATACAATGCAGCCGCTGATTGGATCCGAGACAACACTAGTAAGTGGTGTGAACGGGGTGCCTTGGTGGTACTTCCACAAACTGGAAGGTCCCTATGAAGGGAAGAGGTTGCGGTCTGTGGACCCGGGTAACGTGCAATGGAATGGTTTCGGGCCAGATCGGGTTCTTGGATGTGTCGTCTACCCAGCCGCAGAAGTCGCTACTCCGGGAACTATCAAGCATGTCGAAGGCAATCGTTTTTCTTTGGGCGAGCCTGATGGTTCCAAATCAGACCGCGCTGCCAAGTTTTCCGCGGCACTATCCGCCGCTGGGTTGCGTGCGCCCGTGAGACCAAGAATTCGGGACGAAATTTGGCTGAAGTTGTGGGGTAATCTGTCGTTCAACCCGATTTCCGCTCTTACCCACTCAACACTTGATGTACTGTGTACTGATCCTGGTACACGGTCTGTGGCGCGCGGAATGATGCTAGAGGCTCAGGAAATCGCCGAGAAACTTGGGATCAGGTTTCCGGTAGATGTTGAAAAACGTATTGACGGAGGGGCAGCAGTTGGCGCCCACAAAACCTCTATGTGGCAGGACTTGGAGTTGAGCCGACCAATGGAAATTGATGCACTGGTCACTTCGGTGCAGGAATTGGGGCAACTGATCGGGATCGCAACACCCACAATCGACACTGTTGCATCACTGACAAAACTGAGGGCAAAGGTCGCGGGTCTTTACTAAGCTTCTGCCAGCGACCATCTGGTCTTATCAGAAGTGCCTTGTCAGAAGAACCTTGCTTGAGCGGTTCAGGGGGTCTTGTCAGAAGAACTTGTCTTGAGGCGGGCAGGGGTGTTGCGTAGCTTTTTCCGATGACCAGATCTGCCTTTTTCAGATACTTTAAAATAGTCCCGAGATCCTCCGCTTGGCAGTGATGCTGTACATCCGTTTCCCGCTCTCGCTTCGGAATATCGAAGATCTGCTTCACGAGCGAGGCATCGATGTGAGCCACGAAACCGTCCGATACTGGTGGAACAAGTTCGGCCCGATGTTTGCTGCTGAGATCAGACGGAAGCGTGTTCAGCAACTGCGCGCCTTCTCCAAATGGAAGTGGCACGTTGACGAGGTTTTCGTGAAGGTGAATGGCAAGCGGCATTATCTTTGGCGGGCTGTTGATCACGAAGGTGAGGTACTGGAAGCTCTTGTCACCAAACGCCGAAACAAAACTGCAGCACTGAAATTCCTCAAGAAATTGATGAAGCGACACGGTAAAGCGGAAAACGTCGTCACGGATCGCTTCGCATCGTATCGTGCCGCTTACAAAGAGCTTGGGGCTACCAAAAAACAGCAGACGGGCAGGTGGCTCAACAACCGCGTCGAGAATTCACACCTTCCTTTCCGACGGCGTGAACGCCCGATGCAACGGTTCAGGCGCATGCGAAGTTTACAGAAATTCGCCTCCGTCCATTCCTCTGTCTACAACCACTTCAACCAGGAAAGATCGCTAGCCAGTCGAGACACCTTCAAGCTGACCTGCGCCGCTTCTCTTGGCGAGTGGCTCAACTTTGTTCCGGATAGGTAAGCGGTTTCCGCGGCAAACAAAGACTGGCTCGAATTCGTCTGACAGCACCCAACGTGGACATTTGTCACTTAGCAAATTCTTCCAGAAGAATTCAGTCTGGAACGCCTGCGGCGATCAAGACTTGAACAAAGCGCTCTACTTGTTTGCGGTCTCGACCAGGAATTCGTCTTGCATCACTTGCTCTGACGTCCGGCGCAACTGCCAGGTAGGCGTCTAACGCCTTGTCTCTCTCCTCAATGCGACCAGAAAGATGTAGCGTCGCCACCAACTGCCTTCTGTAGGTTGGGTTTTCGGGTGCCAAGGCCAGTGCACGACGCACCGTCTTTTCTGCGCTTTCGTAGTCCTCTAAGCAAAAATGGGCAAAGTAGACGCCCATCAACCAAAGCGGTGTAAAAACGTCCTGAGGACTTAATGTCTCTGCTCGTTTAACCAGATCCAGGCCCTTTTGGTATGCGCCGCTTATGCAGTATCCGCTTCCACAGAAGCCCAATACAGTCGAAAACGATGGCGCTAGCGTAATGGCGCGATCAAAGAGGTCAACTGCCTCGTCCCAGCGGCCTACAAACATCAAAGACCATCCTTTGATCGCCAAAACAATGGGATCTTGATTGTCGGCTCGCACCGCCGCATCTGCCGCTGCGACCATCGCCGCGGCGGAATTCTCGCCGGGTTCTGCCCAACTGTAGAATGCTTGTAGAAAATGCGCGAGAGCCAGGTCAGCGTTGCCAAATGCACCACCGGACAGTTCAACTGCCCGTTCAAAATAGCGTCGAGCTTCTGCTGTTTCCGCCTGCCCCAAACGCATGACGAGAGGTCGCCCTCTCATTACACATTCCCAGGCGTCTAATTGCGTCGGATCTTTTTCACGGGCGCGCCTAGCTTCGGCACTCAAAAATCCTGGCCCGACCGCCGATACTATCGCGTTCGATATTTCGTCCTGAATATCAAAGATGTCAGTGAATACTCGGTCGTAGCGGTTTGCCCAAACCTGTGTTTCAGTCGCCAAGTCAATTAATTGAGTAGTGACCCGAATTCGGTCTCCAGACTTTCGAATAGAGCCTTTCAGCACATACACTACACCCAAATCTCTGATCGTCGCCGTCAAATCCATTCTTTTGTCCTTATGGGCCTGTGTGGAATTTCGCGAAATCACATTGAACCAAGGCATACGGCTTAAGTCCGTAATTATATCTTCCGCCATGCCATCGGCAATGAATTCGTTTTCTGGATCAGAGGATCGATTTTCAAAAGGGAGTACTGCTACAGTCGGCTTGGAAACAGTCATCGCAGGAATAACGGCGTCAAGGGGCCACTGGAGGATGTGAACAGGTTCAGATATGTTTTTTAAAGTGCGGGATCCTGCTGGTGCAAAATCCGCTTCAAACTTACCATCAAACTGGCGATGTGCGTCTGCTGAAGTAACAATCGTTGAAGGTTCCGCCAAAGCTTCGAGCCGAGCAGCGATATTGACTCCGTCACCATACAAATCGTCGCCGTCGACTATTACGTCACCAACATGCAAACCTATCCGATAAGCAATGCGTTTAGAGGGATCTATAGACTTCTCGGCTTCCGATACTGATTGTTGAATCGCTACGCAAGCTCGTGCGGCGCTAACTGCCGAGGGAAATTCGATAAATAGACCGTCCCCGCTACTCTTAAAAACGCGACCACTATTTCCAGCAATAATTGGCTCGAATATTTCGGAATTTAGACGTTGTTGCCGCGCTATTGTTCCTTCTTCATCTAAACCCAAAAGACGGGAAAAACCGACCATGTCCATGGCCACAATCGCAGCGAGGCGTCTTTCCAAGTTGTGCTCCATGAAACGTTAACTCCAAGCCTAGGTTGTTCTTCCGGTAGACACGAAACGAATTTCGTCGAGCTGAAAGTCCCTAGGCGATCTTATATGATAGGCGCTTCATGCCCATGGCTTAAATCTGGAAAGCCCTCCAAGGTCCGCGATAGGTTTTGTCTACTAGAACACAGCATTTGCGGCAGACGTTTGGTTGACCATCTTGAATACGCGTGAAGCAGGGGTACTGAAAAACTTGATGGCTGCTCTGTTCGCAACTCGGTCGTTGCTCCAATACTGTCGAACGTCCGTTGTTGTGACAGCAGGCGCACATACAGCGCTGACTGCAGTACAAATCGGGCAGACCACCGCAGACTTCGGTCATTTTGGCAAATTTTAAATTCAAATCGACGTACAATACCCCCAACCTAAAAAAGGACTAATCGAATGCAAAACTACAAACCCGCTGTGGGCACCCCCATTGCAAATATCTCTCTACCAACAGTCGGCGGCGGAACAATGACCGTGGGCGGAAAGCGTGAGCGACATCAGTTTTTCGTCGTCTACCGCGGAAAGCACTGTCCTCGCTGCAAGCGACACCTCAACAAATTGCAAAAGATGCTGCCAGAATTCGAAGAAGCAGGCATTGATGTTCTGGTCGCTTCCGCTGATCCGATCGACAAATCTCTCGCGGACCAGGATGAATTCGGCTGGGAGTTTGATTTAGCTTATGATCTCAGTGAAGATCAAATGAGGGAATTGGGTGTCTATGTAACCGATCCTATTTCGCCAAACGAAACGGATCGGCGTTTTGCGGAGCCGGCATCGTTTTTCATTCTTCCGGATGGCACGACGCAGATTGTCATTGTGTCTAACGGGCCTGCGGCACGTCCGGATCTGGAAGAGTTGCTAGATGGAATGAAGTTCAATATCTCCAACAATCGACCGACGAGGGGGATGGCTTGAAGAAATGCGGCCGTTGTGGGTTTTGTAGCCAAA
Organism: Ruegeria sp. AL11; assembly: GCF_056540865.1. Classification (NCBI taxonomy): domain Bacteria; kingdom Pseudomonadati; phylum Pseudomonadota; class Alphaproteobacteria; order Rhodobacterales; family Roseobacteraceae; genus Ruegeria; species Ruegeria sp. AL11. The sequence goes on from NZ_JBQFXO010000006.1 coordinate 37,558, forward strand.
AAGCTGGCGGGCTTATTTCCCAGTGAAATCATGGAACGATAGGTGGGGTGAGACAAATAGAAAATATTTGGGAGACGCTTGCGGCTGCGGCGGAATAGCACGCTCGTGCCGGAGCGGCCATTGGTGTACTGAGTAGAGAACGACTGCAATGAGCCCAACGCAGCCTAAAGAATTGACCTATTAAAGCTCATATGGATCAGGCGTACCCTCCGGGATAGGCGGTTCAGCCTGCAACGAAGCTGCATGGTCCGCCTACACCCTCCTACTTACCCGCCTAAAGTTATACTAACATGTACTACAACTTGAGACGTCGTGCGACATCAATGTTGCGTAAAATCTGCATAACATGCTGAAAAATTGAGATTTAATACCACGGATCGCGACGCTATCATGGCGGTTCACATAAAACCCATACTGTGATGTTCATACTTATATACAAAGGCGCAGAACATCCGGTGATTGCAATGCATGCCATTTGACAGTCCGTCCTCGAATGCCGCAATGCGCAATAGAGTGTGATCTCGTGGCATTGCGCCAATAACGGATTTCAGAAATCAGACTTAAAAGTCCTCTGCACATTAGGCTGATCAATCAACTGTTAGATGTTGTTTCCGATTAGGCGTGTTCACAAAAGGGGCTCACATCTATTGTCCAACATGAAACAAGCTGGTGTCTGTGATGGAGTTCAGCTTAGCGCAACACATAATGGTCTACGAAGAATGGGCGTTCTCAACACTGCCTGGCGCGTTGGTCGATGAAGACTTAGGCGTATCGTAAATCCGCGGTACTAATATCGCTCCATTGCTTCCAACAATTGTACAAGGTCTTGCGCGGTCCGTATCCTTTGGGCGCGACGCGCCACCGTAAACCATTGCGATTGATGAAGATAATTCCACTCAGCACGCGCTTGTCGCCAACACGAGGCTTGCCATGGGGCTTTGGAAAGAAAGGTGCAAGCCGCGCCATCTGCGCGTCGTTCAACCAGAATAGATCAGACATGTTCACCGCTCGTTTCTTGAGCCGTGAATCTCGCAACCAAACGGAAATCAACGGGTCCTGAACCTAACAGGCTATTGTCCTTGTCAATCCGTCCGAGGATTCGCAATCAACAAACCAGTCATTGCCCGACGAACGCACGGAGACGAATGTCGGACCGTCACCGGCCACCGGCCTTTCAGTTTTCACAACGCAGGAGAACTGATCACCCGCCAAATCGAACGTGAACGTTTCCAGATCGGCAGTGTCCTCCTCCAAGGAGTTGGCGAAAGGAAACGGTGACCACAGCGCGGATGTGTGAACAGATGCAAACCGCGCCACTTGCTGATCTTGTGCGTTGAGGATTTCGCCAGTGGCCATGCAGGCACGATGTTCGTCGCCAGACAGGAACACTATGTTTTTGATTTGTTTTTTTGCGATATGGCCTAATATTTCTCGCATTGACGCAAGATATCCGTCCCATCCGTCGGAGTGAATGGCACTGAGGTTTTTGGGCCGCAGTTGCGTGTCCCGCTGAATGGCGCGACGATGTCTTGGGAGAAACATCGATGGCGTCACAATGAATTTGACACCGCTGCCTTGTTCCATCCAGCCTTTGAGCTTTGTCATCGTCGGCCCATCGACAAGGTCTGCATTCGCCAGGCCACCCACAGCTCGCCGCGTTCTATCGGTTCGGGTATTCAGCAGGAAGAAGCGCGCGTTGCCATGTTCGAATTCTTGACGGTTCCAATGCAATCCGTGTTGGTACTTTTTGTAAGCAGACATAGCTTCCTTGAACCAATCCGATTGTTTGTCATTCACTCCGGCCCTGGGTTCCCAATTGTCCACGATTTCATGATCATCCAGCAGCATATAGGACGGCGCTGACCGGAGCGTCTTGCGTACCGCAGGAGCTCTTAACCAGTTCTCGTAGGGGGTCCGATAGCGGTCATTGATGTCCCGCGGATCAAACAGACCGGCGGTCGCATCGACATAAACCTGATCTCCGACAAGAAGACTGAAGCGCGGTGGAGCGGTGGAGCATGCCAGCCGTTCCGCTAGCGTCCCGTAGGAATTGTAGGCCACCGGCTTGTCCAGCAACCCTGCCGGGTACTGACACGACCCGAACACAAAGCGCGTTTGCTCATTCCCGTCGGGCAATTCCCAATCGGGAATGACACCGTCTAGCAAAATATCGTCATGATCCCGAAGCTGATCGAACACCGCTTCACCAACTGCCTGGTTGGACGCGAACTCCAACTCGGATACCGTCACGTCCCGCATGCCGGTATCCGACCTGGGATCAACTGCAACCCTGTTCACATCCCGCCGACCACGCAGGGTGAGACCCGAACCGAAGGTCTCGCCCGTGGGTCTTGTTAGACTGGCGCCGCGGAGCAGCGACTTTGAGACCGCCTTGCGGGTGTTAACGAACCGTTCGAGATCGAATTCTTCCGGTGCCGCGCGCGTAGGCTTACCGTCACGGCCGAACTTGAACAGGTGATCCTGGCGATTGCCGTCTCGCTGAACAAAGTAATATTGGCTGCCTGCAGCCGGCGCCAATACATCGGCCTCGTCATAAGTGATCAACACCAATGTGGCGTTGCCCGGTTTCTCAGAATTGAATCCCGGCATGAATTCCGGCTTGGGAACTTCGAAAACGGCCCAGCCGTCGTTCGCGAATTCCTGTTCAGGGTACACAACCATCGACAACAGCAGATAGTCTTCGTCCCAATCATCGGTTTGCGTGTCAGGTCGCAATATCCGGTCATCTGCTAAATGAACTCGCAACAACACAATGCTTTCAGGTTTTCTGTGCGATGGCGCTGCGCCGATCCGCGCAATATATCCCGGCGTCGTGGCGCCATCAGGAGTCTCAAGGGTCATAACCGGCCCAATCCAGGGGGTATGGGCCACTTTATCGGTGTTGCGTTCACCCTCATGAACCGGCAGGTCCAGGTCCAGGAACGTGCGGATATGTTCAAATGTGGTCAACCTGTCCGCGCCGATCAGAGCGTCCTGGTGCCCTGCGTGCTCGACGATCTCCGGCATAAGATATTGAATCCCGGCGTCATGCAGAATTTTTTCCATTCTGTCGACGGTAACGGGATCAGACAGCCCGTTTTCGCCACCATGCACGCTGAAGGTCGGAATATCTCTCCAAGTTGTGTCGAAATTTTTCCGCGAAACCCATTTGTTCCGACCACGAAAGTCCGTCATCATGTCATTTCGGGCATAGTGTAGGGTGGAACTGACGGTCCGAATGCTCAGCGCTCCGAAATGTTCGTCTATAAACTCCAGGACTCCGGGGTCCATCTTGGCTGCGTTGAAGTCGCGTCCGTACAGTGCATCCATCCGGTGCCGCGTTCTGGTCCAAGGCGTGCGTTTCCAGGGGATCACGGGGTTTTCGATATCGAACTCATCGACGGGGTACGGCAACGTTGCCAGCACGCGGTCCAGTATGTCGTCCGCCAGGGACCGGGGGTCAGGGCGAAACTGGTAGTTGTCAGGCAATAGCCCAACCAAATATTTCATGATAAAGCCGCGCAGAATATTGATCGGGGAAAACACCACAAGGGGTCCAACCTGGGTGAACGCCATGCGCCGGACCTTTTTGAACAGATCATTTGGGCCGGGCGGGTCCGATGCCGAGCCCAGGATCGCCATACTGCACACGACCGTCCCCATACAATGCGCCACCACATCGACTTTCTGGGCTCCGGTGACCTCGACCGCCTTGTTGATCACATAATGAACGTCCTTCGCGGCGATCTGGTCGAAACTCCAGGGTTTGGTCGCCGTTGTTTCGCGAAAATACGGGCTGGTGCGAAGATCGGCGATCAGGACCTCCCGTCCGCTTTCCCACAGGTGGCTAGCAAAGTTCGGATTGACCGCGTGATGCGCAAATGTGGTGCCGCCGGCGCTGTAGCCGTGGAACATGACCACCGGCGGCCTTGTGGCATTCGGATTGGGGTAGCGGGTGATCCGAACCTTCCCCTGGATGGGACCTAGCGATTTGTCGAGATCCGGCACCTCGGCGCCAATTTGGCCACCGTCGCAAAACGCGTCAGCCTTCACGGTTGTACCTTCTGACAGCCTGAGCTGATCCGGCGGCGCGAAGTCGATCACCTTACTGTCATCATTCGTATCCGGAGCCCGGAAACTCCAGATATGAATGCCAAGCAGCAGACGTAAGAAATAGCCGACAAATCCGGTAATGTCCGAAATCGCAGTCATGGCATTCGACTGCTTTGTTATCCGGAACAGCGGAACGCCTATCCGCGCAAGATATGCCATATCCAGATTCAGGACACGCGGTCCGCGTCTGTTGAGCGCCGGGAAGTCTTCCAGGGTCACCTCCATCAATTGCCGCCACGGGTTGCCGCGACGGTTGTATGTGAACCGCTTGATACCTCGAATGCGATTGCCGCCAAGTTGAATTTCGGACCCCGAAACTGCGGGACCAATCTTTAATCTGTAAACTAGTTTTCTGACTTCACCGGCCTTGCTGGCGATGGCGATCCCGGATTTGATCCGGCTGAGAAGCCCCGGTCCGGACCCGCCTGTGTGATCTTCGAAGGTCGCCTGGTAGATGTCCCGCAAACCCCGGTTCAGCAACCATGCCTTGCCCGCCCTCCAGATCCGCCCCGTGGGCCAGCTGCTTTCGCGCTCCAGAACTTTGAGGTGGCCGGTCAGTGGCGCGCGAAGGATCGCCATGGCGTCAAGCTCCCGCTCGCGCCATATAGGAGGGCTCCATATCTTGCTGAGTGGTTCCCAGTCATCCTTCCGGAATATTCGGATTTCGCTTCGGGTCAGCGGGTCCAGTTCGTCCTCGGAAAGAACAAGCGTGCAATCCCCCTGAGCCCCCGGATTCAAGTCCTGAACCGGTTTGGGCTTAAACCGCAATGTCAGCTCGGCAATGTACTGATCTGGTGATCCTCCAGCAGGGGTCAACTCCACGGGTCCGGAAAGACGTTCGATCACCTCGACTTCGGTCGGCTGCGTTGCAGCCGCCCTGTCTGTCTCGCGAAAGACCGGACGCTCGAAAGGCTGTGTATCGGCCGCGACGTCAGGTTTGGCCCCGAACGACCATTGCACCGCCAGTTCCTCGGACGCGCGCATGGCCAGTGCGGCAATTGTTAGTGCCGGGTTTGTCCCCAACGCGGTGGGCACGATCGAACCATCCAGAACGACAAGATCGTCGTAAACGCTGTTCGAAGTTTCAGACCTGAAGACCTGCCCGAGATGGTTGACCACACCATGTGCCCCGCTGTCGGCCATGTTCAGACCGCCCAGCGGATGCACGGTTGTAACTGGGCCTGTCTGATCCCCGACCAGAAAATCCATATCTTTGGGCAGGGGCCGCCAGGCAGGATTTGCGATCAACCGCCCTCCCGTGTCAGTGGTCAATTTGGATAATTCGGTTATCTCCTTCTCAAAAATCTTTGGTTCGGCATCGGCCGGCCATCTCATGACGGCGGTGCTATCGACCTCGGTGTCATTCCATTCGACCTTGAATTCAATCGAACCCTGCGCCCCGTCGTCGCCCATAATGGCAAACGCGGCGGTTTTCTTGATGTGTGGCGGCGGAACCGCGTACCCATCGTCGGTCGGAAATCCATCGGAATGGATCGACCAATCAATTTCTTGCAACGCCTGAAGGGCATTTACAGAACCGAACACCTCATTGAATGCTAAGCGCAACGACGCGGGGACCGAAATTTCTTCGATCAGAATGCCCTTGGCATCCCGCAGATCGATGATGCCGGTGATCGTCGGACCAATGGCGCGCTGAGACGGTTGCACGCTTTCATCGGCCACATTGTTCACAACCGTATCGGTCGCAAAATCCACCGCCAGCATGTCGCCATTGGTCGAGCATCCCTGCCCAATATTTTTGGCCGAAACAGACAACCCGCCTTCGCCGGAGCGTTCGAGAATTTCGTTCGACCCCAACGTCCCCGCCGCAAGTATGACCTTGTCGGCCCGGATCTTCACGACCGCACCATCCCTTAGCCGCAGGCTCTTGTCGGTGTAAACCGTGTTGACTACCCAACTGGTGTCGTCCTTCGACACGAAGAGCACGGTTGCGCCGCTGAATATTTCCGCGCCAGCCTGATGGGCAGTCGCCAACAAGCTCAGATCCAGCGATTCCTTGGCTCCGAAATTGCATCCCGTCGCACAATCCCCGCATTTCAGGCATTTACTCAGCCTGACACCGGCACAATTGACGCGGTCTTTCATGGCAACGGTTATTGCCGCCGACCTGAACGTCGCATACGGGGCGATATTTTCCAACGCCTGGTGTTTGAGCGGTACTCCGTCGGGGTGGTTGTCGATTTTGTTCGGCACTCCGTCCACATGCGCGCCCAGCTTTTTCATGGCTCTGGTATAGAAAGGTTTCAGCGTCGTGAGGTCGGACACTTCCGCAGGCCAGCCATTCTGGAAAACGCCCGGCTTCGGCGTCTCCATTACGCCGGCATTGATCAGGGACCCGCCGCCAACGCCGTTGGCGACGACCGTGTTAACCTCAGGCCCGAGCCGTAAGTCGAACAGCCCCTGCCGGTTCCCGTCCCGCCGAACGTGTTTGGCCAGTTCACCCAGCCCGGTCGGAAACGCTCCGGGCAGATATTCGTTCCCGCGTTCCAGAACCGCAACCTTTGCGGTGTCAGTCCCAATCTTGCGCCCGGCCAGAACCGCCGCGGCCATGGCCCCGCCATAGCCGCTACCGATGATCAGCACATCGAAATGCACGTCGGTGGGATTGGAGCGAACACGATCAACCAGCCTTTCAAATCCTTGCGAAATCCAGGCGGTGCGTGAGACAGAGTCGAAATCAGTCATGGCAAATGGTCCAGCCGGCCCGAATGCGGGGAAACCATTCGACAGGCGCTCCGGGCCGTGGAACGCGCCATCGGTGAACCACCGGGGCTGAATGTGGCGGACGACGTTCAAATATGCGTGCCATCCCCCCAGGGCACTTCAATATTGTCACTTTAGCATATTCTGGCGTGAATTTCCCAAGGCCCGGCGGGGTGGCGGGTTTAACGGGAAGACCCGCCCGTAAATCCCGCTTTTCGTTTTTCGGGGTAAATGTGCGACAATCCCCGATAAGGCGAGTGCCCAAACGAGCCGGATCAGAGGTTGCGTCGCCTGCGCACTGTCCGGTCAGTTTGGCGTTTGAACAGTGTCCCGACCTCACGGAGATCGGATTTGGACGTTTCATTGCAATCACTTGGCGGTTTACTGCCACTACATCTTCTGCGACAGCTTCACGGCGCCGATGGGGCGAGACCCAATTTCGCCAGGTTATCCGGTGCGGCATTGCTGATTGACGTGTCGCGGTACACGGCGCTAGTCGAAAGCCTGTCCCATCGAGGCCAGTCAGGGATGGAGCAAATCCCGAAAACGCTGGACCAGCCTTACAGCCTGTGCGTGGAACAGATCGTATCCCGCGGCGGTGATGTTTATCGCTTCACCGGCGATTCTATTCTGGCCTTTTGGCTGAGCACGCCCGGCAATCCGACGCAGGCGGTGCGTGATGCCGCCGCATGCGCCGAGGTCATTTGTCGAAATCCTCAGGCCGGAACCGACACCGGTGACAGCTCGGTTCAGCCCGAATTTCACGCAGGTCTGGGCTGCGGAGATATCTGGATTGCGGCCGTGAGCGGTGACCCCCAATGGCAGCTCCTCGCGGGCGGGAATGCCTGTTCACAGGCATCGGACGCGCTTGGGCGCGCGGGCGCGCGTCAGGTACAACTCTCCGCCGAGGCAAGCGCCGCTCTGGCGAATAATGACCGCGTTATGCAAGACGCCGCTGCAACAACCGCGGCAGAGATAGCCAGCGGTCCGTCCGAAGAATGGGTAAAGGGGTTCCTTCCCCCAAGGATATGCCATCTGCTAGAACGACTCCGGGAAGATGCACCTCAGGACGCGGCGGGGCTGGAAAATGCGCTGAGTGCGTTTAGAGCGCTGGCCGAAGTTCGTCCCATGACCGTGGTCTTCATCCGCGTCTATCTGCGCTCGTCCGATATTTTGGACGTGTTTCCAACCCTGCAGACGCTGTGCCTCGAAATTCAGTCCGAACTCAATCATCGGGACGGTCCGACGGCCGACTTCATCATGGATAGGGATGGGCTGACCTGTCTTGCGGCTTTTGGAGAAACCGGGTCCTTTCATCGCGATGATCCCCAACGGGCGCTCGATTTCGCAATTGCAATCGAAAACGCCGCGCACCGATTGGAACTGAAGGCATCAATCGGCGTGGCAACAGGCGATGTTCTGCATCAGATCGTTGGCAATACCCGTCATTTGGAACCCATCCTCTTTGGCCAGCCGGTCAACCGCGCGGCGCGTCTGATGAACAAGGCGCTGGATGGTGTCCATTGCGATTCCCAAACTCAGAGAGTGACGCGGGATCAATTCAACTTCCAGGAAAGCGAGGCGCTGCAACTGGCCGGTTTGGGGCAACTTGTTCCCGTTTTTCGCCCGGTTGAACGTCAAGTTACCAGTCGCAGTCAAACCGGATTGATCGGGCGAGCGGACGAGTTGACCTGGCTTTTGAAAGCTCATGAAGAGGTCAAGTCCGGAGCGAAGCGACTGGTCGCGGCAATTGGGGAACCCGGCATTGGAAAAACCACACTGATCAATGCATTTGCGCGCAACGTGAGCATTGAAACAGGCGAAGTCGTTGTTGCACATGCCGAACGGGATGATCGGCGCACGTCGATGCTTGTGTGGCGCAGGGTGTTGGCCGGTCTTCTGAAGATGGATGACGACAATTCGGGACTTGAGGTTTACAGTGAAATCCGCGACCGCATTCCCGATGCCTCTGATCTTGCTGACCGTTTGCCTCTGTTGGGTGATCTCTTGGCCGCTGAACAGCCTGAAACTGCAAGTACGCTTCATCTGAAAGGGGCAAACAGAGTCGACGCGGCGATGCGCCTTGTCGGCGAAGTCATCAACTTCTTGGTTCCCCGTCCCTTCACCTTGGTTCTGGAAGACAGCCAGTGGCTTGACTCCGCTTCATGGCGGCTGCTGGAGTGGATTTTTGGGTCTCTGGACTCAATTTTGGTTGTTCTGTGTGTCCGCGTTGGCGAAATGCCGAAGCAGCTCGACGCTTTATACAAACGCGCGGAAAGAATCGATGCGGGGCTTGGTTCGGAAGAAAATGATCTTGCCTGGTATTTTCGCCCGCTCCAGGTCAGAGAGCTTGACGATGTCTCGGTCAAAAGGCTGATGGATCGAATCTTGGATGATGTCCCTCCGCATGACGATGTCGCCCAGAGAATTGCGGAGCTGGCAGGTGGCAATCCGCTTTTTGTGGAAGAAATTACGCTCACGCTGAAGAACCAAGGGCTGATTTCGATTCGCGACGGGTGTTGGCAATCAATCCTGCCATTGACCGATCTCGCCTTCTTCGAAGGAGTCGAGAAGGTCATTCGGGAACGGGTTGATCGATTGGATCACAGATCGCGAAGCGCTCTGGAGGCCGCTTCCGTAGTTGGGCGCTCTTTCGCAATCAAGCCGCTCGAAGCTCTGCTGGGATTTGCACCAACCGATATCATCAATGACTTGACGGACGCTCAGTTAATACGCCGTAGGAAGAACAGAGGGTTCGAGTTCCGTCATGATCAAATCCGAGATGTCGTCTACCAATCGATACCAAGTGAACGCAGACGAGCGCTGCATAGATCCCTTGCCCTTTGGCTTGAAGCCGAACATCCCGATGCCGAAGGTCGAAACCTTGCCGCCTTGGTCCAGCATTTTGAAGCGGCCGGGCTTGCAGATCATGCGGTCAAATATGCAGACATCGCTGCCACAAATGCGCTGCGTACCGGAGCCTATCGCGAGGTTGAATCCTTCATTTCAATTTGTCTGGAACACAAACCGCATCGACGCGGCCGGAGGCAAAATGACCAGTTGAGATCGGTTCGTTGGCGCCGACAACTTGCGGAAGCACATTATGGTCGCGGAGATATACAGGCCCAGGGCAAAGCGATCCGGCAAGCACTGGATGCGGCCGGGGAAAAAATACCGAATACCAAAATCTCGACTGTCTTTTGCCTCGTTGAACGAGGTCTTCGCATAGTTGCGCGTCAATACTTGCCGCTGTCCCGCAATTATGTTGTGACATCAAAAAAGTCGGATTGGGATGGCGAAATAGCGCGCTGTCTGAACCAGGCCGCAACGGTAGATTATTTCGAACTGCGCTTCGTCCAGGGAATGTGCAACCTTCTCGGCGCTGTTAACCGCTCAGAGAATACGGGAATTTCGGTAGAAACCGTGTTGTCCAACTGCCAACTCGCCGCTGGTCTGGGCATGATGGGTTGGCGGACCCTGAATGCCAGGCTGATGAATCGCGCGGAACAAGTAGCGATTAAGCTGGACGATCCGTCTTTGCATGCACACGTATGTACCTTGGATGCCCTTTGGCGGCTAGGCTTCTGCGAATGGGATAAGGTCGACGAACGGCTTGAGATGGCGCAGGCTCTTGCCGTGAAATCCGGGGATCAGTTGCGATGGTGTAACGCACAGGGAATTCGTTTCTGGTCGCAGTATTATCGAGGCAATCTCAGCGCCTTGGAAGAAACCGCATATCTGTTGCTGCTGAGGGCCCAGAATGCCGGCAATATCCAGCAGGAAGTTTGGGCACTGAGGTGCAAGGCCCTTTGCCTTCTGCATATCGAGAGGCCGCGCGAAGCTGTGGATATTCTGCGCTTAACCACGTCCGGCATGTCTGGCTCTGTTGATTTGGCGGCCCAGATTTCTGCCGTAGGCGCCCTGGCGCTGGCGCTTACGCGCATCGGGAACCAATCGGAAGGTTTTGATGCCGCGGTTGCAACCCTGAAAGTGCTGGACAAGATGCGCCGACCGTCATCTCACAGTGTAATTGTCGGTATTTCCAGCGTGCTTGAAGTGCTTCTGCGCGGACGCGAAACGGGGTTTTCCGATCGGTACGAAGACTGGAACAGTCTGGAAAAAAGCGCTCTGTCCAAAATGGAAGACTACAGCAAAGCATTTATCGTCGGACAAGCGCAGCTTGGTATGTGGCGGGGCACAAGTCACAGGCTGGATGGAAAATACAACCTTGCCATGGCTGAATGGGCGCAGGCGAAGCAGTGGGCCGATACGCATGGGTTGCGCAAGGACTCGGCTTTGATCGCTGCGGAAATCAGGCGGTGGCAGAACGATTGACAGGAATTTTGATACGGGGCGCTGATGCCATGCAGACCACCCTAAATGCTGGTCTAGTCGTGCTTGACGTTTGGGTCAGAATTGAATGACGTGATTCAAGGATTTGTTGAGGTTTCGGCTGCTAATTGAATCAAAGATCAGTGACGTTCCACAGCAAAATAAGCGATAAATAATATCAAAAAAATTGCATTGCCGGTTTTCTACCTGCCAAGTCACTTGCTATGCGGGTTACTGGTGTCAGGGCTTTTAAACTGACTCCAACCTCGACAGCAGCTTGTAACGGCACCTGACTTTTTTCGAAATCTCCGCTATGCCCGAGGCGCGGACAAAGCAGCCTAATGCTGGCGCAGCGGACTATGGGGCCGCGCGCCCGTCAGATCATGGACTATGTCCCGTCAATGCAGCGCGGTTTCCCGAAAGCGGACGTTCAAGCCTGCCAAATCGGCGCAATTCAAATCCGGCCGTGTGCCGCGCGAGTGTCGAGCGTTTGGGTCGCGGAAGACGCGGACCTTGATGGTCACAGACTGAATGTCGGCTCTTGGCACTGTTGCGTTTGACCTTCCTAAAGGGCAATTAACAACTGGCGGTCTAATACGAGGAAACTCACAATGCCGGACAATATTCTTATTCTATCTTCTTCTTTCCGACAAGAATTGCATGTTCCCGCTCTATAACCTTTTCCCAATCGCCTCGCGCTTTCAGACCGGTCGAAGAGTCTCCCATTAGCGAAGTCACCATCAATCTTCCGCGCGCTTTCGCTTCTTCTTTCGAAAACCCGGCCTGTTCAAACATCCAGGCGGCGAAGTGGAACCGTTTGCCGATGGTTCTTTGATACGATTCTTTCACCTTGTTATCGGTATTCGCCCACACTGAGACAGCGTGATCCGGCAAGGCAGCGTCCTCTTCTATGACCTTTTTCATAAGAAGAAGAATGCGGTCTTCCGGGGGACCGCCAAATGTCTTTGCCTGTGCGATCACTTTGTCAGTCAGTTCCTGCTCCCAATATCTGAGAACCTCATCCAAAAGCTCACGGACGTTCTTGAAATGCCAGTAGAAGCTACCGCTTGTCAGGTTCAGTCGCTTTGCCATTGGCACGACTTTTATCGCGGAAACGCCACCCTCGTTGAGGACTTTGTAGGCAAGCAATATCCAGTCTTCCTTGGTCGCGGCGTTTTTGGGTGAGGTTCGGGCGACAGTTTCTGACATTCAGATTATAGCATTCATTATTTGACATAGAGTAGTCTATGGTCGTACCGTAGAGAAGTCTATGGGCAACTGGAAGTTCACGACATCGTGCTCTCAGAAACGCCATGCAGAAAATGGGGGGATCAATGAAAAGCATTATGAATTCCACGACTGGCGCAGTATTGGCTTTGGGATTGTCGTTGGCTGGCACCGCTTCCGCGCAAAATGCGCTGCCGACTGGTCGAACTGCTTCTGCAATAGAAAATGGTGTTTATCCAGCGTCATACTTTCCCAACACTGAAATCCTTGGCGCGGATGAAATGCGTATCACGGCATTGGGGACGGGTATGCCAAACCAAACCAAGGCAGCCGTTTCGATTTCGTTTTATGTAGAACTTGGGAATGGGGACGTCTTTCTGTTTGACGTAGGAACTGGCGCAACGGGAAACCTATTCTCGCTGCGACCGGACTTCGCAAAGATCGACAAGGTCTTCTTCAGCCATTTGCATGTTGATCACGTTGGAGACTTCATGGGCCTCCACGTTGGGGGTTGGCTTTCAGGTAGATATACCCCGCTCCGCATCTTCGGCCCTTCCGGATCAGAAGATGAACTGGGCACTAAAGCCTATGTTGAGGGCATGTCTAAAGCCTATGCTTGGGATTTGGCCACACGTACGGGGGCGCTGCCGGATGATGGCGCCAAGCTCGAAGTCACTGAATTCGATTACATGCAGGAAAACGAGATTGTTTATCAGGAGAACGACGTAACTATCCGTTCCTGGCCTGCTATCCACAGCTTAGATGGCTCGGTAAGTTATTCTCTGGAATGGAATGGGCTGAAATACGTCTTTGGTGGCGATACATACCCTAACAAATGGTATGTAGAATATGCCAAAGGGGCGGACCTCGCTTCTCACGAGGCGTTTCTACCACCGGATGCGCTAGCCCCTTACTTTGGCTGGGACATGAAACAGGCGACTTATGTAGCTACGCGCGTTCATACGGAACCTGCGGCTTTCGGCAAAGTTATGTCCGCTGTCAAGCCACGCATGGCCCTAGGGTATCACTCTGTTCTTTCGCCCGAAAACTTTCAGGCAATCCTGGAAGGTGTCCGTTCGACATACGATGGACCGCTCACGTTGGCGCGAGATCTACAGGTGATAAACGTAACTAAGGATCAGATCGTTGTTCGGGAAGCGAGTGTTGACGAATATGCTCTGCCACCAGCTGTGAGCGACGAATACATCAATGCACCGCGCTCAAAAGAAAAAGAGCCGTCCGACAAAGTGAATGCGGGAAAATGGGAGGGTTACACGCCACCGCCAATGCCGGATAATTAACCTTCAGGGGTGACCAAAATTCCGATTTGGCAGTATCTGCACCGACTATTCCTGATGCTGGGCCTGATGGCCTCAAGTGCACAGGCCGTTTCGGCGGATGTCGTTCTGACAAACGGTTCAGAAGTTGCCCCCAATATCGCTGTCCTTCATGTCAAAGATGATGGGGTCTACGTCGACCTTGAGATCTATGTCGAAGATATTCCATTGTTTGCGGAAATGTTGCCAATAGGATGGTCATCAGATTTCGTCGGAGGTGAGCTGGAGGCTGAACAAGATACCAATCAAGCTTATGCGCAAGCCGAAAGCCGGGCGCTGTCGATTGTTGGAAGCGGCGAACGGGCCCTAAACGCTGATATCAGAAAGGTGGAATACCGAACGCGCATCGACCGGGCCTCGCCGCTTGCAGGTCAGCGCGATCCCTTCTCGGGTCAAATTGTTCCCAGCCCGCCCAAAGATCCGCGTGTTCTTTTCGTCGAACTGTTCTTTCCGTTTCAAAACTCAGTTCCCAAGGAGCTGACTATAGTGCCTCCATCGCGGGATGGCGAACCACTGGTAACTATCGGGATGCAGGTTTTTGACCGTGAGGTTCCGGTCACGGATTTCAGCTTCTTGTCAAAGCCGGCAGAGTTAAAGATTCACTGGCCTGATCCGTGGGATAGCCGCTTTTCTGCTGAAAGCCTGAATCGAAAAGCGCAGGACGGGACCTCCACTTTTCTTTACATCGAACCCCGTGAAGTTCGGCATGAGACGTTGATCCGCTTGCGTGAACTGGCGCCTTGGATTGGTGAAACTTTCGAAGTGGGGCAAACGCTTTCGCCACAGCATAGCGCCTTGATCGTAAATCAGGCGGCGTCCTTTTTGGCTTCTCGTAACCCGGTGTCAATTGATGGCAAATTAGTGCAACCGTCAAACGCTACAGCAAAACTTCTGGAGCTCACATCGCAGGGTTTTCAGGTTGTCCAGCCCGGAAAGCAAGTGTCTGTGAACAATGCGTTTATCGGAGCCATCCTGTCTTTCTCTTCGTCGGACCTTCCCGATCAGGTAACGGTCACATGGGATATGTTTGACGAGGAAATTTCCCGCGTTGCGACCATTTCAAACGATATCGCCGGGCCATTCTTTGGAGCTGTGACACCAGCAGACCCTCAGTTTCATTGGCAGAACCACTTGCTCCAATACGAAAGAGCATCTGTTACTCAGATTCCAGTTGAGCAGCAGACACGGCAGAACCCGGCAATGACTTTGATCTCCGGGGTGATCAGTGCCGCCTCACTTGGTTTTTTCCTGCTGTGCAAGGGCAAAGTTGCAAAGCTCGTAAGTTGCGTAACCGTTATTGTCGCTGCTTCGGCAACCCTGGCATTTTCGGGATATTTGCTGGAATTACCGTGGAATAAGCCCGAGCCCCCTGAGCCGCAGGTTGCGGAAGATATACTGCGCTCAATGGTCGATAACTTGAGCACGGTGACTCTGGAAGTTTCGCCGGCCGCAAGAAAGTCAGAGCTGGCACATATTGTGTCGGAAGCGTCTCTGGGTGACATCGCAACAGAGGTTGAACGTGGGCTCGCGATCCGAACGCCAGGAGGTAGTCTTGCTACGGTTACTGATATCAGCGAACTGGAATTAGAGCGCATTAACCCAACCCTCACACCGGGTGGATTTAGCACTCTGGCCAAATGGACAGTGAAAGCACAAGGCGGTCATTGGGGGCACGCCCATATGCGCGCCGTTACGTTTCGGGTGCTGGCGGAGGTCATACCTGAGTCAGGCCATTGGAAGCTGGATGGATTAACTGTAATCGAGGCTCGCGATCCAAATGCATGAGCGTTTAAGACCAAAGGTTTTTGCTTTAGGCGCTCTTTTTGTCGGTGTGCTTTTGTCACTGACGCTATCAGCCTCGGCGCATTTTTTGCTTAACCTCAACGTTCGAATTTCGCATGTCGAGCATTCCGAAGACGGTCTACGTATCTACATGCGCACGCCCATGCCTTATCTGGTTGCAGATAAGGTCGGTGATCAGAATGGTGACGCCTTGCCGGACGCTGCACCATTCACGACCAATGCCATGAGCGACGGCCAATTGGTCCACTTTGTCGACTTGCAGGCTGCCATGAGCGATCCTAATGGGCTGGGGCAATTCGCCGAAGGTGGACTACATCTGTTGGTCGACAATCGGCGCTTAAGAGGAACAGTTGAGACCGTTCGCTTGCATCGCGTCGGAAATGAGCCCGGATTCGCAACTTTAGCCGAGGCTCAACTGGCAGTAGACACCGAAACGGCCCTCACGCCACCGCTTTTTGTTGGTGACACAGTTGTCGATCTCCTCCTGTATTATGACACAATCGGCCCGGTGCAATCGTACAGCATTGCCAACGTGCTGGACCCCGGCTTGCCGGATCAGGACCAAACGGCCAACCTCATTCTCGACTACGCGTCAGACACACCTCAGATTTTTCGATCTCGGGGTCTGATGACTGAACCATTGGTGATTCAGAAGAAGGGGTATGGAGGATTCCTCAGTTTCGTCTGGGAAGGCATACGACATATCCTCGAAGGGTTGGATCATGTTTTGTTTGTTGTGTGTTTGGTCATTGGAGCGCAGACCCTCAGGGCGCTATTGCTGCGTGCAACCGGTTTTACCGTTGGTCATAGTGTAACGCTGTCGCTGGGGTTTTTCGGGTTTGTGCCATCGGGCGCGTGGTTTGTTCCTGCCGTCGAAACTGGGATCGCGCTTTCTATCATATTTGCAGCCGTCGCGGCGTTTATGAGTTTTAAGGACAATGCGCGCTCTGAAGTCACGATGGTGCTTCTGACAACGCTGATTGGCCTCTTGCACGGGCTTGGGTTTAGCTTTGTGTTGCACAAGATCTTGCAGGTCACATCTCCAAACATCTGGCAAAGCCTGCTTGCTTTCAATCTTGGCGTCGAGCTTGGCCAGGTCGCCATTATTCTTGCGCTCTGGCCTGCCTTGATAGTGTGTCGGCGCGTAAACTCCAGTTTGTGGATGTCCCTACGAGTGGGCCTAGCCGGTGGATGTGCGGCTATCGCCTGCTTTTGGACATTTCAGCGAGTTGCCGACGTTTATTCCACGCTGACTTAAGTTTATTGCAATGGTGCGTGCCGTGATGGTTGACTGAGAGAAATGCTGACATTCGGCTGTTCCGCAACGTTAGACAAATTGGGCAAGAAGCAGTTGGTCAGCCCGGTTTGTGCTTGGGCAACTTCTGGAAGACAGAGTTCAGCACGTTGGGCCAAGCCGATGAAATCGCCGGATCACCTCGATTTTCTCAACTTCTGCTTTCGGCGCTGGTTTAAATCTCGACCCGCTGCATCGCCGCGAGTCCGCTCAGAGCCCGTATTGACCGATGCTGTGGTTTGAACAGAGATCCGCTTCAAGTAAGACGCAGAAGTTACCCTGAGCGTTCCCTCGCTTTGCCAAACCTGTTCAAGACGTTGCGTGTGATCTGTTCGACTTGGTCGTCCTGCCGGATCAGGCCCGCGACCCATTCGCAGGTCGCAGCGGTGAATATCTCGCCCTTGCCACGCGGCCACGAGATGATCATTCCGTTGCCGCGTTTGCAGGCGTCCAAGGTTTCGGGCGTGACCTCTCCGAAGAGCACCTGCGCTTTGAACGCCGCATCCGCTGACCCGATGTAGAGCGTTTCACCCCAAATACCGTGATCGGCCTCGATATTGGTTGCAAGCCCCATTGCGAGGATGTTGATCTCCGGCACGGCACCATCCGTGCAGGTCGGAAAGGGCAACCCATCCTCGAAACGGTAGTCCAGCCCGTCAACCTCGTAGCCGAAAATCCGCGATCGCGCGCCCAGCACGTCGCCATAGCCAAGCCCGGCGCCGTCAAAGGCCCAATGATCGGACCGGTAAATCGTAAAGCCGCCCGAACCGCCGCCAACACAGTTGCCAAGTCCGGCATAGACGCCGCGCAGGGCATTTACACCGAAGGTCAACGCGCCGGGACGATTGACTGGGTTCACCTCGAACGCACCCGAGACAAGGTGCTCGTGATCAGTCTCCATCAAAGGGTCCTGATCTGCGATGTATTTGTAGCAAACCTGAGTGCGGCCTTCGTCCTCGATCCGGGTCTGCCACAAGAAATTCCCGGCAAACCGAGCGACATGACCTCCGGATTCGACATAGGCATCGACGGCGTCGCGCATATCCGCGCTCCAGTATTCATCGTGGCCAACGAAAACGGCACAGGCATAGCGGTTCAGAAGAGCAGGGTCGCGGTGCAGATCGTGCTGTGTGACCACGTCGAATGCATATCCCTCAGCCTCGGCCCAACGGGCGAAATGACGTTCGTAGCTTGCCCAGCCCGCCGAAGCGTATTTCTTGGAATAGCCATAGGCATAGGCCCACTCCATGTAGGGATAGCGTACCATCTCGCCGGGCTTGGTCGGCTGTTCCTGCAACGCACGCGGTGCGCCCTCGGGCAGTTTGCAGAACCCGCGTGTCCATGGCCTCTGTGTGGAGACGATGGGTGAAAATGCATCGTCATTCGGCCCTGTGATACCCTCATAGTGATTGGACCCGCCCCAGCAATTATAGGCTAGCCAGGTGCCCGTTGCACAAACCAGAACATAGGGCGGTGGCGCAGCATCTGGCGCGGTTCTGATTAGAATGACATGGTGTTCCTCAACCACATCATCGCCCTTCCGAGCGCGAAATTTGACCAGATAACCGCCGGGTGCCCAATCATCGGGGATGGTGAAGGCATAGGTCTCGGGCCAGCCGCAGCCCTTGACCGAGCAATCCCGGGGCGTTGGATGATGCGCCCCCGGAAGGCCGCTCTTGGTCAGTAGTGGCTCATAGAGCTGCCCGTCGCGGCCGATCTCAAGCTCCCATTCCGCTGCCGTAGTGGACACGTGCAGTGCAACGCGGTCCCCGGGGGGATAGCTCATTTCGGGGGTGTAGCCCCAGATTTCCAGAACCGCCTCGTCACGCGCCGGGCCGACATAGTAGTTGTCAAGGATATGGCGCGCCTTTGCACGTGTGCGCGGCGTGGTCGCTGGTCCGGGGTGGTCCTGTGTCATATGTCTACTCCGGCAAATACTTCTCTGACCAGCTTTCGGCAGCTGCGCTGCTTTCGATCATGTGCTCGATTTCCTCGTTCGTATAGCCTAGCCGTGCGAGGATTTCGCGCGTGTCCTGCCCGTATTTCGGAGCAGGTCCGGGGATCGTGATCGAGGCGTTCTCGGGCCGCACCGCATTGGGCGCGACAAGGTCGACCCACCTCCCCATCGGATGCTGATTATGGCGCACCGCGCGGAAAGTCGCCTTGGATATGTCGATCCAGCCGTCGCTTTCGAACTGCAGGCCTGCGTCGCGCGTGTCATGGAGGGAACCAAGAGGCGTGATACCCACCGAGCCGGCGGCAAAGACGCGCATCCAGTCTGTCACCGGTTTTTGCGCAAACCGCTCGGCAAGGGCGGCTTCCAACTCGGTGTCATCCTTTCCGACGAGATCGGACAGATCAGGCACCCGTTTAAGGGCCGCTTCCCGCTCTGTCGGGGCAGCAAAGAACATCCAGCCATCGGCGGCGGCATAACAGCGATAGAACGGCCCCCAACCTCGCACCTCGCGTCCTGAAGGCTCGTCGAACGCTTGGCGCCCTTCGAAATCATACATAAATTGCGCCTGTATCATTTCACCTGCAGCGGCCAGTGAGGCGCGGGCAACACCACCTTTGCTGGTAACCCTTAACCGTTCCAGCGCCGCTCCGAGAGCCACGCAGGCACAATGCCCGGTCAGCGCGTCGATCGTACCGAAATGAGCGTGCTCCTCGGGTGTCTTAGGGCCACCACCAAAGCGGGTCATCACACCTGTCGCGGCTTGCGCGAGGTCGTCATAGCCAAGGTGATCCGATTTCGGCCCCCGACGCGGTCCGCCCCACGCATCAAGCTGCACCAGAATGAGACGCGGGTTGATTTCCTTCAGTCGCGCTTCGCTCAGGCCCAGTGCATCACGTTGTTGATCGGTGCCGTTCATGGTTATCACATCGGCCCGCGCCACCATTCGCCAGAGCGCCTCTTGCCCCTGTTCCGAGTGCAGATCGAGCAACACGCTTTTCTTGCCTCGCTGCGCATGCAGCCCGAACACCACCGCATTCCATGGATCCACCGAAGGCCGTACAGGCTGTACCAGTGTGACCTGCGCCCCGAACCGCACCAGTGTAGACCCGATGGTCGGCCCAGCAATAACGTTGGTCAGATCCAGCACCTTCAGCCCGTCAAGCCAGAGGCCTTTGCCGTCGCCGCCCACGGGCATTCGCGGCGTCTCTGCAAGAACACCGCTCAGCGCATCGCGAAAGTCGTCCCGCTCTGGCCCAGCGGTCTTGTCCATCACGTCCGGATCATCTGCCAACCAAGCGACGTTGCCCATCTGCCGCATCCGCCCGTGGCGGGGATCGTCAAGCGCGACCACCAACCCCGAGGTCAACGCGTGGGGGTCGGCCAGCCATTCGGCCGTACTGCGTTGCGCTGTAGCCGGAGCCTTGGCCGCTCCGAACAGCGCTTCCCATTCATGCGCGGGACGGGTCAGGAAGGCTGCTTTCATCGCATCAGCCAGTCGCCTGCGATCACCTACCCCCACCGGATAGCTTCGCAAAGCCCATTCCGCGGGCCAATCCGCCTGATCGACATAGACATCAAAATCCGGCAATTCCTTCAACAGATCGCCAAGACCGAGAACCTCCAGCACTCTTTGGGGATGGTTCACGATCGAGCAGGATACGATGTAAAACCCTCGTCCATCGGCACAGGTATAGGTGCGGTAGAACGGATCAAGAAATTCGTAGAGCTCGGCAAAGCTCAGGTTGTTGGGCAGGCCTTCGCGCGCGCCGCTCCAACTCCAACTCACGCGGAGATTTGTAGCGCTCGGGGTAGCCCTCGATCTGTTCGCAATTGTAAACCAGCCCCTCCAGCAGGGCAGACGCAAGCGGCACTTCGATGTGGTCGCCTCCCATCCGGGGCCGCGCGGCCAACGCAAATAGGACCGACATCGCGCCGAATGCGGCACCATAGGCCGAGGCCAACCCCAGCGGGGTAAAGGAAGGGTTGATCCCCATCAGCCGACGATTCAACCCCATGTCGGTAAATTGCCCAGTGCGCGCCGCGATCACCGCCTCCCAGGCTGCCAATCCGGCGAGTTCGGGATCGGTCGACGCAAATCCGGGAAGCGAAAGCGAGACGATGTCGGCGTTCACCTGCCTGAGCGCCTCCGGCCCAAGCCCCAGCCGCTCCATCACGCCGGGACGGAAGTTCTCGATCACCACGTCAGCGCGGCGAACCAGATCTAGCGCTGTATCGCGCCCGTCGGCTGTCTTGAGATCAAGCGTCAGCGTACGCTTGCCGCGCGATAACATGTCGAAAGCTGGGTCCTTCCACTTAGGACCACTTGGCGGATCGATACGGATCACCTCGGCCCCGAGATCGGCCAGCATCATCCCGACCAACGGCCCAGCCAGAAAATGCCCAAAATCAAGGACACGAACGTGGGAAAGCGGGCGGTTCTGCATGGTTACTAGATCCTGTTCCGACGGTTTACCCCTACAAATCAATGAAATTGTCTGGGCATGTTTCATATTCATTCTGCCAAAAATGAGATCAATTCTGCCAATGCATCCCATCCACGTCTCTGTTTTCCTGTGCAATGCCTTTTCCAATATGGTGCTTGCATGCCTGCTTGAACGGTTGCGGGTGGTGCGCGATCAAACCGGTGTAGGTAACAAAGTGCTCAAGATACTCATTTGTGAGGCAACGAGCGACTGGACTTTTATTGTTACTCTTTGACTAATTGCCGGTATGAAAGTACGTCTCCATATCGGCGTTGCGACGTTATTCACGTTACTCACGTTAGCCGTAACAACCATGCTTGTTGCCATTCTTTATTTTGGCAACAAAGAGCTCGCCATTCGTACTGCGAAAGAGCGGATGGCCGAGGCCAGAAGTCAGTCAGTCGATGAGATGCTAACCGTGATACGCGGAGCGGGAAGTGTCGTATCTTCTGCATCTGTCTTTCTTTCTAAATTCACGGACTATGCTGGCTCAAGTGCAGGTTTGGACGTGCTCTATTCGCAGATGCAAGGCAATGAGCACTACTATGGCTTGTATTTTGGCGAGGAAGAATCCGGAGACTTTTTTCAGAATATTAACCTCCCAAAGCACTGGAAAACATTTGGAACGAGCGCCTTGCCTGTGCCGGAAGGAGTAGATCGCGTTCAACGGATAATTTCCGAGCAATTTGGCGAGCGCGTCGAGACTTACTTTTGGTCGGATGGCCGTTCGCTGGCCACACCATTTCTTAGTGGAACCACTGTCTACGATCCTCGAACACGTCCTTGGTATCGCGGGGCGTTGGAGCAAAGCGGCGTTTACGTTTCGCCGCTTTATCAATTCGAGAGCACTGGGCGTCTAGGTGCAACGTTCTCAAAAACCGTGGTTGACGACGAAGGTAAATTGCTTGGCGTTGTTGCGCTCGACATCACAATATCGGCACTTTCGCAAATCCTAGATGATATCAGGATTGGCGATCATGGTTTGGTTTTCATGCTAGATCGCGAAGGTCGCCTGCTTTCCTACACCAGCACGCGGTCCGAAGGTGGAGAGCCGCGCTTCGTGAGTACAAATACGAACGAGTCAATTGAAGGTAGTAGTCGAATTATTGACAGTGTCATCGAAAAATGGCGAACCAGTCAGCAGGATTTTCTCCGCTTAGCTCCAGCATCCGATGAAAGAAACTATATCGCATCTGTGATGCCAATCCCTGAAGTCTTCGGTGCCCAACCCACGCTCGGGCTCATAGTGCCAGAAGATGAGTTTATCGGAGAAATAAAAGGAAACACCACTCGCGCCATGCAAATCGGCGTACTTGCTTTGGTTCTGGCTGTCTCATTTACCTTTGTCGTCGCCCGTCTGTTGAGCAAAAATCTCGTGCGCGTTGCAACGGAAGCGAGAAAAGTCAGTAACTTTGAAATAAGTGAGAACTTGAACCTGAAATCAAATATTCAGGAAGTCGCCGAACTCGGAGCAGCCATTGCGAGTATGAAAGCTGGATTGTCGAGTTTCGGTGCGTTCGTACCGAAGGAGCTGGTGCGCTCTATCCTTTCAAAAGCAGAGAGAATTAGCGTTGGCGGAGAGTCGCGCGACGTGACGCTCATGTTCGCCGACCTCAAAGGCTTCACGCGACAAACCGAGGGGCTTGAACCCGAAGTACTGATGCCTGCCTTGTCCGAGTATTTCGAAGCAATGGAAAAAGAGATATCCGGCAATCAGGGTACCGTGGATAAGTACATCGGCGATGCCATTATGGCTCTGTGGAATGCTCCGCTCGATGATACTGATCACCCTGTTCATGCTTGCCGAGCAGCTTTGGCGTGTTTGCAGGCTGAGGCGAAACTCAATTCTGATAACGAAGCGTTACCACTACGTCCGTTGCATACACGTTTCGGCCTGCACACCGGTCGCGTAGTGGTCGGCAACGTCGGGTCTCTTTCTAGGTTGCAATACACTGCACTCGGCGCTGCCGTTAATTTTGCTTCCAGACTGGAAGGGTTGAACAAAGTTTACGGCACAAGAATTCTCGTATCGTCAGATGTGGCCGTTCATGTCGAGAGCAAGTTTGTGCTGCGCGAAATTGACTTTGTCGTGCCTGCCGGGACTAGTTTTCCTAGTCGCATCTTTGAACTGGTAGCGGAAAAAGATGATGAGAGTGGTATTTTGGTGAGCGCAGCCAAAAAACGCGAACTCGAAGAATGGCGTGCATGCTATGACTTGTATCAGTCTGGAAAATGGACTGAAGCATCAGACGCCTTAAAGAGGCATCGAGAAATCGCAGCTAACAAGCTTCTTGTAGATGTCTTTATCGAACGCTGCGGCAGTTTTGCGTTTGAAGCTCCGGCCGATTGGGATGGCGTTTACCGTTTCGAGAAGAAATAAATGAGAAGCATCGTAAACTCTCGCCCCGATGGACCAGAGACCAGTCATTCACTCACAATCAAACCGGACCAGTCAAATCAGGCCAACCGAAAATGGGCATTGTATTAATGCCGGCGTATGTCGCCTTCGAACCCAATCCTACCGCCTCGGCGATTTTGCGAGCACGGTAGATACGGTGCGCGTCTTTCTACTTCTTGTGATCGCGATTGCGCCCAGCACTAAGGCACATGCAAAAGCTTGAGGAAAAGAGATGGCTTCGCCAAAAGCAAGATATCCCACGGCAAACATTGTGGGCAATTCGATGCTTCCGACGACCGCAGTTTGGGAAGCCCCAATAACAGGTGAGCATATCGTGTAAATAAGCTGGGGCACGAAAGCAGTAACCAGTCCAATACCAACAATGAAAAGCCAATCGGACTGTTCCCTTGGGAGAAGCTCTCCAACCTCAGCACCAAGTATAAGCGGCCCGAGGCCCAGTACAGACCCCAGAGAAACTGACGCGATACGTGCCAACGGCGCAATCCGTGACAACCTGTGTACCAGGACGCAAATTCCGAAGCCAAACCCAAATGGGGCGGCAAGGGATAGCAGCAGCGTTGGTAGGTATTCCGCAGCCACTGACGCAGGCGAGCCAGCAATGACAGCTGCCACCACAATCAGACCAGCGGCCAACATGGCGTGTCGCGTGGGTGCATCGCCAAATACAGCCCAAGCAATAACTAAGGTGAACACCGGATAGGTCATGTAAAGCACACCCACAGTCGATGCGGGCAACTTCTCCAGCGCCGCTACATATCCGATCCAACCAAGCCCCATTACGGCTCCGGCGGAAAGACCCCAAGTGATCTCTCGCCATGCTTTTCGGTGCACGATGAGAACCGGAAGCAGAAGAAGAGCCGCAATAATGTAGCGGTAGAATGCGACCGCATAGGGTGCAACGCCCTGTTCGGTCAGGCTGCGGCTGAAATAGGGAACCAGGCCGAAACAGATTGAAGCAAAAAGAACACCAATAACCGCAAATGCGTAAGGGATTGGTGATCGATTTCTCACGGATGTCGTTACCATAATCTGGAGCTTCAGCGACGTTCGTGCTTTGTTGCTCCGGAGAGTTCATCGATAGGTTTCTCGTGCTTCGGTTTTTGGTAGATACCCATGCTGCCTACCAAGATGTATGCCCTACGCCCACAACCAGGATTTAAGTTAAGCTGACCCAAGCCGCATTCCTTGAAGAGCTTTGCACGCATGCGGCTACAAACTTAACACCATTGAGCCCGTCATGAACCGTTGGATAGACTACGGACGCTTCAGGTGAAATCCCATTCCGGAAAGCTTGGATCGCCTCAGCAGCCTCTCCATAGATATTGGCGAAACCTTCAAGATATCCCTCGGGATGGCCCGGAGGGACTCTGCTCAACCGATTGGCAGCATCACCAGCTCCAGCTCCATTTCGAGTGATCAGACGCTTGGGTTCGTTGTATGGCATGAACCAAAGGTAATTGGGATCTTCCTGGGCCCACTCCAACCCACCTTTTTCGCCGTAGACCCGCAACCGAAGTGCGTTTTCATTTCCGGGAGCCACCTGAGAAGACCACAGCATTCCACGCGCGCCGCCCTCGAAGCGAAGCAAGACGTGGGCGTTGTCATCGACTTTGCGCCCCGGCACAAAGGCCTGCAAGTCCGCCGCTAGGCTTTCCGCCTTAAGCCCGGTTACAAAGCAAGCGAGGTTGTAGGCATGGGTTCCGATGTCACCAGTTGATCCACCTGCGCCCGAACGTTCGGGATCGGTTCGCCACTCAGCCTGTTTGAAATCCTGCTGCTCGGTCAGCCAGTCCTGCGGGTATTCAACCTGAACCACGCGGATCGTGCCGATATCGCCATTGGCAACGATTTCCCGCGCCTGCCGAACCATCGGGTAGCCCGTGTAATTGTGGGTCAGAATGAACAGCGCATTCGCGCTTTCCGCCGCCTTCACCAGCTTTTTTGCATCCGCAAGGGTCGAAGTGAGTGGCTTATCACAAATGACATGAATACCGCGTTTCAGGAACTCACGTGCGGCAGCATAGTGGACGTGATTTGGTGTGACGATTGAGACCGCCTCGATCCCGGATTTCAGCCGGGCTTCGCGGATCGCCATTTGCTTGAAGTCTTCATAGACCCGTGCGAGGCCCAGTGCTCGACCACTTTCAATGGATTTCTCTGGCGTCGAAGACAAAGCACCGGCAACCAGCTCGAACTTGTCGTCCAATCGCGCGGCGATGCGATGAACGCCGCCGATGAAGGCGTCGTTTCCGCCGCCAACCATGCCAAGGCGAATACGTCCTGACGTTTCTTCACTGCGTCCTGTAACCATCACTCAATCCCCAGCATTCTACGATTGGCGGCTTCGTCAGCGCCACCGTCTGCGAAATCATCAAAGGCTTTCTCGGTTACACGGATGATGTGATCGGACACGAATTGAGCACCCTCGCGCGCACCATCCTCGGGGTGTTTGAGGCAGCATTCCCATTCGACAACAGCCCAACCATCAAAGTCATTCGCGGCCATTTTTGAAAATACAGCCCCGAAATCCACTTGGCCATCACCAAGCGACCGGAACCGCCCGGCCCGATCAACCCAGCTTTGATATCCGGAATAAACACCCTGCCGCCCGGTCGGGTTGAACTCGGCATCTTTAACATGGAACATCCTGATCCGATCTTTGTAGATGTCGATATTGTCCAGATAGTCGAGACATTGCAGCACGTAGTGTGACGGGTCGTATAGCATGCAGGCCCGTGGGTGATTTCCCGTCCGTTCCAGAAACATCTCGTAGGTCACACCATCGTGGAGGTCCTCTCCGGGGTGGATTTCATAGCAAACATCGACACCGCAGTCTTCGGCGTGATTCAAGATGGGCACCCACCGGCGCGCCAGCTCATCAAACGCGGTTTCAATCAAGCCGGCAGGGCGTTGCGGCCAAGGATAGACATAGGGCCATGCTAGCGCGCCAGAGAATGTTGCATGTGCGGAAATACCCAGGTTTTTTGACGCTGACAGTGCCTTTTTGACCTGGTCTACCGCCCATTCTTGCCGGGCTTTCGGGTTCCCGCGAACGCTTTCGGAAGCAAAACCATCAAATGCACTGTCATAGGCCGGGTGAACGGCCACAAGCTGGCCTTGAAGATGCGTTGAAAGTTCGGTGACTTCGACGCCATTCTCCGTAGCTTTGCCTTTGAAGTCATCGCAATAGCCGGTGCTGGACGCGGCCTGTTCAAGGTCGAACAACCGGCCGTCCCAACTGGGGACCTGAACGCCTTTGTATCCACAATCAGCCGCCCATTTGGTGATCGCGTCCCACGAATTGAACGGTGCTTCGTCCCCCGCAAATTGCGCAAGAAACAAAGCTGGACCTTTGATCGTCTTCATAAAATTTCCTCCCCAAAACCTAAGCCTCTACGGCGGTAAATTATCCTTCAGATAGATGTCGATACGGATACGTTCCTGCGCTTTGTTGAATGGAACCTTGTCCTTAGTAGCGCGCAATAGACGGACGGCAGAACGAACAATATGCCCGGTGTCTTGCGAGATTAAGGCGTCAAATGTGCCAAGCCTAAGCGCCTCACGACTGAGCGGCGTAAGCTCATGCGCTATGATCACCAGATCCTTGCTGAACCTGTTCTCTGAAAGAAATTGTATCAGGCCCGCATTGCCCGCCGCTGACGAGTATATTCCGACCAGATCTGGATAGGTTTCAAAGATCTCCGGCATCATCTTGTAAATCAGATCCGGGTCATCCCGGCCCTCAACCGACGCCACGACTTGGAGGTGCGGAAATTCCTCGGCCACGACAATGTCAAAGCCTTGGCGACGTTCGAGGTGGTCACGCGCCAAACGAGAGCCTGTAAGAACCAAGACCTTGCCGTCGCGATGGACAAACCGCCCCATCAGCTGAGCGGCGGTTCGTCCTGCCGAAACGTTATCGATTCCCACAAAGTGGTCTCGCTCGGAACTGGGCAAGTCAGATACCAAGGCAACCACCGGAACGCCTTTGTCCCTGAGCCTTTTGACAGCATCGCGGACAGAAGGCGTTTCGGGCCCAAAAACGGCAACCCCATCAACATCCAAACTGTCGACAGCATCCAAAATGTTGACGATATCTTGCGGCTCGAACGGAGCGACCTTCTTTATCGCAATGCGGGTCCGCTCGATAAATTGGTCACGGGATTGTTCTGCGATCTGACTGCTGATTGCCTCCACAAACTCGTTGTCCGTGTCCGGCAGAACAAAGAGGAAGTTGTAAACTCGGTTTCGCGCAAGGTTGGCCGCGGCCGTATCGCGCACATAGCCCAGCTCATCAATTGCCTTTTGTACTTTCTGTACGGTTACGGCACGCACGCCGGGGCGTCTGTTCAAGACCCGGTCTACAGTCGCGAGACTGACACCCGCGACGCGCGCGAGGTCGTTGACGGTTGGCTTTTTCACCAATTCTAGTTTTTGTTTTTGGTCTTCCACGTGTTCTTCAGCCCTCAATCTCCCGCGCCAAGCCTTCAAATAACAAAGCAACAGCCTCAGCACCGGGATCGTTATGTCCAACTAGGTTTTCTTCGGGAACATAGGCTGCCCGGCCTGCCTTCGCACGACGAATATTTGCGGTGTTGTTCGCGCCTTCGCGGGCAGCCTCGGCCGCATGCGTAAGACCAGATGGCAGTGCGGCAAGTGCCGGTGCCAAGGCGTCAATCATTGTCCTGTCACCGACCTTGGCACCCCCGACCTGGCTGACACGGTTCAGGCCCTCGACAAGGGATTTAGGCACGGAGGCTCCGCTTGCACAGGCATCCCCGGCTGCGTTGAAAAAGATCGCAAGAATCACACCGGACGACCCACCCATTGTCTGGCTCAGTTCGTTGCCCAACGCCGGAAACAGCTGTGTCAGATCAGCCAGCGGCATCCGGTCGAGGCTACCCTGTAACGCCCGAGCGGCGGTCGCCAATGTGCTTCCTGTATCACCATCCCCGGATTTTGCGTCCAGCTCGTTCAGTGTTTTCTCGGCGTTGATGAGGAGGTCGGACAACCGGGTGATCGTTTCCTTTGTTGCGGGATTGTTCGAAGGAATTGGATCGATTGGGGTCAGGCCATCAGGCAATGGTGCTACTTTGATCGGGTCGATGGAATTGACCCCGGGCCATGCGGCTAGATCAACGGGTGCTTCAAGCGCTGACAAATCGTCTTGGCCTACGGGCAGAATGGAAACCGAAAACCCGTGCATATCCAGCGACGTCATCATGGGTGCCGGGCCAATGATATGGTGGGCGATACCAGTTTCGGACAACGCATGCGTGAGGACAGCCATTTCTAGCGGAGTTGTCGAGCCCAGGTTGTTGACCAACGCCACGCGATCCCCAGACCCAACCCTTTGCTTCAGCTTCTCCACGACTGTGGACATAGCCGAAACAGCATTTGAGAACTCGACTTGCTGTACGCCGGGCTCACCATGGATACCCAAGCCAAGCTCTGCCTTCCCCGGCGCGATCCTGTCTTCTTTCGGAGATCCCGGAACGGTACAGGTGTCCAGGCTCATACCGATGCTGACAACCTTCGCTATGGTGTTTCTTGCGGCGGCAGTGACGGTGTCTAGGTCAGCACCGCTTTCAGCAAGCGCTCCGGCGATTTTGTGAACGAACAACGTACCCGCCACGCCACGTGGTTGCGGAAGGTCGGGCAAGGCGATGTCATCGTCGACGACAACCATCTCGACCTTGCGACCCAAAGCGCGGGCGCGTTCCGCCGCCAGTCCAAAATTCAGCCGATCACCGGTGTAATTCTTGACAATTAGCAAGCATCCAGCCTCACCCGTGACCGCAAGAATGCCGGCCAAAACCGCCTCCACCGAGGGTGAGGCGAACACTTCGCCGCAGACCGCGGCTGTCAACATACCGGCGCCAACGAAACCGGCATGGGCGGGTTCGTGACCAGATCCTCCTCCGGACACCAAGGCGACCTTCGACTTATCCCAATCCGACCGGTAGACAACCTTGATATGCGGATAGCCGTCCAGCCGGGTAAGCTGACCGCCAGAGGAAGCCAGAAGGCCGTCTATCGCCTCTGTCACCAGGGTTTCTTTTGTGTTGAGGAACTGGGCCATGCTTTTGCTCCTTAATTCACGCGCGCGCCGGACGCGTCAAAATACAACGGGTTTTGGGGGCGGATTTTTATAATCTTTCCAGATGGGTAGTCCTGATGGACATCAATCAGGGTCACAACCGGGTGACCATTCAGGTCCAGGTGCAGCCGTGTTTGATCTCCCAGATGCTCGGCGCGTATCACACGCGCCTCGCTACCTTCGCCTTCAATGATGTTTTCCGGGCGCAGGCCGATCTGCGGGCCTTTGTGATCGCCTCCGAACAACTCGGACGGTAGGATGTTGATCCGCGGCAGACCCAACCGGCTGGCAACGTAAACACTGCCCGGGTTTTCATAGATATCCCGGGGTGTTCCGTACTGAACCAATCGGCCGTTTTCCAAAACGCCGATATGCGTCGCCATTGTCATGGCTTCGACCTGATCGTGGGTCACGTAGAGCACGGTTGACCCCAGATCGGCCTGAATCCTCTTCAACTCGACCCGCAGATCCGCCCGAAGCTTGGCGTCCAAAGAGCTGAGCGGTTCGTCCATTAGGAAGATCTGCGGATCGCGCACCAGCGCCCGTCCGATCGACACACGCTGCATTTCGCCGCCTGACAGTTCAGTGGCTTTGTTGTCCAGCTTGTGCGGGATCTGGAGGATTTCTGAGATTTCGTTGACCTTCCTTGCGATCTCATCCTCTGGCGTCTTCAGGATCGGCGACCGCAGAGGGAAAGACAGGTTTTCCCGCACTGTCATATGCGGGTACAGCGAGTATTGCTGGAAGACCATCGCTACATCGCGCTGGGCAGGTGTATCTATTCCAACGTCACGCCCGGCAATGCGCACCGTTCCT
The DNA here is from genome assembly GCF_056540865.1 of Ruegeria sp. AL11. Lineage (NCBI taxonomy): Bacteria > Pseudomonadati > Pseudomonadota > Alphaproteobacteria > Rhodobacterales > Roseobacteraceae > Ruegeria > Ruegeria sp. AL11. The sequence goes on from NZ_JBQFXO010000006.1 coordinate 68,163, forward strand.
GAATCCAGTTTCTCAAGCCCGGAAATCAATCTCAGAGTCGTTGTTTTTCCCGCACCTGTCGGGCCCAACAACACCACAAAGGCCCCGTTGGGGATCGTCATTGAGATATCATCTACCGCTTTGACGTTGCCGAATGACTTCGAGATGTTCTCCAACACGACTTCAGCCATTGCTTAGTACCTCGTCGTTCAGAGCGGACCTCAACGCGCGCCCAGTAGACTTTTCAAATAGGGTTACCGCGGGGGAGCGGAACTCCAATCCCACTGTCTCGCCGGGATTAACGGTCTCGCGGGCATCAATCCGGGCTTTCAGCTCTCCGTTCGGGCTTTGCAGCGTCACGATCTGGGTGGTTCCCAGATATTCTGCCGCCAGGACCTTGGCCCGGTAAGCGCTGTCGTCTGACAGAAAAACATGCTCGGGGCGTACGCCGAAAACCAAGTCACCTTCCGCCCCTTCCATCAGTTTGGGCACGGCTTCGTCATGGCCATTCAGTCGAACCATTTCCGAGCCAGGCACGACCTTTCCTTGAAACGGCAGGAAGTTCATCGAAGGAGACCCGATAAAGTCCGCAACGAACATTGTGGCTGGTTTGTCGTAGATTTCCTGAGGTGTGCCGAACTGCTCAATCACAGCGTTGTTCATCACAACGATCTTGTCGCCCATTTGCATGGCTTCCAACTGATCGTGTGTGACATAAACAGTGGTTGCGCCCATGCGATCATGAAGCGCGCGGAGTTCTTCGGCCATATGCTCACGAAACTCGGCATCCAAGGCACCAAGAGGTTCGTCCATCATGAACGCCTTGGGTTCGCGAACAATCGCGCGGCCCAGCGCCACGCGCTGCCTGTCGCCGCCCGACAACCCACCTACCGGGCTATCGAGGATGTCGTTGATCCCCAGAATGCTTGCGACTTCCTCGACTTTGGCCTTTACGGCGGCGCGGGGCATACCCTGCGATATCAGGGGGTAGCTGATATTCTTTCGCACGTTCATATGCGGGTACAGCGCGAACATCTGGAACACGAAGGCAATGTCCCGCTCTGACGGCGGGCGCTGGCTGATCTCTTCGCCGTCCAGATAAATCTCACCCGACGTTGGAAGCTCCAACCCTGCGATCATACGCAGGGTCGTGGTTTTTCCGCATCCGGACGGGCCCAGCAGCATGAAGAACTCGCCGTCCTCAATCGTGAACGAACTTTCGCGGACAGCCGTGAAATCGCCGAACATCTTCTTTACGTTTTTGACTACGATCTGGGCCATTTCTACTCCGGGAAATGGCTGACGATGATGAACATGACGGTTCCGATCAGCGTGACGATGAAAGAGTAGGTGAAGGCCCAAAGGACAAAGGGTTGCATCAGCATGAAGACACCCAGTGCAATAAGGATGGTTGCGACCATCTCCCATGGGCCGCGGCGGAGCCGTAGTAATCCGGTAAGAAACTCGCTCATTTGCGTACGGCTCCGAATGTGATCCCACGCAGCAAATGTTTGCGCATCAGGATGGTGAAAATCATGACGGGGATCAGGAAGATCGTGGCACCTGCGGCAACAGCGGGCCAGTCCAGGCCGCCAATACCGATAATGGTCGGAATGAACGGAGGTGCAGTCTGCGCATTCGCGGATGTCAGCAGCACGGCAAACGCGTATTCATTCCAGGCGAAGATCAGGCAGAAGATCGCAGTTGACGCGATGCCGGTCGCGGCTTGAGGCAGCACCACTTTGTAGAAGGCCTGAAACCTCGTGTAGCCATCTATGAGGGCGGCTTCTTCGTACTCTCTGGGGATTTCGTCGATGAACCCTTTCAGCAACCAAACCGCCAGGGAGATATTCACGCCCGTATAGAGCAGGATCATCCCGAGATGCGTGTCGCTTAAACCGAGGTTTCTGAACATCAGGAAGATAGGGATAGCAACCGCGACCGGGGGCATCATCCTCGTACTCAGGATGAAGAATAGAAGGTCATCCTTAAGCGGGACCTTGAACCTGCTGAAGGCATAGGCGGCCAGCGTACCAAGGAAGATACTCAGGAAGGTTGAGCCAAATCCGATGATAACCGAATTCATAAAACGCTCGCCGAACTTGGACGGGCCGACAATCACCATGTCGTACTGGCGGACGATCTCATCGGCCCAGTTCTGTGGTGGGTTCGCTTCCAGAAATTCCTGCGTCTGCCGTGTGCGCGTGGTGAAAAGGTTGACGTAGCCTTCAAGCGTTGGGTCAAAGACCACTTTGGGCGGGTAGCTGATCGCGTCGGCCGGGGATTTGAAGCCAGTCAGCAAAATCCAGACCAGCGGGATCATCGTGATCAGCGCATAAGTGATGACCAGAAAGCCTGCGATCCACTTGGACCGGTTCGAAGGTTCAGTGACGGAAAAACTGCTCATCTCTGTTTCACCTTGTTCAGGGCTTTGACGTAGATCGACGCAAGGCCGAACACGGTGACGAAAAGGATGATCGCATAGGCCGAGGCATAGCCCGTACGCCATTTTTCAAAGGCTTCGCGTTTCAGGTTGATCGAAGTGAGTTCCGTAACCGACCCCGGTCCACCGCCGGTCAGTTGAACCACCAGGTCGAACATCTTGAAGTTCTCGATCCCTCGAAACAACACAGCGAGCATTAGGAACGGCAGCACCATCGGGATGGTGATCGTAAAGAACTGCCGCAGCTTGCTGGCCCTGTCGATCTCAGCCGCCTCGTATATATAGTCGGGAATGCTGCGCAGACCGGCCAGGCAGATCAGCATCACGAAGGGGGTCCACATCCAGGTGTCGACAATCACGATCGCCCATGGTGCCAACGTTACGGACCCCAGCATTTCAAAGCTCGATGGGTCCTTGCCGGTAAACCAGGACACGATGTAATTGAACAGGCCGATCTGAGGTTGATACAGGAACTTCCAGAAGTTACCGACAACCGCCGGAGACAGCATCATCGGCAGCACGATAATCGTGGTCCAAAGATCGTTGCCCTTGAATTTCTTGTTGATCAGCCACGCCAGAGCAAACCCGATCAGAACCTGGAAAAAGATCGTCCAGAATAGGAAGTGCGCCGTTGCCTGCATGTTCAGCCAGGTGTCCGAGTCCGTCAGGATACGCTCGTAATTCCTGAGCCCGACATCTTTGACTTCACGCCCGATCCGATTGGCCTTGTAGTTGGTAAAGCTCAGTTGGATGGTCCAAATCAACGGAAAGATGTTGATCGCCAGCAATAGAAAAATCGTTGGGGAGATGAATATCCAGGCGATCGCGCGGTCGGATAATCCTCGGATTTTTCGCGCAACTCGCTCGGGCGTTGCCTGCGCAACGCGATCTACGGTCCTGTCAGACATCTCTTTGCCAGTTCTTGTTGGTTTAGGACTCACGGGTGAAGGTGGAGCGGGATTGCACCCGCTCCGGCCTGTGTCCGGATTACAGCTTGCCTTCGTCTTCGAAGACTTCCGTCCAATCTTCGATCAGAAGATCCAACGCTTCCTGAGCTGTACCTTGGTCAGCAACCACGTAGTCGTGGATGCGTTTCTGCATTGCCAGCAGAAGTTCCGCGTAAGCAGGCTCTTGCCAGAAATCCTGCACACCGCCCATTGCTTCCAGGAAGTCTCCGGCAAACGGTTGACTGTCCACGAAACCGGGATCTTCCAGCACCGAGTTGTGCGCCGAGTAGCCGCCTAGCTCCCACCATTTGGCCTGCACTTCTGGCTGCGCGAACCACTTGATGTACTCAAGTGCAGCGTCCTGCTTGTCGGAGTAGCTGACAACAGAGATACCTTGTCCGCCCAGCGTCGAACCTGCCTGATTTTGAGGTGGGTTTACGAAGAAGTCGATCTTGTCACCACCCGTATTTGGGTCGGCGTAGAGACCTGGGAAGAACGCAAACCAGTTCATAGCCATGGCGACCTGACCGGACTTAAAGGCGTCCAAGCTCTCACCCATGTAAGAGTTGGTATATCCCGGAGGCGTCGCCGTTTCGTAGAACTCCTTGTAGAATTCCAGAGCTTCAACCGCTTCGGGTGAGTTTACCGCGCCTTCCATGTCATATGAGCCCGGGGTGTTTTCGTATTTGAAGCCCCAAGGATACAGCGCTCCGGTCACACCCATGGTGATCCCTTCCGAGCCGCGCTCGGTAAAGATTGCTGCCCCATAGACGGTCTTGCCATCGATCTCACGACCCTGGAAGAACTGTGCGATCTGCAACAACTCTTTCTGAGACTGAGGCTCACGCAGGTCCTGACCCGTCGCCTCTTTGTATGCGGCTTGAATGTCGGGGTTTTCAAACCAGTCCTTGCGATAGAACCAGCCGTTTGCATCGCCCATCGCAGGCAGCGCGTAGTAGTTTGGTGTGCCCTTAGGCCATGTCGAGTACGCGTAGACAGTGGCCGGCGCGAAATCGTCCATGCTGATGCCTTCAGCATCGAAGAACTCGTTCAGCTGGACATAGTGACCATTCTCAGCGCCACCACCGATCCATTGGCTGTCACCAATCAGCAGGTCGCAAAGCTTACCCCCCGAGTTCAGCTCGTTCAGCATCCGGTCCGCGAAATTCGGCCAGGGAACAAACTCGAAGTTCATCGTATGGCCGGATTCTGCTTCGAATTCTTTCGATAGCTCAACAAGCGCGTTGGCCGGGTCCCATGCAGCCCAACAAAGCGTTAGATCTTCAGCATTTGCCTTGGTAGAAAGAGTAGTAGCGGCAAGGACTATTGCGCTGGCCGAGGCCAGTTTTGTGTAAGTCATCCATTCCTCCCTTTTTGCGCCGTCAATCGAGGATGTGCGAATCGCGGCATACTTCCAAGGCTATTTGAGGTACGCACCTCAAGTCCAGAATTTTTTGAGGTTCGTACCTCAAATAGTCAAAGAAGGTTGTCGACATCGCTTTTTAGTTATTGATTTTATTTAATTTACTCATTTGCGTTGATGCGCATGTATTTTTGACAGTTAGGATTTTTGAGGCCCTGTTGACCAAAAATGGTACAGACCGCAATCGCGGCAATGATGTGTCCAGCAGGTTAAGCGAACACGCTTTTGAGGCACTCACAGATTATTTGGTCGATACCTTGGAGAATTGGAGATAGCGTCAAACAGCACGGACCACGCAGGATCGTGTAAACTCGTTTGGTCAGGTGCAGACGTATGAACATGCTCTCTATCGTCAGATTGAACCGGTACCCAATTAAAGGTTTGAGTGCCGAGCCCATGCAAACCGTAAAGCTGCGAGCAGGAGAGGGGATTCCTGGTGATCGCTTGTTCGGATTCGCGCGCTACAACTCCGGTTTCGATGCGCAGAACCCTCAGCCACTGCCGAAAGATCGCTTTGTTGTTCTGTTGAATGAGGCTGCACTGGCAGGTGTTAAGACGAATTTTGATACTGAGACCCAAACTCTAAAGATCAAAGCAAGCGGCAAAACACACAGCTTTAATATGCAAGCACCAGAAGATCGGATGAATGCGGCAAGTTTCCTGTCTTCAGAGATCGATTTAAAAGATCCCGAACCGCCAAATTTCGTTTCGTCTGCTCCTCATCGGTTTACAGATGTGTCTGTCGTCTCATCTAAAATGATGAATGCGATATCCGTTTTAAATCTGGCGTCTGTGGAGAAATTGGGTGAACAACTGAACGCGGAAATCCACCCAGCACGCTTCCGGGCGAATATTGAGATAGAAGGCTTACCCCCGTTTTCTGAGCTGGACGCAGTTGGATCAGTTCTTAGATTCGGCGATGTCGAGTTAAAGATACTCTCACGTACGAAAAGGTGTGCAGCCACCGAGGTGAACCCGGATACGACCGAGCGGGACTTGAAGATACCCTATCTAATTCGGAAGTTGATGGGTCATATGGACATGGGTGTCTATGTTGAGGTGGCTAAACGCGGCAAGCTGAGCGTGGGCCAAACAGGGCAAGTGTTAAATTGAACACTACTTCCCCAACCAAAGTGGCAGTCCCAGGCGATTTGTCCCGCGTTCTCTCAAATGATTTGTGCCTACTCTTTCACCAGCCGTTTTCTTGCTCGCCCAGCGTAGTGCAGGCAACTCCCGCGAAAAACAATGCTCCAGTTGAAGCATGTTACTGACCGAACCTAATAAATTAGCCTACATCGTAGCTTGCGAGTCTTTTTGACCTCTTCTTAGGCTTGGGAGGGAAGATGGGCCTATGCGCGCTGACTACGCGATGGAAAGTCTTTGTGTCGTCAATGGGAAAGTTGTTGCGACCGAGATACCTCAGTCAGTGCAAAATTAACGACCTAGCGGTCACCGAAAGGGAAATCTATGTGTCGCCCCGCATAGTTGCTCAACTTCACACGAACCTGACCCAACCGTTGTAGTTGGACCAGAAGAGCGATGAACCCTCGGCATCAGATGGCGCCCTAAGTCAATTTTTTGAATGAAGTTGGATCTAGAGCTGCAGATAGTTTTCTGAAGCTCGAGTTCAGTCTCATATTCTTAGTAATCAGCAAGTCGTCATTTGCGGCCCTTAAGGGACTTATTCATCAAAAGATCGCTTTGTTTTGCACCTGTTCAGAGACCTTTTTGGTTGGGTGTCACTTGGCGAGTCATCCAATGGTTGTAGTGGCGTGCCATTCGAGATCCCGTCTGGGGATTAGTAAAATGCGCACGGAGCGAGCACGAGGGCATATATCCAAGAGACTGTCCTTGCGTTTCTAGGATCAGTGCAGTCTGTTGGTTTCTGAACATTTGGGGAGTAAATTCTCAATGCTTAGACCCGTCCTGATTTCGGTATTTTCAGCTGCCCTACTCTCCATCGCTTCGTCTGGAGTCGCCGAGACAATGCATGTGAAGACCACTGTAACTTACCGGGAACGGATCGCGCTGCCGCCTGACGCCGTTTTGGAAGTCGAACTTCTTGACACTTCGCGTGCAGATGCACCTTCGGTTCGGCTGTCTTCCCAGAGGTTCAAACTCATTGCTGTCCCCAGAACGGTTGAAATTGCCTACGACACAGATCTCATCGATGAGCGCCATACCTACACAGTGGCTGCCAGGATCATTTCAAACGATCACGTGATGTTTCGTTCAACGACCGCGACACCTGTGCTGACCCGTGGCGCACCAGATTCTGCTGAACTCGTTTTAGAGATGATGCCAAGGAGAACGGGCGGCAACATTGCTGACGAATCGATCTACGATACGGCTTGGGAAGTTTACGAGATCGCAGGGCGTATGCTCATTGCTGAGAACCCTCCTTCCTTGACAATTGATCAAGACGGCCAGTTTGGCCTGTACGGAGGGTGTAACAGGTTTACAGGAACACTCGACGCAGCCAATGGTAAGTTCAGCATGCCGGACAACTTCGCAGGAACGAAGATGGCGTGCCCTGAGGATCGGGAAAAGCTTGAGGCAGACACGAACAATGCCTTGTCGGCGGCAGTAGGCTACGTGACAAACGGAAACAACCTGGCGCTCAACAACGCAGCGGGTGTCACGGTTCTGCGTCTGCGCAAAATGCCAGGATAAGCACTGCGCCTTTCGAAGCGAGATGGGGCAATCATCCGACTTGTTCTAGCGACAATCAACGCGAACCATAGGCCGAAATTCCGAGTGGATCATAGACATTAGACTGCGTCGTTTGCGAGTGATCGTGGTAGTGGGCTTTACTGCGTGCGTGGCGTAGTGACGCCATCAGTACACGTTCGGGATTATTGATGAGCTGGCTTGCATCAGCTTCGTCACTGTCTTCACCCGCTGCGGGAGGAGCGGGCTGAAGACGGCCTTCAAGCACAGTGCCCCACACTTTGATATCGGCCAGCGTCAAAGGATCCACAGTTAGCGGATTTTCCTCGAGGATTGTGAAGTTGGCCAGTTTGCCAGGCTCGATGGAACCGATCTCATCCTCCAATTGCAGGGAATAGGCTGCGCCGATGGTGATACCTTCCAAAGCGTCTTCTGCACTGATGCGTTGGTCCGGACCAACGACGCGACCGCTCGCGGAAATTCGATTGACAGCAGCCCACATGTATTTCAACGGTTCCGCAGGAGCCATCGGCATGTCCGAGTGCATCGAAAAGGGGATGCCTGCTCGAATGGCGTCTCCTAAAGGCACCATGCGCTCTGTGCGCTCGCTACCGACGCTGCCTTCGGCATAGCGATCTGCGAGCGTCGGCGTATAAACGGAATTGCCGCTGACAATCGCGCCAAGACGTTTAATGCGTGCGATCTGATCAGGTTGAGCGTAGCCAAAGTGTACAACGACGGTGCGATGGTCATATCTCGGATTGCGCTGCATGGCAGCTTCGAGGGCATCCAGAAGAATGTCCAGACCGCCGTCTCCCAGATTGTGAACATGGACCTGAAAGCCTGCGTCCCAATAAAGGTCGAACACCTGCTTGAAGAAATCGGGCGTCATAATCCATTCACCTTCATGCCCGTCCAGGTAGCCATCGCGCATGATCATCAATTCACTGAAGATCGCTCCATCCAACAGCAGCTTGACCTGCTTAGGTAGGAATTGGGTTCGGCCTTCGCTCCACGCCAGCATGGCTTCGGTTTCGGTTAGTACTTTTTCGGGGCCCTCGGTGTTCAGAAACAAACCGCCAAGCGTCCGACCGTCCGGAATAAAGTAAAAATTGAAAGGTGTGTCGTCTGGCCCGAACGCTTTTGCTACGAGCGCTTGGGCGTTCTGATCCACAGGGCCAGCTGGCTCTGCAAGGGTCGTGATCCCGCTGCGGTGATAATAGTCCTCTGTGAACTCCAGCGCCTCCATGACCCTGTCGATAGACGCATAGACCGGAGCAAACTTCTCAAAGAACACATGCTCCCAGAATGCAGCTTCAAGGAAGAGGCCTTTTTCAAGATTGGCTTGAGACCGGGCCAGTTCGCTTGACCAGCTGGCAATGTATTCTTCGGTGATTTCCAGTTGTTCGAGGGCCACGGAGTTGAAGTACATCTCGTGGGTAGAGCGCTGCCATACAGCCAGCGGAATGTCGGGGGCCAGTTCGTCCAAAATCGTACGGCTCATGCCCCCGTGCCATGACGCGTGATACCCCCAGACCATCAACGGCCGCCCGCTGCTTGGATCATATGTGTTGATGACCTCGGACAGGCGTGCGCGAAACTCCTCCTCGCTATTGGCAAGAGGCGCAAATCCGGCCGGCGATTGCCAGTCCTCGATGGAAATGATGGCATCCGACATCATCGCAAGCGCGCCCAGAAGCGGGTGTAAATGCTGTTCAATGAACCCAGGCACAATGACCTTGTCTTCAAAACTGCGGTCAATTGCATAGCTACCTTCGGGCAGCCGACCCTCGATACCCTCTAGGGTTCCGACGTCGACAATTCGACCGTTTCTAACTGCCACGGCCTCAGCCAACGGGGCGTCCGGATTCATGGTAAGAACTTCTCCACCGACGTAGACAGTTGTGCCGGGAAACTCAGGAAAACGGTCGAAGGCGTCTTGCAAAGAAGGAGACTGCGCAGCGCCGTGAAGCGGCATGAGTGCGAAAGCGAGTATGGTTAGAGACTTAGAGAAACTCATTGATGCCTCCGAATAGGATTGCGGACATTAATAAATTGCTTCGATCAGAGCAGGTTGGTCTGCGATGTGTCAACCTAAGCCGTCAGTCTCAAAACACCGACTGAGCGACATAAATTTGAAAGCCACTTTCGCGGCCCGCTGTGGTTTCGTGGCAGACATTCGCCGAAATTCACAGAATGACTGCAATGCGAACAAAGTGGATATTTCACCAGGTAAGTGAGAGCGGCAGCAATTCTCGAATTCCCGATAAAACGGACTATGCTTTGCCGAGCAAAACTACGTTGTTCAGTTCTTTGAAAACCCGATTTCAACACGCTGGCCGCGGCCATACTTCAGTTGCAATTCATTTGGAGCGATACTGCCATGCCAAACACTTCATTACTTTCAAAGTCCAATTTTCCAGTTTTTGCGCTTATTGGAGGTTTGATTATGCAAAGCCTTGGAACATCTCCTGCACATGCTGAAGACGACCCATACGCTACGCCGCGAGAAGACTTTTCCATCCGTGACCTACGGAATGGTTACACGGCCGAGCAAGCCTACGACCTGAGTTCTGAATGGAATTTGCAGAAGTTTCTCGACATCACCGAAGCCGGGGCGTTTTCATACATGAACCTCGCCGAGTTCCTACCGAGTTCGGTTATTCGCCGCGACGGGGCCGTCGCGATGCTTGCGACAAACCTTAACGATGCCATAGGCGCGACGAGCGTCCAAGGCGCCGATGGCAATGCCGTCTCGCTCGACGAGATGATTAATGCTGATGATTCCACGGTGCAGGGCGTTATGGTTCTTCACAACGGCGAAATCGCTTACGAGGCCTACCCAGGAATGCGTCGGACGGACAACCACGTCTGGATGTCCAATGCAAAGATCTTATCGAGCTTGCTGATCGGTCAATTGGAAGATGAGGGTAAGATCGACGTCCAGAAAACGGTTGGAGACTATGTCGAGGGCACCAAGGGAACAGCTTGGGAGAGCATAAAAGTCATCGACGTCCTGAACATGCAGTCTGGTTTGGATCTGGAAGAAAACCCCCTGTCGCGCAAAGGCGATACGCCATATGGGCGTTTTGTCAGGGCTGAGGTTGGTGTTCCGAACGAAGCTGGCGTCCTGCAAACGCATAACGAAGCCCTTTTTGCTATACCCAAGCTACGGGAACCGGCTGAGGCCTTCGAATACTCTTCTGCAAACACACAAATGCTTGGTCTTGTTATTGAATCCGTTACGAACCAGCGGCTTGGTGAAGCGATCACGGAGCGGGTCTGGAGCAAAGCGGGAATGACTGGCGACGCCACTCTTGCGCTGTCACCTCAAGGAAACGGCATCATACACGGTCTGATCAGCAGCCGATTGATCGACATGGCAAAGATAGGTCTGCTCTACACGCCGAGCTGGGACAAGACAGCTTCAGGCCGCATTGTTTCTGAAAAGATGATCGAAATGATCCAAACAGCGGGTGTCGCTGAAAACTACATGAAGGGAACGCTTGGCCCGCACCTTTCTGACGCATTCCGCGAGCAACCAATGGCAAACGCGTACCAATGGGATGCCGTTTTTGCCGATGGCGATTTCTACAAAAGTGGGATGAATGGCCAAGGCATCTATGTCTCGCCAGGAAAAGACGCCGTCGTGGTTTGGTACGCAACCGGAGGTGCCAGTGTCGACATGGAAGCTTACGCCAGGGCCATTGTGACTTCACTGTAGGTCAGATCACGTACTGGTGTCTCTGGCTGCGGGTCAACAGATTGTCGGTCGTTTGATGACTAGAGCATCCATTCGACCGGCAGCCACCTGACAACGGCCGTCAGGGCACGCTGTAAACCGGTGGTTTCCGGGTCTGCTGTGTGAATGGTGACTGTCCCATCCTGCTCTTCTTGCAGCCAGATCATCTCGCCGCTGTCGTTAAGTTCGACGCGGTAAGAAAACTCAGGCCGGTTCAATTGCTCCGCAAGCGACGCAGCAATCGTTGGGCTTTCGATCATAAGGCCCATTTCTGTATTTAGTCGCGCGGACCTCGGGTCGAGGTTGTAAGAACCTATAAATATCCGTTCTCCATCCGATCCAAAGACTTTTGCGTGTAGACCAGAAGCCGATCCAGCCAGCATCTCGGGCAGGCTGCGCTCGCGATGCTCACGCCGCAAAGTTCGAAGCTCAAGCAACTCTATACCACTGTTGAGCAAGTCTTCCCTGTATCGCATATAGGCCGCGTGCACGGGCATCACATCCGTGGCATCCAGTGAGTTGGTTAAGACGCGGACCTTCACTCCGGACTTTGCCAACCCTTCCAGAACCTCCGCGCCTCTTTCCCCCGGAATGAAATACGCAGAGACCAAGTCCAATGAGATTTGAGAGGTTTTGGCGAACTCGATAAGTTGTTCGACAATCAGGTCTTCACTTTCTACTTCGCCCAAACCTTTTGACGGGTCGTCGACAAAAAGAGTGACTTCGCTCCACTCGAACTTCAGATCATGTTCTGCTATCCGGTCGGCCAGTTCGTTATCCTGAATTGCCCTTTGATAGCCTGCGCCAAACGCAGTCTGGCGCGCGGCGTCTGCCTTTGCTTTCAGACTTTTTTCCGACGGAGGTTCCAAAAAGAGCCCAGCGTCGTAAGCGGAGGCACTATTCCAGTATGCGTCGAAGGATTGCGACACCTCATCCACAATCGGGCCGATAGCTATCGCGTCTACATCCAGGTAGTGCGTTCCCGCCCCGTAGTCGAAATAGATGTCACCAATGTTACGTCCCCCAACTATCGTGGCGACCCCGTCTACAGTCATTGACTTGTTGTGCATCCGCCGGTTCAGGCGACCAAAGTCAAATGCATAGGACAGGAGTTTTGGGTTCCTCAAAGTGAAAGGATTGAAAATGCGTACATTTGCATGTGGCAGGGTGTCCAGTTCGGCAAGCAAATCATCCAACCCGGAGATACCGTTATCGTCGACCAGCAATCTGACGCGCACGCCTCGCTCTGCTGCTGCCCTAAGCTCTTCCAGAAGCATCAGGCCGGTAACGTCATCTTGCCAGATGTAGTACTGAGCATCGATTGAGGATGTCGCTTCTCTCGCGAGGATCGCCCGGGCCGCAAAAGCCGCGCGTCCATTTCCCAAAGGCCTTACACCGTCGAGCCTGGGGTTACGCTCAAGAGCATTTCTAATAGTTGCGCCTAATGGCCCGTCCCAATCTGCATATTGTTTAAACGTTGGCTCAGAAAAATTTTCTTCAGGAAGTGGAAAGGTCCACCTTAACCCGACTATGGCCACTGCCATCAGCGCCACCGAAATCAAACATATTCTGATCAGCCGCATTCAGGGTTCCGTTGTTGGCGCGCGGGATTAGCCTTACAGTTGAGATTGGCCTATCGACTGATAGTTTTTCAAGAGCTTAGGTTGGAGCATAAGATTGAGCATAGACTGGTGTCCACTATGGGCTGGATTTGACCGGTCTTTGCAATTGAGATCGAGGCCTTCTGCCAGAAATAAATGAGTGATGGTGCGTGAGCTTCGCAGGGGAACTGACCACTTAAACAGATATCGCTTCACATAACACGGGTTCAGTGACGATAGTGGTTCGGTATGGTGAGGCATTTCAGCCAAAAGTCGTTTGCGCTTGCTTCTGCATCGGGAAACATGCGCACTCTTTCGATAAACCTGCTGGGTGCCTGGCCCGGCATGATGGGTCTCGACGGCTTCGCCGTCTATCCAATCGCCGCGCTTGATCTGCCCCACCGAACGGCGTCTCATACGCTCCCCGTGCTTGATGGGTTCGGTTCCTCAACAAGGGCTCTAGTCGGCCGAAACGACCCAGGAAGTAGAGGCCTCGTATTCGATGTTTCTTTAAATGCGGATAAGAATGCGTCATCCAGCAAGGCGAAGGAGCCGTTCAGGTATGGAGCTTTGGCGATTGTTGAGCCGTATCGTGCCTAAGTTGTCAGGCTGCTTTCCAGTTTCGCGCGATCGACTTTGGAGGCATGGCGCTTGTCCATGGGGATGCTCTCAATCGAAACCACATCGGGAACGCCAAACCCAAGCGCAGAACGCTTCCAATCCTCGAGGTACTTTTGTGTTCCTTGGACGCAGAGTGTGGGGCCTACTTTCGTTGTGATAAAAGCGCATCGATCCACGCCCGGCCATTGCTGGGCCGCGACTTCGATCGCAAAGGGGAAAAGCGTACCTGAGGCGACTTCAATTTCGGATCCGATACGCCCCCAAAGCCACAAACGTCCGTCATCATCCAGCGTGCCCGCGTCACCAGTCCGGTGCCAAACAATGTCACCTTCCTTGATTTTGTTTTGTTGTGAGTGACGCGGGTCCAAATACCCTTCATTCACATGTGCGCCGGCGACCTGAATCTCGTTGTCGCGAATGCGGAGCGTGATGTCAGGGACCGGATAGCCCACGAGCAGCCCCTTTCCAGAAGCCATGTCGCGGTAATCCTCTTCCGAGATGTCGAGGGCATTGAGATGCGCGATTGGTTCAGCTTCGGTCGAGCCGTAGACGCACACAACTGACAGCCTGTGCCGACTTCTCAATGTCTCCACCAGGTTTGGAAACACCGGGCCACCGCCGGTGAACACCGCATATAAAGGCCCCGTGTCCTCGGATCGAACTAGCTTTTCGCACAGTGATGGCGGGATCAGGGCGCGGGTTACTTTCTGCGCCTGAATCAACCGTTCCAACTGCGTGGGTGATACGCGGTCCAGTTTGCTAAGCTTCCAATTAGGTAAGACACTTGTGCGCCCGGCCGCCAGATTGATCAGGGTGAACACCGGAAAGGCGACCAGATCACGCTCGGCCATGTTGCTGTGGAGGAGGGGTGCGATGGCAGCGTGCTGAGCCATCAGAAACGCATGCGAGCGGGGAATGGCTTTGGGCTGACCTGTTGTGCCGGAGGTGAAGGAGATTAGGGCGATATCATCCGGCTGCACCTTGTGCATTTTCGGGGTGATGTGGCTTTCTCCGGGCGTGAGGACGGGAAGGGTCCAAAGGCTGGGAACCAGAAACTTCAGCAAAGAATACGCGCCCGCCGCGCAGAACACTTTTGGGTTTGTTGTCCGAATGGCATGGCGCAGACCGGCCAGTCCCATGGCTGGCTCCGGCAAGACTACGGTAGCGCCAAGGGACCACAGGGCGGCCAGGCTGGCATAGAGGTCAGCGTTGACCGGCATTGCCAACAGCACACGATCCCCCGGTTGGATGTCCTTGCCCTGCCACCGACCCGCCAATTGCTGAACGCGTTTGTGTAGGGCCTGAAAATTGATCTGGCGCCCTTTGCCGTCCACGATGGCGGTCTGGTTCGGAACCTGCTCGACCGCAGCGGCGAAATGGGACAACAGGTCAGCCATTCAGCTTGCGTCCAAGCAGGGTATAGCGCCGAAAAATCGTCGCACCTTCGGCGGCGCTGCGGTCCGCCGAGGTGTTGTCATCATGGATCAGCGCATGAATTGCCGTGTCGTACCCCATGCTGAATGCCGTCTTGTGAAACTTGTGTGCCAAATGTCGACCGGCCCCGGGTTCGAGACTGGCATAGGTCTTTAGGATTGCGGAAGTTGGATTGGGGCCTTCTGCATAGTTTGGAATGCCAAACAGAAATCCGGCCAATGTCCCGTCTTGGCGGCGCGCAAACAGGATCAGGTCGCGCTTCATCATCGGCACGACCGGCATGTACATGGCCAGAAAATCCGCTTCAGATATCGGCTTGTAGAACGCGTTGTTTGAGAACGCCCGCGTTGAGAGTTCAAAGACCTGACGAAAGAGGGCCTCGGGGTCTGTTCCGTCCCAGGCCTCCACCACGAAGCGGCCGCTATCCGACGGTGCGGTCGCAGCAGCGGCCTGCAGCGCTACACGGGCCGAGAAATACCGACTGATCTCTGCGAAACCTACAGACCGGAACACCTCGAGCTCATGCGGTTTGTTGGTGGGCTCCATAAGGAACGGAGCGGACCCGTCGCTGTCCGAGACGAACCGGTAGCTGTGCCATGTATCGCCCGACATCGGCCCAATAATACGGTCGAGGCCCGCATCTTGCACCCGCTCGATCCCCTCGCGCAGAATCTCGTCACCAGCCTCAGGCGTTTTACAGGAAAATTCACCGAAAGTTGCTGTCGGCGCACCCTCCCAGTTCGGGCCGTTCAGGTAGACGGTCAGTTTTGCATGCGCTGTTTTGATGGTCTCTTTGGTCATGAAATAACCCCTACGCCAAGCGATCCAACAACGCTCCAAAGGTAGTAAAACAAGGGCAGGGTCAGGGCCAACAGCGTGAGTCTAAACACTCTGTCTTTTTCGAACCATTGTGGTCGAGCCAACGGCACTGCGGCTGTAAGAAAGAGTGAAAACAGTGCCAAAGCCGCCAGAGGCTCGGCCCAGTTTGATTGTTCGGAATTCTGGGAAACAACCCAAGCCCGTACGGCGAACAAAACAGCTGCAGCAAGCGGTATCGCGATTGGGCTGGAACGCAGCGCCACCGCAATATGCCCCATGGCCAGCCCCATTGCACTTAGCCCAAAAAAGGAAATCGCATCCCATCCTGTTGCATGACCCATCGCAAGCCAACCAAACCCCAAAAGACCCAAGGCGGCGATGATATCCAGATCGGGGTACTTGCTGTCACAAGGAGAAGCAGTGCGCGCCCACCCATGCGCAGCAAGAACTATGATCGGCAGCACCGTATTTTGCAATTTTGCGGCGGCTAGCAGCAAAAAAACTGCAACAACATAAACACGGGTCGCATGTTTGGTCAGGCCCAGTTTGGTTCCCACCACGCCGAAACTGGCAAGGGCGGCAAAGAACAGGGCAGCCAACAGGGCGAGCTCCGCCAAAGAGCTGTGGTAGTGGCCGTTCAGAAAAATCAACAAGCCAAGCGGCAGGAACAGGTTGTCAAAACCGCGCCAACTTTGCGCTTCGACCAACGTGCCAAAACCCGCCACCATAAGGCACAACATCATGATGTTGGACGGTGGGAGGCTCGACATGAACAAGAAGCAGATGATCGCGACCAACAGCGTTACGACAAAAAACACGACTGAGCCTTCCAAGCTCTTGTCGCCATCCTCCACCACGTAGCGTTTGGTTCCATAGGTAGTTCCGGCCAGCGCAGCAGCGGCATCCGCCAGTGTCAGAACAGCAATCGGCAGGATGTAGAACAGTGTGTTTTCCCCAGCCAGCAGGAAGCAAAGCCCAACCGACAAGGCGAGCAGAAAGTCACCGTAGGACGTACGCTCTACCCCATGCAGAGTCGCGCCCAGACCCGATGAAAAGCGCGGAAGGCGGAGCACCAGCATCACTAGGATTGTGGCTGCAATCAGCATGTAAACCGGCCAACGATCGGGAAAGAGCCAAGGTAAAAGCAGTGCAAAGAGGCCGGTACTGACATGCATAAGTTTGCGCTGTACTTCGGCACTCAACCCCGCCGTTTTGGCCAGATACCGTATGACCATCATGACGCCGATCAAGGCGACCACGGACCCCGCCGCCAACAGGATCTGCCCAAGAACCGTCACGGCTGAACCTCTTCGACGACGAAATCGGAATAGAAGAATGCCATGTCGCGGGCCTTCTGTTGCGTTTCGATGTCGGTCAAGGTGTCTACCCGCTCCCTGTATTCCGGCGGAACCCGCCGGGGTGCCATCATGTTCCAATAGACCAACCGGGCGTTTGGCTCGGCGGCGGTCAGGATAGAGCCGTAGACCTGCGAGAAGGTCTCCGGCGACATGTATTCAAAGATGTCGGACAGGTTGAAGCCGCTTGCTTTCTCACCGGTTGAGACAAAAGCCTCCAACGATCCGAGGCGGATGTCCAGTCGATCCAACCGGGATCGGATCGTCTCATAGTGTTCGCGCCGCCAGGCCATCGGCAGCGCGGTTCCGTGATCGCCTTTGAGAATCCACTGCAAATAGGGATTTCGTGAGGGATCGGTGGTGACCCCAGCATGACGAATACGGCGGGCGACATGTTGGGCGGGGCTGCCCTCGACATGGTCGAAGAACGCACTGTCCCGACCCATGCGTCCCATGACGAAACGCGAGAAGAAGAGGTTCAGCAAAAGCCGCCATCGAACCGTGTTGAACCGTGTGTCGAAAAAGGTCTGGCGCTCTGTCGGCGAGCGGGGGGTGAACACTGCTTCAATGGTGCGGCGAGAATGGACGAGCGGCAACAGCCAGGTTCGAAAGATGCGAAAATAGCGCTCGAACTTGCCGACACCGCCGATACCATGTTTTTCAACCTCCGGGGTCAGCGCCTTCCAGAAGGCGCGCGTCTCAGCATCGGTGGCCTCTAAAACCCGGTTCAGCAGGGCACCCCGTCGCGTACTTGCGCGCGAACCTGTGAGTTCGATGAATTCGGGATGGTTCAGAACCTGATAGGCCGCGATCCGAAGCCTGAGGCAGGCAATCTGCGCCGGTGACAGGTCCAAAACCATAACGCGCGCAGGATCGAGTGTCAGCATCGCCAGCGCATTGTCCCCGGCCGAGCAGATGGACACCAGCGTCTTGCCCGCACACTCACCCAAGGCTGAGGTTAGGACATCTGCGTCCTCCCACAGTTGGGCATAGCGGATATGGTCGAAATCCGCTTTTGTCTCGATCTCGCTGCTACCCATCGCACCGCTCCACTGCGCCGCTTGCCCCGTCTACACGGATCATCTCGCCATCTTCAATCCAGTGCGTGGCGCCTTTCAGGCCGACAACGCAAGGGATGCCCAACTCGCGCGCGACAATGGCCGAATGTGACAACAGCGACCCTCGTTCAACGACGATGGCGGAGGCGTTCGAGAACACGGCAATCCAGCCCGGGTCGGTGTGGCGGGCGACCAGAATGTCTCCGGGGTTCAGGGCTTCGGTGCGTGGGTCGCGGATCACACGCGCGTGCGCCTTGATCTGCCCCGCAGAACAGCCCGTGCCGTGTTTTACTCGTGCTGTGTCTACCTCGGTTTCCTTGTTTTCGGACCAGACCGGCGCGATGGCGGGCCCGCGGATTTCGATACGTTCGGGCGGGTCGGAGCGTCGGGAGGAGGCGTCATCCTCGCGTTTGCGCCTTGCAACGATGCCTTTCAGGTCGGGTGACAAGCTGTAGCCCTCAACCGCTCCGAGAACTTCATGCGTAGTCAGGAAGAAAATATCCTTAGGTGAGGACAGCAGGTCGCGGGCGGCGAATTCCCGACCGATGCCTAAAAACACACGCCGGGCGTAGCCGAAGATACGCGTGCGCTCAAAGCGCAGGTTTTCCCGGTCGCGCACGCGCGCCTTGGTCCAGCCCAATATCCATTTGGCCAATTGCCGTTTGAGAGGGTTTGACGGAAACACCGCCTTCCAGTCCGGCTCAGCGCCTTCCTGACGCACGGACGGCGGACGTTCGGCGCTGGCTGCAATCGCCAGCAGCAGGCTGGTCGGGTCTTCGCGCAGCGAAACACTTTCCAGTTTGAGTTCCTCCGTACACCGGTCGCCGAACTTCTCAAGATATGCTTCAACCTCGTCTTCGATCTGGGGGTATCCGGACAAAACCGACAGATGCGCACTGGCCTTTAGCGGCTCGGCAAGACCTGCCTGCCGGACCAACTCTCCCATCCTGGCAATGCGTTGCGCGGGTTCCGCTGAAACGATATCGCCTTGCCCGATCATGAGGTCATTGTGCAGGGTCAACCCATCCTCGCCCAGCCACTTTTGCACCAGGTTGCGCGAGCCACCAAAGGCAATCATGCATAGAAAATCGTTGATCAGCGGGGCATCCCACCGATCCAGCAGGGTGCTTTCAATGCGGCGATATTCGGCGGCCAGTTCGGTCGCATTCGAAGCATCCACATCCAGCCCCGCCTGCAAGATATCGTTCAGCCTGCGATAAAAATCACGCCGAGTCCGTGGCAGTCGGATGGCCTGCCAGACCAAGCCGCCCGCAACTTTTGCCAGTTTCGCGTAGTCCACAAGTTTGCGCCAGCCGGTGGTGGACGGCGGGGCAAGAGCATCGGTAACCTCTCGCGGCATCGGTTCAGAAACGCCCATCATCGTTTCCATGTAGTCGCGGTTTAACGAAAACCCGGGCAGAAGCGCCAGCGCGCGATACCAGTTGATCAGGTTGTAATAGGCGCGCCCGTCCACCCGTCCGAGTAAGTTGTCAAACACTGTTGGGTTTCGGGCAACCGTATGCCGGGTCACGCCCAACAGCCTAACGAATGCGCGATACACCTGAGAATACACATGCAGGGCAAAGGAATAAGTCAGCGGACTGACAATCCCCGGATAGCTTTCGACGATATTGGAATTGTCGAAAATGGTCAGGGTCTGATCTGCAAGCGGCGCCGGGCGCAGGGTCGTGGTGATCGGTCGGGCCTGCAGAATATGCAGCCCTTGCGCATCGATCGCCCATTCGATGTCCTGAGGGGAACCGAACAGCGCCTCGGCCTTTCGGGCGAGGGCTGCAATGGATTGTGCCTCGGGCAGGGTCAAATGCGCGGGCGTGTCCAGAGTGTTTTCTGGTGTGCCATCCAAACCAATGACCCAGTCTTCTCCGTCCGCTTCGCCTGACACAAGCTGCTCTGCAAGCCCGTCAATGGCCGAGATCACGACCACATTGCGCCGACCACTGACCGGATCGGCGGAAAAGGCTACACCGGCCGCTTTTGCATCGATCATGCATTGCACGATGATCGCAGGGGCTTCGGCCTCACCGCCGGATTTGACCGCCCGATAAGTCTCAATCGTGGCTGAGAAACCGGATCGCCAGACCTGCTTGGCCGCTGCGATCACATCTTTGCCGGGAACTTTCAGGACCGTTTCGAACTGTCCTGCATGGCTGTGGTCCACACCATCTTCGGACCGGCCGGAACTGCGCACCGCGTAAGGTCCGGGTCCGAGCGTTTCAAGCGCGGCGGTCACAGCCGATTTCAGGCCCTTTTGCGCGATGGGTCCTGATTGCCCCATGCGAAATGCATCGTTGGTGATGACGAAGAACGCAGGCGGGGAAAACCCGTGCTGCGCCAGATGCAAAAGGGCCGCTGCTTTCCCCCCGACAATCGAGACATCGGTGGCATCCGTTTGGGTGACGATGAACCTCATGCAACAGCTCCGATTAGGAAGGGTAGAAAACCAGCCGTAGCATAGCAGAAGAACACCCATAGGCCGGATACCGTGTCCATCCTGTTTTGGGCTTTTGCGGTGGGCGCCTGAGTGTAGCGGAGGGCGGCAATTCCGCAGGGCACCAGCGCCAGCGCGCCGATCAGGGCGGTTGGCCAGCCGACTCCGGTGGCGCTGCCTGTGCCAACAAGTAGGGCGTAGGATACCAGGACGCAGCCGATCCAGATACGCCCAGCCAGACGCGGCCCCCAAAGGCCTGAATAGGTATCGACCCCGGTGATTTCGTTTTCCGGCGCCCATAATTTGCGCCCGATCTCTAGAACGCAGCCGTTCACAAAGGACAGTGCCAGAAACAGCCATAATGAGGATGCTGCCCCACCTGCTGGCTGCCACTCGAGACCGGTCAGCAACAGGTCAATCAAGGGCATGATTGCCATATGGCTGAGCAGGTACAGAACTGGTCGGGCCTTCAGCCAGACCGGAACGCCGAATTCAACCGTCATCGCCGCGAGCCAGATCCAGACCGCACCCAACAGCCACAAAACGGGAGGGTGCCATAGCCATGCCGCAGCAAGTGCCAGGGGGATTGTCAGCAATCCCAAGCTCAGGACTTCGCCGGGTGAGACCAATCCGCGTGGGATCGGCCTGTCGGGCCGGTACCGCCGGTCATCCTCGGCGTCCTTGAACTCATCGCAGACCCGCATCTGGAAGAACAACGCCATGGCCAATACAAAGCCAGCGGCAAAGGCGGGCCACTCGGGCAGTGGCCGGTCGGCCAGACGGGCAGACACACAAATGCTGGCCGAGGAAAACACCAGCAGCAGAGGGACGGTTTTCTTCAGCGGAAAACGCTCGGACTGGTAAATCCAGAATCGGTTCTGAATGCTCATCTGTGGCGGGCCAGGCTTTCATGGGCGCGGGTGAAATGGCCCGCTGCGATCGCGGCGACGATGGAGATTTCGCCGCACAGGCATGTGGCTGCGGCCACCTCGGCCAAAGCCGTGCCACATCCGTTGCCTTTGAGACCAAGTATATTCAGCGCCGCTGTCTGGCTGGGCAAACCGGTCCCGCCACCGACCGAGCCGACAAGGATGTTAGGAAGTGTCACCGAGCAGAACAGATCGTCGCCTCTAGGTTCCATGCGCGTGACGCCCATTGCGCTTTCGGCAACGCAGGCCGCGTCCTGTCCGGTTGCAATATAGAACGCCGCCAGCCCGTTTGCATAATGTGCCTGCGCGCCAAACTGGCCGGATAAGTGTGCCCCCAGATTGGCGACGCGCCCATAGTCCAGCATGGCCTCGACCGTGGTTCCCAGCGTCTTCTCGACAATCTCAGCTGGAAGCGTGACTGAAGCGCTGACCTTGCGCCCGCGCCCCGTCACCAACCCTAAAGCAGAGGCCTTTTTGTCGCCCGAGAAATTACCTTCGACATACCAGTTTTCAATCGCGACAGGGCAGCTATCTGCGACGGTATGGCACAAAGCGTCGGTGGCGATGGTAACCATGTTCTGACCCGCCGCATCCCCTGTGGTATATCGGCAAATCAGGAAAACGACGTTGGTGTCAATGAACGGCTCCAGTGAGACAAGCTTGCCATGACGGGTCGTCGCTTCAGCCGCAGATTTGAGCATATCGATATTTGTCACCACCCAATCAACGAATTGCCCAGCCTTTAGCAGGCTCTCAAATACAAAGGCTGGTGTACGGAGCACACCTTCGTACAGAACGGCAGTGCTGACACCGCCTGAACGGGTGGCGGCGTAAGCGCCCCGGGCGTAAGACGCGACCAGCGCGGCCTCGGTGGTCGCGAGGGGGACATGGAAATCGCCATTTGCGTTCATCCCGTTTAAGCGCAAGGGGCCAATAACCCCGACAGGCAGCTTAACCGTCCCGATGAAATTCTCGATATTTGCACCGTAGATTTCGGCGTCTTCGATGGTCGCCGGATCCGCGATCTGTGCTTGATCGTCTGCGCTGGCTGTGGGTTTCAACTTGCCCCAAAAGCGTTCGAGCATCTCTTTGGTCGGCTTGCGGGAGGGGCGCAGTGTTGAAAACTCCGCATCGCTTGGCGCCATCTGCTGGGGTATCTGATCGGCGTCAAATCGCGCTTTAATGCGTTGAAGCATTTCCCGAACGTGAAAAGGAATGACCAAAAGTGTGCTCCAATAGACTTTTCGTACATATGTTGTGCAGCTAAAAACCGATGCGAGGGCAAGGTATCAGTCGCGGGATCGAAATCCAGCCAAATGTTCGCTGATCATGTGTTTGATTCAAAAGGGTCTCGCATTCGTCAAAGAGCCCGAAGGATAAGTCTGTCAGAGGAAAGGGGGAGCAAGCCTTCTCCTCGATTTGTGCAACAAAGCCGCATGAATTCGAACTAGAAAACCAGCGGCATTGTTCAAATTGGTGGATGCACCAACTCGCTTGAAAAATAGGCGTTTCTTTCAGAAGTGCTTACCAAAAAGGACCGAATGACTTGAAAACCCCGAATTGATCGTCAAACTCCTCGCATGAGTGAGTATTTTGATGAAATGTTCAACAGCGATGGATCACTCAGAGGTCCATACGAAGAGATCGGTCGTTGGTTTGATGCGGAAGATGTATCACGGCTAAGAGCTAAGCAGCGCGAGGCTGAGGAAGTCTTCAGGCTGACGGGCATAACCTTTAATGTCTACGGAAAAGCGGAAGCAGAGGAACGGTTGATACCGTTTGATATCGTGCCGCGCGTCATTTCCGCACGAGAGTGGCAGCGGCTGGAACGCGGCATCGAACAAAGGGTGCGGGCAATCAATGCCTTTCTTCACGACATCTATCACCGCCAAGAAATCGTAAGGGCCGGACGTGTACCGGCCGAGATGATCGCCGGAAACGAAGCGTTCCTGCCGCAGATGCTCGGTGTCTCGCCGCCCGGTCAGGTTTATACGCATATCGTCGGTGTTGACCTGGTGCGAACCGGACCAGATGAGTTCTTTGTGCTTGAGGACAACGCGCGTACGCCATCCGGTGTCAGCTATATGCTGGAAAACCGGGAAACGATGCTGAAGATGTTCCCCGAGCTCTTCAGCGCCACAAATGTACGAAATGTTTCCGACTACCCGCGAAATTTGAGGCGGTCTCTTGCAGCCTGCGCACCGGCTTGTGCAGAGGGAGAACCCACGGTCGCGGTTTTGACCCCCGGTATCTACAACTCAGCCTACTACGAACATGCGTTTCTTGCGGATCAGATGGCAGTGGAGTTGGTCGAAGGACACGATCTGAGGGTGGTCGACGGCCGCGTTTGTATGCGCACTACACGCGGCTACAAGCCTATCGACGTACTGTATCGACGGGTCGATGACGATTTCTTAGACCCGCTGAATTTCAACCCTGATAGCGCGCTGGGCGTTCCTGGCATCCTGGATGTCTACCGCGCGGGGGGCATCACTATTGCGAACGCTCCGGGCACAGGAATTGCGGATGATAAGGCAATCTACTCCTACATGCCTGAAATCGTTGAATTCTACACGGGCGAAAAACCTCTGCTTCAAAATGTACCCACCTGGCGTTGCAGCGATCCAGAGTCTCTGTCCTACGTGCTGGACAACCTGTCCGACCTCGTGGTCAAGGAAGTACATGGGTCTGGCGGTTACGGTATGTTGATTGGCCCTACGGCCAGCAAGAAAGAGATTTCAGCTTTCCGTGAAAAGCTGAAGAAGAGACCCGGGAACTATATAGCTCAGCCGACTCTGTCGCTTTCAACGGTTCCAATTTTCGCGCGCTCGGGGCTCGCACCCAGGCACGTTGATCTGCGCCCCTTTGTTTTGGTGTCTCCAGATGGGGTTAATATCACGCCCGGCGGTTTGACACGCGTGGCGCTGAAGAAAGGGTCGCTCGTCGTGAACTCAAGTCAGGGCGGCGGGACCAAAGACACCTGGGTTCTGGAGGACTGACCATGCTGGGAAAAACTGCTGGCGGGTTGTTCTGGATGTCCCGTTACCTCGAACGGGCGGAAAACACGGCGAGGCTGCTTGAAACAGGTCAGAGGATGGCATTGACCCGTTCCAAGAACTCTGCCGAAGAATGGGGCTCTGTACTGAAAACGGCTGGTGTTTTGGATGGATACCACGCCAAGTACGATGACATTTCAAAAGACAACGCTGTGGATTGGGTGTTGCGCGATGCCGACAACCCATCCTCGATCAAGTCGGTCATCAAACAGGCAAGGAACAACGCACGCCTTGTTCGAACCGCACTGACCCACGATGTTTGGAGCGCGGTAAACGCAAGTTGGATGCAAATTGACGAGGCGATGAAGCGCCGTGTGAATGAGCGCGATTTGCCCGCCATGTTGGAGCTTATTCGTCACCAGGCCGCACTGGTCCGTGGCGCCACTTTGGGTACCATGCTGCGCAATGATATCTTCGATTTCACTCGCATCGGCACTTTTGTCGAACGGGCCGACAACACGGGGCGCATCTTGGACGTGAAGTACTACGTTCTATTGCCCACGGCGTTCTCAGTCGGCTCGTCCCTGGACAACATCCAGTGGGAAAGCATCCTTCGTTCCGTCGGTGCTGGTGGCGGCTATCGGATGACACACGGTCAGAAAACAAGACCGTCTGACATTGCTGAGTTTTTGATCTTGGATGAGCGGATGCCCCGCAGTCTTCACTTTTGTTGTAGAAAGATTCAAGAAAACCTGTCCTACCTGAAGAAAGACTATGGCTTTGCGGGGCCGTCATGCGCCACATCAAATGCACTGTACGAGAAATATCTGGACCGGAAAATATCCGATATCTTTGAGTTGGGGCTGCATGAATACATTCAGGATTTTCTGAAAGATCTCGGCAGCTTAAGTCGTCAGATCGAGATTGACTACCGGTTCTATGAGTAGCCCATGAAACTCCATATTCGCCATAAGACACGATACGATTTCGACGCGCCGGTCCCCTTTGGACTGCAGCAGCTTAGGAAAACGCCAAAGTCATTTCGCAACCAGACCATTGAAAGCTGGAGCACCGAAGTCATCGGAGGGATCAAAGAGCTGAGCTTTGAAGACTACCACCGAAACACTGTGGAATTGATCAGTTTCGAAGCAAATACCCAAAGCATTTCTTTGATATCCGAAGGCGTTGTGGAGGTGGAAGACACACATGGTGTCCTGGGACGCCACGAAGGGTCGACACCGCTATGGCTTTTCAAACGGAGCACGCCTCAGACAACGCCAGGAAAAGGGGTTGCTGATGTGATCGGCGCGCTGCCCGAAGGCGAGCCGCTTCAGCAGATGCACGCCTTGTCCGAAAAAATTCGATCTCGGGTCACCTATAAAGTGGGAAGTTCGCACCCAGGCTGGAGTGCTGAAGAGGCCCTCACGGCTGGGTGCGGCGTGTGCCAGGACCATGCGCATATCTTCATTACCTGCGCTCGTCAGATCGGACTGCCGGCGCGCTATGTTTCGGGTTACCTGATGATGAACGAAACCGAGCTGCAGGACGCGACCCATGCCTGGGCCGAAGTGCATTTGGACGGGCTGGGATGGGTGGGATTTGACGTTTCCAACGGGATCTCGCCTGATCATCGTTATGTACGCGTCGCAACCGGTCTGGACTATGCCCAAGCTGCGCCGGTAATAGGGAACAGAATTGGGACAGCGGGCGAGCAATTGACAGTACAGTTGCAAGTCGCACAGCAGTAACGGAGAACTTAATGACCTATGCTGTGGGCATGCGGCTGAACCGCGGACTGGTGTTCATGTCCGATACGCGGACGAACGCGGGCGTCGACAACATTTCGACCTTCAACAAGATGTTCAACTGGACGGTGGAAGGTGAGCGGTCGATCACTCTGTTGACCGCAGGCAATCTGGCGACCACTCAGGCCACAGTAAGCCTGCTTGAGGAGCGCACTAAGGCCCCGGAAGATCGTTCTCCCTCGATCCTGGAAGCGCCGACAATGTTTCAGGTCGCGCAACTGGTCGCGGCTACGCTGAACGATGTCATCGAAGAGCACGCCCGGTCTGGACAACAAGCCGACAGCGCCTTTCACGCGACGCTCATTCTGGGTGGGCAGATTAAGGGCGGACCGTCTCGATTGTTCCTGATCTACCCCGAAGGCAACTTTATCGAGGCAGGCGACGACACCCCATTCTTTCAGATCGGAGAGACAAAATACGGCCGCCCAATTCTGGTGCGGGCCTACGATCCCGAAATGAGCTTTCCAGAGACCGTGAAACTCTTGCTCGTCAGTTTCGATTCCACGATCAAGGCGAACTTGTCTGTCGGGGCACCGTTGGATCTACTGCTTTACGATGAAGATAGTCTTGAAGCTGGCACGAGGTCCAGGTTTGAGAGTGACGATCAGTACTTTCGAACGATATCGGAAGGTTGGGGCGACGCCTTGAAGTCTGCCTTGTCCAAACTTCCAGAATACAAAGCGGTGTAAGAGCGAAATAGTCGATCCTCGGCTTAGTCCGCGCCCAGGTCATTGCCTGCTCATAGTTCACGCCCTCGCACTAATGTCTGTTGTTGCGCCTGCCGCCGCAGAAACTTGAATGTTGGACGAACTGCCGCAAAGGGCCGTCGGTGTTTTGGGCCGCATACGCGGTATAATTGCCCCAAAAACGTGACCTTCACCTTAGAGCTGAGCGACATTCCACATCTGTCACCGTTCAGAAGGGGTGCCGTGCCCACGGCTCCAAATGCCGCCCAGAGCGCCGCCGGGGGCGGCATCTGATTGACATTTTGGGGATTTTGGCGCAGAATAATAGCATATTTTATTAACATTAACCCTATTTGAAATTTGCATATCACACTTGGTCGCAATTGGTGCAAAGCGTCCTTTTTGGCGCAATTCCCAAGTGAAATCAGCAGAAGTTCATATTTAAATCGGAGGCTTGTTTCAGCTATGCCTAGTCACTTTCAATTTGTTTTCGGTCGTGTCACTCAGAAGGAAAACGGCCAACCTGTACACGGACTACTGGTCAAGATTCGCGCCGTTTTTGGCAACGCCTGGCATAAGCGAGATGACTGTAAGATCGACTTGGGGTGTGTATTGACGGCCGCTGATGGCCGATTTGTGCTCACAGTAGATCCGTCGAAAATCCCTGAGTATTGCAAATGCGAAGGCCCCATGGAACTTCGGATGAAGCTGCGCGATCGTGATGGAACGCGCATTCACAAGGCCCGGCTCAAGGTAGAAGATTGTTCCTGTAGCGAAGGCATCAATTTCGATGTTACCGTTCCGGCAGAAGAGCTCATCTGCCACCTGAACCGCCCATTAAGCTGGGCTGCACCCGACAAGCCGTTTTTGCCAGACAGTATCTTGCATGACATAGAGGAAGCGCTTGAGCTTGCCGATGCTGGTCGGTTGCAGCGAAAGCGCGTTGACCTCTTTGAGTGCGTTCGCCCAACGCTTGCGATCTTCGGCAATGCGCTTGATGACGCATGGCATGTTCTGAAGGGAAATATTGCTGCCAAGGGGCGATTTGTGGATGTGCTCAATGCCCTTTGCGCCACGTCGCCAATGGGTTGCGGCTGCAACGGCGCGTCCGGCGAGGATGCTGGCAGCGTGTTGCAGGACATTTTTGACGAAGACTGCAATGACGACGACTGCAAACCGGTCAAATCCAAACACAAATCGACCTGCTGTTCCGACCATGTCTGTCCGACGGGAAAATCCCTGATCGCCGACGAAGACGTGAGCCTGATGGTTTTCGCCGCCATGCATGTGTCCTGCGGCCACAGACCAACAATGGTCAAATATGTCGGTGCGTTGTTGGAGCAACTATGTCGTTTCCAAGTGTTAACCGCGCTACACGAAGCAGCCGTCAACCTGATCTGCAAAAAGCTTCATTCAGAGCGGCACTTTATTGATTTATTGGAATACGTGCTGTGTATCTGCACCGATCAGACCCACTGCGGTCAGGTGACTTGCTGCCACCTCTGTGTCCGTCAGCCCATTTTGGATTGCATCACAGATGCCTATCGGAACTGGTGCAGTATCGACTGTTACACCGTGACCGAGATCAACCCACAGCGTGCTTGCCCCGGTGATACTGTCGCTATTTGCGGATGCGGCTTCGGCGATATTGCTGGGAAAGTGCAGTTCACTCAGCATGGAACGATGAATCCCGGCCCGATCGTGGAGCCGACCTCGTGGTCGGACAAACGCATCTGCGTGGTCGTGCCCACCAGTGCGGGGTGCGGATTGACGATCATCCCGCTTGCTCAGACCATCAACGTCTGTGATCGTTTTCTGGACTACCGCATAAGCGGAAAGATGTTGGCTGAGTTCGAAGGCACAAGCGCTGATATCCTCAAGTTCATTGTCAAAGGGCATCAAAATGACGACTGTCTGTTGCCTGGAGAAGTCCTCAAAATCCGCTGGAAAGCCTGTGCCGCAGACACCGTGATAGTTCGCATCGTGAACACCGAAACCGGTGCTGTCATTGCACAGATTGCACCAGCCCCTGATCTGGGGCGTTGGGACTTTGATCAAACCGATTTCAATGAGACGACTAAGGTACGTGTGGAAATCGTCGCGACTGGGCAATGCAAACCAGCTACCGTCAGTCAGGGTCTGGACCTTGTCTTCCAGAACCCACCGGACCTGTCCATTGACGGGATAGAGGTAACGCAGGCGATCCAGTATTACCGTGCCGCCCAGCATCTGACGGATCCGGCTGATCGCGGCCCAGACAACTCGTTGCAACTGGTGGCCAATAAATCGGCCTGGGTGCGGACATACTTGCGCAGCGGGCAGGATCCGAGTTTCGACAACGGGCAGCTCGGCAATGTCGGCGGCACACTTCAAGTGGAACGCCGGGTTGGCGGAGTTTGGTCCTCGGTGGCCAATATTCCGCCGTTCAATGCCCCGATGACGGCCCAGGACAGTTTCTCCAGCTATGACGCAGAGCGGCGCGATATCGACGCGACTCTGAACTTCATCATCCCGGCCAGTGTTATGACAGGGCTATTGCGTCTTTCGATCACCGTCTCTTCGCCGGATGATTGCTATGGCGGTAGTGATAAAGCCCAACAGCTCGTCGATGTCGACCTTGAGCAAGAGTTGCGCGTTGCAGCCGTCACCATCGGCTATCAAGGCCCGCCAATGGGTGGCGGAGCGAATATTACGTTGCCAGCACCCAACGCAGCGCAGGTGGCCGCGGACACCAGTTTTGCGCTTCGGGTCTTCCCGGTGGGCAGTACACCCAACGTGCGGATCATCGACAGTCAAACCACAACACAGGGGCTGACAAACAATATGTTCCCGGCGGGCGGATGCGATCCCAACTGGACGCCTATCCTGAATTTCGTGGCCAATGCGCGCACGAACGACGGCAATCAGGGCGACTGGCTTTACTATGGTTTGGTGAATGCGGCGATCCCACGCTCGCATGGCAATACAGGATGCGCCAGCGGTGGCAACGGTGCCGGCCTGTCCAACAATCCGGTTACGTTGGCGCATGAATTGGGCCATCAGGCGGGCTTGCCGCACGCCCCATGCGGTGCGGTTGGCACACCGAATGCAAACTATCCGCTGTACGAACCCTATGATACCGGCATGACAACAACCAATTCCAGCGGCAATACAGTCTATTCAGATGCGAGCATCGGTGAATACGGTCTCGACACAAATGACGGGACCATACACCGACCGGCCAACAGCGAGGATCTGATGGGCTATTGCGGCCCGCGTTGGGTTTCGATCTTTACGCATAACTACATGCTGAACCGTGCCGAATTTGACCCTGTCGCACTGGCAACCGGCGTCTCTGGCGGCAATGCGACGGGGGCAGGTGCTATGGAAGTTGACAGGCAAGACCAGATACGTCCATTCGTGACGATTGTCGGAGCGGTTGACAAAGACATGCAAGCATCGGTCGCAAGCCTCGTACGGGTTCCAACGCGGCCCCTAAGGATGTCTGGCGCGCGCACTGATCTTGTCATCCAATTGCTCGGAGACAATGACGAGGTGATCTCATCTGCGCCCGTCTTCACTATGGATACGCACGACGCCAATGGTGATGGCTGCGGTTGCGGCGAGGGCAGCAAGAAGGATCCGGCTGAACCGCCTTACAATTTCATTGCGGCAATGGGTGATGTCGACCTCGGAACTGCAATTCGAATTTGCCAGGGTGATACGACCCTATGGGAACGCAAACGCCCGGTGCGGCCCATCCAAGTAGCATCGGCCGAAGCCAGTATTGGCAAATCTGGTCTAAAGGTTTCCTGGAAAATGAATGGAGCCAAACGAGGTTATGCCCCTGATATCTGGCTGCAATGGTCCGCTGATGGCGAACGCTGGAACGGCCTGACGGTTGGCGTGACAGGCAACTCTGTTGAGATCGACCCAGCCATCATCCCAGCCGACAAAGTCAGGATCAGGGTTCTGGCGCATGACGGCTATTCCACCGCGACGGCCGACACCAAGCCAGTCAAACTGCCCGTGGCGCCGCCCGAGCTTGCCATAATTCATCCTTTAGAGGGTCAGGTGGTGCGCGCAGACAGACCGCTACACCTCTGGGGCACATTCACAGGGCGAACCGCAGTAAAATCTGTTGAATGGTATCTGGACGGTAAAAAGGTCGCGAAAGATCTGGATGCCTGGGTCGACGCACTCAAACCCGGTGAGCATGTAGCAGAACTGCGCGCAAAAGGTGCAAACCCGGTGGCTATCAAGTTTTCTACAGGTGCCCGCTAGTTGACCACCTTTGATGCGCTGCAGAACACAGTGTTCCAATGATCACATCCATTGCTGACGCCTGAAGTCCGGCGCGCTTTAGAAGTGATTGCAGAGCCTACATGGCATAAGGCAATACGCGCAGTGTGCTGAGGACTGAGAAAAGCGACAAAGACCTCACTTGAGAGTGTCTCATCAAAATCTGCACATCTTGGGCAGGGGAAATGCGCATTCGCCGGTCACATCTGGCGGTATGAAACGTTTGACCGCAGATAACTTGGCTTGGTGCACCTTCGCAACCGCCTCCGCAATTCTTGCAGCGCAGCCTTTGCAATGGCTTGCACAAAGCTGGCTTAGTCCGGCTTACGGGTCGCACGGATATATCTATGTTCTGCTGATTTTTGGTTTGGCCGGCATGAGCGTTCTGAGCGGCCGTCCAAATGAAGTGGGCTCTCAGATACCTACGATTGCCTTATTGTTGCTGGCCGCTTTGATCCGATTTCTAGGACAGGTTTTGGCGGTCAATATCCTCAGTGCTTTCGCGCTTGCATTGGATGTTTTCGCGCTGGTTTCGGTATTGCAGCTGCATCGTCGCCCCTTCGCGCTTTCGCCATTCTGGATGGCCACTCTGTTTTTGTTTTCTTTACCAGCCGAGATGGTCTTGCAGCGCACGCTTGGCTTCCCGTTGCAGATGGTTTCGGCGGAGTTGTCCTGTCACATGCTTGGCTCTTTGTTTTCAGGTGTCGTTTGCGACGGGGTGCGCATCACTTTGGAACAGAAAGACATTCTGGTGGACTTGCCATGCTCGGGCGCGTCAGGGCTTTTGTTGTCGCTGGCTTTTGTGGTCACTCAGAACGCGATCATGCGTCCTAAACTGTATGTTGGTGGCCTCAGCGTTTTGACCGTGATCGGATGCGCCGCCTTGGGCAATAGCCTGCGCATTTCACTTCTGGCAATTGGGATTACACATGGTCTGGATGTGATGGCCGAACCTTGGCACAGCCTGATCGGCTTGGTAACGCTTGCTCTGACGGTTGCGCCCTTTGCGCTGTTTTATCGGCCCCGCAATGCGGTTGCATGTGTAGGTCGCCCAAAATCCAGCCGGATCATCCTGCCGAAATCCATCAAAGCTTTTGGCGGGCTTGCTTGCCTAGTCGGCAGCATTGCCATCGTGTCCCTCAAGGCCAATCCAGTGGATGTTTCGGGCAGTGTGGCAACCCCGAACCTTCCCGCACAAATTTACGGGCATCTTATGCGAAGCGTACCTCTGACTGCGATGGAGGCACACTACTTCGAAGCCTATGGCGGACAGGCTCAGAAAGCTCAGTTTGGTCCGCTGGGGCTGAACGTGGTTAGCACGCGCGCACCGCTGCGGCATCTGCATGCACCGGAGATCTGCCTGAGGGGTCTGGGTTACAAGGTTCACTTTCTTGGCACACGCTATGACGGCGTTCCGAGTGCCTACTATCGCGCGATCGGCCCAAATGGGCACGAATGGCTCGTCGCAGTCAGCTACGTCTCACAAAACGGGCACGTCACACCCAGCGTAGGTGAAGCGATTTGGCGCTGGCTGAACGGCTCCGGCGGCACCTGGAGCAGCGTGCAAAGGATTACCCCATGGAGTCTGGACAGCGAGCTTCGCGCCCAACTCGACGCTGCCACGATTGCAGCTCTGGACATTCAAACCATCAAAGGAACGGACATATGATACGCCACTTTGCTTTTCTCTTCTTACTGTGTCCCGGGATTGTCTACGCCCAACCAGAAGACGACGTCGCGGGCCGATTGGTCGGTATTAGTGCGGCGGGTCAATTGGATCTCCCGCTGCTCAAGTCGGACCTTTCCGTTGATATTCAAGGCGATATTGCAACCGTTCAGGCGCAGCAGGTGTTCGTGAACCCATCAGATGATCCAATGTCGGCGGAGTACTTGTTTCCACTGAACCAAAAGGCTGCCGTCTATTCCATGCAGATGCGGGTTGGCGACGAAGTGATTGAGGCTGAGGTTCAGAAAAAGCACGAGGCCGAACAAACCTTTGAAACCGCAAAGCAAGAGGGTAAGACCGCAGCCCTTTTGAGCCAACATCGTCCCAACATGTTCACGCAGAACGTCGCCAACCTGATGCCAGGGCAGCCGATCACGGTGACGCTGAGCTATGTGCAGGCGGTTCCAAAGATCGATGATGCCTATGAGTTAGTGCTGCCACTGGTTGTCGGGCCGCGCTATCAGGGCAGGATGGACTTTGAACCGACGTCCGAGAATGTCGTGCTGGCGGACTTCCACGAAGAAGAGCTGGACGCCTCCGCCGTGACTGAGATCGCTGGCTGGTCGGTTTCCAAGCTACCCGAATACCCGCCAGTTCCAAGCCTGACGAACCCAGATACGATTGAACCCGCGCGCGTTTCGCTGACCCTGAACCTGCGTGGCGCTGTCCCTGTTTCAAAACTGACAAGCGCAACCCATGATCTGCAGCTTGAGGAGTCCGATGGAGCAATCAGTGCCACCTTCAAGGACGGACGCGTGATCGACAACCGTGATCTTGTTCTGCGCTACGAACTTGGCGGTGATCAAACAGCGGCCGGAGTGCTGGCGCATCATGATGAGCGCGGCGGTTTTGTGTCGCTACTAATCGAACCACCAAAGGTTCCGCAATCGGATCAAATAACGGCGCGAGAGCTGGTTTTTGTGCTAGATACCTCGGGATCAATGGGCGGCGCACCGCTGGATGCCAGCAAGCGCTTTATGGAAACTGCGTTAAAGGGTTTGCGTCCCGAAGATTGTTTTCGAGTTATCCGGTTTTCGTCAGGCGCGTCCGAATTCGCATCCCAAGCCGTTCCCGCCACACGCGCCAACGTCCGGTCTGGTTTGCGCCACGTGCGCGACCTCCGCGCTGGAGGTGGAACCGAAATCGACAATGCAATCCGTCATGCTTTTGCGACGCGGCAACCTGAGAATACACTGCGCATCGTCGTCTTTCTCAGCGATGGCTATATCGGACGCGAAGCGGATGTCTTGCGCACAATCCGGCGGCAGATCGGTGATGCTCGGATCTATGCCTTTGGTGTCGGTACTGCCGTCAATCGCTACCTTTTGGATGGGATGGCCAAAGAAGGTCGTGGCTATGCCCGATATGTCGATCCAACGCAGCGCGCGTCGGATGTTGCGGAAGCGCTAGCCCAAGACCTGAAATCGCCGGTACTGACGGATATATCCGTTGATTGGGGCGGACTGAACGTTACCGACGTCGTTCCCCAACATATCCCTGACCTGTTCGACGGTGGCTCAATCCGGGTTATGGCGCGGTACGAAGGTGGCGGGCCTACGGACATCAAGATCAATGGTTTGGTTCAGGGTCGAGACGCGCAAATGCCGTTGTCGCTGAACCTGCCATCGAAGCCCGTCGCTGACGCTGATATGCGTCAAGGGAAAGCAATCCCATTGACCTGGGCGCGCACGAAAATTGCGGATTTGGACCGCGCCCTGGCGGTTCAGACAGGTAACCCCAAGAAGCTTGAAGCACAGATCACCGATCTTGGTTTGAAGTTCAGTCTTCAGACGCAGTTCACCTCATTTGTAGCTGTGTCTCAACAGGTTGTGAATGAAGGCGAGGTACCGGCAAGAGGTACAGCTGTGGCCCTGCCTCAGGTGGCGGGTGTCGGTGCTGCGGCCTATCCCAAAACCGCGTTCAGCGGATCATCAACACCCGAGCCTCAAACGATTTTTGGGCTGATCGTCCTGGCGGCTTTAGGCGCGCTGCGTCTGACCCGAGTGCGGAGGATCGAAGCATGAGACACATACCATATAAATTGCGAACAGATGCCTGGTGGTTGGGGGACGATTTCAAATGGAGCGCATCACGTGTGCAGGCCCCACTTGACCCGGCCAATGGCAGTATGATCTCTGATTGTGACTTGGGTGAAACTTCGACGGCGGACAGATACCGTGAACAACATTCTAATCGTAGATGATGATGCCCGTATCCGCGATGTCGTACGTTTTGCACTGGAAGATTCCGGTTTTCAAACCACCGAAGCGGGCACTGGTCAGGATGCATTAGAGCTGTTCAGAAAAACCCCGACTGACTTGGTTGTTCTGGATATCGGAATGCCCGAAATGGACGGGTTGGAAACGTGCAAGGAGCTGCGCAAAACCTCAACTGTACCGATCCTGTTTCTGACGGCACGGGATGATGAGATTGACCGCATTCTTGGGTTTCAACTTGGTGGCGATGACTATGTCACTAAGCCTTTCAGCCCGCGTGAGCTGGTTCTACGGATCAAAGCCATTCTCGCGCGCTCGGTAGACACAAAGGCGCCCGACGAAGTGACGGTTTTTCAGGACCTGCGGCTGGATCACAGCGCCCATCGTTGCACCCTTGCGGAAACCGAGATTCAGCTGACCGGGATCGAGTTCTCGGTGCTGTCGATCCTCGCCAAGGCGCCAAGCAGGGTCTTCGGGCGGTCGCAGCTCATTGAACTGGTCTATGGTCATAACACCTACCTGTCCGGGCGCACGGTCGACAGCCATATTCGCAATATCCGTCAAAAGGCACGCGCGTCGGGCTATCCAGACCTGATCCAGACCGTGCACGGGGTTGGTGTAAAATTGGGCGTTTGTCGGTGCTGACCGTCAAGAAAAAATGGCGGCCTTCGCTTGCACTGGTGATTGCGCTGGTCTGCATCGCGCTGGTGACGCTTCCAATCGTCAGCGTTCTGGGCGCGCGCTTGTCCAGCAACCAATTCGCGCGTGAAACGGAACGTAGCCTGCTATCTCAGGCGGTTGTCTTTGCCGAGGTGTATGCTGCGGTTTTCTCAGAATTCCAACATACGTCCGATGTTGGCCACAGCTTGTCCCCCGAGCAGATTACGCGGCTTCAGCAGGACTTTCATCCCATAGCACCCAGTTTGGACCTGCTTCGCGGAGAGGTTTCGCCGCCCAGACCCGATCCGGTTTCAATAGATGAACCTTTGGCTGCGCCGTACGCAGCGATTTCTCAAACGTTGTCCCAGTTGGCCATGTCTGCAAAGAAGACGACTCTGTCAGGATATGTTTTCACGGATCATTCTGGTCGAGTCATTGCAAGCAGCGGATCCGTCATCGGGTCCTTTCTGCATGTCCCGGAAGTGTCTCAAGCTCTGCAGGGGGAAACCATCTCTGTGTTGCGGCATCGGGAAAATCCGTCTGAGCGGCATCTTCTGAATTCGATCAGCAGGGACACGTCATACCGCGTGTTCGTTGCACATCCCGTTGTGTTGGGCAATCGGGTTATCGGCGCCGTTTACCTGTCGCGCACGCCCATGGACCTGAGGAAGTTTCTGTTTCAGGAACGGTTCACACTGGGTTCTGTTGCCGTGTTCATGCTGGTGTCTGCGGTCGGTGTCTGCTGGATGATGTGGCGACTGATCTCGAAGCCAATCCGCGACCTCAGCAGTCAAAGCCGAGATGTCGCAAACGGGTCGAAGCCAACGCCTGACCCGGTGCTGCACTATGGGGTGAGGGAATTGGCAGATTTGGGCAACAACGTCGTTTCTATGGCCGCAACCTTGTCAGAACGTTCCACAGCGATTGAAACTTACACGAGCCATGTCACACATGAGTTGAAATCGCCGGTCACCGCAATTCTCGGCGCGGCCGAGCTGTTGTCTGAAGGGCCATCTGCTCTACCCGGTGACCGAAATCAGAAACTGGTTCACAACATAAAGGAGGAAGGTCTGCGCATGAACGCTCTGCTGGTGCGTCTTCGCGAACTGGCCCGGGCCAGCATTCAAACTGACGCGACCCCAACGCCATTGGCGGATATTGTCCAAGCCGCATCAGCCGAGTTTTCAGAGCACGTCATTGAGTGTCACGCGCCTTCCGACACGCGCCTACCATTGTCCAAAGATCAGGGGCACATTGTTCTGCATCATCTTTTGCAAAATGCCTTCCAGCACGGGGCAACACGTGTCGACATTACATTTGATTCAGCTTCTAACAGCTTGATTGTCTCTGACGATGGCACGGGAATTTCCCCGCGCAACACTACGCGCATAAGCGAGCCCTTCTTCACGACTAGACGGGATCAAGGCGGTACTGGCTTGGGCTTGTCCATTGTTTCCGCTGTATTGAAACAAGCAAATGCAGTGATCGAGACAATGACCCGAGAACACGGCGCCAGTTTTCGGATCAGGTTTTGAGCCTCAGTTGAGAGTACTTTTGGCGGGCGACCTTTGGTCGGTGCCGGCTTTCACAACTTGTTGCACGCTCCATTTTTGCAGATCGGAAGACATCGTTTCACCCAGACTGAAATTTCTACACCAGTAGCTGCAGAAATCGCGTTAACTCCTGTAAATCTGCGTAACCTTCGGCTCTGTCGCACAAATCGGGAAGAAGAGGCCAAAGACTTAACTGCGCTCACGACGACGCTGTTCTGTACACAGTATCCCGCCGTTCAGAGTGATCGCTTCATTGCTGCAGATCAGGTCAGAAAAACAACCTCCGTTCGCTGCAAATTAAGTGGAGATCTGCAGCATTTGAGAAGGGACCACGTGAAACCCCCGAAATGGCAAAGGCTCATTCCCAAAAGGCAAAGAGTGAATGGCGTGACCTACATTTTGAAAATAGTTTTTTGATTTCAAGTTCACCCGAGCAATTATAAGAAATTGTTCCGAATGGTTTCATAGAGTCCGCACGACGTCGGGTGCCTAAATTTTTTTGTTTTCAATACAGTAGGGCGCTGTATCTTGAGGGGAAATGACCAGCGTTTGAACCCTGGAGATTAAATAATGGAATTGATTACAGAACAGCTTCGCGCCTTCCCGATCATGGCATTGTTTCTTTGTCTGGGTCTTGGATACGGCGTCGGAAAGTTTCGGGTCGGCAAGTTCGAATTGGGGGGCATTGCGGGCACGTTGTTGGTGGCAGTCTTCATTGGCCAGATCGGTGGTATCAACCTTAGCACCGACGTTCAGAATGTTTTCTTTTCCCTCTTCATATTCATGGTCGGCTACAACGGCGGGCCTCAGTTTTTTGCGGCCTTGAACCGAACTGCGCTGACCAAGTTACTGGCCGCGTTTATGATGACCCTCTGGGGGTTGTTTTTTGTTATCGTCGTTGCTCGGTTGGCGGGCTTGGACAAAGGGCTGGCTGCGGGGTTGGCCGCTGGCGGCCTGACACAATCTGCAATCATTGGCACCGCTGGAAACGCCATCGATCTGCTTGGGCTCGCCGCTGATGAGGCGGAAAAACTGAAAACCAACATCGCCGTAGGATACTCGGTTACTTACATCTTCGGCTCAATCGGCCCGATATTGGCAGTTAGCATCATTCCCATCATCATGCGTGTCGATCTGCGGCAAGAAGCGATAAAATTGGCTCAGAAACTCGGGGGTGGTGGTCCCAAACTAGAGGAAGGAGAATTCCTTCCTATGAATCGGTTTGACGCCCGCGCCTATCAGGTAAATGCGGATGCAAGCATTGCCGGAAAATCCGTCAAGGACATCGAAGGCGGTTATGATGGCGATCTGATCGTCGAACGGTTGCTCCACGATGGCGCCCCTGTAGATCCGACCCCCGAAACGATAGTCAATGCCGGAGACACTGTGGTCGTCTCTGGCCTTGTTGCGACTTTGACCCAGTTCGAGGGGAGCGCCAGTGGTGAAATCGGAGAGTACCCACCTGAACTGACGGTTGTGGAGGAGCGTCGCAACGTCGTGGTCACCAACCGCAAACTGACCGGCAAAACCTTGGCAGAGTTGCGCGAGGCTCTGACGGCAGATCAAAGGCGCGGTGTTCATATCTCAAAGATCACTCGCATGGGCCATGATGTCCCCGTCCTGCACAATACTGAGATCCACGCAGGTGACGAGATCAGTATTGTCGGCCACAAGGACGACCTGAATCGAGTTGCCAAAGTTGCGGGCTATGTGCCGCCTTCGGCCTCGGTCACCAATTTCATTGCATTGGGGATCGGCGTAGCCATCGGCTATCTGATCGGAGAGATCAGTTTCGTCATCGCCGGAACGAAGGTGGCTTTGGGGTCCGGCCTCGGTTGCCTGGTTACAGGATTGATCATCGGCTATTTGCGCATCCGGCAACCCAAGATCGGAGGTATTAATCGTGGAGCTGCTAATTTCCTTCAGAGTTTCGGATTGGCCGTATTTGTCGGTGTTGTTGGCCTAAATGCGGGCAAACCTGCACTAGAGGCAATTCAGGAATATGGGATCATACTTCTGCTTTTGGGTGTTGTGGTTACATTGATGCCCATGATCGTGCAGTTCCCGATCAACTACTTCGCCCTGCGTATTAAGAACCCGGTTGAGGCCTGCGCGGTTGTGACCGGATCACGCTCGGGCAATCCCGGTTTTGCGACACTCTTGGAAAAAGCCGGGAACTCGACACCCACACCGGCCTTCACCATGACCTATGCCGTGGCCAATATCTTCCTAACACTCTGGGGACCGTTGGTTGTGGCTTTTGTGCCGTAATTCAGGTCGGAAGCGGGCGCGACAACCGGGATCCTAGCTCGGAAGGTCGAGATCAGCATGTGTGTCAATCATCATGCTGATCCGTTGCTCTACGCTGTTACTGGATCTTAACCGTGCAAAGGTAGTCCTTTCGAGGCACGGTAAGCCTGCACGTAACCAGTGGCCACTGCGCGTACAGCTCTTCCGATCTGGCGGTAAGCACTATCATCCAAGTTGGCGAAGGATACCCGCGCCGACCAGTTCGGCGCGTCAAAGCCCGATCCATTCAGCAACACGATCCCGTGGTCCTGAGCCAGTTTGAAGGATATATCCAGCGGGTGGACATTCTCTTTGATCCACTCGACAACCTCTTCGCCCACGTATTTGCGAAGCCAGAACTCGAAGTCGATAATACCGTAGTATTTGTCGAACAGCGGGTTGTCGGGAACTTCGATGCCCATCCCGTCGACCAACTCTTCAAAGCGATGTTTCAGAATACCCCAGCAGAATTTCTGATAGGCCTTCTCTTCGTCCATAAGCTCGACGAGTGAAAACAAGGTCATCATCACCTGTTGCGGTAGCGACAGACCTGCAGTGTGGTTCAGCGCAACATCGCGGCTGTCTGCGACGATCCGGTCGATGAATTTGAACGATGATGGATCAGGCGTCAGTGTTTCGTACCGTGCGTTGACAACGGCCTTGGTTTCATCCGGAGCATCCGCAATCATCTTGTCGAAGATGTTGTTCTCAGCCACCAAAATCGCGCCTAAACGCCATCCGGTGCAACCAAAATACTTGGAGTAGGAATAAACCCCGATAGTGTTCTCAGGTAGATGCCCCAAGATAGACTGAAAGTTTGGAACGAAGGTCCCATACACATCGTCAGTCAAAATGATCAGGTCCGGGCGGCGGGTCTTTACGAACTCGACAAGCCGAGCCGAGACCTCGGGGCTGATAGCGACTGAAGACGGATTGCCCGGGTTAACCAGAAAGAGTGCTTTGACTTTCGGGTCGGACAGAATTTCGAAGTCTTCGTCGTTCAGTTGAAAGTGGTCCTCTTCTTTCGAAGATACATCCACTGTGTTCAGCCCATAATCTTCAAGGACCGGCATTTCCAGATAGGGCGTGAAAATCGGTGTGCCCAGCGCAATCGTGTCACCGGCATTCAGCAATCTCTGGTTCTTGAGCGCTTTGAAGATGTAACACATCGCTGCGGTTCCACCCTCGACCGCGTAGATATCGAACTTCGCATCCGGTCGGTGCCCCGCGCACATCGCCCACATAACGTATTCATGCACAATCGCTTCGTTGTGTTCCATGCAACGGTCGGGCATTGGGTAATGGTCGCCGACGATACCATCGGTCAACTCGAGCACGAAATCGTCTGGCGTAAACCCAAATTTCTCAATCGAAAAATCAACGACCGCCACCAAAGTATCTGCACCAGGAGGGCCGTTTCCTTCAACCGATTTCGCGCAGTACGTTTTGAGCCGATCGTAGCAGCCTGGCCCTTGCGGCATCCCAGCCAGACCGACCTCCGGCTCATTCCGATGGCGCTGAGCTTCTGTCATGGCGAACTGCCCCAAAAGGAAAAATGCCTCACGCGCTTTGGTGGCGATCCAGTTTGGGTTCCCTCGACCGGCATTTAGATATGGCAAAGCCATCTGCCGCGCTTCTTTCTGCGCCAACTTGATAAGTTCGTCTTTAATTTGGAAAGGACTTAGGTTTTCAAATTTATGCAGATTGAGCGATTCTGGCATGACTTCAAATCCTTGCGTTAAAACAGATGACGTAGCTCAGCGGATCGCATGCAAGGCAATGTGTCAATGAAAACAACGATGATTGAAGGGATGAACGCATAACCGAGGATTGCGTGTCGTCATTAGAAGACTTGGCTGTAACTTACTTGCAAAGCCGTCAGAGTGATAGAAATTGCGCTGAGGTTCTGAGCTGACATCCCATAAGAAATTGCAATGCCCGAAAAGGTAGCTCCCAAACATTTTGCGCGCGTATGATCAACTGTCGCTTTCGGAGGGGCTGGCGAGATGCGCAAGGTAGCGTGCGACTCTACTGAAAGTCGCTTCACAAAACACCCGCACTGAGGTGTTTCTATCTCCGTCATGTCCAACGTACAATTTTTGGCGAACAGAAGCGTTTGCTCCCAATGGTTCGAAATCTAACCAGAATGCGGTTGTGCCAATGGGAAAGGCCAGGTGATCTGCCGAAACCAATTTTTCTGAAGTTCTAAGAAAATTCCAACGAGCATTGAGCAATCGACTCAAAACTCACGTTCTTCTTGTCGCTTCAAAAGATGTGTCTCAATCAGTTGAAAAGCATATCCTATGTAGACTCTCTGCAAAAATCCGACGGCGGCGATGTCTTCACGCTCCAGTGCTTTGGCCAAGTCAGAGGTCTCTCGCACCAAAGAATCGTAGGCAACTATGCCAACAATCTGTTCCATGCGATGCCAGACGCTGGACGACTGGAAATATGCCTGGTTCCAGAATTCGCGCAGAGAGTGGTTTCCGATCAGAGATGTGATCAGGGTCTGTAGGCGTTGGTTCAGCTTTACGTATTCCTGAGAGTCCAGCCGCTCGCGCAGTGCCACGGCTTTTTCATGGATCGAACGCGCTTCTTCGCGGTGATGTTCTGTGACAGTGATCGGCGACAAGGTCCCAATCATCTGGGCAAGCTCCATCCTCATTTCGTAAAGATGGCGGACACGTTCTGCCGAAAGCTCGATGACAACGGTGCCGACACCATTGCGCGTCTCTACCAATCCAAGATGCCCGATGCGCGCGATAGCATCTCTGACAGGGGTTCTGCTGACGCCGAATTCTTTGGCAAGCGCGGCCTCTTTCAGTTGAGTGCCCGGAGGGTAGTGCGCGAAGCAGATGCGCTCCAAGATTTGTTCTTGGATCTCGTCTACGGTTGCCCTCGAGGGCGCCGCAATTCCTGAATCTGCGATAGTCACGTTTCTGATCCCTCTGGGTGCTCTTTGCTGTCTTAGACTACCAATCAGTAGACTCTCAACAACCGACCGTACCCAGCAATTTGGTCATCAACACCTGCTTTACGCAAGACATCCCAGGCCATGGCTTGATTGGAACAAACTACGGGTTTGTTCAGGGCGTCTTCGAGCCGTTCAATGACTTCGAGTGACCGCAACGCACCGCAGCTAATAAACACGGCATCGGCCGCCCTGGAATCGACCGAATGGGCCAACTGTTCGTTCACGTCCGGGCGCACACGGATCATGTCGCTGTCTTTTTCCAGATTTAGGCCGAGTATATCAGTGACATGGAACCCTTGATTTTCAAGATATTGTTTTTCTCTCAGATTCACTTCTTCCAAATAGGGTGTGCACACCGCGATCTTTTCTACCGCAAGTGTTTTGAGAGCGCGAATGGCGGAGGTGATCAAAGAGGTCGCGATCGCGTTGGGTGCGCCTTTGCGCAGTTCGCGAAATACGTTTTCTTCGCCCAGGACCAAACTGCCGGACGTGCATGCATAGCTGATCACATCCAGACTACCATCTGGCAACAGGGTTGACGCAGCGCG
The DNA here is from genome assembly GCF_056540865.1 of Ruegeria sp. AL11. Classification (NCBI taxonomy): domain Bacteria; kingdom Pseudomonadati; phylum Pseudomonadota; class Alphaproteobacteria; order Rhodobacterales; family Roseobacteraceae; genus Ruegeria; species Ruegeria sp. AL11. Next base: position 111,367 of record NZ_JBQFXO010000006.1, read on the forward strand.
TGCCAGGTCAGCCCCGACTGCGGTCAGACTGTCAACTGTGATGCTGTCTGGAATGGCCACCCGGGTGAAATGTGCACCGACGCCTTCTGGCATCAGTTCCATCATATCGTCTTCGATTGTCTGCTCGGTCGCGAGTAGAACGAATCCTATTTTTGCCCGTTTGTGGCGGCCCTCATCGAACATGGATCCTGGATCACCTCTCACAGCCTGCATGCACCTCCTTCATTTTTGTGTGAAAATAGCGAATAAAATTGATCATTGACATTAAGCTGTATACAGGTCAACTGTCCCGCCAGCCTGATTGGGGTTCCTCAAACACAGGCCGAGATTCGATCAAAGGGAGGTACCTTCGTAAATGCAGGTGTCAAAATTTCTGAAAACTGGGGCTGTCGCACTCGGCTTTGCCGGGTTCACCGCGTCCAGTGTATCGGCTCAGGACATCATTCTGGGTCACGTCATGGATCAGGAACACATCTTCCACAAAGTCTCCGAACAGTTCATCGAACGGCTGGACGAGCTTTCTGGTGGAACCATGTCGGTTTCTTATCACCCCGGTGGTGATCTAGGCGATTGGACATCGATCGTTGAGCAGGTCGCTCAAGGCGCAGTTCAGATGACAATGTCGTGGAACCATTCCGAACTTGATCCGCGCTGGGACGTGTCCGTTCTGGGCTATGTCGCAAACGACTGGGAGTCGGGCAAGGAAGTCTACGGTCCCGGTTCGACGATGAACGAAGTCTACAACGACATCATGAACGACTTGGGCATGGAGTTGCTGGGTACGATCCCGACCGACTTCACCGGTTTCGTTGTGCGCAAAGGCGTTGACGTTCCCGTAGACTTCCCGGCCGATGCAGAAGGTTTCAAGATGCGCGTTCCGGGTATGCCCATGGCGATCGAGCGCTACAAGGCAACCGGCTTTTCGGCCGTTCCGATGGCATTCTCCGAGGTTCATACAGCATTGCAGACCGGCGCTATTGACGGTCGGGCTTACTCGCCGCCATCCGAGGTACTGTTGTTCAAGGACGTGCTGAGCGCTTACGTTTTCACGCGCGAAAACTTCGAACACACCTTCTGGAACGCAAACAAAGCATGGTTTGATAGCCTTACAGAGGAACAGCAGGGCTGGGTTAAAGAAGCGGCCGACGAAGCCGTCACCTGGGCGTGGGAAAACGCCGAGTCCGAAAGCCCCAAGTGGTTCGAGCAGATCGAAGCGGCCGGGATTGAAGTCGTCGAACTGACCCCCGAGCAGCTGGATGCCTATCGCTCAAAGGTTGTCGCCGTCGAATACCCCTACATGGAGGAGATCATCGGCACAGAAGTGATGGGTGCCATCAAGCAGGCGGCCGGCGTGGAATAGCGCCACTTACGAACACGCGCAAAGCCCGCTTTGCGCGTGCTTCCTTATGGGGATGGGAGGGAAAATGACGAAGGATATCTTGCACACGGACAGTTTGGACGATGTCCTGGTGCCATCGCCGATCATACCGGTGCCTGCGGCAGAGGATCGCGAACTGCCTGTCTATCGCGGCCTGGATGGCCTGTACTCGCTGGAAGCCAAAGCTGCGTGGCTGATGCGAGTCATCATGTTTGTCGCAATGCTTGCCCTTGGTCTGGTCATGGCCGCGCAGGTTTTTATGAGATATGTCATTTCGTCTCCGTTCCTCGGTATCGAAGAACTGGCACCGATGATGGCCTTGTGGATCTACTTCATCGGAATGGCGTATTGCTCGCGCGAGCGTGACCATATCGAAGGTGGAGTGATGTCGCTGGTCTTTCGAAATCGAAAGACATTGCTTGCCCTCCGTTTGTTCGGATCAATCCTGTGCTTGGTCGCACTGGTCGTTTTTGCCAAATACGCTTGGGATTTTGCGCAGTTCAACATCAACCTGAACCGCAAAAGCTCGTACATGAAATTCCCAAAATACATGTGGGATCTCAGCATGGTCTTCGGCTTCGTGCTGATGGGTTTCTACATGCTGCTGCAGATTTTCCTCGAAGCCCGCGCCCTGATCACCGGGAAAGGGGGAGAATGACATGACGCTGTTTTTCGTCGCCATCGCAATTGTCATTGTCCTGCTGCTGATCGAGGTGCCCGTCGGCTTTGCCTTCGGCATCGGTGCGCTTGTCTTTGGCACTTTGCAGGGCACAGACATCTCGTTTCATGCCGGGTTCGGCTATTCGCAGGTCAGTGCGTTCTCGCTGCTTGCCATTCCGCTGTTTATCCTGTCGGGCACCCTGATGGGCGCTTCGGGGATATCCGAGCGACTCCTGGATTTCGTTAATTCATTCGCCGGACGCACCAAGGGCGGGCTTGGCGCAGTTACTGTTGTGACTTGTGCGCTGTTCGGCGCGATTTCGGGATCGGCCTCTGCTGCGATTGCAGCCATCGGGAAAATCATGGTCCCGCGCATGATCAAGGAAGGGTATCCGCCGGGCCATGCAACTGCGCTCGTGGCTGTTTCTTCTGTTCTGCCGCTGATGATCCCACCCAGCATTCCAATGATTGTCTTCGCGATTGCGATCCGCGAGTCAGTGGCCAAGTGTTTTCTGGCGACCATGGGGCCGGGGATCCTGCTGGCCGCGACCTATTGCGCGCTGAATTTCTGGTTTCTGCGCAACAACACGACGATCACGGTCGCTGAAAAACTGTCGTTCTCGGGCACCGTGAAAGAAATCGGCCAAACCGGTAAACGTGCAAGCCTTGCGATCATCATGCCGGTGATCATTTTGGGTGGCATCTACAGCGGCATCGCCACTCCGACCGAAGCAGGGTCGATGGCGCTGGTTTATACTCTGGCCGTTGGTCTGTTGATCTACCGTACGCTGCCGTTCGACAAACTGTTTGCCTCAACAGTCGAAGCCGCACGTCTGACTGGCGCGATCCTGATGGTTCTGTTTTTCCTGTTCGTCATGAGCCGCGGTATGGTTTTGGCCAAGGTGCCGACACAGTTTGCCGATCTGTTGCTGACCATATCGGAAAACAAGATTGTCATCCTGTTGCTGATCAATCTGCTGTTGCTGATCATGGGCATGATCATCGACGACGTTTCGGGTGGAGTTCTGGCTGCGATTATCCTGCTGCCGGTAACGCAGAAGATTGGTTTGGATCCGATCCATTTCGCTGCCATTGTCGGTACAAACCTGGGATTGGGCAACATCTCTCCGCCCTGTGCACCGCTGCTTTACATGGCCGGGGGCGTCACACGACAACCCCTGTCAACCTATGTCGGCCCGACCTTGAAGTTCCTGCTGTTGGGTCACCTGCCGATGGTCTTCGTTGTTACCTTCGTGCCGCCGGTCGCTCTTTTCTTGCCGGGTCTCCTAGACTGAGGCTCGAAAACGCCGCCCGCGTAGAAGGCGGGCGGCGTTGAAATTGAAAATTGAAATGGCCGCCCAGGCGACAATGAAAGAACGGCCTGAAGTTCAACCCTGCCATCGGTTTTGGTGTCATGCCGTTGGCTTTTCTCGAAGGAAAAAGGCACATGCTTGAACACGCAAAACAAAGAACGACTGAGCTTCAGAGCCGCATGAAGGACGCAGGCATTCAGAAGGCCGTTTTTACCGATGAAAGCTCAATGGCCTATCTGGCAGGTTTCTGGGGTTACCTGGGGATCGAGTTCGGGCGCCCCACGATGTTGGTGGTGGACGCGGATGACTCGCCTGTCGTCATCACGCCGCTGATGGAGTCGGAAATGGTCGGCGCGATGACATGGGTCGAAGACGTGCGCACCTGGGAAGATATCGGACAACGCACATGGGGCCGCGCGCTGGCCGGTGCTTTGGGCGAGAGCCCATCCGAGATCTGGGTTGAAAAGGGTTCGATCCCTGCAATTGTCCGCAATCATCTGGACGAGACTTATCCGGGCGTTCCTCTCAAGGATATCTCTCCGGTACTGGGCGCGATGCGGACCATCAAGTCACCCTTCGAAATAGAAGTGATGAAACAGGCTGGAGAGATCGCTGGTGCGATGATGCTTGCGGCGCATAATTCCTTGAAAGAAGGCGCACAGGAATACGAGAGCGCGCTGGCGGTAATTGATGCAGGTTCGCGCAAGGCGGCCACTTTCCTGACCGACAAGGGTTGGGACAGCTTCGTCTCGCCCATGATCCACAACCTGCAGATTGTTCAAAGCGGCAAGAATACCTCGATGGTGCATGGTCGTGCCGGTGTGAAAGCCTATGAAAAGTTTGATCCCGTTTATTTCTGCTTCTGCAACATGGCGCAGTTCAAACAGTACAAGCTGGGCTTCGATCGCATGTTCCACATCGGTGAAGTGAAGGACCTGGACCGCGAGGTGCAGCAGGCTGCGATTGACGCACAGCAAGCCGCGATCCACGCGATCCGCCCGGGCGTTCTGGCCGAAGACGTCGCTGCAGCCGCCAACGAAGTCTATCAAGAGCGTGGTTTTGAAACCGGCTACCGTACCGGTCGATCCATCGGTGTTGCATATCTGGAAGCGCCGGAGCTCAAAGCCGGAGACAAGACAGTTCTGCAGCCGGGCATGACCTTTGCGGTGGATGGCGGCATCTCGGTCGATGGTGTCACTGCAGGTCGGATTGGTGACTCGGTGGTCGTGACGGAAACCGGGTTCGACTACATCACCAACTATCCGCGTGAGATCCTGCTTAGTAAATAGGCCTACAGGCGGTGGTATCGGTCAGGGTAGCAGATTGCCAAATGGTTGAACTATCGCAACTGTGACGCACGAGTGCGGCGCGCGTCTTGGCGCGCCGGAGGATTCATCGGAACCTGCGTGGATGGGTAACATGCAAAAACTGAAAAAAGAGACTCTGACAGGTATCTGTAGCCAGATGGCCTCGCACGACTGGAGCGATGCGGAAATAGACGAGCTTGTAGACCCGAAACTAGGCATCATTACCGGATTTCAGGAGTTGCTGGACGAGTTGGAGGTCCTTCGCAAGATCGACCTTGGCACGATACCTCCGGCCCTGACTGTTCAGAAGCGATAGACAGATGACAAATGAAATAGCGTTTGACACTGTCCGCGGTCTTAAATCCAGGCTTGAAGCCGGTGAAATAACGCCAACTGAACTGGTCGCGGTTTTTGCCGAGCGGATTGCAAGGCACAATGACCGTTCCAAAGCCTTTATCACCGTGACAGATAAATCTGCGCGCCAGGTAGCCGAGACCCTCACGCGCGATGATCTGGAGCGGTCGCGTTTTGCGGGTATTCCATACGCATCCAAAGATCTTTTCGACATCGAAGGTGTTCTGACATCAGCTGGATCGCGCGTGTTTCATGACAGAATTGCATCGGAGGACGCCTTTGTCATCGCCCGTATGCGAGAGGTAAACGCGCTGAGCCTGGGCAAGACCAATCTTCATGAGTTTGCTTACGGCGCAACCGGCGAAAATGAGGTCTATGGAACTTGCGTGAACGCCTATGACCCAAGCCGACTGGCCGGAGGATCATCCAGCGGATCAGCGGCAGCGGTGGCCTTCGGCTTGGTCCCTGCCAGCCTTGGTACGGACACTGGCGGATCAGTGCGCGCGCCTGCAGCGTTGAACGGACTGGTCGGACTGAAGCCAACCATTGGCCGAGTGCCGACGACGGGTGTGGTGCCATATTGCTGGACGTTAGATCATGTGGGCATCATGACTCGGGACGTCACAGATTGCGCTGATTTACTCGGAATCATTGCGGGCTACGATCCACGCGATCCGGGTTCGCAAAACCTTGCGGTCGAAGACTATGCCGCAGCGCTCGATGGCGATATCTCTGGGTTGCGCATCGGCATTCCCACAAATTTCTATTTCGAGCGAACCGATCCGGAAATCTTGACAGCATTGGAAGATGTCAAACGCCTTGTGACTGCGAAGGGCGCGGCATTGATCCCAGTGACATTTCCGGATCTCGAACATAGCCGCGCCGTGTCTCTCACCGTTCAGATGCCAGAAGCTCTGAGCGCGCATTCGGCTTATTTGCAAGACCGGGGTGAGCTTTATGGGCAGGATTTTCGCGCCGGATTGGCACTGGGGCAGACGCTCCTGGCGGAACACTACATCCGGGCCAAGCGCTTCGTAGAACTCTATCGGCAAGAGACCAACGCGTTGTTTGAAGAGGTCGACCTGATCCTGACGCCAGCGACGCCGGAAATTGCGCAAAAGCTGGGAACCGTGAAGACAACCCGTGACGGTGTGGAAGAAGCAGTTGGCAATGCCATCACGCGCTTTACCACCTTCTTCAACATGTCTGGCCATCCTGCGCTGACGATGCCCTGTGCAATGCACTCGGAAGGATTGCCGATTGGGTTGCAGCTGATTGGCAGGTATTTCGAAGAAAGCACGGTTCTTCGTGCCGCCTTTGCCATTGAAAACGACGGGGCGTTCACAATCCCGCGCCCAAATGTAGACGGCCAGGGATGAAACTTCGAACCTTTATCGTCGATGCCTTTTCAGACCGCACGCTCAGCGGAAACCCTGCTGGCGTTTGCCCACTGGATCAATGGCTGCCTGTACCGGTCATGCAATCCATCGCGAGTGAACTGAACCAATCTGAAACGGTGTTTTTTGTTCCTCGAGCAAATGCGCGCAACCGCGCGGAGCATGCCGAATTCGACATACGTTGGTTCACCCCAACGCGCGAGGTGGATATGATCGGGCACGCGACCCTTGCGGCCGCTCACATCGTGTTCTCCGATCTCGAGGTCGGGTTGGATTCAGTCACCTTCCATTCTGAATCCTCCCGGATGACCGTTCGACGTGGGGAAAACGGATTGCGTCTGGATATGCCCGCACTTGTGCCAGAGGTGGTCGATGTCCCTATGGGTCTGATCGAAGCACTTGGGAAGAAGCCCTTGGCTTTATTGGCCGCAAAGCACTATCTGGCTGTTTTTGAGAGCGAAGATTACATTCTGAGCTGTGCTCCGGATTTTGCCGCTTTGGCAAAACTACCGTTGCCCGCAGTGATCATATCGGCGCAAGGGACAGGGGAATTTGATTTCGTTTCACGGTTCTTTGCCCCGGCAAATGGTGTGCCAGAAGATTCCGTATCAGGCGTTTCACATTGCTGTTTGACGCAATACTGGTCTCGGAGACTGAAGAAAAAACACTTGTTGGCTCGCCAGCTTTCTGCGCGAGGCGGAGTCATTGCTTGTGAAGCGGATGGCAGTCGCGTCATCCTTGAAGGCGCTACTGTTACTTCGTTGGAAGGTTTCTTGGTTGTTCAATAGAGCGACTGCCAACCGAACCTAGGCGCCAAAGAGACCGCAGAGGCTCTTAGGCACGTTACTGCCGCGTTATGCGTACTGGATGGCTTGCGAGCATTTGTGGTTTTGACATATAAGTCGAGATAACCCCTGGGGGGGATATAGAAAGGCCGAAGAGGCACTGAAAACGTGAGAGCAGTTCAAAGATATACGCAGAATGCGATGGCAGCTTTGCTCTGCCTGTCTTTGATCTTTTGGTCGCTTCAGCCAAACGTGGGCCATGCTCCGACAGTGATTGAAACCGTGCAGGAGCATTTGCAGATCATTGCAGAGCACGGGCATACCCATGGCTTTGAAGAAGATTTGTTGTGGGCGATGCACGGGCACAGTCATGATGGTGCAGATCACGACCACAGCCAAATGGTCATACCGGGACCGGAAAATGCGCTGTCACTAGCCTCGCTTTCTGATGACAGGACGTTCGACCGAGTGCCGGACGGTCCAACCAAGAACTACGGTATAGATCGACCTCCGCGCGTGTGACGTCGCCCCGATTGGGGTTTTCGACATCACATAACAACGGAGAACATCCATGAATCTAATCTCACGGGGTCTGGACAGGCGCGCGACGCTCCTGCTGGCCCTCATTATAACCAATCTGGCACTGAGCACGTCTCAGGTGCTGGCTCATAACGTCACTGAAGGCGATGCGGGCTACATCCAGGAAATCTGGGGCGTGAACATCATCCCCTTCATGTATCTTGGCGCCAAACACATGGTCACAGGCTACGATCACATCCTATTCCTGCTTGGCGTTGTGTTCTTTCTCTACCGAGCCAAAGATGTCGGCATCTATGTCAGCCTCTTTGCGATCGGTCACTCGACAACAATGCTGTTGGGCGTTTGGTTCGGCTGGGGCGTAAACGCATATATCGTCGACGCCATTATCGGCCTTTCGGTTGTCTACAAGGCGCTCGACAATCTTGGTGCGTTCCAGCGTTGGTTGGGGTTTCAGCCAAATACCAAAGTTGCGACGCTGATTTTTGGCCTGTTCCACGGAATGGGTCTGGCGACCAAAATCCTCGACTATGATATCGCTCCGGAAGGGCTTCTTGCCAATCTGTTGGCGTTCAACGTGGGTGTGGAACTTGGCCAGCTTACGGCTATTGCGATCATCCTTATCGTCATGGGGTTCTGGCGCAAAAGCCCTTACTTCTTCCAGCAAGCTTACAGCGTAAACGTCATCATGATGACCCTCGGGTTCATTCTGATGGGCTATCAGATCACCGGCTATTTTGTTGCCGCGTAACGGAGTTCAGAAAATGTTCAACACAGAAAGACCAAGTCTTGAAGAACTGCCAAGCTCGGCTCAGCTTATCCGCTCGACCGTCATTGCAGGTGCGTCTGCCGTCGCGATCCTTGTCACGGTGGTTCTGCCGGCCGAATACGGGATCGACCCGACTGGCGTTGGCCGTGTGCTCGGGCTGCAAGAGATGGGCGAGATAAAATCGCAACTTGCAGACGAAGCCGAAGCAGACCGCAAACTCGAAAGCAAGGATCAGTCGAGCCTGCTGAACGACGTCTTTGGCCTCTTTGTTGGGTCGGCTCATGCGCAGGAGGCCGAGGTTTGGCAGGACGAAACCAGCTTTATACTGACGCCCGGAGAGTCGGCTGAATGGAAGCTGGTCATGGAAAAAGGCGCAACGGCTGAGTACCGTATGGTCGTTACAGGCGGTCGGGTGAATTTCGACCTACATGGTCACGGTGGCGGTCAGTCGATCACCTATGAGAAAGGCCGCGGGTCGACCGGTGCCGAGGGCACGATTGAAGCGGCCTTTGCCGGTGAACATGGCTGGTTCTGGCGCAACCGCGACTCTGGTAACGTATCAGTGATGGTTCAAGTCCGCGGGGACTACAGCGAGATCGTCGATTAAATGAAGTGCCCGCCGCGCAGGTTTTCTGCGCGGCGGATCATTTAGGCGAAGGGAGGTTTCGGGCCTGTAGTGCCGCATTATGTCAGCACACTGTCCTCGCCCGTCTTGGGTCAGGAGGCGACTGCCAATAGCGGTGCAGTCCTCGGGCGCAGCCGAGGGAAAGTTGTCGTCTAACACGGTTGTCCAATCCGCAGCGGCAATACCTCGGCAGGCAGACTCGTGCCCGTCGCGTCCAGTCATACTCAGCAGCGCTTTGGGACAAGGTCATGAGACCCAATCCGATGTGGCATGTAATGGACCCGCCGCTTTGATCTCCCTCAGATGACATCCGAGTGCCAACAAGGACGGCCAGAGTAGATAAGTTTGGATTTCGACGTTCTCTCCAAAAGTCAGCAGGAGAACTGTGAGCAACAGCCCGAGCGGCAGCCTCCCGCGTTCCGACTTTATGGCGTCAAAGGTGACGATTGCGAAATGAACGAGGAAAGGGATGAGAAACGCGGCAAATCCGGTCAGCCCTTTGACGAATAGCAATCCGTACCAGGTGTGATGGCTGCCGATCGGCATGTACTCAACAAGATGCGCTCCTGGTCTGACCGTGCCGTGCCCGAAAACCATTGCGTCTGATTGCCATCGTTCATATGCGACGCGCTGCAGCGTTTCGCGTACGCGGGTACTGTCGGCGCGCGCGGATTTGAAGCTGTAGAGGGCTCGGTTACCGAACTCGACAAAGGCGGCGCCCCAGACGGCTACGGTGGTGGTGACTGTAGACAATAGAATCCACCCCAAGCTGCGGGCAACAAGTGGCAAGAGGCGGGGTGTCAGCGAGCAGACCACCAATCCGACCAAGCCCATGCGGGACTTCGACATCAGGATCATCAGAACTCCGGCAGCCAAACCGATGACCCTCCAGCTGCGGTGCTTTTCTTCAAGGGCAAACAAGACCATGCAGACGCCCAACAGTGCCGCGAATGGAGACCAAGGCGCAAAGAATTGCCAACGCGGCGTGCCGCTGGCCGGGTCGATTGTATACAGGTAGACCGAGAAATACTCAGGCCCCGGGCCGCCCACTGCTTTCAACGGAGACGTAAAAAGCAGATGCGGCAAACCGGCATAGGGGGCGACCACTAGCAACGGCAGAAGGCACAAGGTCAAAAGGCCCAGTACGCATTGTCCTCTGACCAGAACCTCGCGCCGGATTGGTAAAACCGCCCCTGCTAGGATAAACAACGGGATCAGCGCCCAACCCTTGGCCCATCCGATGCTCGATTTGATCGTTTTCGTGGTGCCAAGATTCCAATCCGCGTGGCCTGCCCAAAGTGAGACCAGCATCACCAGCATGCCAACACTCCAGATCCAGACCAAGGCGGGGATGGGGCCTGTTACGCGCATGTCCGAGCGGATCGCCGGGCCGAGGTAAAGTGACACCCCGGCAATAGCAGCCAACATCCAACCCAGCACTGGACCGACAACATAGAGCGCACCAAGCCCGTAGAACGGCCACGTCCAGATCAGCGTGTACCAGACGATATTTTCGGCCGGGGTTTGAGGGGCTACACGCGTCAATCTGCGGCCTCTGTCTTGTCTTTCAGCAGTTTTGAGATCAGCGGGTTTCGGACCCATGCCAGCACCAAACCCATCAGTAGCATAAGGCTTGCAGCGATCCCGGCGGCGATCGAGATCTTCTTGTTCGGGGAAGACGGGCGGGTCGGCAGAGACGGGTTTTCCAGCACTTGGATCAAGGGATAGGAGGCGTAGACATCGGTTTTTTTCGACTCGGACCGAGCGATGGCAGAGGCGAACACGGCCTCTGCCACAGCGAAATCTCTCTGCCGATCCTCCAGCTCAGCGGCGATGGGGGCGAGGTCTGACAGGCGCAGAGTTTCCAGACGAATTTGTACGCGCAGTGTCGCGACGTGCTCTTCCAATCCGGCGCGCAAGGCATCCTCGCGCACCAACTCGCTGAGCAACTGCGCCCGTTGCCCTTCCGGCGCGCGATCCAGTCCACCGAGCTGCTCGGCCGTCAAGCCCGTCACCTGCGACGCGCGTTGTAACGCAACCGAACGCGCCCCTTCATAGTCGTTTTGGGCATTCACATAGATCGGGTGGCGCGATCCATAGGTCGCGTCAGCTTGCGCCAGCTTTGCAGCCCCCACCGACACGTCCTCAAGCAACGATAGGTACTGCCCATCAGCATAGAGTTTCAGCGTTGCCGCCGCTGCGCCAGAGGGCAGATTCAACGCGACTTGAAGCGCGGCGACACGTTCCGATTGGCGTGCCAGCTCGCTCTCCTGCTTTCGCAGTTCCTGCTTTGCACGGTCATTAGCGGCGACCTGCTGTTGGTATTGCGCGACTGATATCAGACCGCTTTGCGACTGCAGCTTTTTGATCTCGGCCCGCGTGGCCTGAATTGCGCGCGTGTAGTCTTCGATCGCGCCCGTATTGCTGGCCTCACGGGTGGCAATTTCATCGGCGCGCAGGGCGTCAATCTCGGCGAAAAAGGCGGCCACTAGGGCGTCACCATATTGCTGAGCGTCAGCCGGAGAGGCGGCCTGAAGCTCGATATGGATCAGGCTGGTTTGATCGACCAGTTGTACCCGCGGCTTGCCAAACACATCCCGGTCAGCTTCTACCGCCTTGGCTGCCGCGTCGAGTATACGGTCGGCCGACAATAGACGTTTATACGTCTCGGTCGGGCTGATCGAACCGTTGGCAAATGCCGAATTCGCGTAGGAGGATGCCTGACCGATATTGGCCAGGTTGACCGATGCCGAAGCGCCAGACCCGGGCAGGATCAGCGATGCGTGAGAAGTGTATTTGACGGGTGCGGTTGCCAGATATCCGCTGATCGGGGCCCAGATGCAGCTCGCCCCTAGAAGGAACAGCGCCACGTAACGGGGCAGGCGGCCAGCATCGCTGAGGCGTCCTCCCTTTACGATGCGAGGCCAGCTGAGCGATCTGAAATTGGTTCGGGAAATGCGTGCCCAATGCAGAAATTGCGTGTCTCGCGTGGAATCAGAGAAGTTTGAAATCTGTTGCGACATGGAAAAACCCTTTCTTACAAGGGTGATACAGCGCATCTGATCGCTGATCATTCGCTCAGCAGGCTAGGGGCCGAGGGGATTGGGAGCGCCCCCTATCCCTTTGGATAGTGACGCTTAGAAAAACCCCGCCTCGCGCGCAGCTAAGGCGGCCTGGGTTCGATTGCTGACACCAACTTTGCGGAACAAAGTCTTCATATGCAGTTTGATCGTCGGCTCTGACAGATCCAGATCGCGGGCGATTTCCTTGTTGGATTTGCCCTCAGTCAGCCCTTTGAGAACTTGCCGCTCTCGCTCTGTGAGTTTTTGAGCCATAGGGTGGGAGTCTTCTGGCTGCTCCGCGTTCATGAAACCCGCAGGAAGGTATTGCTCGCCCATCGCCATAAAGCGGATCGCGTTAACCAGGGATTTGGCAGGTAGAGTCTTTGGGACGAAACCGGCCGCGCCAAGTTCCAGCGCGCGTTGCGCCAGATCGCGCGAGGTGTCGCCGGTAAACAAGGCCACATGCTGGGCACCGTCCAAAGCGATGCAGGTTTCAAGTCCGGCCAACCCGTTCATGCCGGGCATGTTCAGGTCCAGAAGGACCAGATCAAAGGCTCCGTCGTTCTCAATCAGAGTTTTCGCGGCTGGGAAATCCGGCGCCGTTTCAACCTCGATCCCGCCTGCGGCATCAAAAAAGGCGACAAGCGTGTCCAAAATAAGCTTGTGGTCGTCAGCAATAAGAACTTTCATCTCAAATCTCCGTCTGCACCCAACCACACCCAAATGCGTTAATAAATCATTGAACACATGGCATGAAGCCTGCCTGACGGACAGGTGAATATCCAATCGGATAGGTCAGCGGGCCGTTTCCACCACGCTATGTGCTGCGGGGTCGTTTGAATAGACCTATTCTCCGATCCCTCTCCGGATGCTCGCCTATCGGTTGCAGGATCACGTTGGCAGTCTGAAGCCAGAGATTGTCATCGTTGATCGGAGAGTTCCATGCAGTTCCTGTCAGTCCAAGATATGTACAAAGGCGCGCAGCCGACACCCACACCAAATCTGGAAGAGTCCGAGATTTTGGGTTTGCCAGTTGTGAATGCCCAATCCGGGCAGGTGATCTCAAAACTGCTGGATGGAACCCGCCGGACGGTCTTTTTCCTAAATGCACATTGCGCAAACATACGGGCCCGTAACCATACCTATCGAGCAGCATTGGCCCGGGCAGATATGATCCTACCTGACGGGATTGGGGTAGAGGTCGCGGCAAAGTTGCAAGGCGTCCAGTTGGCCGAGAACCTGAACGGTACGGACTTTGTGCCCAAACTGCTGAAACGCGCGGCGTGTCTTGGGCAGTCGGTCTACCTGTTGGGGGGGCGTCCCGGAACAGCTCAGGCAGCGGCGGCGCGGTTGCAGCAAATAATCCCCGATTTGGCCGTGGCTGGTACGCGCGATGGTTATGAAGGTGCAGCGCGGGTTGATGAGGCGATCGACGATATCAACCTGTCCGGCGCCGACATCCTGTTGGTCGCGATGGGCGTCCCGCTGCAGGAGTTGTGGATTACGCAGAACCGCCACCGGCTTGACCCTCGCATCGCGCTGGGTGTGGGTGCTTTGTTTGACTTCCTGGCCGGGAATGTGCGCCGTGCGCCGCGCATCGTTCGGCGCGCCCGGATGGAGTGGGCATGGCGGTTGGCGATGGAGCCGCGTCGCATGGCCCGCAGATATCTATTGGGCAATTTCGAATTCCTCGGGCGTGCCGCGCACAATTCTGTTCCCAAGGTCTCAGCATGTCGCCTGCTGGACCTCACTTTGGCGGTGGTCGCGCTGTCTCTTCTGGCCCTGCCCATGGCCGCAATCGCCGCATTGGTGCGATTGGACAGTCGCGGCCCCGCTTTTTTTCGGCAGACGCGGATCGGTCGAAACGGCGTGCCTTTCACGATGTACAAGTTCCGCTCGATGACGCAGGACGCAGAAGCGCGGCGTACGGACCTGCTCGCCCGTTCGGACCGTGAGGGCGTGTGCTTCAAAGCTAAAAATGATCCACGCATCACCCGTGTCGGGAAAGTTCTGCGCCGGTGCTCGCTGGATGAACTGCCGCAAATCTTCAACGTGCTGAAAGGGGATATGTCGTTGGTTGGCCCGCGCCCGGCTTTACCCGAAGAGGTTGCCGCCTATCCAGAACAAGCACTGGAGCGCCTTCAGGTGCGTCCCGGTATCACTGGCCTCTGGCAGGTTTCGGGCCGCGCGGGCATCGGCTTTGACCGCATGATCGAACTGGATACGGCCTATGTCCGCGCCCGCTCGCCCCTTCTGAACCTATTTCTCATCGCATTGACCGCACGTGCCGTCGTGTCGGGTAGAGGCGCTTACTGATCAATCCTAGGAGCATTGAAATGACCCGTATTCGCAAAGCTGTTTTCCCGGTCGCAGGTCTGGGCACAAGGTTTCTGCCGGCCACCAAATCGGTGACCAAGGAAATGCTGCCGTTGATCGACCGCCCCTTGATCCAATATGCAGCGGACGAGGCCCGCGCCGCCGGGATTGTTGAATTCATCTTTATCACGTCAACTGGCCAATCCGCGCTGAAGACGTATTTTGGGCTGAACCCGGGGCTGGAGCGCAAACTGAAGGATGGCGGCAAAACCACCCTGCTGAACCGTTTGCGCCGCACGAATCTTGAGGATGAGGCATACAGTTTTATCCAACAAGACAGCCCACGCGGACTGGGCCACGCAGTCTCTCTGGCACGTGACATTGTCGGTGATGAACCCTTCGCGGTGATCCTGCCGGATGATGTGATCCACGCGCAGCGCCCGGTCCTGGCGCAAATGGTCCAGAACTTTGAAGGCAGACACATGATCGCGACCGAAGAGGTTCCATCCGACCGGATCGGTGCCTATGGCGTGGTCGATATCGAGCACAGGACAGGGCAGGTACAGTATCTGAAAGGGTTGGTCGAAAAGCCCTCCGCCGATGAGGCGCCGTCCGAGTTTGGCATCGTCGGGCGATATCTGCTGCAACCTTCGATATTCGATCAACTGAACGGATTGGCACCCGGCGCGGGAAACGAAATCCAACTGACCGATGCGATCGCATCCGATATCGAAAGTACCGGATGCTACGGCTTCGCTTTTCAGGGAGAGCGCTTCGATTGTGGGTCGGTCGCCGGGTATCTTGAGGCAACCACCGTCTTTGCGTTGCAACGTGCAGAACTGCGGGACGGGTTCAAATCCATGTTGCGCCAGCGCATGAACCTGCTGTCAGCCGCCGCATGAGACCGAGGCACCTATCCGTTCGGATAGGTGCGTATCCCCATGCCCATCTGTCGCTACTGACCTCTTTCTTGTTATTTAGGGTCAAAGAAATGGAGACTAAGATGCGTCTGTTTTTTGCGATCCTTGCAGCGGTGTTCACCTTTTGCCTGACGTCTGCGCAAGCCGAAGATTTGGCGACCCCGACAGGTGAGGTTGTCCTAACCATTTCAGGCAACATCGCGCAGACCGGCCCCGACGGGGCGGCGCAGTTCGATATGGAAATGTTGCTGGCGCTGCCGCGGCGTAGCTTTGAAACCTCAACAATCTGGACGGAAGGCGAGACCCGCTTTGTCGGCGTTCCCCTGTCGGTCTTGCTGGAGCTGATCGGAGCAGAGGGCGCGACGATCCGGGCAACGGCGATCAATGACTACGCGGTTGAGATTCCTTTGGAGTCGATTTCGGCGCAGGACCCGATTGTCGCCTATGAGATGGACGGCGCAGCGATGTCCCGCCGGCAGAAAGGTCCGCTATGGGTCGTATATCCCTATGACAGTGACACCAAGTACCAGACCGAGGTGATTTACTCTCGCAGCATTTGGCAACTCGACAGGTTGGAAATCGTTAAATAGCGTGGGGTTACAATATAGTATGAAGTGGGCGATACGGGCCAGACATTGACAAGAAGTTTCCAAAACCACTCGCGGCGCCGGTGGGCTTTCGGGCTCGTCGGCATCGCCGTTCTGGGTGCCCTTGCTTTGGTCGTGTTGCTGTCTGTCAAGGTGATATCCGACCTGCGCGACCGGCAGTCAGCCCGGACAGATAACGTGCAATGGACACTGACGCAGGTCGAGGTCGAGTTTCTTTTCTACCTTAACGCGCTTGAGGCGGGCGTATCGGATGCGAGGCGAAGCACCGAAAACCTGGACCTTGTCCGCCGCCGTTTCGATCTCTTGTACAGCCGTATCGACATTCTGGACACCTCGCGTCTGTTTGAAACGCTGCGAAGTGACCCGAAATTCGCCGAACCTCTGAACGATGTCTCCACCTATCTGGAGGCCTCGGTGCCCACGATTGACGCTGGGGATCCTGGGCTCAGTGCGGGGCTGCCGGATCTCTATGACGGCGCGCAGGAGATCGCTCCGAAGGTGCGAGAGCTTTCTGTCTCGGCGATTTCGTACTTTGCAAGCCAGTCGGATCAGCGCCGTGAGGAAACCGCGCTCAGCCTGTTTCAACTGGCCGTTTTGTCGGGTGGCTTGTTCCTGACGCTGACTGCGGTCAGCGCCTACCTCTTGGCGGTCAACCGCAAAGCTGATCGGCGGGGGCAGGCGATTCAGCAGGCGAACCAACGCATGAATACTATCCTGTCGACCTCATTGGATGCCGTGATCGTGGTAAACGCCGCTGGCACAGTGCTGGAGTTCAACGCGGCCGCACAGGCGATTTTCGGGTATTCCGAGGCAGAGGCCAAAGGGCATTCGATCGGCGAATTGATTGTGCCTTCGCATCTACGCGCAGCCCATGATGAAGGCATGGAGCGGATGCAGAGCGGAGGCGCCCGCCACGTCGTTGGCAAGGGTCGCGTCCAGCTTGAGGCGATGCGCAAGAATGGAGAGGTCTTTCCCGTCGAACTTGCGTTGCAATCTGCCCAGGCCGGGGACGAGGAAATCGTAATCGGTTTCGTCCGCGATATCTCACAAAGCGTTGCGGATCAGAAAGAGCTTGTCTCGGCCCGCGACCGTGCACTTGCCGGGGAAAAGGCAAAGTCGGATTTTCTGACTGTTATGAGCCATGAGATCAGAACCCCGTTGAACGGGCTGCTGGGCAACCTAACCCTACTCAAGAATACACGCACGACCAAACAGCAGTCTCAGTTTGTCCGCAACATGGAGATCTCGGGCCAGGTTCTGCAAAACCATGTGGATGCGGTGCTGGATATTGCTCGGTTCGAGGCCGGCAAGCTGTCAGTCGCGCACGAGCCAACCGACCTGAACGCGATGCTGCAGGACCTAGTGGATGGTCAAAGCGGCAATGCGGCCTCGCGCGGCAACTCAATCTCTTGGCAATGGGTGGGTGGAGCCTATCCGCATGTCGCGACTGATGGGCAAAGGTTGCGGCAAATTCTGCTGAACCTCGTGGGTAATGCGATCAAGTTTACCGAAAATGGCCGTGTTTCTATTGAGGTCGAAAGATGTGAACCTGAAGATCAGGGTAAGGCACATGTATACGAAGTGCGTGTGATCGACACCGGGGCTGGCATCGCCGATGATGAGATCGACGCCATTTTTGATGACTTCTACACCAGCGATCCCTCTATCGGTCGCACGGTCGGAGGAACCGGGCTTGGCCTGGGAATTGCCCGTAGGTTCGCGCAGGCCATGGGCGGTGAGGTCGGGGCGGAAAGCACATTGGGCGAAGGCAGTGTTTTCTGGCTGCGGATACCGTTGCAGCCGTGGGCGCGCGACCAACTGCTAGAAGCTGCTCAGATCAATACCGAGACCGTTCGCCCTCTGAACTTGTTGGTGGTCGAAGACAACGAGATCAACCTCGAGGTCATCTGCAACATGCTGGCGCTGGACGGTCATTGTGTAACGACAGCGGAAAATGGGCAGGTCGGCGTCGAAAAGGCCAGCAGTCAGCGGTTCGACGCGATCCTGATGGATATCAGCATGCCGGTGATGGATGGACCAACCGCTGCACGCCACATCCGCAATGGCCAGGGGCAGTCGACAGATGTGCCGATTATCGCAGTGTCGGCCAATGTCCTGCCAGACGCGGTCGAAACCTTTCGTGCCGCTGGCATGACTGCTTTCATTGGCAAACCAATCTCGCTTGATGCTCTGCGCAAGGCGCTTTCGGTGGTCACCCGAACCGACGGCCAGATTTCAGGGCATGCGCAGCCTGATCCGTTGGCTGAGTTAAGAGACAGCCTCGGGCCCAAAGTCTTTGGCCGTCTGCATGCCAAGTTCATTGTCGAAGGGGATGAGTTCGTTGAACAGCTCGAAACCGGTGCCATTGACCAGTCAGATTTGACCCAAATCGCTCAGGCTTGTCACAAACTGGCTGGCAGCGCGGCAACCTTCGGCGCGGAAGAATTTCGCGAGGCGTTAATTGCGGTAGAGACTGCGGTCAAAGAACACAAAGACATTACTGACAAACTCGCCGCAGTTTCTACCGCTTGGGAGCGGGCGAAAGCATCGCCCGCTCGGGATTGAATTAGGGGGCTAGCAGTGCCGCTGCGCCGACGATGCCAACCGCGCGGGCGACCTCGGTTAGGCCGGTTGCCTTGCTGTCGTAGCAGGCGATCGCATCACCCGGCAAAACATAGGGGTCATAGTCATCCCGATCCCCGCGTCGCAGCAGCTTTTCGATGTTGCGTTCAATGACGATCGAGTTCCCGGTCATCGGGTTACGGGTGAACAGGACCGCGCTGCGATTGGCGTTGGTTGTCTTGGCTCCGCCGACGCAATTGGTATCGACGACGGCCTGCAGGTAGCGCGTGCCATAGGGTACCTCACGCACGTCGCGTCCAATAGCCGACTCTGCGTTGCCAGTTGCAGGTTGTGTGAGGTTGGACATGTAAAGCGTCACGCCGGGCGGGCTGATCGGGCTGGGGCGCATAAGATCATCCTGGAAACACCCTCGGCTGTTGACCACGATCTGATCCCCGGTCAGCAGCATGATGTCGGTCGGGTCTGAGCCTTCGAACACGCCGCGTAGGTCCATCCGGTAGATCGTGCCTTGCCGGTGCAGTTCGACCGCTGACAGATCCGCATCAGGGCGCACACCTCCGGCAGCGCGAATGGCGACCGAGAGGTTGCGCGCCTCGGTCGAGGCGCCCAGCACACCCTGGCGTCCTCGATCCAGTGAGTCGCCTGGGGTGCCTCCGATCTCGACCGAGTGGGGCTCAAACACTGCGCCTTTCACGCCGACAGTAACCGAGGCGAAATCGCTGATGCGCGCCGTGACACGCGGGGTACTGTCATAGAACTGTGCCGCCACTAGAACGCGGGCGACATCCCGCTCTACCTGCTCGGTCGTACGACCCTGCGCACGCACCGGCGGTAGGTAGGGCAGCTTCAGATCGCCATCGCGGGACACAACATAGGTGTCGCTGAGAAGCTCATCCCCGTCGATGGTGATCTGCACCATGTCATTGCGCGAAAGCTTCTCGCCCAACAATGGGCTAAGCGCGGGCTGTGACCATTTGGCAAAAGCACTTGCGCCCTGATCCCCGGTCTGAGGCATACAGGCGCGTCCATTCATATGTTCCGCTTGCAGCAAAGGTGCATTTGCCCGGCGCCGCGAGGGGGCACGGTACTGCGCCTGATAGCTGTCGCCTTTTGCGACGGGTTCGATGTTGCGCGGGGTCTTCATGCTGCTGCAACCCGACAGAGCAATCGCGCTGACGGCTCCTAATACCAAAACTTTGAAATGTCGTGTCATTTTGAACTCTCCTGAACTGCATCTACAGCTACGGCAGTGTCTTGATATGCGTCAGACCGGCATCGGGATTGCCGTTTATCCCATTCGGATAGGGCCCTCGCCGGATGGTTCGTCTGGCTGTCCGCCCGCGTCTGGGACAGGGAAGTCGCGGCCAATTAGAACTGATCCCAACACTGTTTTTGGATATTTGGCGACATGACTCAGCAATTGGCACATTCCGGTTTTTTGCGGCACCTGCTGGCCTATGCGGCGTCCGAAGTGGCTGCAAAGGCGTCGCGCCTTGTGGTCGTTGTTGTCGTGGCCCGCAGCCTCAGCCCCGAGGCAATCGGTCTGGCTGCTGCTGCCCTTGCGGCAGGGGATATCCTCAAGGCGCTGACCGAGAACGGCGTAGGGCAGAGGATCATCCAAGCCCCTCAGGCTGAGTTGGAACAGCGCTGCAACACTGCGCATCGCATCTTCTGGGTCTGGTGCGGGGCGCTGTTTTCGCTGCAGCTGGCTATCGCTGCGTTCCTCTACGCGATAGGGCACGAGACGCTGGCGCTGCTGCTCGCCATTCTGGCGGGAGAGTACCTGTTCATGCCCGCCGGTCTAGTACAGGCCTCGCTTGCGATGCGTGAGGGCAAGCTGCAGCAGACCGCCGCCATTGCCGGAGGGCAGGTGGTTGGAGCGAATGTCATGGCGGCGCTACTGGCGCTGCTCTGGGCCTCGCCGCTGGCTTTGGTGCTGCCCCGCTTGCTGGCTGCTCCGATCTGGCTGGTCCTGATGCGCCGCCTGCGTCCCTGGGCGTTGGACACCAAACAAGGATTTGCCGCTCTTCGCCCCTTTGTTGGGTTCGGCTGGGCCGTTCTGGGCGTCGAGATAGTCAAAGTTCTGCGTCTCCAGGCCGACAAGCTTGTCGTCGGCGCGATGCTGGGGGCCGAGAGCCTTGGCATCTACTTCATGGCTTTCAACGCTGGGCTCGGCTTGGCGACATCTTTCACGCAGGCCTTTTCAGTTGTTCTTTTCCCACATCTTTGCGCAGCCCTGGATAAAACCAAGGCGCTGCGTCATGGGCTCGGCACGTCCCTCCTGGTGCTGAGCCCGTTGGTTTTGCTGCAAGCCGCGCTTGCGCCGGTCTATGTGCCGCTGCTGCTAGGGGCCGAGTGGCAACAGATTTCACCGGTAGTCTCGGTCTTGTGCCTTGCCGCATTGCCCAGCGTCATCTGGTCAGCCGTGGCCGGATGGCTGCGGTCCGAGAACCGCGCGGTTACCGAGCTATGGGTCAGCGCGGCCTTGGCCTTTGCATTGATCCTCAACACCGCGATCATAGCGCCTTTCGGGCTGATGCCAGTGGCGACCGGGTACCTGCTTACGAGTGCTGCCGTGATGCTAACGGCCTCTTGGGTTCTGCTGCCTCGGGATCACAAAACAACAGAAAGGCTCGGCTTCCAATGACCAACTTTACGATTATCGTGCCGTTTCACACCGATGCGGATACAATTGCCGACACGCTGACCAGCATTCGCGCGCAAAGCTTCACGAATTGGGAGGCGATCTGCGTCGGCGACCGTCCTTCAAGCGCGTGCCTGTCCATCGTGCTATATCACATTGCGCAAGACCACCGTATCCGGGTCGCCAGCAGCCCCTTCGATGGCCCAAGCGTTGCCCGCAACTATGGGGCCGAACTGGCCAAGGGAGACATACTGGCGTTCTGCGACGCGGATGATCTGTGGCACAAGGACAAGCTGGCGCAGCTAAACGAAACCTTCCAATCCTCCTCGACGGATGCTGTTTTTGGGCAGATCCGGTTCTTCACGGATCGGCCCGGAGATTCTCAGACAGGTTCGACCGTTCCTGACGCACCCCTGACCATTCAGGACCTTTTGGCTGAGAACCCGGTCTGCACCATGTCCAATCTTTCGATCCGCCGTGAGGTCTTCAACGAGGTCGGCGGGTTGGACACGAGAACGGTGCATAACGAAGATTTGGAACTGCTGATCCGCGTCGCAGGCGAAGGGTTCACCATCAAAGGGGTCAATCAGTTCCAAGTCTGGTATCGCACCAGCACCGGGGGCTTGTCCTCGGACTTGAACGCAATGCGCGCTGGGCGGGCCTACGCGGTCAAAACAGCCGCATCATATGGCGTATTCCCGTCCCGGTCGTCCGAGGCCGTCTATCTGCGCTATCTCGCCCGCCGAGCGCTGCGGTTGGGACATCAGGGTCAGGCGCTGTCTTACACAGGCAAAGGCTTGAGTCTGCATGCGCGCGGTTTCCTGCTGCCCCTGCGCCGAGGACTGCCTACCGCCGCAGGGGCCGCGCTGGCCCCGATCCTGCCGCGAGCGATCAAACGCGCGTTGTTTTCATGAGAATTCTGAAGGAGATCACCATGCCCACAGCATCCATCGTCGTACCCGCCTACAACGCCGAAGCAACCTTGGCCGAAACGCTCGCCGCACTGCAGGCGCAAACCTATGACGATTTCGAAATCATCATCGTCGATGATGGATCGCAGGACGCGACCGCCGGGATTGCCCGCACGCACCAATGCGACCCGCGCGTACGACTTGTCGGGCAAGCCAACCGCGGGCTGGCGGGGGCCAGAAATACCGGCATCGCTGCCGCGCGGGGTACGTTCATCGGCTTTTGCGACGCCGACGATCTGTGGATGCCCGAGAAGCTGGCGGCTCATATTCACCATCTCAAGGCCGAACCGGATGTGGGGGTTAGTTACTCTGGCAGTGCCTTGATCGACGAGGCGGGGTGCATGATGGGGATCAAACAAGCACCCCGCCTGAAGGATGTGACCGCAGCACATGTTCTGAACCGCAACCCGATCGGCAACGGATCGGCGGCCGTTATACGAAAGACTGTGCTGAAGGCTCTGGCCTACCGCCCGAGCTTTGAAATCGAGCGGGATTGGGTCTTCGATGAGACCTTCCGGCAGTCAGAGGATATCGAATGCTGGATGCGGTTGATGCTGAAGACCGATTGGCAGATCGAAGGCGTTCCGGGGCTGCTGACCCACTACCGGATCAATGCAGGCGGGCTTTCGGCGGCTTTGGATCGCCAGTTTGAGGCATGGGAGCGTATGGTCGCGAAATTGCGCCCGCTGAACCCTGAATTCTTTGCCCGGCACGAACCCTCGGCCCGTGCTTATCAGCTGCGCTATCTGGCGCGGCGGGCCATCACCAACCTCGATCAGGACACAGCTTGGGAGTTGTTTGCGCGAAGCGTCCAGGAAAGCCTCCGCCCGGTGCTTGAGGAACCTATGAAATCGTTCAGCACTTTCGCCGCAGCCCTTGCGTTGAAAACTTTTGGACCCGGCCCGATCACCCGGGTGGCACAAATGAAATCCAAACTGCAATCGATCTGAGAGAGGCGTCATCATGGAACAGAAAAAGATCCTCCACTTGGTAGACGACACCACAGCGGGTGGCGTGATGCGGATGCTCGACCATCTTTTGGCGCAGTCAGATCTGTCCGGCGCGGTCGAGCAAAAAGTGTTGAAGGTCAAACGGACCGCGTTTTCTTGGGGCAAACTGAATGCGGATGTCATCGTGTCCCACGTCGTACCAAGCTGGAGAAGCTTACCTGCGTTCTCAGCTCTTCGCGCAATGCATCTGGACACTCGACTGGTCCATGTCGAACACAGTTACACCCGGGCATTCACCACTCTGAATGTCCCACAAAAAAGTCGGTTTTTTGCGATGCTGCGTGTGATCTATTCCTTCTTTGATCAGGTGGTCGCGGTCAGCCACGCGCAGTCGGATTGGATGAAGGAACGACGCCTGGCTGCTTCGGAAAAACTGGCTGTCATTCCTCCGACCGTTGATCTTGAGCAGTTGTCGCGCAACACTATGCCTCCCAAGTCAAAGACCACAATTGGTGCCATCGGGCGTTTGGAACAGCAGAAAGGGTTCGACATCCTGATTCAGGGTTTTCGGTCAACCCGAACGCCGGGCGCGCGCTTGTTGATCTTTGGTGAAGGCAGTCAACGTTCATACCTTGAGGCGTTGGCAGAAGGTGATCCGCGCATCGAATTTAGGGGCCACGCCGAGGACCCGGCAGAAGCCTATCAAGCCGTCGATGTCGTCGCGATTCCGTCACGGTGGGAGGCGTACGGATTGGTCTTGGACGAAGCGCTCGCCGCCGGGCGCACGGTTATTGCCAGCAAAGTCGATGGGCTGCGTGATCGGGAAGGAGATTCAAGAGTGTCGTTCTGCAATCTTGATTCTGAATCATGGCGACACGCTATCGACGAATGCTTGCGACCTGCCATTGCTGCGACATGCAACTGACGTCAGGTCTGCCATTCGAAGTTCATATTGGGGTGGGGTTTTGCCATTTTTAGATCGTCGCGCTCCCAAACTATTTGCCGAGTATCAGGACCGATCACGTCTCGTTCGAAGGGCTGGCGCCGTGTGGCGACGCGGTAGGACACTGTCGCCACTTTGCTTATCTATTGGCTATGTGTCTCGCGCCCAATATTCACCTCACAGGCCAAGCCCCCCAGGCGCTTCGATGTTCCAAGTTCCAGCGTTCCACCGTAGGCGGCCAATAAATCAACGGAAATAGGCAGCCCCAGCCCTGTTCCTTTTACAGAGGTATCGAGTCGACCGCCGGAACGCAGAACCTCAAGCCGGGCCTCCTCTGGGATTCCGGGGCCGTCGTCCTCGACGCGAAGTTCGATGCCGCTATCCGTTCGCCTCGCAGTGATTTGGAATGTCGTTCGGCTCCACTTGAGGGCGTTGTCGAGGAGGTTCCCGATCACTTCCTCGATGTCCTGTGGGTCCATGCGAACATGAAGACCAGCCTCGCAATTCGAAACAAGCGTCTTCCCCTCACGTTCCGCCATGACCGAGAACAGCCGAGACAGTCGTTCGACCGAGTTCGAAAGGTCTGTCCTGGAATGCGTTAACTCTCCTGTGTTTGATGCGCGCATGCGCGCGAGTGAACGGCTAAGCTGGGCGTCAATTCGGGTTAGGGCTTCTTCCGCGGGTTCCGTATGTGCTCCGGCGTCTGCCAGTTCCGCCAATTCGTTTCGCAAGATGGCCGTCGGTGTCTTGAGCGCATGCGCCAGATCGGCCGCTTGTCTTCGCGAACCTGAGACAATCTCGCGGTTTCGATGCAGCAGTTTGTTGAGATCTTCCACCAGGGGCGAAACCTCTTCCGGGTAGTCTTCGGGGGTCAGCTCATCGCCTCGATCCCAGCGATGGGCGACATCGGCGCGCAATTTCCGGAGCGGGCCAACAATGGCGGACATCAACAAAAGAGAACTTGCCACTCCGATCAACCCAACTAATCCGAAAACTGGGAGAAGGTATCTTTGCGCAGCGCCGCGTTCGTTGATCAATTCGCTCCTGCTTTCGGCGACAGTTACGCCCCACTCCGTTCCGTCTTCGAACGTGATCTTTTGATAGACGCTACGAATGGCTTCGCTATCTGGACCCGAGGTGTTCCAAATGATTGTTTCGTCATTTCCGCGCGGAGGCTCGGCGATCGTTTCATCGAAGAGTGACGCAGATGTATAGATGGCGCCAGAACCGTCCGTTACTTGCCAATACCGCCCCGAATATGGCGTGCTATAGGCCGGGTCGAATACCAACTGCCGCAGGGTTTCAGGGTCATCCGTGGTGGCGCTGAGGCCAACAACAACCTGCGTGTGCCGGTCTTGTAGCGTTGCGTCGAACTGCTCCAGAACGCGCGTATTGATGTAGGAAAACACCATCAGCGTACCGACCCCTACGGACAGCGCTCCCGAAGCGATACCTCCGAGTAATGCCCGTTGGCGCAACGAGAGCATTAGGCGGAATCAATCATATAGCCGCGACCCCGGACGGTTGTGATCAAATCGGAGCCCAGTTTTTTGCGCAGGCGGGTCACAAATACTGCAATCGTGTTGGAATCTCTGTCGCCGTCATATTCGTAAATGTGTTCCGACAGCTCAGTACGCGACACCATGCGACCGATGTTGTGCGCCAGATAGGTCAGAACGGCGATCTCCTGCGCGGTCAAATCGACAGGTATGCCCCCAACGGTGACCCGACCATTCCGCGTATCCAGAGAAACCTCTCCCATCTCTATCACGGGGTTCAACTGACCGCTCTGACGTCGCAAGATGGCCCGTACCCGTGCCGCCAATTCAGGCATGTGGAACGGCTTGGTCATATAGTCATCCGCGCCGGCATCTAGGCCGTCGACGCGTTCGCTCCAGCCATCTCTGGCAGTCAGGATCAAAACCGGTGTCTTGACGCCCGCGCTGCGCCATTCGCGAAGGACCGAAATGCCGTCACGCTCAGGCAGGCCGATGTCGAGGATGATCATGTCGTACGGTTCAGTCGACCCCAGATGCAGGGCATCTGTACCATTGTGGGCCACGTCGACCACGCGACCTTCCGCACCCAATAGCTTTTTGACTTGCTCACAAAGCTGGGGTTCGTCTTCAGCAAGGAGTATTCGCATATCCAGAGACTACAGCTAAATCAGCGCGATCTTAACTCTAATTTTTTCCACCGCCATTGCCGCCACCGTTGCCGCCGCCATTGCCGCCACCGTTGCCGCCGCCATTGCCGCCGCCATTGCCGCCACCGTTGCCGCCGCCATTGCCGCCACCGTTGCCGCCGCCATTGCCGCCACCGTTGCCGCCACCGTTGCCGCCGCCATTGCCACCGCCATTGCCGCCCGCATTGCTTCGACCTGCACTGTTTCCACGGGTGGCAGAGGCACTCTGACCGTTGTTGCTTTTGGATTTGGTTGAATTGCGTGCGGCTTCTGAAATCTCGCGACCGGTACTCGAGCGGTTTGAGACGACTGTGCCGGTTTCGGCGTTCACGATCACGCTGACGATCTTTCCGCCCGGCTTTTTGACCAGAATACGATAGTAGATCTTGTCTGTTTTGAATGCGCGCGCATCAACAGGGGTTCCGCCGTATGCTTTCTTCACGCCTTTGATGACACGGTTCAGCCGTATTGCACTGCCTGACAACGTCGCCATGCGCAGTTCAGACTGTTTGAGTTCGCGTGCATCTGCCGCCGCTTGTCCCCCGGACAAGGCGGTTAGCAAAGCTGCAACCACAAAAAACGCTTTGGCCTGCATAACACCCTCAAACACCTTCATTGAAGACTACTAGGCCAGACATGAACCGATGATGAACAAGCAGTTAGCCCTGCGTTCAAGCGACCTCAAGTTAAATCAGTGGCAAGGGCTTTGATTCGACTGCGAGTCATACTGCCGAAACACTGTGGTCAACCTCAGCACGCTGATTGCCGTTGCTGAAGGTTTTGAGGAGATTGAAAATGAAAACCACCAAGTGCGGACTGCTAAAAGCTTCGACGATCGCGATTGCCTTGTTGGGGTCCACGGCCATTGTAGCCACCGTCGCAGCTCCTGATTTTGCTTATGCCAAACCAGGCAACGGTAATGGTGGCAGCAATGGCGGTGGAAACGGTGGTGGTAACGGCGGCGGCAACGGCAATGGCGGCGGAAACGGCAACAGCGGCGGCAATGGCGGAGGCAATGGAAACGGCGGCGGGAATGGCAACGGCGCTCAGGGAGATCGCGGAGACAACAGCTCGGCTGGAAATGGTAGCCGTGGCAACGGGGCCGACAAAAGCCGTGGCGGCACCAGAGTCGGGATATTCGGACAAGGGAAAACAAAGTCTCAGTCTGCTCGGTCAGGTACGAAAAAAGGCGGAGGGTTCTCTCTGAAAGATCTGTTCAACGGGAATGGCAAAACCCGCCAAACGACAACCGTTCGAACGCAAAAGGCCAAGGTGCAAAGAACGGTTCGTCAGACTGTCATTGTAGAAGAGTCCAAGCGCCCTGTTTCCCGCACCAAAGGTAATCGTATGGCTGCGCTGCTTGGTGCACATCCGTCCGAGTTGGGTGCCCTGAACGCGGCCAATGCAAGTCCAACGGCCCTCGCCAATGCTGCGCCCAATTCACGGGTTGGCAGAATTGCCACGTACCGCGACACTGTGCTGGCCGGAGAACCCTTGCGTGAGGAACTGGAAGAACAGTTGGAGTTTCTCGAAGGACTGGAAGAGCCAGATCGTACAGTTCAAGAAATCGAGGATGACTTGGAAGTCGCATTGGGTGAGGTTCAAACCAATCGGGACACAGTCGCAGAGCTTGAACAGGCTTTGGAGGACGCGGGCGGTAGCGACCCGGATATCGAAGCACAGCTAGAAGAGGCCCAAGTTGAATTGGACGCTTCGATCGATGAAGCTCAGACTTTGAATGACGAGAGACAGGCAGCCATTGAATACAATGAAGCCGTTGAAGAGGTGGAAGAGCTGACAGAACTTGTTGAAGAGCAAGATCTGGCTGAACGTGAGGCCCTGGAAGCCGCTGCCAACAAGCCTGTCACCGATGCGGTTGAGGAACAGGTCAAAGCGCTGCTGGGACTGTGACCTGAGGCTTACTGGCCATCGCCCGCTTCCACTTCAGGATGAACTGAAGGCTGGAGCGCCGGCGAGCCTTTCGGATACCAAGTTGGCAGGTCGACCTAGTCGGCCTGCTAGGCGCAAACTCTTGATGATTGCGATGCGCAACAAGAAAATCCCGCCCCAATTTGGGGCGGGATTTGTGTTACAATTCCCATGTTTAGGACGATAATCGAGAATTGTCGGGGGGGTCAGCTGATTTGTCTTCAGACGTTCTGGTGAGCCTCGGATAGCCGCTTGTTTTTTATGATCTCTGTCAGTGCGTTTTCAATAGGAGGGAAGCGGCTATTGCTCGAATTCATTGTGGTTTGCAGGCGCTCTTCAGCAGATTCGCTAGAGGTCCTCATCGCAATTTCAGTGCTGCGATCTTCAGTCATAAAGGCAGGCTTGACCATTTTGTTCCCCTTGTTTTCGTCAAACGATGTACGTCTCGTTCGATCCAACTTAGTCAGTATGCCTAAAGTTGTTTGAACCCACTGCGAATACACTGTTCACGTTCGGTTAATGTTGTTTACGAAATAAGAACAAACGAATTGTCCGGCCGTGCGCTCCTTCAATTACCCCATTCCAACTTTGCGGTTTGAAAGGTCGTCAGGTGAGGCTGTCGTGCCAACGAACCATCGCGTCATAGTGGGAGACTTCAGCGGTAAGCCAGTCTCCGCCTATTGCATTGGCCAAATCCCGACGGGGATCATAAATGGAAGACGCAGTTAAAGGAGGCAAATGGATGAAAACGGCTCTAGCAATCACAGCGACGGTGTTCGTAATGCAAACCGGGCCGGTTGCGAGTGCGAGTTTTGACGTCCAGTCTCTTGATCTTAGAAAGACTGTTGGGTCCCACAATGCTATGCATCCTGTTCTAGTGAAATCAAAAGCAGGACATTGCCCACCGGGCTTGGCCAAAAAAGCAGTTCCGTGCGTCCCCCCCGGACAAGTCAAACGATACCGAGCTGGGGATTACATCTACGATGGCTATGTGCGCATCAACGATCCCTACAGATATGGTCTGAAAAGAAACGGATACTATGTGCGGGCCGGAAACTATGTCTACGAGGTAGATCGACGAACGAACGAAGTTCTGAACCTGATCGGTGCAATAGCGGATATTCTCAACTGACTGCCATACGGCTTGTAAAAAAAACTTGGGAGAATTGGCTGATCCGTTTTCCGTCACGTGCGGCCTTTTCCTGCCATGGGCCAACAACCTCAATTGCTACAATGCGACCCGCCAAAACTGACATTCGTTACACCCGCAAGATTGTGGAGTAAGTTAGGTTGCGGACGCGGGCTAAGCCGTCCTTCCATGTCTGGTAAAGAGCGATTTTGTCGCGCTTTATTGCCAGCGATAAAACTGAGGAAAAGCGCAAAAGCGGGCACTACTTGCAGTCGCCGACCTGCAGGCAAAGATGTCGCGATCGCTCTGCAAAATCAGCACTTTTTCTGATCCGTTGCATCCCATGACGCGTATGCACTCAAGGAATGGCTTGGGTGAGGTGTACGGATTTGCAAGTCGTCTGGTTCAAGCGAGATCTCCGTGTTTTGGATCATGCGGCCTTGGCACATGCGGCCAGGGTTGGCCCGGTGTTGCCGCTCTATGTTGTTGAACCCGAGCTTTGGCTGCAGCCCGATGCCTCAGAACGACAATGGAGCTTTGTTTCCGAGACACTTGCGGAATTGCGGGAGGCGACTGCTCAATTAGGACAGCCACTGGTTGTTCGTATCGGGACGGCGATTGAGACACTTACGGAATTGAAAACAAAAGGTTTTCTGGAGGCCCTATGGTCACACGAGGAGACGGGCAACGATTGGACCTATCGCAGGGATCAAGATGTCGCTGCCTGGTGTCGTGACGCAGGTGTCCCTTGGCATGAGATTCAGAACCACGGTGTTATCCGCCGACTGAAGTCACGAGACGGCTGGGCGAACCATTGGGATTCGCAGATGTCGCGACCAACAGAAAAGGCGCCGCAGCTTGCGCCCTTGCCCATAGAGCTTGGTGCGCTCCCAAGCAGCAAAGATCTGGGCCGTGCAGGGGCCGTATGTAAGGGTCGGCAAAGGGGTGGACGTCAAGTGGGGCTGGGGCTCTTGAAGAGCTTTTTGGACAACAGGAGTATTGACTACCAACGTGCAATGTCCAGCCCCTTGAGTGGCGCGACAACATGTTCGCGGCTGTCTCCCTATATTGCATGGGGCGCGATCTCTGTTCGCGAAATTGCGCAACAGACGGAAAATGCGCGACGCACGCTTCCCGCAGGTGCAGGGAAGTGGCAGAAATCGATGCGATCCTTTTCAGCGCGTTTGCACTGGCATTGTCATTTCATTCAAAAGCTGGAGGACGAACCGCGAATAGAGTTCGAAAACCTTCACCCGCTCTATGATGGCTTGCGCCCCAAGGAACCGGATGCGGCGCTTCTACAAGCTTGGTCAACAGGTGAGACAGGGTATCCTTTCTTGGACGCCTGCATGCGATCTCTGCGCGCGACAGGTTGGTTGAATTTCCGCATGCGAGCCATGGTGATGGCAGTTGCGAGCTATCACTTGTGGCTGCATTGGCGTTCACCGGGCCTGCATCTGGCAAGGATGTTCACCGACTATGAGCCCGGTATCCATTGGAGTCAGGTCCAGATGCAATCTGGCACAACCGGCATCAACACCATCCGTATTTACAACCCCGTCAAACAAGGCCTGGATCAGGATCCGAACGGCATATTCATTCGTCGGTGGGTGCCAGAACTGGCAGAGATACCGGATGCACATCTGCATGATCCATGGAACGCGGACAACGCAGGCGCGGTTCTTGACCGAAAATACCCTGTGCGCGTCTTTGACCATCTGGCGGCGGCAAAGGCGGCGCGAGAAAAGGTGTGGGCAGTGAGGTGCGGGCCGGAATTTCGCGATCGAGCGCACGCAATCGCTACAAAACACGCAAGCAGAAAGGCCGAACGCTCTCGTAAAAGAAAAACCAGAACACTGCGGAATGCAGCTCAACTTGATCTACCGTTCGGAGACCTCACGTGAAGATGCGCAAGAAGGCGGATTTTCCGCAAAAGATTTGTCCGGTCTGCCAACGTCCCTTCGTGTGGCGCAAGAAGTGGGAGAAGGTCTGGGATGACGTCAAATACTGCTCGAAACGCTGCAAGGCTGCTGCATGACTTTGGAGGTTCCTGTAGTGGGTAAGGCTTTTGAACAGCTGCAGTTCGAACCTACGCGCGCCGCAGGCATGAAGCGTCTTGAGCAATTTGTGCCCCGCGCTGGACGCGACTATGCGCAAAGTCGAAATTATGACTTTGGCCCCGACCGACGCGGCAATGTATCCACTCTCTCGCCCTGGCTGCGGCACCGCTTGCTAACTGAGGAAGAGGTTCTGTCACGCGTTCTGTCCGCACATGGTGAAAAGGTTGCCGACAAGTTCATTCACGAAGTGTTTTGGCGCACGTATTTCAAAGGCTGGTTGGAGCAACGTCCAAGTGTTTGGTTTAGCTACCAAAGAAACTTGGTGGCGCAATTGGAGCGTTTGGAAAACGATGCAACATTGAATGCGGCGTATCGGGATGCTGTCTCTGGACATACGGGTATCGAGTGTTTTGATCACTGGATGAGCGAGTTAAACGCGACGGGGTATCTCCATAACCACGTGAGGATGTGGGTGGCCTCAATTTGGATTTTCACGCTCAGACTCCCTTGGGAACTGGGCGCAGATGTCTTCATGCGCCACCTTGTCGACGGCGATCCGGCATCAAATACTCTAAGTTGGCGTTGGGTGGCGGGTCTCCACACAAAGGGAAAAACCTATCTCGCGCGCGCCGACAATATCGCGAAATACACCGATGGACGGTTTCAACCCCAAGGCTTGGCCAACGTTGCCGAGCCGCTGGTTGAAGCGACAGATCATCCGCGCTTCGAAATCCGCCCGCAGTCAGAAAAACCCTTCTCAAAGCCGTATCTGCTGCTGGTGACAGAGGAAGACATGTCCGCAGCAGATATCACATCACTTCGCCCCACAGGAGTGGTCGGTCTGCTGGCCACAGATGGTCGTTCGCCTGGTCAGGTCGATGACTTGCCATTAGCTTTTGTCGAACACGCAATGAATAGCGCACTTTCGCCGTTTGGAGAGATTGGACAAGCCAAGGACGATTGGTCCGAGCCCCTGATCAGGGCGGCCCAAACAAACAAAGTTGATACGATTGTCACCCCCTATTGTCCTATCGGTCCGACTCGGGTGCGCTTGGACCGTGCCGAACCAAAGCTGAACGAGGCCGGCATTCATCTGCATCGTATCTGGCGCCCTTATGATGCGCACGCGTGGCCACACGCCAAAGCAGGGTTCTTTGGCTTCAAGAAGAAGATCCCGTCCATAATGCAGCTCCTGAATCTAACCTGCTAGCCGTGTAAACCAAATCGGGAAAACGCCGTGACATATGCTGCAATTGTGCTTCCAAATCAAATTTTTGCAGAACACCCCGCATTTGAAATGCCGCTGCAAAAGGTGATCTTGTTCGAAGATCCGTTGTTCTTCGGGGACCCGCTGTATCCCGCCAAAATGCACAAGCAGAAGCTCTGGCTCCATAGGGCGAGCATGGCCAGGTATCGCCAAGAGCTCGAGATCAAGGGCTTTGATGTTGACCTCTTTGAGTATGAGCGCTCTACCAAAGCTTGCCAGCATTTGTTCGAACGGCTTTCTCTGGATCAGATTTCTCGGGTCGTGATGGCTGATCCCGTCGATTCAGTCGTTGAAAAGCGTTTAAGTGAGGCTTCGCAAGCCACTGGAGTTACCGTTGAATTCCTGCCTTCGCCCGGCTTTCTGAATACGCGTGCCAGCAATCAGGCTTGGTCTGACGGTCGAAAACGTTGGTTTATGGCGGAATATTACAAAAGCCAGCGACGCCGATTGAACATCTTGCTTGAGAACGATCAGCCATTGGGTGGCCAGTGGAGTTTTGACGAAGACAATCGCAAAAAGGTTCCAAAAGCCCTGCTACAAAGCTTGC
Source organism: Ruegeria sp. AL11 (assembly GCF_056540865.1). Taxonomy (NCBI): domain Bacteria; kingdom Pseudomonadati; phylum Pseudomonadota; class Alphaproteobacteria; order Rhodobacterales; family Roseobacteraceae; genus Ruegeria; species Ruegeria sp. AL11. Next base: position 144,606 of record NZ_JBQFXO010000006.1, read on the forward strand.
CTTGGATCGACTGGCCGCAGCACGACGGTGTGGACCAAGCGGCGAAAGACAACGTTCTGTCTGAATTTCCCGACGCGCGCGGACATCTCGATACCCTTTATTATCCAACTTCGCACGCGGCTGCACTGGCGTGGCTTCACCAGTTTTTGGAACGGCGTTTCGAGCAGTTTGGTGACTTTGAGGATGCGATTGTTGAAGGCGAAAGCTGGCTTTGGCATGCCGTCCTTACGCCAGCATTGAACATTGGCTTGATTACGCCAAGGCAAGTCATTGACGCAACTCTGGACCATGCCCAGCGCAAGAATACGCGACTCAACTCTGTAGAGGGGTTTATCCGTCAGATCATAGGGTGGAGAGAGTTCATGCGCGCCACCTATGAAGATTTGGGCGTACGTATGCGCACAACCAATCATTGGCGTCACAAACGACCAATGCCTTCGTCCTTCTATGACGGCACAACTGGGATAGATCCGATTGACGATACGATCAGGCGGATCCTGCAGACCGGCTACTGCCACCACATCGAAAGGCTGATGGTTCTCGGCGGGTTTATGTTCTTGTGTGAAATCAAGCCAGACGACGTCTATCGGTGGTTCGTGGAAATGTTCGTGGACAGCTACGATTGGGTCATGGTTCCAAACGTTTATGCAATGAGCCAAAACGCGGATGGTGGGCTGATCACGACCAAGCCTTATTTTTCAGGATCAAATTACATTCGGAAGATGAGTCATTGGGGCAAAGGCGAATGGGCCGAGATTTGGGACGGCTTATATTGGCGCTTCATTTTCAAACACAAAGACACGCTTTCAAAAAATCCGCGTTGGGCCATGATGTGTCGCACAGGCGATAGGATGTCGCTGGAAACAAAAGAGAAGCATCTGGAAAAGGCCAACTCCTTTCTGGCCGAATTGAACTGAGTGCAACTACGGTTCCGCTCAATGAGCGTTAGGGAAGTTTACGCCCATTGCGCGGCACGACTAGTGTCGCTTTGCCTATGAGGTGGCGTAGTCGGTTACCGCTGCCCGGCAACCAACTTGCCAGATTGCGGTCAGCCAACCGGAAAAAGCTTCTGCAAACCGTGTGTTGTTGGCTAGATCCCCATAGTACTGGCTTTGATCGATCCACATTTTCGGGTCGGACGCGGAGGCCCGAGCAGTGTTTTGCAAATGCTCCCATTTGGGGTCGTTTGGCGTAATTTCCGAACCGTCTTCACGAACGCCTGCGCACATCCGGCACCAGAGCGCTTCGGCCAGAGCCAAACCAGTTAGAGAACGGCCGGAGGCAAGGGCATCGCGCAACGACGGCAGCAAGAACCCCGGATGTCGTGAAGACCCATCAAATGCCACGCGACGTGTCGTGTCGCGGATGGTGCTGTTTGCAAATCGCTTTTCAACCAATCCAAGATATTCAGTTGCCGTGGTGCCTGGAACGGCTTCGACATAGGGCAAGATCTCTACGGATTGAACCTTCTTGAAAAACGCTACGATGTCCGGATCCTGCATGCAGTCTGAAATTGTCGGTACGTTCAGAATTTCCCCAATATTGGCAAGCAGCTGGTGCCCTCCGTTCAGGATGCGCAATTTCATCATTTCATATCCGTGAACATCGTGGGTCATCGTTACCCCAGCCTGTTCCAGGGGCGGTCGCCCGGCACAGAAATCATCTTCGACGACCCATTGCCGAAAATTCTCATGCGAGACCGGAGCGCGATCGTCTATTCCAAGCGCCCTGCATTGCGAAATGACCTGCTCAGTCGTTGCGGGTACGATGCAATCCACCATCGAGTTCGGGAATGCGCCCTCTTGGGCGATCCAGTCGGCCAGGTCCGCGTCGACCATACGTGCCAAACCAACAATGCAGGTTTTTAGAATTGCGCCGTTGCCCTGAAGATTGTCGCAGCTAAGCGCCGTAAACGGGTCCAATCCATTCTCACGTCTTTGCCTGTATGCCTCGACCATCGCACCGAATACTGTGCGTGGCTGGTGCGGGTTCTCGGCGTCGTGCCGTATGTCTTCATGATCCAAGTTGAACATGCCGGTGTTGGCATCCAGAAAATAGCCGCCCTCGGTTACAGTCAGGGACACAATTCGGATAGATGGATCCGCCATCCGGCGGATGAGTGCTGCGTTACCTGCCTCAATCGGCAGATAGTCGATCATCGGGCCTATGACCTCTGCGGATATTCCTTGTGGATCCAACTCGATCAACGTGGTCAGGCAATCCTGCGCCAACAGCCTCTCACGCATCTCAGCGTCGTAGCTGCGCACTCCGGCTCCGATAATGCCCCAATCGTAGGCTTGGCCCTGCTGCAAGAGCTGATGAATGTACCACGCCTGGTGGGCGCGGTGGAAATTTCCAAGACCGATATGAACAATGCCCGGCGTCAGCTCCGAACGCTTATAGTTAGGGGTGCCGACAGTCGCTGGGAGGTCTGCAAGCCTGTCTTGCCGCAGCTGGATCAGAGGGTTTGAGTGTGCCACTGGGTTCATCAGCTCATCCAATTTCCACCGTCGACATTGTAGGTTTGTGCAACGATGTATTTTGCCTCGTCCGAGGCGAGAAACACTGCCATGCCTGCCAAGTCTTCGGCCCGGCCCATGCGGCCATAGGGAACGGCAGCGGCCACTTCGCGTTTCTTCTGTCCCGGCAGTTTACCTTCGTGTTTGGCAAAGAACGCATCGACGCCGTCCCAGTGTTCGCCGTCCACCACACCTGGCGCGATCGCGTTCACGTTGATCCCGTGCGCGATCAGGTTCAGGCCCGCAGATTGGGTGAGAGAGATGATCGCAGCCTTGCTGGCGCAATAAACGGCGACCAGTGGCTCACCGCGCCGCCCAGCTTGCGACGCCATATTGATGATCCGGCCTTTGGTGCCATGTGCGATCATATGGCGCGCGACGGCTTGCATGGTGAACAAGGCACCGGCAACGTTGATGTCAAAGGCACGCTCATAGTCCGCGCGCTCAATCTCGACAATCGGGGCGGCGGTGAAGATCGCCGCGTTATTGATCAATACATCGATCGGGCCGAAATGCGATGCCGTGTGGGCAATGGCGCCGTCGATACTCTTTTGGTTCGTCACGTCCATTTCGACGGCCATGGCGGACGCGCCGATTTCGGCTGCCGCCTGTTGGGCGCGTTCGATGTCGATATCCGCGATGGCAACGCGTGCGCCTTCCGCGACATAGGATTTGGCAAAGGCCAGCCCGATGCCGCGCGCGGCACCGGTGATCAGAGCGATTTTGCCATTCAGACGGGTCATTCGATCCGCAGTCCTTTTTCATCGAAGCGGTGGATGACGTCGGCCCGTGGCGTCAGGTGAATACGATCCCCGTGACGGAACCCAACCTCGCCATCGGCGCGAACCGTGATCGTTTCGGCCAGTCCGGTATCGTGGACGTGGAAGAAGGTGTCCGAACCCAGATGTTCCGAGACGCTGACAACCCCGGACCACTCGCCCTCGGTTTCCGAAACAGCGATATGTTCCGGGCGGATGCCGATGGTTTTAGCGCCATGTTTTGCGGCCTCTTCACCCTCGATGAAGTTCATTTTGGGGGAGCCGATGAAGCCCGCAACAAACAAGTTACGAGGTGTACGATAAAGCTCCAGCGGGCTGCCGACCTGTTCGATCACTCCGGCCTGAAGGACGACGATCTTGTCAGCCATGGTCATGGCTTCGACCTGATCGTGGGTCACGTAGATCATAGTGGTCGCTAGACGTTCATGCAGCTCGCTGATCTCAAGCCGCATGCCAACGCGTAGTGCCGCGTCGAGGTTGGATAGAGGTTCGTCGAACAGAAACGCCGCAGGTTCGCGCACGATTGCGCGCCCGATGGCGACCCGCTGGCGTTGGCCGCCGGACAGCTGGCCGGGGCGACGGTCGAGATAATCGGTCAGGTTTAGGACGCTGGCGGCACCTTCGACCCGCTTATCGATCTCAGCCTGATCCAGCTTCGCCATCCGAAGAGGAAAGGCGATGTTCTTGCGCACGGTCATATGGGGGTAGAGCGCATAGGACTGGAACACCATCGCCAGCCCTCGTTTCGCGGGCGGGACATCGGTGGCATCCGCGCCGTCGATGTCGATAGAGCCCGAGGTGATATCCTCCAACCCTGCGATCAGACGCAGCAGGGTGGACTTACCGCAGCCCGAGGGGCCGACGAAAACGGTGAACTCGCCATCTTCGATGGTCAGGTCCAGCGGTGGAATGACCTGTACGTCGCCGAAGCTTTTGGTCACGGACTTGAGTTGAATACGTCCCATGTGTCGTGTTCCTTATTTCACAGCGCCGAAAGTCAGGCCGCGGACAAGTTGTTTCTGGCTGAACCAGCCGAGGATCAGGATTGGTGCGATTGCCATGGTCGAGGCCGCGCTGAGCTTGGCAAAGAACAGGCCTTCGGGGCTGGAATAGCTGGCGATGAACGCTGTCAGCGGAGCCGCGTCGACGGCGGTCAGGTTGAGGGTCCAGAACGCCTCGTTCCACGCCAGAATGAAGTTCAGCAAAACGGTCGAGGCGATACCGGGGATGGCCATGGGGGTGAGAACATAGAGAATTTCTTCTTTCAACGTCGCCCCGTCCATCCGTGCGGCTTCCAGGATCTCACCCGGAATTTCGCGGAAATAGGTGTACAGCATCCAGACGATGATCGGCAGGTTGATCAGCATCAGGACGACGACCAGTCCTCCGCGTGTATCTAGCAGGCCCAACCGAATGAACAGCAGGTAGATCGGGTAGAGAACGCCGACCGCAGGCAGCATCTTGGTGGACAGCATCCATAGCAGGATGTCCTTGGTGCGCTTGGACGGCACAAAGGCCATCGCCCAAGCAGCGGGGACGGCGATGATGACGCCCAGAATAGTCGAGCCCCCGGCTATGATGACCGAATTCCACAGGAACCGCATGTAATCGGACCGTTCCTGCACGATGGCGTAGTTTTCCAACGTCCAGTTGAAGTTCAGGAACAGCGGTGGGCTGGCGATCGCCTGTGCCTCGGTCTTGAAGCTGGTCAGGATGGTCCAGAGGATCGGGAAAAAGATCAGCAAACCAACGGCCCAAGCGAGGGCGGTATTCAGCGATTTGCGGCGGGTTGTGACAGCGCGGGCCATGTTCTTACCTCCTCACGCGTCCAGGTTCTTGCCGACGATGCGCATCAAGAAGATCGCAACAATGTTGGCTAAGATGATTGCGTAGACACCTCCGGCTGATCCGAGACCAACATTCTGGCTTTCCAGCACACGCTGGAAGATCAGGTAGGTGAGTGTACGGGTGCCGAATGCGCCGCCGGTGGTCACGAAGATCTCGGCGAAGATCGACAAAAGGAAGATTGTCTGGATCAGGATCACGATGGTGATCGCGCGGCTCAGATGCGGCAGGATGATGTGGTAGAACCGCTTCAGGACCGGCGCGCCGTCCATCTCGGCCGCTTCCAACTGCTCACTGTCCAGCGACTGGATTGCGGTCAGCAAGATGAGGGTCGCAAAAGGCAACCACTGCCATGAGACGATCATGATGATTGAGGTCATCGACGCCTCGGACAACCATGAGATCGGCTCGGCCCCGAAAAAGCGCCACAGATGGGCCAGCAGGCCGTTTACCGGATCCATGAACATGTTCTTCCAGACCAGCGCGGACACAGTGGGCATGACGAAGAAGGGTGCAATCACAAGGATGCGGACAACCCCTTGACCCCACATCGGTTGGTCCAAAAGCATCGCCAGGAGGATGCCCAGGATAACGGTGATGACCAGAACCCCTCCGACGATCACAAGCGTTGCCTGAACCGCGGGCCAGAAGGAGCTGGACGATACGAACCGGACGTAGTTGTCGAAGCCGACCCAGCCCAGATCGCCACCGCGCAGGGGCAGATATTTCTTGAAGGAAAAATACAGCGTCATCGTCAGGGGCACGAGCATCCAGCCAAGCAGCAGGACCACTGCAGGTGCCATCATCAGGCGCGCGACGGATCGGGAATGTTGAGTAGCCATTACGCAAACCCTCTCTGTTCAGGCGTAGCTTAGCCTGCGAGAAAAATGTGGGTTGTGGAAGGGGTGAGCGGGGGGGCAGCTCTTCTGCCCGCCCGCGTGGGAGGATGCCTCAGTACCCTGCGGCTTCCATTTCTTCGGCGGTGAAGGCCTGCGCTTTGGCAAGTGCTTCCTCAACCGTTTGCTGTCCGGCGTAGACTGCCGAGAACTCTTGGCTGACCTGTGTCGCAATACCCGCGAACTCTGGGATCGCAGCGAACTGGATGCCAACATATGGGACAGGTTTGACCGTTGGGTTGTTTGGATCAGCGGACAGGATCGAGTCCAGCGTCATCTTGGCAAACGGAACCTTCTGGTATTCCGGGTTCTCATACAAAGAGGAGCGCGCGCCCGGCGGTACATTTGCCCAACCTTCGTTTTCAGCAACTAGCTCAATATAGTCTTTAGACGTTGCCCATTCGATGAACTGCTTGGCTGCGTCTTCTTGCTGTGTACCGGCCGGAATGGCCAGTGCCCAAGCCCAAAGCCAATTGGAGCGTTTGCCCAATCCGGTGTCGGGTGCCAGCGCAAAACCAACGCTGTCCGCGACGGTCGAGTCGTCCGGGTTGGTCACGAATGACGCCGCAACAGTGGCGTCGATCCACATGCCGCACTTGCCTTGCTGGAACAATGACAGGTTCTCATTAAACCCGTTGGTAGCATAGCCTGCCGGACCGGATTCCGTCATCATTTCAACGTAGAAGTTCAGCGTGTCAGACCATTCGGGCTGATCGAACTGGGGCTTCCAATCTTCGTCGAACCAGCGCGCGCCGAAGGAGTTGGACATCGCCGTGATGAACGCGCCGCCTTCACCCCAACCGGCTTTGCCGCGCAGGCAGATTCCGTTGATGTCGGCGTCTCTGTCGGTCATCGCCGCCGCTGCCTCTTTGATGAACTGCCAGCTTGGTGCCTCAGGCATTTCCATGCCCGCTTTTTCCATCAGGTCAGTACGGTACATGATCATCGAGCTTTCGCCGTAGAACGGCGCCGCATACAGCGTTCCGTCATGGCTTAGACCGCCCGACATCGCGGGCAAAATGTCACCGACGTCGTACTCGTCGGACAGACCGTCCAGCGGAACCAGCCAGCCATTTGCACCCCAGATCGGGGTCTCGTACATACCAATGGTCATAATGTCGAACTGACCACCTTTTGTGGTGATGTCAGTCGTCACGCGCTGGCGCAGTACGTTTTCTTCAAGCGTCACCCATTCGACGTCGATACCCGTCGCTTCGGTGAATTTGTCGGTATAGCCCTGCATCCGGATCATGTCGCCGTTGTTTACTGTGGCAATCGTGATGGATTGTGCGTGGGCCGCGGCCGTCGCGACGAACGTCAAAGCTGTCGCCGCACGAAGTGCGTGTTTCAAGTACATCCCTGTCCTCCCTGAGCTTGGATGCTGTGCAGAAAGACTAGTTCAAGATTTGTCGCGGCGTCAATAAAAACTTTACGCGCGTTAATTTTTGACGTTATGCGGATTCCCTGAGAACCAATCGGGCCGGGAAGAGGGTTTCCGTCCGCTTCTCAAATTTCCCTCCGTTTTCAATGAGTTCGAAAAGCGTTTCGACACTTCGGGCCGCCACGTTGTCATAATCATGCGCCGCGGTTGTCAGGGAGGGGCATGTGAATTTCGCAAAAGGATGGTCGTCGTTTGAGGCCACCCGCAGCGCACAATCCTCTTTCCGCCCGACGCGAATCCCCTGCTCAAAACAGGCCGCCAGAAAGCCGATCGCCAATCGGTCATTGCTGCACAAAACCGAATCCGTGCGTAACTTGCGTTCATCCAAAACCTTGAGCGCACCTTGTCGACCAATCTCCTCAAAGGCCCAGCCCGTGCCTTCGATTTTGATCACATGCGGCTCAAAGCCCAAACGCTCCATCACCTCGACATAGGCCTTCCGCCGCTTGTTGGCATTGGGGTTTGCAGGTGTCCGCATTTCGAAGAACGAGGGCGGCTCGCCCGTGCGGGTCATGTATTCCACGGTCTGAGACACAAAGCTGAAATTGTCGGACCCGATAAACGCCGCGCCCAAACCGTCGAGGTTACTGTCGAACAGAACCGTCGGCACACTGGCGCAGAATTTCTCGATCGCTGACTTGTCAGAGATACGCCCCAAAGGCGCCAACAAGACACCCGCAGGTTTCAGGGATTGCAAACCGTCCAGAATTTCGTTTTCCAGCTTTTGTTCCCCGTGAGCGCTGAAAAGGAAAGGCCGATACCCGGCTGCGATACAGCTCTGTTCAAGATACCGAGCGATTTCGGCAAAGAACGGATCAGCCAGATAGGGCACGACGATGCCGATATTCTTGGTCAGCTTCCGGTTCTGGTTCACTGCATAGATATTCGGGCGATAGTCAAACCGCTCCAGCGCCTCTTCGATGCGCGCCCTCGTCGTTGGGCGAACGCTATCGGGGTCGTGGAAGTATTTGGACACCGTGGGCCGCGATATTCCGCTGAGCGCCGCGAACTCTTCCATATTCTTGATTTTGGTCATGCCAGTCTGCCTGCGGATCACAGCCGCTTTGATCTTATCTTACTTTTACATATTCTTTGCGCGCGCTAAAAAGATCAATAGCCAGGCAAGTTCTGTTTGTTTCTGTACGCAAGCGGTTTGAATGTAGCTCGGGATTGATATCGGAGCATCGGCGGTCAAGCTTGTCTGCGCGAATTCGGATCAAATTCTCGCGACGTCCTAAGTGGGAGTCATAACGACTTAACCACACCCCGGCTGGTTAGAGCAGCACCCGGATCTTTGGTGGAGGGCGACCCGCGAGGCATTGCCCCAGCTTTCAGGACAAATCGCGCCGTCTGTGCGGTCGAATGACCTTTGTGCAGTCATTTTCTTTGGCATGTGGGTCGGTTTTCCACCATCGTAGATACACGCGTTTCAAACGCATTCGATCTGTTTGAATGTTTGCAGGAATTGGCACTAAGGACTTTTTTCAACGCAGTCGCCCCGCCTAAAATTCCACTTTGATGAAATTGGCGACGAACTGAAGATATACATGGCGGAGGACCGCAGTGAATTTCGGCAAAGACCCCGTACTGGAAGTGTTGTTGTCCAGCATTCCGCCGACGCAGAGAATTTTCGCCAACCCCACTAGCCGCGTTTTAGGCAAAAAAGCGGCCATTGATTAAGAGTGCCGCGAATTTTAGGCGCTAACGTCCGAATTGCAGAACAAGTTGCCTGATGTTGACGCGGCCAAATTCACTGCTGCATTGCTACGCCGAATAGACTGAAGCAATGCAGCACATTTCCCAAGCGCAGACGTTAAAGGACGTCAAAGTTCCACGAATATGATCTGCGTCAAGGCGGAAATGCCGCGATTATGTTAAACATCTACAACTCGGGATCGAAAATGAGGTCTCCGAGAAATGCCGCTACTTCTGGCAAATGCTTGAAAGTAAGGAGGCGTGAAATGACAGCCAGAATTCTAAACTCAGCCGCAGCAGTGCTTTTATCGAGCATTGTTTCGCAAGCCGCTGCCGAAATGGATGGCCGTACACTTGTTGATATCTGCACTGACGGGGATGCGCTGCAACTGGGCTATTGTATGGGGTATATGGCCGGATATCGCGAAGGAGGAGACACGACTTGGCACACTGTCCGAGCAGCAAAAGGTTTGGGAAGCGAGCCAATTGAGAACAGAAAAGAGTTTACTGATCCTCTTCGCTCCGGCAGGTGTGTTTTTCCCAGACTTCCGAACCACCAAATGCGTGAAATCGTGGTGAACTATATCTCGGATCACCCCGAGACATGGGAGGAGAGTGCTGGTTCAGCAATCTCAAAAAGCCTTTGGAGCGCGTTTCCCTGTGAAGAAAATATGTAGCCTTTACAGTAGCTAACGTGGTCAACGCCGTGCAGAAGCACATAGCTCATACGTTTGGCGCAAGCCAAACCGATAAACTGATCTCGACCCGCGGTCGCGAATTGCCAATTGCTAAAAAGAGGTCCACGGACGCTTGCCGGAGTGCCTTTCGCGGTTCTGCAAGACTTCGCGGAGATTTAGAAATCAAAATTGTCTGCGCTGCCCGAAAGTCAGCCGGACCTTACTCACAGCAGAGAATTGTCATCAAACGGTTGTACCGATGATCCGAATGCCCGTCAGCGACTGCATGTTCCACAACTAAGACATCCGACACAAATGCAGCGAACGACCAGTTTCGAGTTAAGCCAATTTGGCAGCTTTCGATGACCGCTTTCGGGAAATGACGCTGCGCCGCACCACTTCCGTATTCTGTGTTGTGGTCGTCGGCAAGCTCGCTGCAGCCGCTACAGGCCGGTTTGCCCGCATAGCTGACGACTGTCCAGAAGGCTCCACGGTAACTTCTTGGGTTAGAAAGGCTTGCCATTTGGCCCAATTTTGCGCGATGGACTGTTCTGGTATGTCCTAGAAAATCTCGCATCGAGAGGTGTGGCTGACAGGCTGGTCAAAGGTGTCAAACACAATCAAGCAGTATTCGGTTGATGAGAAGATCACGAGTGTTTTGACTGGACTTGGTGGAATGATGAGCATTGTCTCGCTGTGCTACCGCTACCGTATTGCCGAAAGCTTGTTTTCCTTCTGATCGAAAGAGCTTCGCGAAGCTGGGAAGAACCGTATGGCGGGTGACATAATCTAACAGGCGCCCACGTCGGGGGCCAAGTAATGGCGATCCGAAGCTCCGGCCCAGACTCGCGGCGGCCGCTATTTGCAATAGACCTTTGAAGCAGGCAGCGCGTCCGAGCCTTCCTGCTTCTCCCGGTATTGAAGCGTTACTATGCGTCTGAGCGCAGGATGACGGGCGTGATCTGGGTGCCTTCGCCCTGAACATAGGCCATCTGAATGATCAACTCGGCCAGAGGTTCCAGATACCGCGCACTCAGCATCGCCCCGCTATCGACCGGGTCATAATTGATGGCACGCACCAACTCGGCCACCGTTTCTTTTGCCCCAGCATCGTCCCCGGCAAGGAACACCTGAGGGCGGATGCCGCCATAGGTTGGATCCGAGTCAACGACATCAGCAAAGATCGCGTTGAAGGCCTTGACGACCGGAACGCCCGGCAGCTTCGACTGGCAAACCTCACCTGCGGATGTGGTATGCCCCAGGGTCAGAGCCATGTAGTCATCGGTCAGAGGGTTGGTGCAGTCGACCACCACCTTGCCTTCCAGCGATCCCAGAGCCTCCAATGTTTCGTCCAGAGCCGTGAAAGGCACGGCGATGAACACAACCTCGGCGTGTTGAACCAGATCGGCTGCAAGGCCGCCTTCAATACCATGTCGGTCCGCCGCCTCGGCCCCTCGCCCGGCATCTCGCGAGCCGATATGAACCACATGATCCGTTGCAGAAAACCGGCGCGCAAGCGCGTTGGCGACATTTCCGGTTCCGACGATAAGCAAATTTCTTGAGTTGGGCACGACGACGTTCTTCCCCTTGATAATGTTGCGATTCCGAGGATAGTGGAATCGGTATCATGATGATAATTGTTTTTTGCGCTCTCTTTCAGATTGCAGCGCTTCAGGCGGGCGGTTGGTGTGTTTCAGTCGTGTCGCAAGTGCCCATTGGTAGGGTGAATGGTGAAACAACACGATGGCAATTGATCTTGACGATTGGCTGCGAGCGCTTGGAATGGAGCGCTACATCTCGGCGTTTCATGACCATGATGTGGATGGCAGCCTGCTGCCGACGATCACTGCAGAAGACCTCAGGGATATGGGGATCGCATCGGTTGGCCATCGTCGTCAGTTGCTGAACGCGATTGCTTTGCTGCGCAGCGGGCAGGCATCGGACCTGGCAAACGGTCCTTTTGCGGAAAAGGCGGATCGCAGCCATTCTGTCGCGCCGCAACAGCGACGGCAGCTGTCAGTGGTGTTTACGGATCTTGTCGGCTCGACCCAACTGTCTGAACAATTAGATGCCGAAGAGCTTTCGACCCTGTTGACCAGCTATAAAAGCGCCGTGACCGAGATCGTCGAGGAATACGGCGGCTTTGTCGCGCAATATCTGGGCGATGGCGTTCTGGCTTATTTTGGCTGGCCGCAGGCCTATGATCATGACGCCGAACGGGCGGTCCGATCGGGGCTAAGCATCGCCGACTCGATGCACTTTCTGGGGCGGCCGCATGGGGTTAAGCTGAATTGCCGCATTGGCATCGCAACGGGCAATGTCGTTGTCGGAGACCTGATCCGCAACTCGTATATCGAAGAGGATCAGGCCGTCGGGCGCGCGCCCAACCTGGCTGCCCGTATCCAGTTGATGGCAAAACCGGGCACCTTGGCGATCTCGGATGAAACCAAGAAGATTGTCGAAGGCAAATTCGATCTGACCGATCTGGGAAATCACAAATTGAAAGGCTTCCGCGGCGAGGTACGTATCTGGCGCGTCGAAGGCGCAACGGACGGCCCCACCCCCGATTTCAAGCGTCGGTCAAAAGAAAAGCTGCCGATCATCAATCGCAAGGTTGAACTGGCCCAGTTGGATGGCGCGTGGGAGCAGGTCGAGCAGGGCGTACCGCGGTCGACGCTCATTTCTGGTGAGCCGGGGATCGGTAAGTCTCGACTGGTGGAAGAGTTCGTATCGCATGTGTTCGAGGTCGAGGGCGACGTTCTGCGCTTTCAATGCTCGCCCTTTCACACCAATGACGCCCTGTATCCGGTACTGAACCAAATCTGGTCTATGGTTTTGGGCGGGGGGCAGCTTTCGGCCGGGGACACGGCCCAGCGACTGGAACAGATTCTTTCGGCTACAACCCTGGATCCGGGCAAGACAGCCTCATTGGCGGACGCCTTGATGCAGTTTCGCGAACACGGGCGCGACACCACGCTGCCGCTTGATGCGCTGGGACGGAAAGAGATGACGTTTCAGGCGCTGATTGCTCTGTTCGAATGGTATGTGCGCGACAAGAAAGTGCTGGTTGTCTTCGAGGACCTTCACTGGATCGACCCGACCACAAAAGAGCTTTTGGGACGGCTGCTTGAGACGTTCAAAGATGAGCAGGTCATGGTGCTGCTGACCTGCAGGCCCGCGTTTCAAACCGCGTGGGAGGTCAATACCCGCATCGAACTGACCCGGCTGTCCAACGAGGAAATCGGTGAGATTGCGGCACATGTCTACGATCTGAAACCGGTGCCGATGCCGGTGCTGGAATTGATCGCGGATCGGTCCGACGGGGTGCCGCTTTTTGCCGAGGAGCTTTCCAAGTCGTTCATTGAAACCGGGGTCTTTGACCGAACCGATGGGGGCGGCACCTCGATTGATGAGACGGCGGTACCGACCACGCTGAACGAGTTGTTGGTCGCCCGCCTTGATCGTCACCCCGAATCCCGCCGGATACTGCAGACGGCTGCGGCCATTGGTCGGGATTTTTCCTTCGACGTTCTGTCTGCCGTGATTGATGAATCCGATCATGCGCTGTCGGCTCATTTAAACACGTTGGTATCGGCGCAGATTATTGTTCCCGCCCCGGCTGCGGCTCGCAGATACTCATTCCGCCACGCCCTGATGCGCGATGCAGCGTATGAGACCATGCTTCGATCCGTGCGTGCAATGGTGCATGCGCGTATCGCGGCTGTACTCGGGGCGCGGTTCCGCAAAATCACGCCCGCCCATGTTCTGGGCAGCCATTGGGGGTTGTCCGGCAACCATGCGGAAGCAACACGGTGCTTCCAGCAAGCAGCGGAGCAGGCAAGTTCGCGCTACGCGAATACAGAGGCCACGGCCTATTTCAAATCCGCGTTGAACCATCTGGAACAGGTCACCCTTTCGGACGGGTTGCACCCCGGCACTCTGCCGGAGCGTGCCGATCTGCTGGAACAGCTTGGCACCGTCTTGACCTTGGTTCACGACCTTGACGGCGCGGTTGCGGCTTATCGTGAGGCCGTAGGGTTGGTTCAAGACAACCCCCGGAAAACTGCTCGGTTACACCGTCTGACCGGAAATGCCTTGCAACAGGATCGCGCGGGATCACTGGCCGAACTTGCAGCAGCCGAGGCCGCGCTAGATCAAACCGCGTGGCGGGACGACGCCGAGCTGTTGCGTGAGTGGATCGACATCCAGCTTAATACGCTCAACGTTCACTATTGGAGCGGGGATGGCGAGGCGATGTCTCAACTGGCTGCTGGACTGGCGCAGGATGTGGGCAGCATGACCGCTGAACAACGCGCCGAGTATTTCGATCAACTGGTGCTGCGCGACCTCAGAATGTCGCGCTATGATCCGACTGAGGACACGATTGAAACCGCATCGAACTATGTGTCTGCGGCTGAGGAAACCGGAAATCTCGCCATAGTTGCCTCGGCCCTGTTTATCCTTGGGTTCGTCAATCTGCACAGTATCCGCCTGCCTCAGGCCCAAGAGGCGATGAGCACAGGATTGGAGGCCGCGCGCCAATCCGGTCACCGCAAGATCGAGTTGCGCTGCATGACTTATCTGTCCCTCGTCTACCGGCGCATGCATAACCCATCCGAGGCCACGCGTCTGTCTCACGAAAGCATTGCGCTGGCGCGGGAACTCCAGATGCATGAGTATATTGCATTGGCGACCGCCAACCTGTCGTGGGAGGCTTGGCAGCGCGGCGCAGACAGCACAGCGTGCAAGCTGGCCCGTGACGCGATGGTTCAGTTCGAGAAGACCTCGATCGCTTATCCGTTTGAATGGTCCGCGCTGCTGCCTTTGATCGCATCCAGCCAGACACAGAAAGACCTCTCCGAGGTGCCAAAGCTATGCGCGCGCCTTCTGGACAGCAGCCAGCAGAACCTGCCCGAGACGCTGCGCAATGTCGTGGCAGATATTGTCACCCTGACTGGCACGGATGACGTGCCCCTGATCAAACAGCGCATCGCCGCGTTGATCGACGCTGCACGCTATTCTGGGTTCCTCTAACACGGCTCATTTCCGCAAGATTGCTCCGGCCCGAGGGAAAGCTTGCGGCACCGGGTTCGATTTGCTGTAGTGAACGTGCCTGTATTGAGTGGAGGAGACATAATGTCCGAAAGCGATATTGAGAACTTTAGACACGACCTGATTATTGCAAGCGATGATGGCACAGTGCTGCATATCCCGCGTGAGGTCTGGGACAACAAAGCCTATCAGGTTGATCCTGAGAAGTACCAGAACGACAAGGGCTGGGCCTTGGTCCGAGAGCTTCTGGAGTGTGGTGTGAACCTTGCCACCATCCCGCCCAAAGACTTCCTGCCGCCTGACAAGTTCGAACCCGAAGGCACCTGCTATCTGGTCAATATCGACGGGCTGAAACAGAGGCACAAATTCACACGCAGCTAGGATCAGCCCCGCTGACACACATGGGGCAGGAGGGGGAAGACCAGCACCGAGCGCCTGCCCACGCGGTTCCGTCCGTACAGGTTCTGGACCGCGTCTTGCCCCATACGAAACGCCTTGGCGTCACCCGGCTGGCTGATCTGACTGGCCTGGATTGCATCGGCATACCCGTCTACGCCGCACATCGTCCGAATGCGCGGTCTCTGGCCGTGACGCAAGGCAAAGGCGCGACCGTCGCGGATGCAAAGGTTTCGGCTTTGATGGAGGCGGTCGAGCTCAGCTGCGCCGAAACTCCGGTTTTGCCCCTGCGTCTGGCAAGCGCCGATGACTTGGTGAAGTCGGAAAACGTGATTGATCTTGAGCGTCTGCCCCGGATTTCAGATCACCCCATTTCACGCGGTAAACCGGTGCTTTGGGCCGAGGGCAAGGCGCTCTCAGATGATCATTCGGTCTGGGTTCCTTACGAACTGGTCCATATGGATTACACGTTGCCCCTGCAGCCCGGATTGGGGTGTTTTCTGATGTCGTCGACCGGCCTCGCCTCGGGCAGCAGCGTTGATGAGGCCACCTGTCAGGCGCTGGCCGAAACGCTGGAGCGGGATGCGGTGACCTTGTGGAAGCTCAACCCAAGCAACATGGCGTCCTGCCGGGTCGATCTGCACTCCGTCACAGACCCGACTTGCAAAGCGCTTCTTGACAGGTTTGACGCCGCAGGCGTGGCTTGCGCGATCTGGGACGTGACCTCGGACCTTGGAATTCCCGCATTCTTTGCAACAATCATCGACCGTCAGGATGACACGAGACGTGGCTTGCAGGCGGCCTCGGGGGCAGGGTGCCACCCTGCGCGGGGCATCGCCTTGTCTCGTGCCCTGACCGAAGCGGCGCAAAGTCGGCTGACCCTCATCTCAGGCGCGCGGGATGATCGCACGCGCGACTATTATGAAGCACGGCGTAATGCGGAAACGCTCTGGTCGCAGCGCGCCGAGATCGTTGAGGCGGACACGCCACACCGGTTCGATCGAGTGCCGTTTCATCAGGTCCGCTCCCCTCGTGATAGCCTTGACTGCATGCTGGCCGCGCTAGAACGGGCCGGGCTTGAGGTGCCGGTTGCCGTTGATCTTTCGGTTCCCGACCTGCCCGCAACGGTCATGCGGGTCATTGCGCCGGGGCTTGAAGGTACATCCTACGCGCCCGGATACCGCCCCGGAGCGCGCGCGCGGAAGGTGTCATGAGCCAAGGTGACATCGTCCTCTTTGCCGGTCCTTCCCTGCCGCGCCGGTGTGACGTGGAAGACCGGTTGCCGATCCGGCGTCTTGGGCCTGCGGCGCAGGGCGATCTGCTGAAGGCGGCGCTTGCCCGCCCACGTGCCATCATCCTGCTGGATGGCTATTTCGAGGCTTTGCCTGCCGTCTACCACAAGGAAATCCTTTGGGCGCTGTCCCAAGGCATCCCCGTCTATGGCGCCGCCTCGATCGGAGCTCTGCGTGCGTGCGAGCTTGGCAGTTTTGGCATGATCGGGGTCGGAGAAATCTTTGACGCGTTCGCCCAATTCCGGCTTGAAGCTGATGATGAGGTCGCCCTGATCCATGCGCCCGAAGAGGTCGGTTTTGCCAACCTGTCCGAGCCACTGGTGAACATCCGCTGGACGCTGGATGCCGCCGTCGCCGCGCAGGTTGTTGAGCGGCAGTTGGCGGATGCCCTTGTCGCAGCCGCCCGTCGCAGGTTTTATCCCGATCGCAGCTTTGTCAGCCTCTTGGAAGACTGTGCAGTTTTGGACCCGGCCGCAGCAGATCGCCTTGAGCTATGGCTTCCCGAGGGTCGAATTGATCAGAAAAACCGGGATGCGCTGGCCTGTATGCAGCGCGTGGAGAGCGACTGGCTGAACGACACGCTACCCGACGCGCCAGCTTTCGAGTTTCGGCATACGGATGCGTTCGAAACCCTTCTGACAGGTGTGCTGTCACATAACCCAATTAACGATCCCGAGGTTCTCATACGATGCAAGACCGCCTCCGGTGATCGGTTCGACGCGCTGCGCCTTGCCGCTGAGATCGACGCACTGGCTCTTGCGCTGGACCAGCACTCCGGGCAACCCGTGCCAGGCGAAGACCTTGTGCGTGCAGTATCAGAGTTTCGGCAGCAACACCGCCTGCTTGATCAGCAGGCGCTGCAGCACTGGCTGAGTCGAAACGGCGTGGATATCGACGCCCTGTCCCGGAAGTTGGAAGAAAGCGCGCGGATCGCCCGGGCGCGGCAACAGATTGAGCCCCACCTGAACGACCGCATGCGAGACTTGCTGGTCTTTGCACAGGGGTCGTCACAACCCGGCGACAAAGGCTAGCGCTGACGCCGTTTTCGTTCGACCTTGCGCTTGATTTTGTCCTTCTTGCGCTTGGTGCTCACGGCCTTGCGCCTGGTTGCGCGTCCCTTCGGTCCGCGTCCTCGGGGCAGGGCCTGATCGTCAATGGAAAGCAACTCTAATTCCAAGCCGCCCGTAACAGGCGTTGCCTCGGTCAGGCGCACGGTGACACGTTGCCCAATCGCTATGATCAGACCGGTGTCCGAGCCCATGAGGGTTCCCGCTTCGCGGTCGAAATGGAAGAACTCACGCCCCAGCGATCGGACAGGCACCAGCCCGTCCGCGCCGGTTTCGTCCATCTTCACGAAGGCCCCAAAGCGCGCGATGCCGCTGATCCGGCCCTTGAACTCATTGCCCACACGTTCGCTGAGATAGGCCGCCAAATAGCGGTCAGTCGTGTCGCGTTCAGCCATCATCGAGCGTCGCTCAGTGTCCGAGATATGCGTCGCGGTTTCGTCAAGCCGGGCGATTTCTTCCTCGGTCAGACCGTCATCACCCCAGCCATGGCCCGAGATCAGCGCGCGGTGGACGATCAGGTCAGCATAGCGACGAATGGGCGAGGTGAAATGTGCATAGTTCCGTAATGCCAACCCGAAATGACCGAAGTTTTCGGGATTGTAATAGGCCTGCGCCATCGACCGCAGGGTCGTCAGGTTGATCAGTTCCGCATCTTCGGTGCCTGCCGCCGCGTTCAGCAGGGCGTTTAGGTGGCGGGTTTGCAGAACCTGACCCTTGGCAAGGTTCAGGCCAGCGGCTTGGGCCGTTTCACGCAAGCTCTCCAGCTTTTCAGGCGCGGGTTCCTCGTGGACGCGGAACAGCAAGGGGCGACGTTTCGCAATCAGCGTTTCAGCCGCGGCGACATTGGCGAGGATCATGAATTCCTCGATCAGCTTATGCGCATCCAAACGGTCGCGGAAGGCGACGCTGGTCACCTCTCCCGTCTCGGACAGAACGATCTTGCGTTCCGGTAGGTCCAGTTCCAACGGTTGCCGCGCTGCGCGCGCGCTTTTCAGCGCGGCATAGGCGGCGTAGAGCGGTTTCAAAACCGTCTCCAACAGCGGTCCGGTGCGGTCGTTGGGGTTTCCGTCGATGGCCTCCTGCACCTCGGCATAGTACAGCGACGCGGCCGAGCGCATCAGGCCGCGGACGAAGCGATGGCCGATCTTGTTGCCCTCAGCGTCGATCTGCATCCGCACGGCGATACAGGCGCGCGGGACGCCCTCGTGCAGGGAACACAGATCACCGGACAGACGATCCGGCAGCATCGGTACGACGCGATCCGGGAAATAGCTGGAGTTACCGCGTTTGCGTGCTTCGCGATCCAACGCGGTGCCGGGCTGCACATAAGCGGCGACGTCGGCGATGGCGACCCAGATCACATGGCCGCCGGGGTTCTTGGGATCGTCATCGGCATGGGCATAGCAGGCGTCATCATGGTCGCGCGCATCCGAGGGGTCGATGGTCAGCAGCGGCATGTCCCGCAAGTCTTCGCGACCCTTCAGACCAACGGGTTTGGCCTTGTCCGCTTCGGCGATAACCTTGTCGGGAAAATCGTCGGGGATGCCATGTTGATGGATCGCGATCAGCGACACAGCCTTTGGCGCGGACGGGTCGCCCAAACGTTCGACAATACGGGCGCGGGGCAGGCCCATGCGGGATTTGGGTCCCGCCTGTTCGGCCTCGACCAGCTCACCATCTTTCGCCCCATGCACCGCACCTTCGGGCACTTGCCATTCGGTCTGGCTGGCTTTGTCGATGGGAACGATCCGCCCGCCCTCGGCCCCTTTGCGGAACAGGCCCACAATTTTGCGCGGATTGGTCCCGATACGGCGGATCAGGCGGGCCTCGTAATTGTGGTCTTCTTCCTGCACCACGGTCAGACGGGCCAGAATCCGGTCGCCTTCGCCCAAGGCAGGGTCGCTGGCGCGAGTGATCAGCAGAACAATCGGCTCAACCCCTTCCCCATGCCATTCCAATGGCCGCGCGAACAGGTCGCCATCCTCATTGGGGGCCTTCACCTGCAGCACGCTGACCGGAGGCAGACGGTCCGGGTCGCGATAGCTGCGCTTGCGCTTTTCCAGATGTCCTTCGGCCTCAAGCTCCTTGAGGATGCGTTTCAGATCAATCCGATCCGCGCCCTTGATGCCAAAGGCCTTGGCGATATCGCGTTTCGAGGTCAGGGTGGGGTTCGCCGAGATCCAATCCAGGACCTCTTGCTTGGTGGGGATGCGAGTCATGGGTTTGGCCTAGCACGGCGGTGCGACGGCGTCATGACTAAAATCGCAGCCCCCTGAGCCCGTCAGGCGAAGTAGTCTTTCAGGATGCGGGTATAGATCGCCTTGAGTTGTTCGATCTGAGCCACCTCGACGCATTCGTCCACCTGATGCATGGTCCGCCCAACCAACCCGAACTCGACTACCGGACAGTGGTTCTTGACGAACCGCGCGTCGGACGTGCCGCCCGTGGTCGAGAGCTCGGGCGTTACGCCGGTCTCGGCTTTAACGGCGTTAGATACCAGATCGGACAGCGCGCCCGGAGGGGTCAGAAAGCTTTCGCCCGAGATCTTGATCCGGGTCTCAATCTCAACGCCGTAGTCTTGCGCCACCTGATCGGCCTCCTGCAGCAACCAATCGCCGAGGACAGCCCCGGAATGCAGGTCGTTAAAGCGGATATTCACCGCCCCGCTGCATTGCGCCGGGATCACGTTGGTCGCGGCATTGCCAGTGTCGATTGTCACTACGGCCAGCGTAGAGGCATCAAAGTGATCGCTGCCCTGATCCAACTCATGACTGGCGAGCCGATCCATCAGCCGCGCCATCGCTGGCAGAGGGTTCTTCGCCCGCTGGGGATAGGCCGAATGCCCCTGCACCCCGGTCACCGTAAACCACGCAGTCATTGAGCCGCGACGACCGATCTTGATCATCTCGCCCATATGGTTTGGACAGGTCGGCTCACCCACCAGACAGACCGACATCTGCTCATCCGCCTGACCCATGTAGTCCAGCAGAGCCGTCGTGCCGTCCAGCGCGTCGGCTTCCTCATCCCCGGTGATGGTCAGGATGACGGCCCCGTCAGGCGGCGTGTCTTGGACGAAATCAATAGCTGCAGCGGCAAAGGCAGCGACTCCGGACTTCATATCCGTTGTGCCGCGTCCGAACATGACGCCGTCATGCACCTCGGCTCCAAACGGTGGCTTGGTCCATGCGGTCTTATCGCCTACCGGAACAACGTCGGTATGGCCATTGAAGCCAAAACTACGCGGATGCCCCTTGGCCCCCCAACGGGCGAACAAGTTGCAGATGCCGCCGCGATCCACCCGCGTGCAGTCAAACCCCGCATCTGACAGCAGATTTTCCAACAAGACCAAAGCCCCCCCTTCAACGGGTGTGACCGATGGGCAACGGATCAAATCCGCTGTCAATTGAACTGCGTCCGTCATTTCGGGCCTCGGGGTTGGGTTTTCGTTCAGGTTACCGCACAGATTCAACGAATTGGCCGGATTGCCAACCCCAATCCGCCAGATTCCCCCGGTAATTCCCACAATGTGTCGAGTTGAGACGCCAATAAAACATGGTGCTTTACCTTGCGGTGACCTTGCTGTTTTAACCTCAATCGCGCTACAGGGCGGCGAAACAGGTAATTTGACCATGAAACGCGCCTTTTACGCATTGATCAGCCTGACTTTCGCCGTTCTCGCACAGCAAAGCCTGGCCCAAACCTTGAACGTCACCACGGTGACCCGCCCACCGTTTTCCTATGTCGAGGACGGTGCCGAGGCTGGTTTTTCGATGGACCTGCTGGCAGCTCTCGCCGAGTCGCTGGAGTGGGAGTACTCCGTTACCCGGGTCGAGGCTTTCGCAGACATGCTTGGGGCCGTTCAGGATGGTACTGCGGATTTGGCGATCGCAAATATCTCGATCACTGCGCTTCGTGAGACGCAGATGGATTTCAGCCAGCCGATCTTTGAGGCCGGGTTGCAGATCATGGTGCCCTCTGATTCGGCGCGTAAGCCGTCGCTGCTGCAGGCGCTGCTGTCGGCCGAGCTGTTCTTTGCCATCGGCCTGGCCTTTGCCATTCTTCTGGGGGGCGGCATGCTGATGTGGGGGTTCGAACGCCGCGCGCAGCCCTATTTCGATCGGAAATTGAACGAGGCTTGGTTCCCATCCTTCTGGTGGGCACTGAATTTGGTCGTCAACGGCGGCTTTGAAGAGAGGATGCCTCGCACGCCCTTTGGCCGGATTCTGGGCGTTATTCTGGTGGTGTCGTCCTTGTTCATCGTTTCGGTCTTCACCGCCCGGATCACCAGTGTCATGACGGTAGATGCGATCACCGGAAATGTGAACTCGGTCAATGACCTTTACGGTAAAAATGTCGGCACGATCGAGGGATCGACGGCTGCCAGTTTCCTCAACCGGCGCGAGATCGAATACGTCGCCTACCCCGGGCTTGATGAAATGTTGGAGGCTTTCAAGGCCGAAGACTTGAATGCCGTCGTATTCGACGCTCCGGTCCTGTCCTATTTCGCCGCCCATGAAGGTCGCCGGATCGCCACGATGACCGGTGGGATTTTCCTGCGCGAAAACTACGGCATAGCCTTCCCGACGGGATCACCTTTGGTGGAAGACGTCAATCAGGCGCTTCTGGCTTTGCGCGAAGATGGCACCTATGACGAGATTTACCGTAAATGGTTCGGGTCGCGAAACTAAGAGGCTGGCCTCTGGATTCACAGGGACAGCCAACTGAGCGGACCAGCTAAAACAGTACAATTATCGCCTATGGATATCAGTGGTGCGGGTGGAGGGACTTGAACCCCCACGCCTTGCGGCGCCAGAACCTAAATCTGGTGCGTCTACCAATTTCGCCACACCCGCAACCGGACGCTTATGCGTCGGACTGGAGCGCTGGATAGCAAAGCTTTTCCTCCAGCGCGAGGGGTAAAATCCACCCAATGGCAAGTTTTTGCACTTGAACAAAACGCCATTGCGATTCGCTGGTATTTGCCAAGCGCTGCGGTATAGTCCGCCAACGTTGCCAATTTGCAGACTATGCGGTTTGTCGCGAGATAGATGTTTTTGAAGGACAACCCCGTACACGTAGGGGTTGAGGCATTCTTATGAATCGCGCGCCTTAATGGCGCCACATTTGAAACGCCAAAATATCTTATTCGCGTCAAAATAACACCGCCTTGAACGGGCTTCTTGGTCGCGTAGGAGTTAATGAGTCTTTTCTGCCACTTAGGCGCCCTTACGAGTTTTTTTGCTCAACTCCAGTCTCGAGGTTCTTTGCTGTGACCGATCCGAACAACTCCGCTGCCCACGAGCAGGATGCTGTCATCTTTGCACGTGAGAGTTTTCTGGGTGAACTCAAAACCCTGAACCGTGACTACCCCAATACTGGCTTTGGAATTTCACTGCGCACCCATTCGGGTCAGCACTATCTGCTGGCAAACGCGCGGATGCCGCTGCCCGCCAGCAAGTCTGACGGCTTTCCGACCGGGCGTCGTGTTGCCTGCCTTGAAAACGGCGACCGCTTCAGCTCGATCGAAGTTCTGGCAGATTCCGAAGGCTATGAAACCATTACACCACGGGCCGAGGCCGAGATTCTGGGCAACGCCCTGAACCTAATCGCCCGTATCGACACCCTGACCGGGATCTCGGCTCAAGGCGCGGATCACGCGCACCGGATCGCGGCAACAGGAACCGGAGGCTGAACATGGCGCGCAATGACCACCTTTTGTCTGTGGGCAACGAAGCTCTGATGCCGATGACGTCGGCGATGACGTCGTTGACATCGCAGATCGACCAACTGACAGAGGTGGCGGATGCGCGCTCCTCGGCGCGTCTGGCGACGCTCAAGACGCGGATGGAGAACTTCACCGCGAGCGTGACGATGGTGGGGCAGGTCAAGGCTGGCAAGTCCTCGATCGTTAACATTCTGGCAGGCCGTCCTGCGCTGCTGCCTTCTGACGTCAACCCGTGGACCTCGGTGGTCACGACGCTGAACATCAACACGCGCCCGCCGGGTGATACCAAGTCTAAGTTCACTTTCTTCGAGCAGGAAGAATGGGACAACCTGATGGTGGGCGGCGGTCGTCTGGGTGAGCTGGCCAACCGCGCCGGTGCGGATGACGAAATGGACGATATCCGCCGCCAGATCGGTGAGATGAAAGCCAAATCAGAAGAGCGCCTTGGCAAGCATTTCGACCTGATCCTAGGTCAAAGCCACCAATACGACTATTTCGACGAAGAGCTGATCCAGCGCTATGTCTGTCTGGGTGATGAGGACGATCCGGATATCGATCCCAAAACCGGACGGTTCGCTGACGTGACGAAGTCGGCCGAGCTTTACATGGACATACCGCAATACCCGATTGCGCTGAAGCTCTGCGATACACCCGGTGTGAACGATACCTTCATGGTGCGCGAGCAGATCACGCTGCGTAGCCTGCGCGGGTCCGAGGTTTGTGTTGTCGTGCTGGCTGCAAGCCAGGCGCTGACCACGATGGACATGGCGTTGATGCGGATCATCGCCCAGTTCGAAAATCGCCAGATCGTGCTGTTCGTGAACCGTATCGATGAGCTGGCTGATCCGGTGAACCAAGTGCCCGAGATTCGCGACCGGATTCAGGACACGCTGAAACAGAACAACATCGATGCCAACACAAGTGTTGTTTTCGGCAGCGCCCTCTGGGCCGAGGCGGCCTTGACCGGCAACCCGGATATTCTGACCGAGGAATCGCGCGAGACCCTGAACACTTTCTACCTTGCTGCAGGGTTCGGGGATCAGGCGCCGTCGCTCGACAAGATTTGGGCGCTTTCGGGCCTGCCCGATCTGCTACTGGCAATGAACGAACGCATCGCCGAAGGGGCAGGGGCCAGATTGCTGGACCGCGTGCGCCACCGGGCGCGTAACATTGCCAGCCAGATTCGCGCCACTGCTGTCGCAAAGACCCTGTCCGGAGGTGAGGGCGTCGTCCGCGATCTTGACGGTGCGTCGCCCGAGGATGCGATTGCCGCCGTGTCCGCCGAGTATGACAAAAAGGCCGCTGACCTGACCGCCAAGCTGCGCGACAAGGTGCTGGAGCGCTTGAACTCGGCCGAGACGAGCTTTGTCAAACGGGCTACCGATTCTCTGATTTCGCACCTGGAACAGAATGGTGAACAGGGTACGTGGCAGTATGACCCTGCAGGTCTGCGGACGCTGCAAAAAGCGGCGTATTTCAGTTTTGCCCGTTCGATGCGCAAAGAAGCCGGCGCGCTTTATTCTGCAGCTGCGGCGGATGTCGAGGCGCTCTATCAGAAACTGCTTGGCAATCATCTGGGTGAGTTCAACATCGAAGCCCCGATCGTGCCCCGTGTACCGCCTCCGCTGGGGATTGGCCGCACCATCGCACTGGACCTGCAAAGCACGTGGTGGCGGCGCTGGTGGCAGCGGCGCAAAGGGTTCGAAGCTTATGCATCCGATTACACCCGTCTGATCGCGTCCGAGGCGAACTCGATCACCAAGGATATCGA
This sequence comes from Ruegeria sp. AL11, assembly GCF_056540865.1. Taxonomy (NCBI): domain Bacteria; kingdom Pseudomonadati; phylum Pseudomonadota; class Alphaproteobacteria; order Rhodobacterales; family Roseobacteraceae; genus Ruegeria; species Ruegeria sp. AL11. The sequence goes on from NZ_JBQFXO010000006.1 coordinate 169,761, forward strand.
AGAAAATCAGGTCGCCGCTGTGCTTGAAAACGTGCGGGCCGTCCTGACCGACTTCCTGCGCGAGCAGAAGGAAACCCTGCTGAATATCTCGGCCACGGCCGAGAAGGATGCAGGGCAGAATCCGGCGCTGATGGCGGGTCTGCAATTGCAGAAATCCCGTGACGAGATTCTGGGCAGCATCCTCAAAGACCTAAGCAACGAAGCGGCGTAAGTAGAAAAATGGCAAAAGATATCCAAAACCGTTTCATCACCCCCAAGGCATGGGAGCGTATCGAGCAGTGGTCGCGCCGAAAGCCGGTTTTCGCCCTTATGGGCGAGTTCAGCGCCGGTAAATCGACGCTTATGAATTTTCTGCTGCGAAAGCAGGCCTTGCCGACGCAGGTCACCGCAACCCAACTGCCACCGGTTTGGTTTAGCTATGGCAATCGCTCGGCTTACGTCAAACGCCATGATGGCAGCACCGAAGATATCTCGCTGGATCAGCTTGAGAGTGTGGGTGTCAACGACGCGCAGTTCATTCGGATTTTCCTTGAAGCCGATATTCTTGAGGCAGTGGATCTGATCGACACGCCCGGTATCTCGGACCCCAAAATCTCGACCGATGTTTGGCAGCGCGCTGTTGGACAGGCCAATGGCGTTCTGTGGTGCACCCACGCGACGCAGGCCTGGCGGGAAACTGAACGTGCGACATGGGTCTCTCTGCCCGAACGGTTGCAGAACAATTCGATCCTGCTGATTACGCGCGCCGACGCGCTGGGCCAGAAGGACCGCCAAAAAGTTCTGCGGCGGGTCAACCGCGAAGCGGGGCATCTGTTCAACCGCTCGATCCTGTTTTCTGCCCGCGATGCGATTACCGCGCGCGATAAGACCGGCGACCCCGAGATGTGGGCGCGCAGCGGTGGCGGCAAGATGATCGACTGCTTCTTGGGGATCACCGAGCAGATCATGGACACCCGCGCTGGCCATCTGTCGCGGTACCAAATTGACAAGAGCCAGTCTGACGGCCCGCTGGTGCGCCCGACCCGGCCCAAGCGCAAGGATGAGACCGCTGAGGTCGCGCCGCTGCAGCTGGTGGATCCGGTTCCTTCGGAGTCCCCTGACGTGGCAGATCAGGACAGTGGCGTGGTCACCAATTTCCCAGTGCGCCCGTCCCGCGTCGAACGACGCTCGGACGAGGTCGAGCGGGAACGGATCAATGCGGACGAGGCCGAGCGCTTGCGCGCCGAAATGGTCCAGACACCTGACCCGCAACCCGCCGAAACGGAAGAGGATCAGCTGCGGGCCCAGTTCAGAGAAGAACCCAAAGACCCGCTGGACCTCTCCACTTTCGCTGATAACGAGGCGGATCTGGACGTGTTCGAATTCTCGGGCTCGGAAGACGAAGATGAGAATGTCTTTGCCGAAGAGGAGGATACGCCCAGCCCCGCAAATGATGTGGCTGAGGCCGCGCCTGAGGCTGAGGAATCCGAAGACCTTCTGGTGTCGCTCAACAAGACACTGTCCAAAACACCCGAGGTTGCGCCGACGGAGGACATAGAAGACCAACCCGACTCGGGCGGGATCGAAGTTTCGGTCTCGTCGATCACGGCTTTGATGGCGGAACAGTCGGGCAGCGATGACGATGACTTTGAGCCGGAGCCAGAAACCAACGGTCTGGTTGAAGTGCGGTTGATGCCGCAGCCCGAGCCGGAAGAGGTTGAGGAAGATGCAAACGAGGGGCTGATGGACATCCCCACAGGTGAGCTTCCCAGCGCAGCCGCGATGTGGCGAGAGCTTGCCGCCGCCGGGGATCTGCCGACCGATGCCGAGGGGCTTCAACGCGCGTTCTTGGCCTTCCTGGCTGAGTTCGACCAGATTGCCCTTGAGCATATCGAAACTCAGGCCAAAGAGGCGATCAGGTCCATTCCCAAAGCCGGGGAACACAGGGGGGCAGAATGGCATGTTCTGTAGCCGGCACCGACAAGACACGAAAAAGGTCAGGGGTTAAATGTCTATTCAAGTTGCTCTGACCGCGGCGATGGAGACGATACCCGACTGCGTTGCAGCCGGGTATGTCGACATGGAAACGGGGATGTTGCTGGGCACCAGCGTCAAGAACCCTGATGCCTCGGACGTGCTGGACACGCTGGCTTTGGCCGCGGCAAACCTGTTTCAGGGGCGCGGGGTGGTGGCTTTTGAAACCATGCTGCGTGAAGCAGGAGGGGATACATCTGAAACACCGGGATTTGGGGAAATCGCGGTGTTTTCCGGCGACAGGTTGATCATTTTCCAGCGGACCCGGGAATATCCCGAACATGTGGTCTGCTACATCTGCAGCAACAGCGCGAATGTAGGGTTGGCGCTTACCAAATCACATCTCAGCTTAGAGCCGGTTGCGGCCGCAGTCTGAACGGGACCAGAGGGGGTCACGGTATGATGGATACGAACATACTCGACATGCTCGACAATATCGGGCGGTCCTCGGTTGCACGTTTGTCGCCTGCCGTCCCGGTCGAGGGCGAGACCTCTGTTGCGCGCCGTGCGGGCGTTCTGCGCGCAATTCGCGGCACCGTTCTGCCGCGCCGGTTGGAGTTTACCGCGGCCAACGGAGACGTGCTTGCGATCGAAGTTAGCAATGCCCGCGTGACCGATGTGTTCCGCGTCCGGTCGGGTATGGTGCCGGATTTTGAAACCGAACCACGCGAAGGGCTGATCGGCAAACTTGCGCAGCTGGTGTCGGACATCGCCGACGCGCCCGCGCCGCTGGAATTCGTCTCGCTGAAACCCGATGCCGAGCTTGAGGCCGATGACGTCGGCGTCACGCTTGGCGAAATCGAAACGGCCTGCGCCCGGATCGAACTTCCGGCGGAGCCGATTGTTTCGGTTGTACCGGATGTTGAAGAGCCTGCGCCTCAAGCAACCGATGCCACTTCTGCCGCGCGGGGTTTCTTTGACAGTGCCGAGCGTTTTGCGCAAGCGCGTGGCTTGATCGACGGGGGTGATCCTCAGTTCGAAGGGGACGCCGCACTGCGACCCGATACCGATCTTCTGACGCGTTTCATGGCGGATCTGACCGGATGGAACGATGATAGCCAGTCCGAACTGCAGCAACCTCAGCTGATTGTCATGCGTCCTTCGGGGGGCAAGGGGGCCGCCGTGGCGGTGGTGCAGGATCAAGGTCAGACCGCCATTGCCGTGCATGACGCGCGCAAGCTGGGTGCCGTTGTTGGCCTGTGGACCAAACTTTCCGGGGGTGACTTATGAGCGCCTCCCGATCCTTCAAGTTTTCGATCAATTCAAACCAGTGTTTCTTGTTACCAGGGTAAAAAGTTATGAGTGAAACCAGTCGCCGCGAGCTTATTCGCATCGCCGAAGACATGAACGAGACAAGCAATGACGAAACCCGTCAGTTCATCTCGCGCATTGTCGGAGACCTTTCGGGGTTGAAACCGTCGATTGCCTTTGTAGGGCAGATCAAGGCGGGAAAATCGCGTTTGATCAACGGCTTCACGGGGCAGGCCGAATACCTGCCCTCAGATGTGAACCCATGGACAACGGTGATCACCGATATGCATTTCGGCCATCCTTCGGGCCGGGCTGACGGGGCAGAGTTCCACTTCTTCGACAACCACCAGTGGCAGGCCTTGATCGCCGAGGGTGAAGAGCTGCGCAACATGTTCCCTGATGAAGAGGACAGCTATAAGCGCGAGATGATCGAAGAGCAGGTCGAGGCGATGAAAACCCGCGCCCGTCTGCGTCTGGGCGACAGCTACGAACAGCTGTTGGGTCAGCACCACGATCTGGAAGACCTGAACTCGGACGATCTGGCCCGCTATGTCTGCGCGGGTGATGATCCGAGCGATAGCGAAACCCACGACCCCGGCTCGGATCGGGGACTCTACAGCGATATCACCCGTAAGGCCGAGGTCTATTTTGACATCGGCCATTTCCCGTTTCCGCTGACCGTTACCGACACGCCGGGCGTGAATGACCCGCTGCTGATCCGCGAGGAAATCTCGCGCCAGTACCTAAAGGAATCCGATTTCTTTGTGGTGGTTCTGTCCGCGCATCAGGCCTTGTCACGGGCTGATCTGAAGCTGTTCCGCCTGATGCAAGCGCTGGAACTGGGTCAGATCGTCGTCTTCATCAACCGCGTGGATGAGCTGGGCGGCGGGGCCGAGGATGCCGGCAAGGTGCGCAGTGATGTTCTGGACGGTCTGGAACAAGCGCTGGGGAACTCGGACATTGATGTGCTGATGGGCAGTGCCCAATGGGCGCATTACGCTCTGACCGGGGATGAGACCGGCGTCAATCACGATGACGTTCTGGCCTGGCTGCGCGCCCATCCCGAGCAGATGAAGCAGTATTTGGACGGTGTGGAAGAGATCAAGCAAGGCCCTGGCCCGATTAGCCGTGAGGGCGTGCTGCGCTTTGCTGCCATGATCGCCTCGGGCCTACCGGATCTGCGGCGGCATGTGACACAGGCCTTGGCCGACGGCCCTCGCAGCGAACAGCTGCGGATGGCGTGGCAGCATCTGAACAGTTTCGCGCAAGGCGAATTGGAACGGTCGCAGGCAGAGCTGCGCGCGCTGGAGTCCGAGGACGGCTCCGCTACAGTCGATCTGGACGAAAACAACAAGACGCTTGGTGAACTCAGGGCGCTTGTCGCCGAGAAGACCGAGGTGATGACGCGCGACATGGACGACGTGCTGGCCAATCTGCGCGGCGTCATGGATGACACGGTGGCCGAGGCGGTCTCGGCCGTGGTGCGTGGCCCGGATGGCAATTCGCCTCTGCTGGCCAAAGGTGCTGAGACCGAGCTGAACTTTACCCCTCTGCGCGACCGGATGCGCGAGTTGATTCAAGGGGCCACGCAGGTCGTCCGCCAGCGCATGCTGAGCGAGCTTTACGCGATTGACATGCAGGCCAACGCGGCCCTGCGCGCCTTGCCCGGATGGCAGGACCCCGTCGACAACCGCATGAACACCAGCGCGGTGCGGTGGTTCCGTCCTGACACCACGGCGCTCACTCGCGGTATTACGGTTGAGTTGCGGGTGAACTGGCTGTCGCGCCTGATTTCGCGCAAAAGCGTGGTCACGCGCGCAGAGCGGATGATCGTGCAGGAATTCGAACTGATCGGGGATGATCTGATCGACACGGCTCGTGAAAACATGATGGAGCGGCTGAAAACGGTTCTGGACCACTATGTGGCGCTGTTGGGCGGCTATCTTGAACACCGGACCGGATCGGGTGAAACTAATGCTCAGGCCGAAGCGCAGGATGCGTTCGATCGGGCCCGTCGCATCGCCGATGAACTGGAAACGGTGTTCGGCCCGGTGCGCGCGGATGAAGGACAAGCAAAGGCAGCGGAATGATCGAATTTCCCGGAACCGAACAGGACGTCAGACAGCTTGAGCGCTTTCTGAACGCAACCGAATCCCTGTCAATGGATTCGGCGCTGGAGGATATGCGCGCGAAGGCTCTGGCCCATGCCGAGCGTCTGTCCAACGCGGTCAATATCGGTTTTGCCGGGGAATTCGGGGCGGGTAAGTCCAGCCTCGCCAATATGCTGGCCGGGGCGGACATTCTGCCTACCGGCCCACAGCATCTGAAGCTGCCCCTCGTAATCGTTGCTTATGCGGATGCGCCTGAAACCACCGTCGGCTGGTGGGACAAGGAGCCCAAGACTTACTCGGGGATCGTGCTGGAGAAAGCGGCCGAAGATGAGCCTGATTTCATCTCCGTCGGGTTGAACACGCCCGCGCTGCGCGAGATCTCTCTGTTCGATCTGCCCGGCTCGGGCGCGTTGGATGAGACCTATAAACCAACGCTCGACTTGCTGCGTTTCGTGGACTGCGCCATCTGGTGTACCAACGGCACAAACGCCTGGCGCGAGACCGAACGTCATCTTTGGGCACAGGTCCCGCAGGAATTACGCGACAACAGTCTGCTGGCCGTTACGCATACCGATTTGCCTCACGTCCGAGATGCTCTGGATCGCGTGCTTGCCCGGTTGAACAAGGAAAAAGAAGGCCTTTTCAACGCCGTGGTTCCAATCGGTACGCCTGTCGCTGTGAAAGCTATGGCGCAAGAGCCTGAACCAGATTTTGATCTGTGGGAAAACTGCGGCGGTCAGAATCTGGCCGAGAAGGTGCTTGAGGCGGCTTCCGCTCGTCGGATGCATGACCTGAACGCAGCCCGCAAAGACATTGCCGAGCTGTTCCAGCCGTTTCTGGAAACTCTCGCTGGCCCCGAGCCAGAGCCGGAGACCGAAAGCCCCTCGGTTCAAGCTGCGCTCGGATCGGCCCTGCCACCGTTGAACAACCCGATCCTCGAGGACTGGCTGGCCGCGATTGCCAGCATTTATGAGGACCTGCGTGAATCCTCGGATATCGAACCGGCCGCGTTCCTGCAGAGCTGTCAGGAAATCGTCGAGGACTTTGCCGAACGTCTGGAACAGGGCGGCGAGATCGACCCCGATGCAGATTGGATCCCCGGTGAGTTCGAAAAGGCCACCGACCTTCTGCTGCTACTGCAATTCGAAAGCGGCGACGCACCTCTGCGTGATGCCATCAGTATACTGGCACAGCTGAGCGACAACCTCGCCTGGGCTGGTAGCACTGTGGCGACCGAGCAGTCCAAGACCGGAACCTGACGCTCTCCACCTGGAATTGAGCTGCACTGCGGCGATTCGAGGCCTGTCCAAAACGATTCCCTATTGTTTCGAATTCGTAGACCAACCGCTTGTTTTAGTCGGTTCAGTTTTCGAATAATATATGTGAATTTACCATATCTATGATTGCAAAATGGACCCAACACTATATGTTGATTTAGGGGAAATACGATCCATAGTGAAGCCATGAGGCGGCCCCAATAAAGTCAAATTTGAAACGTCTAACCGGACTTAAGTGTCCTGCGGTTGTTTTTGGTTATGAGTTCGCGGGCTGATTGCCCAGTTTTCTGTACCGCGATTTGAGAAATACGGGCGGATTGAAATGAGCCATAACCAGGCTGTCGGTGCATCGCACGACGAACCAAAAATTGAAGGTCTGCAACCCGGAGCCAAGCTCCTGCGGGGGCAGTATGAAATCCTGAGCTATCTCAGCAATGGTGGCTTCGGAATCACCTATCTGGCCCGTGACAGCCTGGAGCGGGACGTGGTTATCAAAGAATGTTTCCCCGGCGCGCTCTGCCGTCGCGATGGAGACCTGGTCGAAGCCGCTGATCCCTCCTACTCTGAAGACCTGCGCGCGATCGTGGACCTTTTCATCCAGGAAGCGCGCAACCACGCGCGGCTGGTGCATCCCAACATCGTCGATGTGCATCAGGTGTTCGAGGACAACAACACCGCCTATATCGCCATGGACCTGATCCGCGGGTGCGACCTGCTGGACTACATGGAGAAGCCCGATAACGAAAGCGGCCCTGACTTCATCGTGCAGGTGACCGAAAAGATGCTGTCTGCGGTCTCGTTCATCCACCAGAGCGGCATGCTGCACCGGGACATTTCCCCTGACAACATCCTGATCGACGAGAATGGCGATCCGGTTCTGATCGACTTTGGCGCGGCACGCGAGCAGGCGGCGAACAAGTCGGCGGCGCTGTTGACGCTGCGGGTGATCAAGGATGGCTACTCGCCCCATGAATTCTACGTGCGCGGCGCTGAGCAAGGCCCCAGCAGCGACCTCTATGTACTGGCGGCAACGCTATTTCACGCGATCAGCGGTGAGCGTCCGATTGATGGTCAAAGCCGCCTGAACGCGTTCAACAACGGTCAGGAAGACCCCTATACCCCGCTGACCGGACGGTTTGAGGGTTATCCCGAAGGATTCCTGGAAGCGATCGACAAGGCGATGGAGGTTCACGCCACCGACCGTCTTCAATCGGCGCTGGACTGGTTGCGCATGTTCCGCGGGCCGGGGGTGATGTTCGATACATTCGCCTATCGTCCGGTCTCGGTCATCGTCGGCATGGACCGTGAGGACAAAGAGGCCGAGAAAGCTCGGATCAAGGCTGAAAGCGAAAACGCCGAGGCAGTTGTGACCGCTTTGTTGGCAGGCAATTCCGACATTGTCATGGGCAATGAGGACAAGGCCGAAGAGGATCTGTCCAAGCTCTCGCCCCGCGAAGAACCAGCGGTTGCCGTTGATACGGTTGTCAAAAGTGGATCGAGCGGCAATGGCAAGCTATTGGCAGGTGTGGCTGTTGTGGCCATTGCTCTGGCCGCAGGTGGTTATGTGATGATGTCCGGTGATGCGGACAAGGCCGAGACAGCGGCGGCGGTGACCCCTGCGACGGAAGCGGCGGAACCCGCAACCGCAGCGGTGGAATCCGAAACAGCGGCGGTCGAAACGACCCAAACAGAAGAGCCTTCACAGGAACTGGAACAAGTCAGCGCTGCAGTGCAGCCTGTCGAGCAGGAGCCGGTTGAAACTGCGGAGACGGTTGCCACAGAAGCAGCCCCCGCAGAAACGGTGACCGAAGAAGCAACGCCTGAAGAAACCGCAGCTGCGCCCGAAGAAACGGCAGCCGCACCCGAAGAAACGGCAGCCGCGCCCGAAGTGACCGCGCCTGAGGCTGAGGTCCAGGCAGCTCCGGTCAATCTGGCCGAGGCTCAGGTGGCGTTCTCGCATTGGGATGTTGAGGTTCCGTTTGACACGTCCCGCCGTCGCGCCTCGACCGGTAATATGTTCTCGATCACGGGCGTGGATGCCAATCAGGATATGTCGGTGATCGGCGACTGGGTTCAGCGCGGAGCCACCATCTTTACTTTGAACGGCAAACCGGTGCGCGACGATGCCTCGTTTGCGGCACAGGTGCTTGAGAACCTGCAGGTGGATCCCGACGGGTATCTGCGCGTAGCAGCGCGCTACCGTCCTCTGGGTGAGACGCGGGCGCAGAACGGATTGCTGGCACTACCTGCATTCCGCACGATCGGGTTGGAAAACGGCTACGGCTTTAGCGTCAACGGCAATGGAGCCGGTGGCTGGCAGACAGTTGTGACAGAGGTGCCCGAGGGCGCGTCGGGCAGCTTGCAAACAGGGGATGTGCTGGTCAGCGAGGCCGAAACGGGTCTTGCGTTCGAAGGACCGGAAAGCCTCGATGCGGTGCTGGCGCAACTGGTGTCGGGCGAACAGCCTCAGGCGCAGTTTGCGGTATTGCGCAACGGTGCAGATGACAACGCAACCATGCCTCTTGCGCAGGAGTGATCAGACCGGTTCGAACGTAATCTGCCAGCGTGTGTTTGCTGAGGGTGGCCCTCGAAAGACAGCCACCCTGACGGGATCCGGCCCGACGCAGAAAGGTAAAAAGTTTCCTGGTTTCAAGATTGAAGACCGCAGCGAACAGACGCGGTGCGGGTATCGAAACGGCACAGAATTGCGTGCCAACAAGTTGAAGGTGTCGACACCATGTTCAAATACAAAAGCCCTCTCAGCCGGCTTCTAGAAGGTGCCGGCAAAGCGAAAGAAGAAGAACCGACTGAGGCAGCAGCCCCAGCCGAGGAAAAGCCCGAACCGATTGCAGACTTCAACGCGCTGCGCGCGGCGCTGGGCGGCGGCAATCTGGCCTCTGAGGCGTATGAAGAGACCTATGACGAAGAAGATGAGCTGACCGTCGAAGGCGAGATGCCCGAGTTTTCGGATGCTGAGGACGCGGCCGAGGACGCCGAGGAAGAGGCGTCGATCTTCGCAGAAGAGGCTCCTGTGACCGAAGAGGTGGCCGAAGAAGCACCGATTGCCGAGCCGGAAGTTGACGAGCAGATCGTGACCCTCCATCTGTCCGAAGACGAGCGGGTCGAAGCGCCGGTTCAGGATGAGGTCGAAGTGGCAGAGCCCGAAGTGATCGAACCTGTCGCAGTCGAACCCACTCCGGAACCGACCTCCGCTCCGGTCGAGCCTGAGGTCGAAGTTCAGGAGCCGGCGGCGGAAGCCCCCGCACCGCAGCCTGAACCGCAGCCCGAACCCGAGGTGCAGGCCGCAGCGGTTGAGCCGACACCGTCTCCAATGCCAACTCCGGCCCCAGCCGAGGACCGCCGTTCGCGTGTCAAGACCACTTTCCTGGGTTTCGAACGCGCAGATACCCACGTTCAGGACCTGATCGAAACCGCGGAGCCGGTCGCCAAGACCGAAGCCGCGCAAGAGACCTTCCCGGTGGGTTGGCTGGTTGTCACCCAAGGCCCCGGCCGTGGGTCCAGCATCACCCTGACCGAAGGTCTGATGCAGATCGGGCGCAATGATGATCAGGCCATCCAGCTGGATTTCGGCGACACCGGCATCTCGCGCAGCAACCACGCCGTGATTGCTTATGACCCGGAAGATCGCAAATGCTATCTGGGTCACGGCGGCAAGGCCAATCTGGTGCGCCTGAATGGCAAGCCGGTTCTCAGCACCGTGGCGCTGTCCAATGGCGACCTGATCCGCATCAGCGAAACCTCGATCCGTTTCATGGCCTTCTGCGACGAAGGTTTTGATTGGCGGGATTCCTGATAGATGCTCGCGACTCCGGCATATGACGTTGCGCTGATCCTGAACCAGGGTCAGCGGGACACGCAGGAGGATGCCATCGCTGCGCGTATGTTCGACGCGGCGGATGCAGGCTATGTGGTGATTGCCGACGGTATGGGCGGGCATGAGGCTGGTGAAGTCGCCTCAAGCCTTGTGGTCGCCGCCTGGCGCGAGGCGTTGGACGCCGAGCTGGAAAGCGACACCGTGTCAGAACGCGCGGCGATAGATGCGCTGCCTTTGGCGGCCATGCAGGCCAACGCGCTGATTTCGAACCGCAATGAAGAACAGGGCGATGGCTGCAACATGGGGTCCACCTTGCTGGGCACCTTGCTGTTGGGGCAGCGTCTGTTCTGGATTTCGATTGGCGACAGCCCGCTCTACCTGTTTCGGGACGGCGCGCTGATGCAGATCAACGAAGACCACTCGATGGCGCCGATGATCGACGCGCAGGTTGCCGACGGTACGCTGACCGAAGCGCAGGCGCGGGCTCATCCGGACCGCAATCAGCTGACGTCGGTCATCATGGGCGGCGCGATTCCCAAAGTGGATTGCCCGGAAGATCCGTTGGCAATGACGGTCGCAGATATCCTCATCCTCGGCAGTGACGGCCTGCAGACCCTGACCGATGACGAGCTTCAGACAGTTGTGGGCAACCACGCGCAGGCATTGGCGCAAGAAATCGCAGAGGCATTGCAGCAGGCAGTGCTGGAGAAGAACAACCCTGATCAAGACAACCTCTCAATCGCAGTCGTGAAACTTGCGAAACAATAATAAGGCAAAGCAACGGGACCCATGAAAAACACATTGATCATATCGAGCCTGGCCCTGGCGGCGGCTACAGGTGCAGCATCCGCGCAAGAGGCGTGCTCGAACTACGAGATTCAGCGCGGCGACAGTCTGCGAGAGCTGGCGATTCAGGTCTATGCGACGGAAGATTTCCGCATCATTTTTGACGCCAACCGCGATGTGATTGGATCCAATCCGAACATCATTCGGGTCGGTGACGTGCTGGCAATGCCCTGTCTTGAAGATATCGGTCGTACTCCGGTTCTGGCTGATACCGAGGCTGAGCGTCTGGCCGCCGAAATGGCTGCCGAGCTGGTCAAAGCTGCCGAAGAGCGTGCAGAACAGGCGATCGCCGAGGCCGAAGCCCGAGTGGCTGCCGCCGAAGCTGAGGCCAAGCAGGTCAGTGAACAGGCCGTGGTTGAAGCAAAGGCCGCCGCGCGTGAGGAAATCGAGGCCGCACGCGCCGAAGGCGCCGCCCTGATCCGCGACGCCGGTACGGGCGAACGCCCTGAGGTGCGCGACCGTCAGGTGCTATTGATCACCGGCGGCGACTATCAACCCTTCACCGACGAAGCACTGCCGCACCGTGGCCTCTATACGCATCTGGTGGAAACCGCGATGCTGCGCGCCGCGCCCGAGCAGGCCTACAAGATTCAGTTCGTCAACGACTGGAATTCGCATCTGGATCTGCTGATGCCGACACTTGCGTTCGATGGCACGTTCCCCTGGTCGCGTCCGAATTGCGAAGAACCTGCGGCGCTGTCCGAAAACGACCGCAACCGCTGTGAGACCTACAACTTCTCGAACCCGTTCTACGAAGTGGTCGACACGTTCTTCGCCCGCGAAGGCACAAGCTATGTCGAAGCGCTCAGCTACGCTGATTTCGCCGGAACGACGATTTGCCGCCCCGAAGGTTGGTCGCTGTCACATATGGATGCGGTCAGCCTGTACGAGCCGATCATCACCTTGCTGCGCCCGGAATCGCCGGACGAGTGCTTTGAAGCAGTGATGACGGGCGAGGCCGACATTGTCGCAATCGAAGCGCACCTGGCCGACGGAGCCATTGGTCGCCTTGGCTACGAACACCGCATCGTCGAGAACCCGAATTTGGCGGCGATCAAGTCGCTGAATGTCATGACGCACAAGGACAACCCGGACGGAGAAGCGATTCTGGAAACGCTCAACAAGGGTCTGGCGATCATGCAGCAATCCGGCGAATGGCGAGACATCGTCTCATCCGCTCTTCGCTATCAAATGGAAAACGGCTGAGAAAACTGAAAAGCCATCTCAAATTTTATCTGGAGAAAACATCGAATGCCCAACTTCACGCTCCATAATGTTGCGTTGACAACCGCTGCCCTATTGACGGTCAGTGCCGGAGCCGCTGCCGCCCAACAAGCCTGTACGAATTATACCGTGGAGGACGGCGATACCATGGCGTCCATCGCGCTGACCGCGTATGGCACGTCCAACTACCAGCCCATCTTCAACGCGAACCGCGATGCGATCAGCAACCCTAACGCGCTGGATCCTGGGCTGTCTCTGGTCCTGCCTTGTGAGGACGGAAACCTGCCAAACGGTCAGAGCGCAAGCGACATCATCGCGGCGCAGCAGGAGCGTTTTGCAAACTCTGCGCAGAGCAGTGCGTTCAAACGGCCGATCAAACTGGTGACCGGCAATGGCTGGGCTCCGTTCGCGGATGAAACCCTGAACGGTGGCGGGTTCATCACCCGTCTGGGCACCACAACGCTGCAGCGTGGTGGCAATAACGAGCAATTCTCGATCAGCTTCGTGGACGATTGGAACTCGCATATCGAAACCCTGCTGCCGCTGGGTGCCTTTGACGTATCGATGGCCTGGAACATCCCCGACTGCACCAACCGCAGCTATGAATGGTCATGGGAGACCGAGGTTCGCTGCACGCAGTTCCACGCCTCGGCCCCGGTCTATGACATCGTGTTCGGTTTCTACAGCGTGCCCGAGGGCAAATACGCCGGAGCCACCAGCTTTGATGATCTGCACGGCGCCACGATCTGCCGTATGGAAGGCTGGCCTCTGCACGATCTGGAACAAGAAGGTTTGCTGCGCGACGACACCATGACCGTTGTGCAGCCTGCCACCGCACGGGAATGCCTGGATGCGGTCATCACTGGAACAGCTGACATCGCCACGTTCGAATTGCAGCTGTTCGCAGACGCCATGAGCGAAATGGGCCTGAATGCCAACGACCTGATCGAGAACCCCTATGTCTCGACGCTGTCGTCCCTTCGCTTCATCACTCACCGGTCCAATCCTCAGGGTCAAAGATACCTTGCCCTGATGAACAAGGGCCTGAACGAAATGCGTGAAACCGGGGAATGGTACGCCATCATCTCGGATAGCCTGAATGAGCATAACGAAAGACTGCTAGACGCAATCAACTGAAACCTCATCTCCACATTCCAACTTATGGGAGGAATAAAAAATGCTAAGAGAAAAACTCAATACCAAAGTGATGACGGCAACCGCCGTCCTCACACTCTCCGCAGGTGCTGCAGCAGCGCAGGAAGCCTGTTCAAACTACACCGTGCAGGACGGCGACACGATGGCAACCATCGCGATCGCAGCCTATGGCACATCGAACTATCAGCCGATCTTCAACGCGAACCGCAACGAGATCACCAACCCCAATTCGCTAGAGCCCGGTCTTGTCCTGGCTCTGCCGTGTGAGGATGGCAGCCTGCCTAACGGTCAGTCGGCGCAGGAAATCATCGCAGCGGAAGAACAGCGTGCGGCCAGCGTGAAACGGTCGAACGTCTATGCACCGCCGATCAAATTGGTTGCTGGCAACGGCTGGGAACCGTTCACGACAGAATCCCTGAGCGGTGGCGGTATCATGACCCGTCTGGCAACAACCAGCCTGCAGCGCGCTGGCAATAGCCGCGACTTCTCGGTCAGCTTCGTGGATGACTGGTCTTCGCACTTGGACACTCTCCTGCCGCTGGGCGCATTCGACATCTCGATTGCCTGGACGCTGCCCGATTGTACAAACCGCTCTTACGAGTGGTCTGAGGCAACCGAAGCCCGCTGCACGCAGTTCGTGGCGTCTGTTCCGATCTACGACGTTGTTGGTGGCTTCTTCACGCTGCCCGAAAGTGAATACGCCGCCGCAACAGAGTTTTCGGATCTCGAAGGCGCAACCCTTTGCCGTATGGCGGGTTGGAGCATGGTTGTTCTGGAAGAAGTTGGCCTGAATGGCAAAAACCTGAACCTGATTCATCCCAACTCAGCGCGTGAATGCCTGGACGCTGTTCTCACCGGCACGGCAGACGTTGCTGCATTCGAGGTTGAGCTGTTTGCTTCGACAATGAATGACATGGGTTTGACATCGGACGATATCGTCGAGAACCCCTATGTTTCGACTCTCTCGTCGATGAGCTTCATGGCCCACCGTTCGAACCCGTTTGCCCGCGAATACATCGCGATGATGAACAAAGGTCTGAACGAGATGCGCCAGTCCGGCGAGTGGTACGCCATCATCTCGGACACGCTGCGCGAGCAGAACGAAAAGCTGAACGCCGGTTCGAACTGATCCCTCGGTTCAACTGACGCAGAAGGGCCGGTTGTTTCAACCGGCCCTTTTTCTTGTCATGGGGACAAAACCGGTGTTTGAATTCGATCTGTTCGGCCGGCCTGTGCAAGCTGTCCGAACGCTCTGACTTTCCACAGGACGGACCCATGATCCAAGACAACCCCGCGCTTATTGATGCCATTCGCGACAGGTTCGCCCATGTCGACACTTGCCCGTTTCAGGGTGAACGCATTTTCTTTGAGAATGCAGGCGGCGCCCTGACGTTGAAATCGGTGGCTGAGACCTCGGCTTTTTATGCGGCGATCCCGGACAATCCGGGCCGTATCAACCCTGCGGGGCAGGGCACGCAGAATGTGATCAACCAGGCCAAGCAGGATCTGGGCGTGTTCATGAACGCCTCAGGCGGTCAGTTCTTTGCAGGCGAAAGCGGCACCGAGCTGTTGTTCCGCATGATCCGCACCGCCTGTCTGGCCGCACCCAAAGGGGCCAAAGTGATCGGGTCCTCCATTGAGCACCCGGCCACCCGCAGCGCCGCACGCCGCTGGGCCGAGATTGCCGGGCTGGAATATGTGAACGTGCCGCATAACAACGAAACCGGTTTGGTCACGGCTGAGGACTACACCGCACTGATGACCCCGGATGTGGCGGTGGCGACGATCCTGCATGCCTCACCTGTGACAGGCATGGGCATGGATGTGGCCGCGATCTCGGCCGCGATCCGGGCGGTTGCGCCGGATTGCATGATCATCGTCGACGGCATCCAGCACGCGGCCCACGGGCAGCTCGATCTGGATGCGTACAACGTCGACGGCTATGCGATCTCACCTTACAAAGTGTTCTCGCGACATGGATACGGGATTGCATGGATCTCTGACCGGCTGACCCGTACGCCCCACGACATGCTGATCGACGCCCCCGCAACAGGGTGGGAGTTCGGCACCCGCGATACCGGTTCCTACGCGACGGTGTCGGATGTGGTGTCCTATTTCGACTGGCTGGGTGGGGAAGTATCGAACGAGACCGACCCGCGCGCGCGGATCGAGGCTGCGGGCCGTGCCATTCACGCCTACGAGACCCACCTGACCGATACAGCAATCAACGGCACCGGCAACCTGCCGGGTCTGCGCGATATGGATCACGTCACCATTCTTGCCGGGGCCGACAACCCAGCGCGAGAGGGGCTGGTGTCGATTGTGGTCAAAGGCAAGGCATCTGAAGATGTGGTCGAGACGCTGAACCAGCAGGGCATTCGAACCCATACGCGCAAGGCCGACCATTACTCGGGCAATGTGCTGGGGCCGTTGGGGCTATCGGACTGCATCCGCATTTCCTTCTGTCACTACAACACAGAACAGGAAATCGCCCGCCTCTTGGCCGCCGTCAAAGAGCTAGGGGAAGACGCGTAGCGCTACAGTCTCTGCCCGTCCTCGCCAAAAGCGAGGACGTTGGCCTGATCGAAGGCGATTCCTGTCTGCGCGCCCGGCTCAACCCTGTGTTGGCCGAAGGCGCGGATGGTGAAGGGTTTTCCGGTTCCGATATCGACCATGATATTCGTATCCGCACCCAGGTTTTCCACATGCACCACGGTGCCGGATAGGGCCCCGGTTTCAGAATGGGTGGCGTATTCCGGGCGGATGCCGAAATAGGTGCCCTTCGGGCCGCCGATCATATCTGCCGGGACAAAGTTCATAGCGGGGGAGCCGATGAACTCGGCCACAAAACGGTTGGCGGGGTTGTTGTAGAGGTCCATCGGGCTGCCGATCTGCTCCACGCGCCCGTCGCGCAGAACCACGATTTTATCGGCGAGAGTCATCGCCTCGGTCTGATCATGGGTCACGTAGATCATGCTGGCGTCAATCTGACGGTGCAGATTGGCGATCTCGACCCGTGTATTCAGGCGTAGGGCTGCGTCCAGATTGGACAGCGGTTCGTCAAACAGGAACAGTTTCGGGTTACGTACAATCGCGCGCCCGATGGCGACGCGTTGCCGCTGGCCGCCTGACAGTTCGGCAGGACGGCGCTCCAGGTAATCCTCAAGCGACAGCATCCGGCTGGCCTCGGAAATGCGGCGCGAGATTTCATCCTTCAGGTGCCCGGCCTGTTTCAGCCCAAGCGCCATATTTCCACGCACCGTGAGATGCGGGTAGAGCGCGTAGGACTGGAACACCATCGCAAGCCCGCGTTTCGCCGGGGGCACTGTGTTGACCTGTTCGCCGTCGATTTCAACCGTGCCCGAGGTCGCATCCTCCAACCCCGCAATCACCCGCAGCAAGGTCGATTTCCCGCAGCCCGAGGGGCCGACAAAGACCACGAATTCGTTTTCCTCGACCGTCAGGTCGATGTTCTTCAACACCTCAACTGGCCCGAAGGATTTACACACTTTGCTCAGCTTCAGGGCGGTCACGTCACGCCTCCTTCAGGTCAACCGGTTGCCCGGTTCGAATGCTTTCATCAGCCGCCAAGCAGATCCGCAGGGATTGCACCGCGTCGCTCATGTGGCGGGTCAGGTCGATATTCTCGGCGATGGCGCGCAGCATGTAGGCTTGCTCTGCATCGCACAGCTCCTGATGGCCCGGTTCGCCGTCCATTTCGATCAGAGTGTCCCCATCCGGGCGATGCACCAGAATGCCGCCCACTTTGGTGTGCCCGTCCACATCGTCCGAAGCGCCTTTGTTGCCCTCGGTGATCGAAACGGCGCCATTGGGCGAGATGATGTCTTTCACGAAGAACGCGGTTTCGGACATCATCGGGCCCCATCCGGCCTCGTACCAGCCGACTGAGCCGTCCTCGAACACCACCTGGAACTGGCCGTAATTATACATATCCGCGGCGATCTCGTCTGACAGGCGCAGGCCCATCCCATTGACCCGAACGGGCAGGGCGTCGGTGATCTGGCACATCACATCCACATAATGCACGCCACAATCGACGATGGGCGAGGTGGTCTGCATCAGCGCCTTATGCGTCTCCCATGTCGGGCCGGTGGATTGCTGGTTCAGGTTCAGGCGGAACACATAGGGGCCGCCCAGATCGCGCGCCTCAGAGATCAAACGCATCCACGAGGGGTGGTGGCGCAGGATATAGCCGATCACCAGTTTGCGCCCCGTCTCATCAGCTTTGGCGACAACGCGGCGCGCATCCTCGACGGTGGTGGCCAGAGGTTTCTCGACAAACACATGTGCGCCTGCTTCCATCGCGGCACGGGCATAGTCAGCGTGGCTGTCGGAATAGGTCGCAAGGACCACAAGATCTGGCGCGGTTTCGGCCAAAGCAGTGTGGAAATCCGAGAAGGCGGGATAGCCCTGCAACTCCGACTGATCGACCTGGCCCGAGCGATTGACCAACCCAACAATCTGCGCGTTGGCATGATGGTGATGCGCCAGCGCGTGGCTGAGGCCCATATTGCCCAGACCTGCGATAAGGACTCGGATCATTTGACCGCCCCCGAGGTGATGCCGCGGATCAATTGCCGCGAGAAGATGACATAGAGAACCATGACCGGCAGGATCGCCATGCTGAGCGCGGACAGAACCGCGTTCCAGTCGGTGACGAATTGCCCGATGAATACCTGACTGCCCAGCGTGAGCGTCTTGGTTTCCTCGGCCGGGGCCAGGATCAGTGGGAACCACAGATCGTTCCAGATCGGGATCATGTTGAACACCGCCACCGTCGCCATCGCTGGGCGCACAAGCGGCAGAACCAGACGGAAGAAGATTGTGTATTCGCTGAGGCCATCAATGCGGCCCGCGTTTTTCAGATCGTCGCTGACCTGCCGCATGAACTCGGACAGGATAAAGACGGCCAGAGGCAGACCCTGCGCGGTGTAGACAAGGATCAGGGCCATCAGCGTATTCACCAGCCCGGTTGCGACCATCATCTCTAGGATGGCGACCGTGCCGATGCGGATCGGGATCATGATGCCCAAGGCCAGATAGAGGCCCATCAGGGTATTGCCGCGAAAGCGGTACTCGCTAAGGGCAAAGGCGGCCATTGCGCCGAACAGCAGGATGAAGAACAGCGACACCACCGTGACGATCATCGAGTTCTGGAAGTAGAGGAAGAAATCCCCCTGTTTCATCACTGTCTGATAGCCGATCATCGAGAATGTCTCGGCATCCGGCAGGGCTAGCGGCTCACGGAAGATCGCTTTGCGGGACTTGAAGCTGTTAATCACGATCACAAAGACCGGGAACAGCGCGATCAGGGTGTACAGGATCAGCGCGCCATGCATGGCGGCGATATTGAACGGGTTTCTGCGGGCTTTGTTCATCTTGCTACCCTCAGAACTGATACCGGCGGATGCGGGTCTGGATCAGGAACAGGTAGACGCAGACGCCCGTCAGGATGATCGCAAACATACCCGTCGCAATGGCCGAGCCCATATGCGGATCGCCAAGCTGTAACTGGAACCCGAAGAAGGTGCGGTACATGAAGGTGCCCAGAATGTCGGTCGAGAAATCGGGACCTGCCAGAGCTCCTTGGGCGGCATAGATCAGGTCAAACGCGTTGAAATTCCCCACGAAGGTCAGGATCGAGATGATGCCGATCGACGGCAGGATCAGCGGCAGTTTGATCTTCCAGAAGGCGGCCATACCGGTGATGCCTTCGACCTCGGCGGCCTCAAGGATTTCTTCTGGGATTGAAAGCAGGGCGGCATAGATCAGCATCATCGGGATACCGACAAACTGCCAGACTGACACGAGCGCCAGGGTGGTCAGGGCATACTCCTCTTTCCCTAACCACGGAGCATAGAGGGATTTCAAGCCAACAGCGGCCAGCATGTCCGGCGCAATGCCCCAGATCGGCGACAGGATCAGTTTCCAGGCAAAGCCAACGATCACGAAAGACAGGATTGTCGGAATGAAGATGGCCGAGCGGTAGAAAGCGGCAAACCTCAGCCGCGGGTGGCTGAGCATGGCGGCCAGAGCGATGCCGATCGGGTTCTGCACCAGCATGTGAATGAAGAAAAACCAGAAGTTGTTACCTAATGCATTCCAGAACGCATCCGACCATAAGGGATCGCCGAACAGGGTACGGAAATTGTCCAGCCCGACAAAGACGCGGGATTGATCGACCTCGGTATAAAGCGCCAGCCGCAGCGTGTTGAAAAGCGGCAGGATCATCACGGCAGTGTAAACCAGCACGGCGGGCGCAAGGAACACCACTATGTGCCATTTGATCCGGCTGTTGCCCATCTTATGCCTCGACTGTTCTGGGTGGGTCCGGCCCGAAGGCCGGACCCGTTGGTTTCGTGAGTGGTTATTGGTGCGGTGCGTACCAGGAGGCGAGGCCATCCTGCAGGCGCTGCCCGGCGTCCTCAGGGCTTTCTTCGCCCTTGATGACCTGAGCCGAGGCGTTCCAGGTCTCGTTCTCAAGGTTCGGCGTGCCGCGCGACAGGATCTGGTAGGTCGAGCGGATGGTCGAGCCACACTCGCCACGCCAGCTTACGAACTCCTGCGCCAGCGGGTCGTCCATCGCGACGTCAAAGCTCGACAGTGAGAAGAAGCCGGGCAGGGCGTTGGCATAGATAGTCGCGAACTCTTCCGAGCCAACCCAATCCAGGAAGGTGCGCGCGGCCTCAGCGTTGGGCGAGGCTGCGTTCAGGCCGATGGCGATATCGGTGTGATCCGAGATATAGCACTCATCGCCCGCATTCTGGACCGGAGGCTTAAATGCACCCATTTCGAAATCGGCCAGATTATTGAAACCGCTGATCTCCCAGCTGCCAGCGGGATAGACGGCAGCGCGGCCAAGAGTGAACAGGTTCTGGCTGTCCGGATAGGTCTGGGCTTCGAACCCGTCGCCCATGTACTCACCCCATTTCGCCAATTGGCGATAGGGTGCAACCCATGCCTCATCCGTCAGCTTCTGCGAACCTTCGATCAGAGCCAGACGCCCCTCTTCACCTTTCCAGTAGTTCGGGCCGATATTGTTGTAGCCCATGGTGGCCGCTTCCCATTGGTCATTGGTGCCCATGGCCATTGGGATATAGGTGCCGTCCTCTTTGATCTTGTCGAGCGCGGCGAAGAACTCAGCCTCGGTTGTGGGCACGTCGATGCCCAGCTCGTTGAAGGCGTCCTTGTTGTAGATGAAACCGTGAATGACTGAGGCCATGGGAACACAGAAGGTCGCCGCGCCGTCATCGGTCTGCCATGCAGATTTCGCCACGTCCGAGAAATTGGCCATGCCGCCCAGATCAGACAGATCCGTCAGGTGACCGGCCTCATAAAGACCAAGCGAGGTATCGAACGGACGGCAGGTGATCAGGTCTCCGGCCGATCCGGCATCCAGTTTGGCGTTCAGGGCGGCGTTGTATTCGGCAGGGGCCGAGGGCGTGAATCGGATTTTGATATCCGGGTTCTGCGCCTCAAACGCGGGGATGATCTTTTCCTGCCACAGGGCCAGATCGTCATTGCGCCAGCTTTCGATAGTCAGGACCGTTTCGGCATAGGCGGCGCCTGCAAGGGCCGACGACGCCAGCAAAACGGCGCTTAGTGATACTTTCTTCATGGTCTTTTCTCCCTTGGTATTTTGTTTGGTTTTAAAGTTGTTTCAGTGCGGGGCGCAGGTGGCCATCGGATTGCGCCAAAAGCGCCTCGGCCCAGTCCGGGCTGTCGGCGCCCGCGGCCAGCAAGATTGCCTGTTTCACGTTACCGGACGCCTGCGTAAGCGCAGCACTGGCCTGCTCTGCCGAAACCCCGGCGATTTTTCCAACGATCCCTTCGGCGCGTTGGCGCAGTTTATGGTTGTCCGCAATGACGTTCACCATCATCCCGTCATGAACATGCCCCAGGCGAATGCCCATCAGCGTGGACATCATATTCAGAGCCACTTTCTGCGCCGTCGCGGCCCCAAGGCGCGTTGAGCCAGCGATGGGTTCGGGTGGCGTGTTCAGGTGGACGGCGCAATCCACGTAGTCGAACAGCGGGGCCTCTGCGTTGTTGGCGATCCCGATGACACTGGCACCCTGCGTGCGCGCATGACGGGCGAATTCGACGGCATAGGGCGTGCTGCCACTGGCGGAAAGGGCGATTACAGCGTCACTCGGTTGTACCTTGGCCGCCGCAGTTTGCGCCGCAGTTTCGTCATCTTCGGTATGACCGGGCATCGCCGCGCCCTGTGGTACCCCGCCTGCCATGCAGATCGCCATGGACTCAGGCGAAAGGCCAAAGGTTCCGGATAATTCAGCCCCGTCCGCCAGCCCCATCAGGCCCGAGGAACCGGCCGCAGCGTAGTAAATCTTGCCGCCCTGACGCACCGTATCCGTAAGAATAGCAGCCCCCTCTGAGAGGACATCCAAGCAACCGTCAAGCCCACCCAATGCTGCCTTCTGCGCCTCAAGCAGATAGTCAAGGATGTCGACATCTGGCCGCAGGTCAAGTCCTTCGACCTCGTCGCGCAACATTTCGGTTTGCGGCAGCATTTGATTCCTCCCCAAATGAAAGTAATACCTATATAATACCTTTTGTCTACCTCTCGTTAGAGAAATATGCCAAAAAGCCCTAAAATCACCAATAATTCTCAGTTTATATATGCTGAGGTCTTTTTTTTCGGCAAAAGGTATTTTAAAGGTATCTATATGGGTGAGTCCTTCCAATACCTGATTGCGATCGACGGCGGTGGCACAAAGTGCCGTTTCGCGATGGCCACGCCTGACGGTCGGGTTGAGGTGACATTGGGTAGTGCTAATGCCTTCTCGGATCGTCAGAAAGCGCTGCGCACCCTCGATGAGGGGCTGCAGGCCTTGGCCGATAAGGCGCAATTGCCCCGAACACATCTGGCCGAGATTCCGACCTACGCGGGGCTGGCTGGGGTGACGGATGCCGTTGTGGCGTCGGAGGTTGCGCGCAGTCTGCCCTCGCGAATTGTCGAAGTAGAAGATGACCGCAGATCGGCGGTTGTGGGCGCGTTGGGCGCGCAGGACGGTACTGTGATCGGCGTTGGAACGGGATCCTTTCTGGCCCGTCAGGCCGATCGGCGAACGCAGTTTATTGGCGGCTACGGAGCTCTGATCGGCGATCAGGCCTCGGGCAATTGGTTAGGCGTTCAACTGCTTCAACGCGTTCTATTGGCGATGGACGGCATTCAACCCCACAGCGCGCTGACCCGAAAAATCAGCGCGGAATATGGCGACGATCCCATGCAAATCGTTGGGTTTGTTGGCCAGTCGAGTCCCTCTGATTTTGCAGGCCTCGCCCCCGAGATCATCGCGGCCGCGGCTGGTGGCGATCCCGTGGCGCGGGATCTGATGCTAGGCGGGGCCGACTATCTGGCGCAGGGGCTACGCGCCCTTGGTCACACCGACGGATCGCCCATCTGCATGATCGGCGGGGTCGCACCGCACTATGCGGGGTATCTGCCCCCACACATGCAGGCCTGCCTGACCGAGGCCAAGGGCTCACCGCTTGACGGCGCTTTGATATTGGCGCGCCACTTGGCCGAGCGGGCAAAGGTAGGGGCGGGCTGATGAACGACACAATCGAGACATTCCTGAAATCTGCCGATTGGCTGCAGGAGGCCACAGGCCCTCTTTACGTTCGGTTGCGCAAGCGACTTGAGCAAAGCATTGAAGCCGGCGTTCTGGCCGAAAGCGCCCCGCTGCCAGGCGAGCGCGAGATGGCCCATCTGACCGGCCTGTCCCGTGTTACCGTCCGGCGCGCGCTGCAGGATTTGGTCGAGCGTGGCATCATCGTGCAGCGTCAGGGCTCGGGCAGTTTCGTGGCGGACGGAACGCCTCGGGTCGAACAATCGCTGTCTCTACTGACCTCATTTACCGAAGACATGAACCGCCGCGGATTGGATTCGACCAGCGAGTGGTTGGAGCGGGGCATTCACACACCCTCACCTGAAGAGGTCATGGCGTTGGCCCTGTCCTCGGGCGAAGAGGTGGCGCGGCTGTCGCGCCTGCGCATGGCGAATGACCGGCCGATGGCGATTGAGCACGCGGCCCTGCCGGTCGATATCCTGCCGCATCCAGAAGGCGTAACATCCTCACTTTATGAAGTGCTGGAACGCGACGGCAACCGCCCGGTGCGCGCTATGCAGCGAATTTCAGCGATCAACCTTGAGGCCAACGATGCCGCAGTTCTGGGGGTCGAGCCGGGCGTGGCCGGGCTGCGGATCGTCCGGACCTCATTCCTGTCCAATCGACGTGTGGTGGAGTTCACACGCTCTGTCTATCGCGGTGACGCCTACGATTTTGTGGCCGAACTGCGCCTTGCAAACAGCTAGGAAAGCACATGCAACAGCAGATCACCCGGATGCGCCGGGAAATCGACGAGATACCCGAAGCGGTCGAACGGCTGCTCAGCCGGGGTCAAAAGAACATCACCGCCACGGCCGAGGTCGCCCGGACCCTTGATCCCGCCTTTCTGACGAGCGTGGCGCGGGGGTCGTCGGATCATGTCTGCACCTATCTCAAATACGCGTCGGAAATCCTGTTGGGTCTGCCGGTGGCCTCGGTTGGTCCTTCTGTCGCGTCGATCTACAACGCGCCGCTCCGGCTGCAAAACAGCCTTTGTCTGGCCGTGTCCCAGTCCGGGCAAAGCCCGGATATCCTGGCGATGGTCCGCAGCGCGTATCGTGATGGCGCGCTGACCATCGGGCTGACAAATGACGCGGCCTCTCCATTGGCGGCATCCTGTGCCCACACAATTGATATACAGGCAGGCCCCGAACTGAGTGTGGCCGCGACCAAGACATTTGTGTCCTCGGCCGTGGCGGGCCTTTGGGTGTTGGCCGAATGGGCGCGGGATGAGGCACTTTTGGTTGCCATTCGCGATTTGCCAGAACGGCTGGCGCAGGCTGCGCGTATCGACTGGCCTGAGGTGCGGGCCGCGATCGGGGCTAACCCGTCGCTGTTCACATTGGGGCGCGGGCAGGTGCTGGCCATGTCCAACGAGGCGGCTTTGAAGTTCAAAGAGACCTGCCAGTTGCATGCCGAAAGCTATTCTTCGGCCGAAGTGCTGCATGGGCCGGTCTCGATTGTCGAAGAAGGGTTTCCTGTCCTCAGCTTTGCGGCTGCCGATGCTGCAGAATCCGCGCTGTCCGAGGTCGCCGACGCGATCAGCGCCAAAGGGGCCCGCGTTTTTGCCACCACGACCAAGGTCAAATCTGCGTCACCGGTCGAACATGTCCGCACGCTACACCCGCTGACCGACGCGCTGAGCCTGATCGTTTCGTTCTACTCCATGGTCGAGGTTTTCGCCGCCTCGCGCGGCATTGACCCGGATGCCCCCCGGCACCTCAAGAAGGTGACGGAGACGGTATGACTGAGGCAGCCCACGCCCTCATCGGAGCGGATATTTTGACGCCGGACGGCATCGTGAAAGACCACGCGCTGTTGCATCGGGGTGGGCGGGTTGATGGCGTCGTTCCCATGTCGGAACTTGGCTCTGGGCACGTGCCAATCACGCTGGAGGGCGGGTTTCTTGCGCCGGGTTTCGTCGATCTGCAGGTCAATGGCGGCGGTGGGGTGATGTTCAACAACCAGCCGGATGTTGCCGCGCTGCAGATCATGGCTGGGGCTCATGCGCAGATCGGGGCGACCTCGATCCTGCCGACCTTGATCACGGATTCGCCCGAGGTCACTGCAAACGCCATCTCGGCCGCGATTGAGGCCGTGCGGCAAGGCGTTCCGGGGATCGTTGGCCTGCATCTGGAAGGCCCACATCTGGCCGTCTCCCGCAAAGGCGCGCATGACGCTGCCTTTATCCGCCCGATGGAAGATGTGGATGTCGCGGCACTGCTTGAGGCCGCCGCCCTATTGCCGGTTCTTAAAGTGACGCTGGCACCCGAAAGCGTCACAATCGCCCAGATTGAAACGCTGACGGCGGCAGGTGTTTTGGTCTCCTTGGGGCATACCGATGCCAGTTATGAGGTCTGCGTTGCTGCTGCAAAGGCCGGCGCGCGCTGTGTGACGCATCTGTTCAATGCGCAAAGCCAGATGCAAGGACGCGCGCCGGGAACCGTTGGCGCGGCATTGGCCGAGGGGAAATTCTCGGCGGGATTAATCGCGGACATGATCCATGTGCATCCTGCCATGATCCGCACTGCGCTGAACGCCAAGCAGGGGCCGGGTGAGATTTTTCTGGTCAGCGATGCCATGGCGACGGCAGGGTCGGATATCTGCGTGTTTGAGCTCAATGGCCGCGAAATCCACCGTGAGGACAACCGGTTGACACTTGCCGAAGGAACGCTGGCCGGCGCGCATCTGGAATTGCTGCAGGCGGCGCGGAATCTTACCACGCAGGTCGATGTGCCGTTTGCTAAGGCCCTGCAGATGGCCAGCCTTGTGCCCGCGAACTTGATCGGCAATCGCCAGATCGGACGTCTGGTCAAAGGCGTGCTGGCACATGTCTTGCATATCGGCCCTGAGGGGGATCTGCTGGCCGTCTGGCAGAACGGGCAGAAAATCCTCGGATGACCCTATCAGCAGAACCGCTCTGCGCGCTTTGAAAACCGCCCATTTTGCGCTATCCTGAGGCGGAGCAGTAATCAGGAAAAAACGGAATGCGTAAATGCATAGGCGGCGTCATGACCGCCGCATTGTGGGCATCCATGATGCAGGCAGGTTTAGCAGAAACTTCCAAAAGGTCAGAAAATCGACTTTTGGACAATACGATACAACTGGCTTCGGCGGATGTGGTGATTTCCCTCCGGCCGGTGCCGCGACCCTCGGCTGAGGCCGTTCGGGTGTCGGTAGAAGGCAATGCTCGCTTTCAGGCATGGCTCGGCGCGTTTCAGCGGCGGGCGGTGGAGCAGGGGATCACTCAGCAGACCTTGGATCAGGCACTGGCCGGGCTGAGCTATGATCAAAAGGTTATCAAACGGGATCGCAATCAGGCAGAGTTTTCAAAGCCGATCTGGGAATATCTGGACGCGGCTGTCTCGGACACACGCATCTCAAATGGTCGCGCGGGTTTGGACCGGCATCGGAAAGTCCTTCGCCAGATCGAGGCGCAATATGGCGTTGAAAAAGAGGTCGTGACCGCCATTTGGGGCCTTGAGACTTCCTTCGGGTCCTATCGTGGCAGCAACCAGACGATCCGCTCGCTGGCGACATTGGCCTTCGATGCCCGCCGCGCCTCGTTTTTCGAGACCCAGTTGATTGCCGCTTTGCGGATCATTCAGGCCGGGGACATAAGTGCGGGTCGTATGGTGGGCAGCTGGGCTGGCGCCATGGGGCACACGCAATTCATGCCGACCTCGTATCTGGACCACGCAGTTGATTTCGACGGCGATGGGCGACGCGACATCTGGTCCGAGGATCCGACGGACGCGCTGGCCTCGGCTGCCGCTTATCTTGCCCGGCACGGGTGGACCAAGGGGCAACCCTGGGGCGTTGAGGTGCGGCTGCCCGAGGGATTCGACTATGCGACTGCCAAGCGGGATTACACTCTGATGCCGTCCGACTGGGCGGCACGTGGTGTGGTCGGGCTTGATGGCAAACCAGTGCGCGATCATGGACGGTCTGCGATCTTATTGCCAGCAGGCGGGCAGGGTGTAGCGCTGATGATCTTCGACAATTTCAGCGTGATCGAGGCGTACAATGGCGCGGATGCCTATGTGATCGGCATCGGTCACCTATCGGATCGTCTGAGTGGTGACGCTCCGTTTCAGGCCAGTTGGCCGCGTGGCGACCGGGTGCTGAGTTTTACCGAGAAAAAGGAATTGCAAACGCGGTTGACGCAGGCCGGGTTCGATACTCAGGGCATAGACGGGCGTACCGGGCCGAATACGGTGAATGCAGTGCGGGCCTATCAACTGGCGCAAGGACTACTGCCAGATGGCTACGCGTCCATTCGTTTACTTGAGCGGTTGAGGTAGAGGAGGGGGGCTCTGCCCCCGCCGCCTATCGGCGTCTCCCCCGGTATATTTTCAGCCAGATGAAGGGCGGATCAGGCGGCCGCTTTCATCAGACCCTGCGCGATGATCTCAGCCTGTGCTTCGTCCAGAGACTTGTGGATGCGCACGAACATCTCGTCGATATCCGCCGTCGTCAGGATCAGAGGCGGAGAGATGATCATCCGGTCGCCCACATGCCGCATGATCAGGTTGTTGGCAAAGCAGCGGTCGCGGCAGATATAGCCCACCGTGCCGGGGGCCGAGGCGAATTTTGCGCGGCTGGCCTTGTCCGGGGTCAGCGCGATCGACGCCATCATGCCGACGATCTTGGCCTCGCCTACCAGCGGGTGATCGGCCAGCGCCTCCCACTTCTGTTTCAGGTACGGGGCGGCGACGTCGCGGACATGCTCGACGATCTTTTCTTCTTCGAGGATGCGCAGGTTTTCCAGAGCAACAGCGGCCGCGACCGGGTGGCCGGAATAGGTGTAGCCATGGTTAAACTCGGTGCCGCCGATCACCTCGGCGATCTCGTCATTGACGATTGACCCGCCGATGGGCGCGTAGCCCGAGCTGAGGCCTTTTGCGATGGTCATGATGTGGGGCTTGATGCCGACGGTTTGCGATCCGAACCAGTTGCCGGTACGGCCAAAGCCACAGATCACTTCATCGGCGATCAGCAGGATGTCGTATTTGTCGCAGATGCGCTGGATTTCGGGCCAGTAGGTATCAGGCGCAACGATCACGCCGCCTGCGCCCTGAACCGGCTCGGCGATGAAAGCCGCGACGCGGTCTTCGCCGAGTTCTTGGATGGCGTCCTCCAACTCGCGTGCGCGGGCGAGGCCGAACTCTTCGGGCGTCATGTCGCCACCCTCGGCCCACCAGTTGGGTTGATTGATGTGGTGGATGTTCGGGATCGGAATCCCGCCCTGCGCGTGCATTCCGGCCATACCGCCCAGCGAGGCAGAGCCCACCGATGAGCCATGGTAAGCGTTGTGCCGGCTGATAATGATGTTCTTGTCGGGCTGGCCTTTCTCGGCCCAATATGTGCGCACGAGACGGATGTTGGTGTCGTTCGCCTCGGACCCGCCAGCGGCGAAGAACACGTGGTTCAGATCGCCTGGGGCAAGCTCGGCCAGTTTGTTGGCCAGTGCAATTGCAGGCACGTGGGTCGTTTTGAAGAAGGTGTTGTAGTACGGAAGCTCGCGCATTTGGCGAGCGGCGGCGTCGGCCAGCTCATCGCGCCCGTAGCCGATATTCACGCACCACAGGCCGGCCATTGCGTCCAGGATCTGTTCGCCTTCGCTGTCTGTCAGATAGACGCCATTGGCGCGGGTGATAACGCGCGCGCCCTCTTTCCCCAACGCTCCGTTGGCAGAGAACGGGTGCATGTGGTGGGCGGCATCCAGCGCCTGCAATTCAGCGGTGGGCATGTGGTTTGTGATCGTGGACATCCGAAAGACTCCTGCAACGGTGGTTGCGAGTCACAATATGATCAAATTATTTCCTGTCAATCGAATCGGTGTTTTCTAGATGTCCGAGGCGGCTTCGATCATCAGTTCCATGCCTTGCTCGATATCCTGAGCGGTCGCTTTCGCCACCTTTTCCGCATCTCCGGCGCGTAGCCCTGTGATGATGTCCTTATGGCGATCAGGCAGGCTTTGAGTGCCGAAGCGGCCGCAGACCACACGCAAGGATGGCCCGAATCGAAGCCACAGACGCTCGGCCAGATCGCTCAGAACGGGCGCATCGGCATGTGCATATAGCGTTTCGTGGAATCTGTGGTTGAGATGCAGGTAGCCGTGAACGTCACCATCCGCGATCATCTGGTCCAATTGCTGGTCGATAGCTTCCAGTTGATCAACGTCGCTGGCGGACATTTTGGCGGTGGATCGCCTTGAAAGCTCTGATTCTATGGTAATTCTGGCGAAGATCACCTGCTCAACATCACCGCTGGACAACAACGGCACACTGACCCTGCGATTACCCTGAAACACCAATGCGCCGTCCGAGATCAGACGTCGAATCGCCTCACGCACGGGGGTCATCCCGACGCCGAGCGAATCAGTCAGGCCCTGAATGGTGACGGGCTGACCTGGTACCAGCTCGCCGAACATGATCATGGATTTCAGGGTGTGGTAGACCTGTTCGTGCGCGGGCCGTTTCCCGGCGTCAATATTGGGCTTAGGTGCCTTATTTTTGATCAAATCCAATTGGTTTGCCTTGTCTCGATGGGTGCCGACTTGCCGGGCTGTTGACCTTTTGGAACCATAGTTCAGAAAGTCGAAAAACGCAAAACTTGATCAAATCCAAAAAAACGGGACAATACCCACCATAATCGCAGGGAGAACAAAAATGATGTTCAAGACGCTGACACTGACAGCGGTTCTCGCATTGGGGACTTCGGCGGCCTTCGCCGAAGAGGTGCGAGTCTATAACTGGTCGGACTATATCGACGAGGAGCTTCTAACGAAGTTCGAGGAAGAGACAGGGCTGACCCTGATCTACGACGTGTTCGACAGCAACGAATTGCTGGAGACCAAAATGCTGGCCGGTGGCTCTGGCTATGATGTCGTGGTGCCCTCGGGTACATTCCTTCAGCGCCAGATTCAGGCCGGAGCATTCCGGGAACTGGATACGGCTCAGCTGTCCAATGCTGGCAACCTTTGGGATGTCATCCAGGAGCGTACTGCCGGATACGACCCGAACAATGCTTATTCGATCAACTACATGTGGGGCACCACGGGCATTGGTGTGAATGTCGGCAAGGTGAAAGAAGCGCTGGGGGATGACGTTGCGCTGAACAGCATGGATTTGGTGCTGAAGCCCGAAAACATGGAGAAACTGGCCGAGTGCGGAGTGCACTTCCTGGATGCCCCCGCTGAAATGATCCCGATGACGTTGCAATATCTGGGTGAGGACCCGGATAGCCATGACCCGGACGTCATCAAGAAGGTCGAGGAAGTTCTGACCGGCGTGCGCCCCTATATCCAGAAGTTCCACAGCTCGGAATACATCAACGCGCTGGCCAATGGCGATATCTGCGTTGCAGTTGGTTGGTCGGGTGACATTCTGCAGGCCCGTGACCGTGCGGCCGAGGCCGACAACGGCGTTGAGATCGAATACCACCCCTTCGCCGAAGGCTCGCTTATGTGGTTCGACCAGATGGCTATTCCGGCGGACGCTCCGAACCCGGAAGGCGCGCATAAGTTCCTGAACTTCATCCTTGATGCCAACAACATGGCGGCGGCGTCGAACTATGTGTACTACGCCAACGGCAACAAGGCCTCGCAAGAGTTCCTCGAGGAAGACGTGATCGGTGATCCGGCGATCTATCCGGATGATGCGACGATGCAGAACCTCTACATCACGACGCCTTACCCGGCAAAAACGCAGCGGGTTGTGACCCGTATGTGGACCAAGATCAAATCGGGCACCTGATCCGATTTCGCGCAAGGCGGCGGGGATCGCCTTGCGCCCACTTCCAGATTGTCGAACGGGGGCCGTTTTGAACTCTGACGTCTTTGCGCCGTGGGATGACCCGCAGGCGAAACCCTTGATCCAATTCCAGAATGTCACCAAACGGTTTGGAGATTTCACGGCCATAGACAATCTGTCTCTGGACATTTTCGAGAAAGAATTCTTTGCCCTGCTCGGTCCGTCGGGTTGCGGCAAGACTACGATGATGCGGATGCTGGCGGGGTTCGAAACGCCGACCGAAGGGCACATCATTCTAGGCGGTCAGGACATTGACCCGATCCCGCCCAACAAACGGGCGGTTAACATGATGTTCCAGTCCTACGCGCTGTTTCCGCATCTCAGCATCTGGGAAAACATCGCCTTCGGTCTGCGTCGGGACAACATGCCCAAGCATGACCTTGAGGACCGGGTGGAAGAGATGCTGCGCCTGACCCGGCTCGAGCAATTTGCACGCCGAAAGCCACATCAGATCTCGGGCGGTCAACGGCAACGGGTCGCGCTTGCGCGGTCACTGGCGAAGGCGCCTAAGCTGTTGCTGTTGGACGAACCTCTGGGTGCGTTGGACAAGAAACTGCGGCAGGATACGCAGTTCGAACTGATGGATATTCAAGAGAAGACCGGCACGACCTTTGTGATCGTCACCCACGATCAGGAGGAAGCCATGACCGTTGCCAGCCGCGTGGCGGTAATGGATCAAGGTCGCTTGATGCAGGTCGCCACGCCCGATCGCATCTATGAAAACCCGAACTCGGTCTATGTCGCTGACTTTATCGGCGACGTAAACATCATCGAAGGCCACGCCACCGCGAATGGTGAGGAAACCTATCGGATCGATTGGGCCGAAGGGCAGGCTCCGCTGACGGCAACCTCGGCAAACGGCTTCTCGGAGGGTCAGGCCTGCCATCTGGCGATCCGGCCCGAGAAGGTGACGATATCAACTGACCGCCCTGCCGAGGCAATCAATGCCGTGCAGGGCAAGGTGTTGGATATCGCTTATCTGGGCAACCTCTCGACCTATCATGTCGAGCTGCCGAACGGCACGATCATCAAGGCGCAAACGGCCAATACTCGCCGCATCTCGCGTCGGTCATTCACATGGGAAGACCCGGTCTGGCTGTCCTGGACAGCGACGGCTGCGGTCCTGTTGGCAAGCTGATGCGCCGCGCGCTGCTGATCGCAGTTCCTTATGTCTGGTTGTTGGCGCTGTTTCTGGTGCCGTTTTTCATTGTCCTGAAAATCTCACTCTCGGACACGGAACTGGCGATCCCGCCCTACACGCCGACCTTGGACCTGTCGCAGGGTTGGGCCGGGATCAAGGATTTCTTCAGCCAGCTGGATTTTGAGAATTTCGTCTGGTTGACCGAGGATGACCTGTATTGGAAGGCCTACCTCTCCAGCCTGAAGATCGCTGTGATCTCAACCTTTCTGACGTTGCTGGTGGGATACCCGATTGCCTATGGCATGGCGCGCGCGCCTGCTGAATGGCGCCCGACACTGATGATGCTGGTGATCCTGCCGTTCTGGACCTCATTCCTGATCCGCGTTTACGCTTGGATGGGTATCCTGTCGAACGAAGGGTATCTGAACCAGCTTCTGCTGTGGACGGGTATCATCTCGACTCCGCTGACGATTCTGAACACCAATACGGCCGTCTATATCGGAATCGTCTACACCTATCTGCCGTTCATGATCCTGCCGATCTATTCGTCGTTGGAGCGCATGGACGAGTCGCTGATCGAAGCCGCCGAGGATCTTGGATGCTCGCGCCTGCAGGCCTTTTGGCTGGTGACGATCCCCTTGTCGCGCCCCGGCATCATTGCGGGTTGTTTCCTTGTGATGATCCCGGTGATCGGTGAGTTCGTGATCCCTTCGCTTCTGGGCGGTTCCGGCACCCTGATGATCGGCAAGGTTCTGTGGGAGGAGTTCTTCTCAAACCGTGACTGGCCGGTGGCGAGTGCGGTGGCGGTGGTACTGCTTCTGATCCTCGTGGTGCCGATTGTGCTGTTCCAGCGCAACCAGCAGAAACAGGCGGAGGCCGAGAAATGAACAGGTTAAGCTGGTTCAACACGGTTTCCCTGACGCTGGGGTTCGCGTTCCTGTACATCCCGATGATTATCCTGATCATCTTCAGTTTCAACGAAAGCAAACTGGTCACTGTCTGGGCGGGGTTCTCGACCAAATGGTACGGAGAGCTGGCCCAGAACGAAGCGTTTCTGGACGCGGCATGGGTGACGATCCGGGTGGCGGTGTTCTCATCGACGCTGGCAACCATTCTGGGCACCGCCGCGGCCTATGTCCTGGTACGCGGAGGGCGCTTCTTTGGCCGTACCCTGTTCTCGGGAATGATCTACGCGCCGCTGGTCATGCCCGAGGTGATCACAGGTCTGTCCCTGTTGCTGCTCTTCATCGGTATCGGATTGGACCGGGGGATCCTGACCATCGTTCTGGCCCATACGACCTTTTCGATGTGCTTTGTGTCAGTGGTTGTTTCCTCGCGTCTTGTGACCTTTGACCAGTCGCTGGAAGAGGCCGCCTTGGACCTTGGCTGCTCGCCCGCGCAAGCGTTTAGACTGGTAACTCTGCCTATCATCGCACCGGCAGTGATCTCAGGCTGGCTGCTGGCGTTTACTCTGTCTCTGGATGATCTGGTGATCGCGTCCTTTACTTCGGGTCCGTCTGCCACGACCTTGCCGATCAAGATTTTCTCGGCGGTGCGGCTTGGTGTCAGCCCTGAGATTAACGCGCTGTCGACCCTCATGATCGCGGTTGTGACTATCGGCGTCATCACCGCCTCATTGGTGACCAAACGCGCCATGATGCGGCAAAAGCAGGATGAGATGGCCGCCGTGCGCGCCGAATGAAACGGATATTTCCAGACTACACCTATGGTGATGGGCCAAGGCATGGGTGCTGGTGGGACGAAACTATCGCCGCCCCCGACTGGCCTGAACAGCAGGGTGATTTGCAAGTTGATGTTGCCATCATCGGCGGCGGTTTCACCGGAGCTTCAGCCGCACTGCATCTGGCGGATGCCGCCGTGTCCGTCGCAGTGTGTGAAGCCGAAACACCCGGTTGGGGGGCATCAGGACGCAATGGTGGGTTTTGCTGTCTGGGGGGATCGAAACTCAGCTACAAGGCAACGTGTCGTCGCTATGGTGAGGCTTCTGCGCAAGCCTATTCCGAGGCTGAAAGCGACTCGGTGCAACTAGTCGAAAGCCTTCTGGACCGCTACGGGATCGACGTGGATCGGCATTCAAAAGGTGAGACGCAACTGGCCCATTCCCGCCGCGCGATGGAGGCGTTGAGACGCAATGCCGAAGAGAACGGTATTTTGCATGAAGCCGCTGATCTACCCGGTCTGGGCCTGAACGGGCCGTTTCACGGTGGGTACACAACTCCTGTTGGGTTTGGCCTGAATCCTCGGAAATACCTTTTTGGTTTAACCCAAGCCGCGCAGGCGCAAGGCGCAGTGTTTTTTCAGAACAGCCCCGTTCTGAGCATTGAGAAGACCGCGTCAGGCTTTGCTGTTCAAACACCAAAAGGCCAAATCCGAGCCGACAAGGTCTTGGTCTGCACCAATGGGTACTCCAGCGAAGATATCCCGTCCTGGATGTCGGCTCGTTACATGCCTGCCCAATCCACGGTGCTGGTCACTCGTCCTCTGACGCCGGTCGAGAAGGAGGCGCAGGGTTGGACCTCGGATCAGATGTCCTACGATACGCGCAATCTCTTGCACTATCTTCGTCTGATGCCGGATGGTCGGTTCCTGTTTGGCATGCGGGGCGGGCTGCTGTCCTCACCCAAATCCGAGGCAGCGATCCGCACGCAGGTGCAACGCGACTTCAAGCGAATGTTCCCGGCGTGGTCCGAGGTGGACGTCACTCATATCTGGTCGGGCATGGTATGCATGTCGCGCGATCTGGTGCCTTTTGTCGGGCTTGTTCCTGAACAGATCGGGATGTTCGCGGGCTTTGCCTATCACGGCAACGGAGTCGCCATGGGCACCTATAGTGGCCGGGCCTTGGCGCGGTTGGCGCTCGGCCAGACCAGTGGTTTGCCAAAACTCATGTCCAAGACCGCGCGGCGCTTTCCTTTGGGCCGGTGGCGGCGCGTGCTGATGCCGCCCGCCTATGCCGCCATGGGGTTGGCCGATCTGTGATCCACTGCAAATGGCTTTGCAGAAACAACCCATCGGCACTTGAGGCCTGCGTGAAAATACTGGAACGTGTGGCAGACCCCATGAAACCCGACCGGAGGGCAGAAGATGAAAATAGGCGGTGTTCACTACCACTCGATCTGGCGCGACGCTGAAAGCGGCGAGGTCAGGATCATCGACCAGCGCTGGCTGCCGCATGATTTCCGGATCGCTACATTGTCCTCTCTGGCCGAGTTTGAGGCCGCGATCCGCGAGATGTGGGTGCGTGGCGCGCCTTTGATCGGGGCGACAGCTGCTTATGGGATGGCGGATGCGATGTCCCGTGACCCGTCTGATCAGAGTTTTGAACATTCAGCCTCGGTGCTGAACGCGACCCGCCCAACGGCGGTGAACCTGAACTGGGCGTTGCAGCGCTGCCGGGAGGCCCTGCTGCCTCTGCAGCCCGATCAACGTGCCGCCGCGGCCTGGGCGCTGGCGGACGAGATCTGCGAAGAGGATATCGAGATCAATCGCCGGATCGGAGAACATGGGCTTGCTTTGATCCGCGACATCGCCGCCCGCAAACCCGCAGGTGAGCCGGTGCGTTTGTTGACCCATTGCAATGCCGGGTGGCTGGCCACCGTAGATTGGGGCACTGCGACCAGCCCGATGTATCAGGCGCATAACGCTGGTTTGCCGATCCATGTCTGGGTCGATGAAACACGACCCCGAAACCAGGGGGCCTTGACTGCGTGGGAGCTGGGCGAACATGGCATCAGCCATCAATACATCGTCGACAATGCAGGCGGTCATTTGATGCAGCATGGTCTGGTCGATCTGGTGATCACCGGGACGGATCGGACCACCTCGACTGGCGATGTCTGCAACAAGATCGGCACCTATCTGAAAGCCCTGGCCGCGCATGACAACAATGTGCCGTTTTATGTGGCCTTGCCCTCACCCACCATCGATTGGACGCTTCGGGACGGGGTCGCCGAAATCCCGATCGAGGACCGACCGGACCGCGAAATCTCGCATGTGTTCGGCATGACAGAGGACGGCATCGGTGAGGTTTGCGTGATCCCCGAAGGCTCGGATGTGGGCAACCCGGCCTTTGACGTCACGCCGAACCGTCTCGTCACCGGCTTGATCACCGAGCGGGGCGTCTGCGAAGCCAGCGCCGAAGGTCTGGCGGCCATGTTCCCTGAAAAGGTTGGCCAAGCCGCCTGAGCGCAGAAAGACAAGGATACAAAAGACATGATCGAAAACATGTACAAGGCGCAGGCCGCCGCAGACTGGCGTGCGGCTGCCGGCGCCGATCCGGCTGATCAGGAATTGGCAGAGCGGGTCTACACTTCGCGCCTCATCGGTCAGAAACCGGATCTGCTGATGCATGGCGGTGGCAATACCTCGGTCAAGCTAGAGCGCCCCGATTTGTTTGGCGAGATGCGGCCGGTTCTGCACGTCAAAGGCTCGGGCTGGGATCTGGACACGATCGAAGCGCCCGGACTGCCCGGTGTCTGGCAAGAGCCACTGTTGAAGCTACGCGCACTCGATAAGTTGTCGGATGAAGACATGGTGAACTATCAGCGCTCAAGCCTGCTGAATTCGGCCTCGCCCAACCCGTCAGTGGAAACGCTGCTGCATGCCTTCCTGCCACACAAATACGTCGATCACACCCACGCGACGCCGTTTCTGATCCTCGCCGACTTGCCCAATGCCGAGGAGGTCTGTCGCGAGATTTTCGGCGACCGGCTGGGGATCGTGCCTTACATCATGCCCGGTTTTAGCCTCGCGAAGGCGGCGGCGGATGTGTACGACGCCAACCCTGATGTTGAAGGGCTGCTGCTCCTTAAACATGGTCATTTCGCCTTTGGCACCACCGCGCAGGAAAGCTATGACAAGATCGTTCAGCATACCAATGAGGTCGCGGACTATCTCGGGCTGACCGAACTGACGTCAATTGGTGAACGTCTGCCTGCCAACGGGCTGGACATGTTGCCCGTCTTGCGTGGCGTGATCGCTGAGGTCACTGCGGATCAGGACAGTGCGATGCCTGTCTTTGATCTGAGAAATGGCCCCGCGACACATGCGTTTATGGCGCGTGGCGATGTGGACGCGCTGGCGACTCGCGGCATGGCCTCACCGGATCACGTGCTGCGTACCAAGGGCTGGCCGCTGGTGCTGAAACAGGCGGACCTAACCGACCGAGAGAGCATCAAGGCCAAGGTCGAAGCCTTCGCTGTGGATTACCGCGCTTATTTCGACCGTCAGGCCCCTCAGGCCGCGGAACCCAAGACCATGCTGACCCCTGATCCCAAACATGCGTGGATCGAAGGGATCGGTGTGCTAGGGATTGGGGTGAACGCTAAGGCGGCCTCAGCCTCGGCTGATCTTGCTGAACAGAACATCCGCGTGCGCGCTGTCGCAGAAGATGCGGGCGGGTTCTATCCCATCGGTGAAAAGGACATGTTCGATTGCGAATATTGGTCGTTGGAGCAAGCAAAGTTGGGTAAAGGCACCCCTCCGCCGTTTCAGGGCCGGGTCGTCATGGTGACCGGAGGGGCAGGCGCGATTGGTCTGGCAACCGCCAAGGCCTTTGCCGCCAAGGGCGCGAATGTCGTTCTGGTGGATCGGGATCAAGCGGCTCTGGATGCCGCACTATCCCAGTTGGGTCGCTGGCATGCGGCCTGCGCGCTCGACATCACGCAGC
Organism: Ruegeria sp. AL11; assembly: GCF_056540865.1. Classification (NCBI taxonomy): domain Bacteria; kingdom Pseudomonadati; phylum Pseudomonadota; class Alphaproteobacteria; order Rhodobacterales; family Roseobacteraceae; genus Ruegeria; species Ruegeria sp. AL11. The sequence continues at coordinate 207,773 of NZ_JBQFXO010000006.1, forward strand.
CTGACGCTGCCGATACCGCGATGACCGCTGCGGTCGCGGCCTTCGGGGGGCTTGATTTTCTGGTGTCGAATGCGGGCACGGCCACAGGTGGCGCATTGGTCGAGCTGGAGGATGATGCCTTCCGCGCGGCTTTCGAATTGAACTTCTTCGCGCATAAGGCCTTTGCTACCGCCGCTGCCAAGCTGATGCAGGATCAGGGGCGGGGTGGGCAGATCCTGTTCAATATCTCCAAACAGGCGGTCAATCCTGGTCGCAACCTAGGCGCCTATGGAACCCCCAAAGCCGCAACAATGTTCCTGATGCGGCAACTGGCGCTGGAACTGGCGGGGTCTGGAATTCGGGTCAACGGGGTCAATGCTGACAAGATCAGATCAGGCCTGCTGACGGATGCGTTCATCAGGGAACGCGCCGCCGCGCGGGGTGTCAGCGAAGAGGTCTATATGGGCGGCAATCTTCTGGGCCGCGAGGTCGAGGCGCATCATGTCGCCGAAGGGTTCGTCAATCTGGCCTTGATGGAGCGTACGACCGGTCACGTCATCACAGTCGATGGTGGCAATACCGAGGCCGAACTGCGCTAGCTTCGCCCGCTGAAAACACCTACGCGCGACCGATGAACGGCCGCGCGCAGGAAAAACGTGTCAAATGCGTCGTTAGAAATGCGCCGATTGAGTGGCCGGGTTTTTCGCAACCGGCGGGGCGAACTTGGTCAGGTCGATCCCTTCAACCGAGGCTTTGTATTCCTCGATCGTGGGCGTCCGGCCCAGAATGGCCGACAGGACAACAACCGGGGTCGAGGCCAGCAGGGACTCACCTTTCTTGTCCGGTGCATCTGCCACGACGCGGCCCTGGAAAAGGCGGGTCGAGGTGGCCAGAACCGTGTCGCCCTTGGCGGCTTTTTCCTGGTTGCCCATGCACAGGTTACAGCCGGGACGTTCGAGATACAGGATGTTCTCGTACTCGGTCCGCGCCTTTTCTTTCGGGAACAGGTCGTCGAACTCGAAGCCCGAGTATTTCTCAAGTACTTCCCAGTCGCCTTCTTCCTTCAACTCGTCGATGATGTTGTAGGTCGGGGCTGCCACGACCAGCGGGGCCTGGAACTCGACCTTGCCGGTTGCCTTTTCGAGGTTCTTTAACATCTGGGCCACGATCTTGATGTCGCCCTTATGCACCATGCACGAGCCGACAAAGCCTAGGTCCACATGCTTTTCAGCATTGTAGTACGAGATCGGGCGGATCGTGTCGTGGGTATAGCGCTTCGAGACGTCGGTGTTGTTGACATCCGGGTCGGCGATCATCGGTTCAACGATCTGGTCCAGATCAACAACAACCTCTGCGAAGTATTTAGCGTTGTCATCGGGGCGCAGCGCTGGCTTTTCGCCCGATTTGATCTCGGCAATGCGTGCGTCGGCGATGTTGATCAGCTTTTGCAGCATGCCGTTCTCATGCTCCATGCCTTTGTCGATCATGATCTGGATGCGCGACTTGGCCAGTTCCAGCGAACCGATCAGGGTCTCGTCATTCGAGATACAGACCGAGGCCTTGGCCTTCATCTCGGCGGTCCAGTCGGTGAATGTGAACGCCTGGTCGGCCAGCAGCGTGCCGATGTGAACTTCAATCACGCGGCCTTGGAAAACGTTGTCGCCGTGCTGTTCCAGCATCTGCGCCTGGGTGGCATGCACAACATCGCGGAAATCCATATGCTCGGCCATCGTGCCCTTGAAGGTCACCTTGACCGATTCAGGGATGGGCATCGAGGCCTCACCTGTGGCCAGCGCCAAAGCAACAGTGCCCGAGTCGGCCCCGAAGGCCACGCCTTTGGACATACGGGTGTGGCTGTCGCCGCCGATGATGACCGACCAGTCATCCACGGTGATGTCGTTCAGCACCTTGTGGATCACATCCGTCATCGAATGGTAAACGCCCTTCGGGTCACGCCCGGTGACGAGGCCGAAGTCATTCATGAACTTCATCAGGCGGGGGGTGTTGGCTTGCGCCTTCGCATCCCACACAGAGGCCGTGTGACAGCCGGACTGATACGCCCCATCGACGATGGGTGAGACAACGGTTGCCGCCATCGACTCAAGCTCTTGCATGGTCATCAGGCCGGTTGTGTCCTGTGAGCCGACGATGTTGACCTTGACGCGCACGTCCGATCCGGCATGCAGGGTTTTACCGGGTGTGGTTCCAACGGCGTTCTTGTTGAAGATCTTTTCAACCGCTGTCAGGCCCTGGCCCTCGTGGCTGATTTCTTTCGACGGCGCAAAGACCAGCGGTGCCTCAACGCCCAGTTCCTCGGCTGCGAATGTTTGCAGTTTCTTGCCGAAGACGATGGCGTAGGAACCGCCTGCCTTCATGAACTCGACCTTTTGCGGCGTGAAGGACGAGGTTACGTCGACCAGCTCTTCCCCATCCTCGCTCAGCAGTTTGTGGTCTTTGGTGTTAATCTTCAGAACCGTGCCAGTCGCAACCGAGTACTTCTCTTCCAGGATCGGGTTGCCGTCATTGTTCAGGATTGCGTTGCCATCCTCATCGACCTTTTTGACCCAGTTCTTCAGGTCCAGTCCGATGCCGCCGGTCACGCCCACGGTGGTCAGGAAGATCGGCGAAATGCCGTTGGTGCCCGCAACGATGGGGGCGTAGTTGACAAAGGGCACATAGGGGCTGGCTTGTTTGCCGGTCCACAGGGCCACGTTGTTCACACCCGACATACGGGACGAGCCCACACCCATGGTGCCTTTTTCAGCGATCAGCATGACGCGCTTGCCGGGATGCTTCAGCTTGAGCGCTTCGATCTCTTGTTGCGCGGCCTCGGAGATCAGGCATTTGCCGTGCAATTCGCGGTCCGCGCGCGAGTGTGCCTGATTGCCAGGCGACAACAGGTCAGTCGAGATGTCACCTTCGGCAGCAACATATGTGACGACTTCGATCTCTTCGTCGATGTCGGGCAGCTTGGTGAAGAACTCGGCCTTGGCGTAGCTTTCAAGGATGTCTTTCGCGACGGCATTGCCTGCATCGAGCGCTGCTTTCAGCCGGTTGGTATCCGCGTCATACAGGAAGACCTGAGTCTTCAGAACCTTAGCCGCCTTGCCCGCAATCGCTACATCGTCACCCAAAGCCAGATCCAGCAGAACCTTAACCGAGGGGCCGCCTTTCATGTGCGACAGCAGTTCGAACGCGAAATCCTGCGAGATTTCTTCGACATCGGCCTGACCCAGAATGATCTCTTTCAGAAACGCCGCCTTCTCACCTGCGGCGCTGGTTGTGCCGGGCAGGGTATTGTAGATGAAGAAATGCAGCGAGTCCGCGCGATGTTCATTCTGAGGGTCGCGGATTTGGTCGATGATCTCTTTTGTCAGGGCGCCGTCATCGACGGGTTTGGGGTTCAACCCCTGCTCTTTGCGTGTTTCGATCTCGGCAAGGTAATCAGTATACAGGCTCATGGCTATCCCGACGTATTGGCGTTAGAAGGTGCTTGAGGTCCCGGTCTCAGACATGGATCTGACGCCCGGACATGCTCTTTGTATGCGGCGGTATACTAAATCAACAGGGATTGCAAGTCGCGACACTGGGACAGGTTGCCCCAGGGTTCTTGGCCTATTCCCGGAAAGCGCGTGTGAAGTAGTCGGTCAGCGGCTTGGTCAGGTAGGACAGCGGAGTACGCTCATCCGTTTTGATCATCGCCTCGACCGGCATGCCTGGCAGCAGAGTTTGCCCGTTGAGGCGATCCAGCTGACCGTCATCGGGAACGAGCTCGGCCCGGTAGAAGGTAAAGCCTGTGCCTTCATCGGTGAATGTATCTGCCGAGACATTGATGACATGGCCATCCAGTTCCGGGGTTTCCCGCTGGTTGAAGCTGGGAAAGCGCAGGGCGACTTCTTGCCCGCGAAACAGCTGGTCCACGTGGATCGCATCAACCTTGGCTGCCACCAAAAGGGGCGTATCCTGCGGCACCACATACATCATCTGTTCAGCCGGTTGGATGACCGACTGCAGGGCGAAAACCTGACTGTCATAAACGGTTCCAGAAACGGGCGCGCGAATATCCAGGCGCGAAAGGCGCTCGGTCAGCGAGAGGCGTCGTTCAGCAAGCTCGGCGATGCGCGTTTGCGCGTCACGCAGCGTTGTGATCGCTTCTTCGCGGCGGGTTGCGTTCAGCTCCAATATCTGGATCTCTGTCGAGGCGATTTGCCCCGTCAACCGGGCGATGGTCGCCTCGAGCCGTCCGATGGCGCCGGTCAGGTTGGCCTCTTCCCGTTGCAAGGCCGATACGCGGCTGGCTTGTGTCAGGCCGCGCTGCAACAGGCTTTCCTGATCCTTGAGCTCTTCGCTTATCAATTCCACTTGCTTTTGGGCGGCGGTTAACTGCGCCTGTGTGCCGTCGATTTCGTTTTCGATCTGGGTTTTCTGACGAGTCAATTGCTCAGTCTGTTGCGTCAACGTCTCGTTGCGGGCGTCAAAAAGGCGCTGCTGACCTGCGATCAGATCGTCTGGGATGTTTTCGCGTTGCTGTACCTCTCGCAGCTTTGCCGCCAACTCCTCGGAGGTGGCCCCATCGCGTTCCGCTTCCAACCGGGCCTGACGGCTGAGCAGTTCAAACAATTGCGTCTCGACCACGGTCTTTTCCGAAGCCAGAAACGTATCGTCCAGACGTAGCAGCAGATCGCCGCTTTCCACCAGATCCCCGTCGCGCACGAAGATCTCGCCGACGACACCGCCATCGGGATGTTCTACCACCTGACGGTTGCTTTGCACCTCGATCACACCTTGTGAGATGATCGCACCGGCCAGTTGGGTCCGAACGCTCCAGATGCCGATGCCCACAACAAGGATGAGCAGCGCAACAAAGCCCACAGTTGCAGGGAAGGTTATGCGCCAACTGCGGCGCGCAGGAGGGTTGCTCATTTCTCACCCACTTTATTGAGGTGTCGTTTGATCGCACCGGCATTCTGGACCATCGAGCCCAGAACTTCGTCCCGGCTGCCTGCTTTGACGATCTGGCCTTTCTCGACCACGATCAGGTCATCACATTCGGAAATCGCCTGCGGGCGGTGCGTCATGATGATTGCGGCCTTGCCGCTTTTCTTGAGGCTGCGCACCGCGCGGTTCAGCGCTTCTGTGCCGTCGGCATCCAAGGCCGAGTTCGGTTCGTCCAGGATCAGCAGCACAGGATCACCATAGAGCGCTCGGGCAAGTGCGATCCGTTGTTTCTGACCGCCGGACAGCTGGCTGTCATTGCCTTCCAAGAAGGTATCATATCCTTTTTCCAAAGACATGATCAGCTCATGTGCGTTGGCCTTTTTGGCGGCGGCGACAACAGCGGCGTCATCGGGTCGTTGCGACATCCGGGCGATGTTCTCTGTCACGGTTCCGTTAAACAGCGTGACCTGCTGCGGCAGGTAGCCGATGTAGTGGCCCAGATCATCTGCGGCATATTGGTCCAGTGTCGCGCCACCCAAGCGAATCTCACCCGCTGCGGGGGTCAGCAGACCCAAAAGCGCCTTGGCCAGAGTCGTCTTGCCCGAGCCACTTTTGCCGATCACACCCAGCGCCTTGCCGGGTTCCAATAGCAGCGAGGCATTGCGCAGGGTTGGCTTTTGAACGCCGGGCGGAATGACCGTCAGCCCTTTTGCGACGAGACGCGCCTCGGGCACCGGCAGCTTGGTTTTGGCCTGCTCGGGAGGGGTTTCATCGAGGAAGGTGCCAAGACGAGACCATGCGGTTCGCGCGTTTTCGATCAGCCCCCATTGGCCCACCGCCATTTCCACAGGTGCCAAAGCGCGGCCCAGCAAGATCGAACCTGCGATCATGGCCCCTGCCGTCATCTCGTTGCGCAACACCAGCCAAGCGCCAAGCGCCAACATCGCGGATTGCAGGAACAGGCGCAGCGATTTGGTCAAAGACGTGAAACTGCCGGTCCAGTCGCTGGCCGAGATGCTCTGTGACAAGGCGCTGCTGCGCTGTGTCAACCAGCGCTGCGCAACGTCGCCCTGCATGCCCTGCGACCGTACAACTTCGGCGGCTTGCCGCGCTTGTTCCGCAAAGGCATTGGCCCGGCCTGAGGCAACCTGCGCCTCGGCCACTTTCTGTTTGGTCAGGATCTGGTTGAGCAAGGCGATGACGATCAGCAAGCTACCACCAGCAACCGCCAGCCAGCCGAGCAACGGGTGAAACAGGAAGATCGCGGCCAGGAAAACAGGCGTCCACGGGATATCCATAACGGCGAGGAAAACAGGCGACGCGCAAAGCGACCGAACGGCCTCCAGATCGCGCAAGGCCGTTGCTGGTGCCGAGCGGATCTGTGGATACAGTGCCCGCCGAATGGTTCCGTCAAAAACCCTCTCGTCCAGCGAGGATTGGAACTTGGCCCCGAACCGCGCCACAATCCGGCCGCGTGCGTAGTCCAGCATGGCCATTAGGCCGTAGAGCAGCCCGACCAGCAGAAACAGCGCCGTAAGCGTCTCGACCGAGCGCGAACTGAGAACCCGGTCATAGACCTGCAGCATAAACAGCGGCCCGGTCAGCATCAGCAGGTTGACGAAGATGCTGAATAGAAACGCGACACCCAGAAACGATACGCTCTGGTTGCGCACGCTCTGAAGCTCTCGCCTCGGGTTGGGCGGTTTGCGGTTTGTCTGTTTCAAATCAATGTCCCCGACACGATGTCCAGCCTGATGCGGCTACGTTTTTTTACCGCGAACCGAGTCTCGAAGAAAGAGTTAGGGTATGCAACTCGATCGTCAAAGGACCAGCGAAATCCGGCCAAACGGCTAAAATCTGGCAGGTTCCCCTAGGGTCCAGCACCCCAATTAGGCATTGCAAGTTTCAGAATGATTTGGATTATCAAGGGCACGTTGATCGCGCTTCGTCGATCACCCGCCATCCGAGCGGGTCAAAAAAAGAATTGGGGAGATTACAATGAAAGTGAAACACTTGCTGGTCGCAGCCAGTGCCATGGCCCTTTTGGCTGGTACTGCCTCTGCGGAAACGCTGCGCTGGGCACGCGCGGGCGACTCGCTGACGATGGACCCGCATGCCCAGAACGAGGGTCCGACCTCGGCCATGGCGCATCAGATCATGGAAACGCTGGTGATGCGCGACCATTCCGGGGCGCTTGTGCCGTCGCTGGCGACCGAGTGGGCCCCGTCTGAGGAAAACCCGAACGTATGGGTGTTCAAACTGCGTGAAGGCGTGACCTTCCATGACGGCGCTGAGTTCGACAGCGAAGACGTTGTCTTCTCGCTCAACCGCGCGATGACGCCGGATTCCGACTACAAAGAGTTGCTCGCCTCGGTCAAAGAGGTGCGCGCGCCGGACAAATACACGGTTGAGATCGAAACCGACGGTCCGAACCCGATCATGCCTAACAACCTGACCAACATGTTTATGATGGACAAGGCCTGGGCCGAGGCGAACAACGCCGTGAAGGTGCAGGACTATGAAGGGGGCGAGGATACATTCGCCGCCAAGAACGCAAACGGTACCGGCCCGTACAAGCTGGTCAGCCGTGAACCCGACGTGAAAACCGTTCTGACCGCGAACGAGAACTACTGGGGCAAGGATGAGTTCCCCCTAGAAGTGACCGAGATCATCTATACCCCGATCCAGAACGCCGCGACCCGGGTTGCTGCTTTGCTGTCGGGGGAGGTCGATTTCATTCAGGACGTCCCCGTTCAGGATCTGGCCCGCGTTGCGGATACCGATGGCCTGGACGTACGGACTGCGCCTCAGAACCGGGTGATCTTCTTCGGCATGAACATGGGGGATGCCGATCTGGGTTCGGACAATGTGGACGGGAAGAACCCGCTGGCAGACGTACGCGTTCGTCAGGCGATGTCCAAGGCCATTAACCGGGATGCCATCAAGCAGGTCGTTATGCGCGGCCAGTCGGCCCCTGCTGGCATGATTGCACCGCCTTTCGTGAACGGTTGGGATGAGGGCATGGACAGCTCGTCGACGACTGATATCGAAGGGGCCAAGGCGCTGATGGCCGAGGCTGGGTATCCGGATGGGTTCTCGATCACGCTGAACTGCCCCAACGACCGCTATGTCAATGACGAAGCGATCTGTCAGGCTGCCGTTGGCATGCTGGCGCAGATTGGTGTTACGGTGAATCTGGATGCCAAACCCAAGGCGCAGCATTTCCCGCTGCTCTCGAACCTCGAGACCGACTTCTACATGCTGGGCTGGGGCGTTCCGACCTACGACTCCGAGTATATCTTCAACTTCCTGGTTCACACCAAGGGTGAGAAATACGGCTCGTGGAATGCGACTCGCTACAACAACCCGGATCTGGACGCCAAGATCCAGGGGCTGGCCTCTGAAACGGACCTTCCGAAGCGTGACGCGCAGATCGCCGAGATCTGGCAGGTTGTGCAGGACGATCAACTGTATATCCCGATTCACCATCAGGTGCTGAACTGGGGTATGAAGTCGAATGTCGGCACAATTGTTGAGCCGGAAGATTCGCCGAAGATCAAATACTTCACCATGAACTAAGGTTCAGGGTGCAAGACAGGGCAGGGCGCGGACCAGCGCCCTGTCATTTGGTGTTTCACGACTGTTCACCTAAAACAGAGAGGTATCGCCATGACCTTCAAGGCAACGGCCATCGGTTTGGCCTTTTTAGCCGCAAGCGCCGCTCAGGCCGCCGAGTTCAAATGGGCCTCGACCACCGATCCACAGACCATGGACCCGCACGCCGTCAACTCGGCCGCTGTTCTTGGGTTCCTCAACAATGTCTACGAAGGACTGGTCCGCCGCGGCAAGGACATGAGCGTCGAGCCCGCTTTGGCCACTAGTTGGGAATCGATCGGAGACGGCGAAGGCTGGCGGTTCACCCTGCGCGAGGGCGTGACGTTCCACGATGGCAGCACATTCGACGCGGAGGACGTTCTGTTCAGTTACCAACGCGCCTCGGATGAAGTTTCGGATACCCGCAGCTGGTTCGCACCGATCAGCGAGGTCAAGGTGGTCGATGACTATACCGTCGATTTCATGACAACAGCACCCAACCCGCTGTTCCCGTCGTCCATTGCCAATTGGATGATCATGGATCAGGGCTGGGCAGAGGCCAATGAGGCGGCTCTGCCCGACAAGGAAACCGGGAATTACGCGACGCTGAACGCCAACGGCACCGGCGCGTTTCAGATCACCGCGCGTGAGCCCGGTCTGCGTACTGTTCTGGAGCCTTTTGAAGGTTGGTGGGGTGAGGCAGAGCACAACATTGCCCGCGCCGAATTCAACCCGATCCAGAACTCTGCTACCGCTGTCGCAGCCTTGCTGTCCGGCGATGTCGATATGATTGAGCCTGTCCCGATTCAGGACGTGGCGCGCCTTCAGGGCAATGATGAGGTCGAGGTCATTCAGGGGATCGAGGCCCGCGTGATCATGCTTGGCTTTGACCATCAGGCCGAGACCCTGAAATACACCGACGACGCTGGCAAACCGAACCCGTTCCGGGATGCGCGTGTGCGTCAGGCCGTGGCGCATGCCGTTAATGTCGACGCGATCCTTGCCACGATCATGCGCGGCAATGCCGAGGCGGCCTCGCAACTCGTCAGCCCTGCCATGAGCGGTTACTCGGCGGCCAACGCAGAACGCCCCGCTTATGATGTCGAGGCAGCAAAGGCCTTGCTTGCCGAAGCTGGATACGCGGATGGATTCTCGTTCGGCCTTAAATGCCCCAATGACCGCTATCTGAATGACGAGGCCGTCTGTCAGGCGATTGTCAGCATGCTGGCACAGATCGGCATAGCGGCTCAGCTGGACGCGATGCCGGTGCGCAACTACTGGCCCGAGCTGCGCGAAGACAATTACGACATGTACCTGCTGGGCTGGAGCCCGGGCACTTTCGACGCAGAACACCCCGTGCGCTTTCTGGTCGCGACACCCAACGAAGAGAAAAAGCTGGGCAGCTGGAATTTCGGAGGCTTCTCGAACGCGCGTGTCGATGAACTGCTGCCGCAGATTCAATCCGAACTGGATGAAGGCACGCGTCAGGCCATGTTGGACGAGGTCACCAGCATCATTCAGGATGAGCAGGTCTATGTTCCGATGTATGTGCAACCTCTGGTCTGGGGAACGCGCAGCAATATCGAGCTGACGCAACGGCCGGATAACTTCTTCATCCTGCGGTGGGTTACCGTAGACTGAAAACGCTGTTCAAGGGGCCGGATCGTTCTGGCCCCTGTTTCGTTAGCGGTATCTTGACCATTTGGTCAGACGCGGCTTAGACAGGCCGATCAACCGGGGATTCTGAATGTTCGCATATATTGTTCGAAGGATGTTCCAATCCGTGATCGTTTTGCTGGTCGTGGGTCTGGTCGCATTCTCGATGTTTCGTTTTGTCGGCGATCCGATCGACAACATGCTGGGTCAGGAACGCACACAGGCCGATATCGACCGGCTGAGGACGGAACTGGGCCTCGATCAGCCATTTGTCGTGCAATACGCCAAGTTCCTGCAGGGCGCGGTTCAGGGCAACTTCGGCGTCTCCTACCGTCAAGGCCGCCCGGTCTCGACCATCATCGCCGAACGTGCGCCCGCGACGCTGGAGCTGGCCTTCGTGTCAGGCTTCCTCGCCATCACTATGGGCATCGCGCTGGGCGTCTTCACGGCGATTCGACGACAAGGGGTGGCGGCGAATATCATCATGACGGTCAGTTTGATCGGGGTCTCTCTGCCCACCTTCCTGATCGGGATATTGCTGATTTACATATTCTCAGTCGAACTTGACCTCTTACCCAGTTTCGGCAGGGGTGAGACAGTCATGATCGGAGGCTGGTCAACCGGGTTTCTGACCACCTCGGGCCTGAAGGCACTGATCCTGCCCGCGATTACGCTGGGCCTGTATCAGATGACCTTGATCATGCGTCTGGTGCGGTCCGAGATGCTTGAGGTCCTGCGCGCCGACTACGTGCGTTTCGCCCGCGCCCGAGGGCTGTCGGACAGGGTGATCAACTTCCGCCACGCGCTGAAAAACACGCTGGTGCCGGTGATTACGATCACGGGTCTGCAACTGGGCTCGATCATCGCCTTTGCCATCATCACCGAGACCGTGTTCCAATGGCCCGGCGTCGGACTGCTGTTCATCAACGCCATCCAGTTCGTCGATATTCCCGTCATGGCCGCCTATCTGATGCTGATCTCGGTCATGTTCGTGACGATCAACCTGATCGTCGATCTTCTCTACTATGCCATTGACCCGCGCCTGCGTGTCGACGCGAGGGCCACATGACCGATACGATCGAAACCCCGCAACCCGCCTCCAAGTCGCGCTTTGCCAAAGCATGGGACAGCGATTTCGCATGGTCCTTCCGGCATTCGCCCGTGGCTGTCATCGCCTCGGCCGTTGTGCTGATCCTTGTGTTTTGTGCCATTTTCGCGCCCTTGATCGCGCCTTACAATCCGTTTGATCCGGCGACTTTGAACCTGATGAACGGCTTCACACCGCCGGGCACACCGAATGCGTTTACGCAGGAAACCTTCCTGCTGGGCACGGATGACCAGGGTCGGGACGTATTCTCGACCATCCTCTACGGGCTGCGCATTTCCTTGTTCGTCGGGGCTGCCGCCGTATTGCTGGCTCTGATCATCGGAGTCGTTCTGGGTTTGGTCGCGGCCTATTTTGGTGGCTGGGTCGAAACGCTGATCATGCGGATCGCCGACGTTCAGCTGACCTTTCCGGCCATTCTGGTCGCTATGCTGATCTTTGGCATCGCCAAAGGCGTGACCCCGCCGGAATATCGCGATGAAATGGCGATCTATGTGCTGATCATCGCCATCGCTTTGTCCGACTGGGTACAGTTTGCTCGGGTCGTCCGCGGGGCAGCGCTGGTCGAAAAGAACAAGGAATATGTGCAGGCTGCGCGACTGATCGGTCGCGGCTCGATCCCGATCATGTTCCGTCATATCCTGCCCAATGTCCTCAGCCCGGTTCTGGTGATCGCCACCATCTCGCTGGCGCTGGCCATCATCGCCGAGGCGACGCTGAGCTTCCTTGGCGTCGGCGCGCCTCCGACCCAACCTTCGCTGGGAACGCTGATCCGCATTGGACAGGGGTTCCTGTTCTCGGGAGAGTGGTGGATTCTGTTCTTCCCCGCCTGCACCCTTCTGGCCCTCGCCCTGTCCGTGAACCTGCTGGGCGACTGGCTGCGCGATGCGCTGAACCCAAAACTGCGGTGACCTAATGAGCCTTCTGACCATCCAAGACCTCACCGTCGAATTCCCGACCCGCCGCAGGCTGTTCACTGCGGTGGATCGCGCAGACCTGTCCGTCGAGCCGGGTGAAATCCACGGTTTGGTGGGCGAATCCGGTGCAGGCAAATCCACCATCGGTGCGGCTGTCATGGGGCTGCTGGAACGTCCCGGGCGGATCGCCAGCGGCCAGATCAAGCTGGGCGGAGAACAGATCAGTGGCCTCGATGCCGAAGCGATGCGCGGTCTGCGCGGCAAGAAGATCTCGATGATCTTTCAGGACCCGCTGACCTCGCTGAACCCTTTGTTCACGGTGCGAGAGCAGCTGACCGAAACCATCCTGGCCCATCTGGGTTGCACCGACGCCGAGGCCAATCAACGCGCCCGAGATCTGATTGACCGGGTGGGTATCCCGGACCCCGATACACGCTTGGATCAGTACCCGCACCAATTCTCGGGCGGGATGCGCCAACGGGTGGTGATCGCCTTGGCGTTGTGTACCGAACCAGATGTGATCATCGCTGATGAACCGACCACAGCGCTGGATGTTTCGGTTCAGGCGCAGATTTTGGACCTGATCAAGGAATTGGCGCGGGAACGGCAGGTCGGCGTCATTCTGATCACCCATGACATGGGCGTCATCGCCGATACGACCGACCGCGTGACCGTTATGTATGCTGGCAAGGTTGTCGAAACCGGAACAACCGCGCAGGTGATGGGGCAGCCCCAACACGAATACACGCGGTCGCTGATCGCGGCGGTGCCACGGCCGACGCTCAAGCTGCACCGTTTCCCTCAGATCAGCTATGGCGGTCGTGAGACGCGCTTTGCGATCGAGGATATGGCGCGCCATTGGCCGAAAGTGGACAATGACACATCCAAGCCCGTGTTCGAAATTCGCAACCTGACCAAACGCTTCCTGCAACGGCGCGGTCTTTTGCCTTGGGATCGGACCTATTTCACCGCCGTCGATGATGTGAGCTTTGATATCCGCGCGGGCGAGGTTTTCGGCGTGGTGGGTGAATCCGGCTCGGGCAAGTCCACCGTGGCGCGGATGATTGCTGGCTTGTACCCGGTCGATGGCGGCTCGATCACGTTTGACGGGCAGTTGGTCAGCGATCTGGGCGACAAAGCTGTGCAGGACGCGTACCGCAAGAACATCCAGATGATCTTTCAGGATCCCTATTCCTCGCTGAACCCCAGAATGCGCGTGGACGAGATCGTGGCAGAACCGATCCGTCATCACCGCCTCATGAGCGGTTCAGACGTCAAACGTCGGGTGGATGAGCTGTTGGATCAGGTGGGTCTGGGTTCGGAAGCGGGCCTGAAATACCCGCATGAGTTCTCGGGCGGGCAGCGTCAGCGTATCTCCATCGCGCGCGCCTTGGCGACGCAGCCTCGGTTCCTGATCTGCGATGAGCCGACCAGTGCGCTAGACGTCTCGATCCAGGCGCAGATCCTGAACATCCTGAAGGACCTGCAAGAGCATCTGGGCCTGACGATGCTGTTCATCAGCCACGATCTGCCGGTCGTGCGGCAGATGTGCGACCGCGTTGCCGTGATGAAGGCAGGGCAGATGGTCGAGATCCAAGAAACCGATGCCCTGTTTGCCAATCCGCAGACGGACTACGCTAAGGAACTATTGCACCTGATGCCACGACTTGATGATCTGTCGACCGAAGGACTGGACGTTTAGGTCTTGGTTCTGGGGTCCACATAAGTCCAGCGATAGGCGGGCGGGGTCGGTCCCTTATTGCGGCCACCTTGCTCCATCTGCTCCCATGCATGAGTCAGGATGCCGACCGAACGGGAAAGACAGAACAACCCGCGCGCCAAGGGTGGGGCAAAGCCCAACTCGGCATAGATCACTGCCGTCGCGCCATCGATATTCATGGGGACGGGCTTGCCTTTGCGATGGGCCAGCTCGGCCTCAATCGCCTGCCCGATCCGCATGAAATCACCGCTGCATGCCCCTTGATCGACGGCTTCCGTGACCAGCGCCATCAGGCGCGGCGCGCGCGGATCAGTCGGGGTGTGAAAGCGATGGCCAAAGCCCGGCAGGATCTTTCCGTGAGTGGTGATCCAATCATCCAACGCTTGCCCCAAATCGCCCGAATGTCCTGCAACAAAATGATAGAGCTGCACGGCCTGCTCTCCGGCCCCGCCATGCACATCGCCCAGCATGTTGACCGCGCTGGCCATCGCGTTGTTCAGGGGCAGACCGCAGGTCACGGCCATTCTGGCGGCAGCAATTGAGGGCGCTTGCGGACCGTGATCGACCGCCGCAACCAAAGCTGCTTCGAACAAACGGGCTTGGGCGTCGGTCGGTTTCTCGCCGCGCAGCATGAACCAGATCATTTCGGCGAAACCCAGATTGCCGATCAAATCCTGGATTGGCTCTCCGCGCAGGTGTATCCGGCCAGGCTCCATGTCGATGATCGAGGTTTGCCACCAATCGGATACATCGCTCATATGATGCCCTCCTTTTTCAAGGCGTCGATCTCATCCTGCGACAGCCCGAGTTCAGACCAGATTGCGGAATTGTCTGCGCCCAATTCCGGCGGTGCAGTCCCAGGATGTTTGCGCGACCCGTCCATGACAATAGGGCTGCCAGCGAGCTGTAGGTCTTCACCGTGAATGTCCAGCGTACCGATCAAACCCCGCCCAGATAGTTGCGGGTCGTCGAGTGCATCGGCGACGGTCAGTACCTGCCCGGTGGGCACTCCAATATCATTCAACTCTCGCACCCATTCCTTTGCCGGTCGCGTGGTCAGCGTGAGCTCCAATTCCGCGCGCAAGGCGTGACGATTGGCCTTGCGATCCTCTCGTGTTGTGTAGGCTGGATCGTCCAGCAGGTCGTTCCGACCCAGTTGCCGAGCCAGTGCTTGCCATTGTTCATCCCGATTTGCAGCGATGTTGATCGGACTGTCTGCAGTGGCAAAGGTGCCCGAGGGGGCCGAGGTTGTGTTTTCGTTCCCATGCGCGGCAGGCGTGACGCCCCCGATCAGGTGGTTTGACACCACCCAACCCATTGTGGAAATCACCGCCTCGGTCATCGCAACATCGAGAAACGCGCCACG
Source organism: Ruegeria sp. AL11 (assembly GCF_056540865.1). Lineage (NCBI taxonomy): Bacteria > Pseudomonadati > Pseudomonadota > Alphaproteobacteria > Rhodobacterales > Roseobacteraceae > Ruegeria > Ruegeria sp. AL11. The sequence continues at coordinate 223,048 of NZ_JBQFXO010000006.1, forward strand.
CGGGGTCGCGTTCAGGGCGGATGAGATGGCGAATGCTGCGGTCAGCCCGCCGACCGTATCCGCTAACGGAAACCCGACGCGATAGGGGGCGGTTTCGGGCGCGCCGGTGATGGACATGACACCGCTGATGCCTTGTACGATCTGGTCATAGGCGGGATCATTCCGGCGTGGCCCGTCCTGCCCAAAGCCACTGATTGCGCAGTAGATCAGTCGCGGGTTTTCAGCTTTCAGGATTTCATAGCCCAGACCTAGTCGATCCATAACGCCGGGCCTGAAATTCTCGACCAGAACATCGGCGTTGCGAACAAGCTTTTTCAGCAGCGCTTTTCCGTGCTCATGTTTCATATCCAGCGTCACGGATTTCTTCGCGGCATTTTGCGCAAGAAAGCTGATCCCCATGCCAGCTTTGTTGCGATCAGGATCAGCGCCCAACACCCGGGCAAGATCGCCCGAGCCGGGGCGTTCGACCTTGATCACCTCGGCGCCCATCAGCGCCAGCTGATAGCAGCAATAGGGGCCAGCAAGCACGTTCGTCAGATCCAGAACGCGGATGCCGGCCAGAGGGTCAGTCCCCATCCGCAATCCCCGCAGCCCGTGCCCGCGCACGGCGCGCGCGGTAGCTTGGCAGCAGCACCAGAAGGACGGCGATCACCAGCAGGCCTAGGGTCATCGGGCGCTCCCATATGAAGGCGATACCGTCATAGAGCTGCATCGAGCGGGCAAAGTTGTCCTCCATCATCCCACCAAGTATGAACCCGATCAGAAGTGGGGCGAGGGGGTAGTCCGCGAATTTCAACGCGGTGGCGCAGATGCCGAAGCCGACGAGGAGCAGTAGCTCGGTCGCGTTGTTCTGGCCGATATAGGCACCCATCAGGGTGAAGAACAGGATGAACGGGATCAGGAAATTGCGCGGTACGGCCAGCACTTTGGCGATGTAGGGGATCAGCGGCAGGTTCAGGATCAGCAGCACCAGGTTGCCGATGAACATCGACATGATGACGGCCCAGAAGATCTGAGGCTCATCCACCATCAGGCGCGGGCCGGGTGTCACGTTCAGCGCGATCAGAGCGCCCAGCAGGATGGCCGTCGTGCCCGACCCCGGGATGCCCAGCGTTAGCAGTGGTACGAATGACCCGGTACAGGCCGCGTTGTTGGCAGATTCCGGTGCGGCCAGACCTTTGATCGAGCCTTTGCCAAACTCTTCCTGTTCCTGCTTCGGTGCAATATTGCGTTCGACCGCGTAGCCAAGGAAGCTGGCAATTGTCGCCCCAGCCCCAGGCAAGACGCCGATGAAAAAGCCCTGAACTGACTGACGGCCAATGACGGGTGCAATTGCTTTCGCTTCGTCCTTGGTGATGCGGAGGTCCTTGATTTCTCCGTCGTCGCCTTTCAGGTCTTTGGGTTTCAAGACGAGAAACAGCGCCTCGGGCAGGGCGAACATCGCCATAGCCAGCGTAATGAAGCCAAAGCCGGACTGAAGGTCCATGATCCCCATGGTGAAGCGCGGCAGGTTGAACAAAGCGCCTTCGCCGACGGTTGCCATGATCAGGCCGAGGATTGTCATGATCATGGCTTTGGCGACCTGACCCGACCCCGCAAAGGCCGCGATAGCGGACAGGCCCACGACCATAAGGGCGAAGTACTCGGCCGAGTGGAACAGCAGCGCGACCGAAGAAAGCGCGGGCGCGAACACCATCAACAGAATGGCGCCCAATGTGCCACCCGCGAAACTGGCGATGGCCGCGATGGTCAGCGCCTTACCTGCCTTGCCTTGCCGCGCCATCGGGTAGCCATCGAAACTTGAGGCCACGGTGCCCGCGACTCCCGGCGCGTTCAGCAGAATGGACGAGGTTGAGCCGCCGAAAATCGCGCCATAGTAGACGCCTGCCAACAGGATCAGGGCTGCCGAGGGATCGCCCATCGAAATTGCGACCGGGATCATGATGGCGATGATCGACATCGGGCCGAGGCCCGGAAGCATGCCGATGAAGGTGCCGATCAGACAGCCGGCGATGACCATCAGCAGGTTTTGGATTGAGAATGCCGTTTGCAGGCCGATCAGAAGTCCTTCGAGCATGTCAGCCTCCGAAAATGCCCGGCAGGGGGCGCATGTAGATGCCCAGGACTTCCTGAACGAGATACCAGACCGCGCCTGTGGCGATGAAGGCGACCGGCAGCATGAGGTGCCACTTGCGCTCGCCCAGTATGAACGAGCCGAGGACCAGGAAAGCAGAAGTTGAGATCAGAAAGCCGACGGGCCGCAGGCACAGGGCATAGATCACCATAAGGGCCAACAGCATCAAAGCTTGATCAAGGTGGTAGTCACCCAGTCGGCGGTAGTCGATATCCGCCGCTTTCGGCTCGGATTTTTCGAAGCCCAGCAGGATGATTGTGCAGGCGATTATGCCCAGAACAGACAGCACTTTTGGGAAGGTGCTTGGCCAAATGGGGTTGCGCTGCATGAAGGGGGGCAGGCTGCCATCCATCGTAAACCAGGCGGCGTAGCCATAGGCCAGACAGACCCCAAGCAAAACAAGCGCGATCCAGCGATCCAGCGCCATGACATCCCCTCCCTCGTGTTTTTTGTTGATTGTGGCAGAGCGGGCGGGCCGCTCTGCCGTGAGTGGTGCTTAGAGGAAGCCCAGTTTTTTCATCAGATCGCTGATCTGCTGCTCTTGCTGCTCGAGGAAGGTCGAGAAATCGTCGCCCGAGTTGTGGATGTTCACCCAACCATTGCGCGCACGTACTTCTTCCCACTCGGGGGTGTCATACATCTTGGCGATGGCGTCTTGGTAGGCGGCCAGCTTGTCTTCGGGCAAGCCGGGCGCTGCAAAGAAACCGCGCCAGTTGACGAAGGTGGTGTCGATGCCCTGTTCCTTCATGGTCTGTGCGTCGGGCGCTGCGTCCACACGCTCATCCGCAGTCACACCGATGATTTTCACCTCGCCTGCATTAGCCAGATCGACGGCTTCCGAGAAACCGGTGGACAGCGCTGCGATCTCACCCGACAGCAAGGCTGCCATGGCTTTGCCGCCTGCGTCATAAGGAATGTACTTGACGCCAAGAGCGTCTTTGCCCGCTGCTTCCATCACCATGGCCGCAACCAGATGGTCCATGCCGCCCGGAACCGAGCCGCCGCCGATGGCTGTTGCACCCGGGTCCGCGTCATAGGCGGCCAGCAGGTCCGCCATCGAATTGATCGGGCTGTCTTTGCCGACAACAATGGCCGCGTAGTCGCCGATGGTGCCCGACACCAGCGTCAGATCGCGGAAGTTATGCGGGAACACACCCGTCAGTGAGCGGATTACGATGGGGGTCGAGTTCACCATCAGCGTGCCATGGTTGCTGTCGGCATTCTCGATCAGGTAGCCGATGGCCTTACCGCCGCCACCGCCTGACATGTTCTCGTAAGACGCGGTACCCACAAGCCCCGCTTTGGTTAGCGCCTCTCCGGTGCCGCGTGCAGTGCCATCCCAGCCGCCGCCTGCGCCGCCGGGGATCAGGAAGTGGATGCTGTCCACGACCTCGTGGCCGTCAGCCAAAACAGGTCCTGCAAGACCAACAGCGGCCACAGCCGCGATCAGGGCGCGACGGCCCAGTTTGAAAGTTGTCATGATGTCCTCCCATTTGACAACTGGCCGCTTGGCGGCACAGATTGAGATCAAGAAAACACATCAACCTGACATCAACCTGTCATGCGCGAAAATACTGCGAACGCCTCATGAAATTTCTACTGATCGAAGACAATATGGACCTTGCGAACGCAATCGGTTCGCGGATGCGACTGGACGGCCATGTCGTTGATCATGCAGCAACTTTGGACGATGCGACCGCGTTCGTCGAGGCCGAGGAATATGACCTGATCCTGTTGGACATCATGCTGCCCGATGGGGATGGGCGCGATTTCCTCAAACGCCACCGTGCAAGTCATCTGGACACACCTGTCATCGTTTTGACCGCGCGCAGCCAGGTCTCGGATCGAATCGGGTCGCTGGATCTGGGGGCCGACGACTATGTCACCAAGCCCTTTGATCACGCAGAGCTTGAGGCCCGCTGCCGCGCCGTTTTGCGCCGCAAATCTGGGATCGCTAAATCAACCATCGAGATCGGCGGTATCGTCTTCGACCCGGTTGCCGGTCACCTGATTGTCGGCGGCGAGACTCTGTCGCTGCGCAATCGGGAACTGCGCCTGTTGGAGTTCTTCATCAATGCGCCCGGTCAGGTGTTCTCGAAACAAAAACTGGCGGACAGGCTGTTTTCCTACGATGACGATGTCTCGGACAATGCTATCGAGGTGTATGTCGCCCGCCTGCGCAAACATCTCGAGCGTTCGGAGTTGAAAATTACCACGTTGCGTGGCCTGGGCTACAGGCTGGATCATGTCAGCTAGCCCCGCGGTTTCAGGATCTCTTCGTAATCGTCTGGTGCTGACCCTGATTGGCGGCGCGGCCATTCTGGCGTTGCTTTTGTTCTTTACAGTGCGCAGTTATGCCGCTCGCGTCGCGCAGCAAGGGCAGGACAATATTCTTGGTGCCTCCGTCACCTCGATCCTCGATGCCGTCGCTCTGCGGGACGGAGAGCTTGAGGTCGACATCCCCTACGCCGCCTTCTCGATGCTAAGTACGCCGTCGGATGATCGGGTGTTTTACGCCATCTTTCAGGACGGAGAACTGTTGTCCGGCTACGACGATCTTTCAGCCACGAATGGAACGCCCAATGGCGAATGGGTTTTTCAATCGGGCGAGGTGCGCGGAGAGAGCATTCGCCAGGTCAGCGCCAGCCGCACTCTCGTGGGTTTGGGAACCCGGACCGAAGTCGAAGTGGCCCTTGGTCAAACGCAAGACGCATTAGCCGAAACCCTCAGGCAGATTTCACGAAACGCGGCGTATTTGGGGATAGGTTTCTTCACGCTGGTCGCCGGGTTATCGTTCTGGGCAACGTCTGCCACCATCGGGCAGTTGAACAAGCTGACGACGTCGGTGACACGTCGGGGCCCACAAGATCTCAGCCCATTCAGAAAACCGGTGCCGCGGGAAATGGCCCCGCTTGTGTCGTCGCTGAACTCTTTGATGGGGCGTTTGGATCAGTCGCTCAGCCAGTCCGAGGATTTCATAGCCGAGGCGGCACACCGGGTTCGGACGCCATTGGCAACGGTTCGGTCTTATGCGGACGCGACGTTGCAACGCGTTGAAAAGGAAGAGAATCGAGAGGCTTTGCGCTCGATGGTGCGAGCAATTGACGAAAGCTCTCGGGCGGCGGGGCAATTGCTGGATCATGCGATGATCACCTTTCGCGCCGATCATCTGGAGCGGGAAGAGATTGATCTAGTCGCTCTCGTCCGCGATCTGGTTCAACGCCTCACGCCCATTGCCGAGATGAAGGACCTTTCCCTGACCTTGGTCGGAGACCCCGTTGTGACCTATTCCGGCGATCCGATCCTGATCCAGAATGCCGTGCGCAACATGGTCGACAACGCGCTGAAATATGCCCCCGCCGAAAGCGTGGTCGAGATCGAGGTCTCGCAAGGGGCGCAAGCGCAGATCAGCGTGAGCGATCAGGGGCCGGGCTTTCCGCCAAGTGAAATCGACACACTCACCCGGCGGTTCGAGCGTGGGAAGAATGCGGCCGGGACCATTGGCTCGGGGCTTGGCCTGACCATCGTTCAGGATGTCGCAAAGGCCCATGGCGGCGATCTGATCCTGACCAACCGGAAAGGTACAGGCGCATGCGTTACCTTATTGCTTTGATCGTCACACTTTTGGCCTCAGCCTGCGTGGCCGAGGAGTGGGAGGACCAGCGGGTGTTCAACGCCGCCGCTGAAGGCCCGCGTTTGCGTATCATCTCCAGCACCGACACCGCGCTTTTCGCGCCGTTGATCGAGGGGTTCCTGACGCAAAATCCAGATGTCTCCGTCGAGTATCTGGTGACGGGAACCGCCGATCTGAATGCGCGTGTGCGGGCTGCGCCTGAGGCGTTTGATGTTGTCATTTCCAGCGCGATGGATCTGCAGCTGAAGCTTGCGAATGATGGGTTTGCAATGCCTTTGAAGGATATGCCGGGCGCGGAATGGGCCCAGTGGCATGACAGCCTGTTTGCCTTTACCCAGGAGCCGGCGGCCATCGTTATCAACCGTGCGGCCTTCGCAGGGTATCCCGTTCCGCAAACCCGGCAGGAACTGATCGAGGCCCTGCGCGCGCGCCCCGAAGCCTTCCGTGGGAAAGTCGGTACCTATGATGTCCGCCAATCTGGCTTGGGCTATTTGTTCGCCACGCAAGATGCTCGCGCCTCCGAGACCTTTTGGCGTCTGATGGAAGTCATGGGCGGGCTGGACCTGCGTCTGTATTGCTGCTCGGGCGACATGATTGACGATCTGACAAGTGGCTCGATCGCGGTGGCCTACAACGTGCTTGGTAGCTACGCAACGGCACGGGTTGAAGGCAAAGAGGCGCTCGAAGTCATTCTGCCCAGCGATTTTCAGACAACCATGATGCGAACGGCAATGGTGGTTAAAAACACGCGATATCCTGCTGTCGCCAAGGCGTTTGTCCGCAACCTGATCGTTGCAGTGCCTGAGCTGGCACCTTTGCCCTTGCTCACCTCACAGCAGGCACAGGAGGCCGCAGTTATCACGCTGGAGCCCGCTTTGTTGACCTATCTCGACACGCTCAAACGCAGGAAATTCCTGACGGCCTGGGAAGACGCCGTCATTCAGAAATAGCGCGATCCTCAAGGGCCTTTAGCTCAAGCTGCAGGCCTTTTTCATAGTCTGTTGATCCGTTCTCAAATCGCCACAGGCAATAGGCTGCCATTCGCCACGCATACCACGGACGTAGTGCTTCGTAGCGGGCAACTGTTTTGGGGCAGTTATACTTGGCCAGGAACTGCGCGTGTTCATCTGGGTTAAGCGGAGCGCCGCGATACAGATGCTGCATGGCAGACGATAGGAACAGGGCCAGATCCTCGCAGGGATCGCCAATTGCCGGGCATTGCCAGTCGATCAGGGTCAGGTTGGAGCCGTCCACCAGAATGTTCCCGGCCACAGGGTCGCCGTGGATCATACACGTTCTTTTTGTTGGAGGCACAGGTTCCTCGGGCCGCATCGCGGTGACGCGATCTTTAAAGCCAGAGGAACACAACGCCAAGAGCTCAGCCCCGTGGCGAGCCAGATCAGCGCTGCCGTTCCGTCCTGTAGGCAGCGGCAAATCGACCGTCGCACCATGCAATCTGCGCAGCAAAGAGGCGACCTGAGCCGTTCCACTTTCCCACGGGCGACCCGGTGCGTGATCGTACAGAACCCAGGCGTCGCCCTGATGTTGCCCAGTTGCCCGCAACCGGGGTACGAACCCGTCCTGCTCAAACGCGCGCAGACACAGCGCTTCGAGTTGGGCGTCATTGCTGAACATGGGGTTGCGCAGTTTGGTTCTGTAAAGCTTCAATACCGTGTCGCCACTCTCGCCCAGAACTTTCCACACCATATTGGTCCGACCCCCAAACAAAGGTTCGAACCGCACGGATCCCGTGATCAGCCCGCGCGTGCGCAGCTGGTCAATCAGGTCTGGTAGAGGCGCGTTGACATGGGGCAGGGGATGTACCGCTCAGCAAGGGAATCGTGATTTGCCAAGGTTTGGACTGCCAGCCCGATCAGATCAAGCGCCTGTTCGGATCGCCGTCACCTCGTCCGAGCGGACAGTGGCCCCACTTTGCAGGGACAGATGCACCGTGCCATCCGCGATTTGCGCCTCAACCACGCGGTTGTAGCTAGCGGCCAATCGCTCCGATAACAGTTCGTCATTCTTGTAACTCTCCAACGTGGCGGAATACGTGCCCTGTCCCAGCGGATCGCCAGAAGCATCGGTGCCGGCCCAGAGGAGTTCGGTGACTGTGTGATTGACTGGAATGCGGTCGATTACGGTGCCGGTTGAATTGCGGATCACCATGATGGCTTCATCACTTGTTGCATCGGCCTGAGCAAACAGAGTGACCGGCTGGCCTTCGAATCGAAAGGCTGAAGCGGATCGAACATCAACGCCCACCCAATTGGAAAGCTCACTCAGCTTTTGCCCACCCAAGGCCGTGCTCAGGGAAGACAACAGGTCATTGGTCTGAACCTGCTGTTCGACCATCGAGAACTGGGCCAGCTGAGATGCGTATTCCGAGGAATCCATAGGCTCCAACGGGTCCTGGTTTCGCGCTTGTGCGGTGAGCATCAGCAGAAAGGTCTCAAAATCCGAGGTCAGCTTGGATGCCTGCGAGGCAGCCGAGGTCGGGGTCAGTATCGGGGTCTGAGCGGAACTTGTAGGAGTGATCATCTGTCAAAGCCTCATATCAATGCCACGACCCGAGAGATTTCGGGGAATGATCGGAGTGTTTGGCGCGTCCGGTTCATTCGAATAGGAAGGTCCATAGTCGCTTGCCTTCGGGTTTGCAGTATCATCCTGCGCATCGTCTGATGTGCTTAGGTCAAACGAGATGTCGCCATATCCAAGGTTTTGGAATTCAGCCTCCAAGACGGCGAGATGTCGGCGTATCAGGTCCAGTGTTTCGGGGCGCTCGGCGGCTATGGTCAGAACCATCCCATCCTCGCGACCGTTGAGCGTGATGGAGACCCGCCCCAGTTCCTCGGGGCTGAGCGCGATCTCGATCGTACCGGAACCCGCCCGAACCTGAATCGCCGCCGCCATCTGCCCGGCGATGGCTCGGGTGATCTCAGCCTTGGCAGCCTGTGAGGCTGGCTGCGCAACCGAAGCCGTGTCGCGGACGTTTTGAAACAGCGGTTCTTCGCGCGTGGCAATCACACCATCCGTTTCAGGAATCACTGCGGCGGTTTCGGCATCTGCGTTCCGAACTGACGCCATCACCTGCATCTGCGCGAGAGTCGGTGTGGGTCTGGGAGATTGAGGCGCAGTTGGAGCCGCATTTATCTGGGGCGCAACCGTTGTTTCAGCGGGTAGCGCCGAAGCGGAAGGTTGCGCACGCTCAGCTATAACAGGCTGCCCAGCAATCGGCTTTGCAGGCAAGACCTGACCGTCCGAGGCCTTGGCCGAATCCTGTTGGACCGTGTTGGGTTGTGGCTGAACAGGTGAACTGCGCGTGTTTTCGACTTCGGGCCTTTGCGGTGCGGCATTCGAAACCTGTTGCATTGCGCACGGGTCGGTTTTCGGCGCCTCTGTACGCTCGAGATTCGATGGAATAGGCGCAGTTTCAGACCCTTGCGTTACCTGCGTCGCGCTCTGCACGGGCAGTACGACCAAGTCCCCAAACACGTGTTCCTCAGGAGCGTCAGGCTGGGTTGACAGAGGGTCAGCAAGAACCTTTTCTAGGGCAGGATCCTCCGGCACGACGTCCTGCTCAACGGCGGTTTCATCCTCGGCTACAACCTCAGATTCAGGCTTCGGCGTCTCTTCCTTCAGAACATCCTGAAAGCGCGTAGACGTCTCCGATGTGGTTTCGCGTGTCCCCGGTTTCGTGGCCGCAGTTTGCGTTGGTGTCATCAGCGTAAGAGGGTTGGGCATTTTGCTCCGGCTCCGTAGTGGTTGACCGTCAAACTGCCCAAAGGAGGTTACGTTTATTTTAACCGCTTTCGTCTTTGATCAAGAAAGTTCGATGCAATTTTCGGAGAAGCCGATGAATATCCCTCCCCTCCAGTCGATGCCGCCGCCCTCAACCCAAGACCGCCTGCAAGCCGCTGCAGTCGAGCTCGAGGCGGCGTTTCTGGCCGAAATGCTGAAATCCGCAGGCTTGGGAAAAGCACGCGATTCGTTCGGTGGCGGTGCAGGTGAGGACCAGTTCTCGTCCTTTCTTTTGCAGCATCAGGCCCGGCAAATGGCGCAATCCGGCGGAGTTGGCCTGTCTGAACTTCTGTTCCAATCCTTGATGGAGAATTCCGATGACACATGAGCCCAACCTTCTGGTCAAATCACTGGAGGAGGTCCTCGATCTTGAGCGCGCCGCGCTTGTGGACGGTGATCTTGAGCGTCTCAATCATATGGTCCCTGAAAAAGAGAAACTGATCGGCGCGATCAACGATCTTCAGGTGCTGAGCAGCGATGATCTGATTCGCGTCCATCAAAAGGTGGAGCGCAATCAGACGTTGCTTAATAGCGCGGCCGAGGGAATTCGCGCGGTGGCCAGCCGGATGGCAGAGCTGCGCAGCGTCCGGCAGGAATTCAGCACCTATGGGGCCGACGGGCAACGCAATGGTTTTACCGTAAGGGCTCAGGCAAAGCTGGAAAAACGCGCATAGGGGCAGAGTTGATTCAAATCTGAAATTTCGAGTTGGGCCGCTTTAGCACTCCGTTAGGGGATCGAGGTCAAAGGTGGTGCTGCACCTGAAACAGCGGGTGGCGCGATGGGTCGGACGGCGCATCGCACAGGTCAGAAAGACACCAAAGCCCGCTTGTCTAGCGGGGTGATCTTGGGCGCTGAAGCCCTAACGCAAAAGGATGGAATTATGTCCAGTATTCTGACAAACAACGGCGCGATGGTTGCGCTGCAGACCCTGAAATCGGTCAACAAAAACCTCGAGATGACTCAGAACGCAATCTCGACCGGCAAGGATGTCGCTACAGCAAAAGACAACTCGGCCGTCTGGGCGATTTCCAAAGTGATGGAATCGGACGTCAAAGGTTTCAACGCGATCAAAGACAGCCTTTCGCTGGGTGAATCGACGGTCGCTGTTGCGCGAAACGCGTCTGAAACTGTCACCGACCTTCTGACCCAGATGAAGGAAAAGATCGTCGCCGCGCAGGAAGACAACGTGGATCGTGGCAAGATCAACGATGATGTGACTGCGCTGAAGAACCAGATCACTTCGGTTGTGGGTGCTGCCCAATTCAATGGGTTGAACCTTGTTGATGGTTCGGCTGGTTCAGCATCCATCCTAGCCTCTTTGGATCGGGACAACACCGGTGCTGTGACGGCTTCTTCCATCACGGTGGCGGGTCAGAACCTGTCGACTGGTGGCTATACCTCAGCGGCGGTATTCGACGGCTCGACCGGCTCGTCGACAGCCAATGACCGCGTCGGTGCCACCATTGCCGCTGGTGCTACATCGGCAACCGCATTGGTGACCGATGAGTCCAGTGGTGCTTTCGCGGCGGGCGATAAAGTGGTTGTCGCTATTGATGATCAGGTTGTGTCCTACACCGTGTCTGCGGCAGATGCGGCAGCCACCACAACCGGTGACCTTGTTGCCGTTGGTTTGAAAGCCAAGATCGAAGAATTAGGCATAACCGGTCTGACCGTTGACTACGACTCGGGCACGGCGGGCACTCTGTCTGTTACGAATGGCACGGGTTCAGACGTTTCGTTCTCTGCTCAGTACGTGAACGCAGGCTCGGGTGGTCTGGGAGCGCTGACTGGCATTGACGTGTCGACCGGTCCGGGAGCAACCGCCGCGCTGGCAGCCGTTGAATCGCTGATCGACACCTCGATCGACGCTTCGGCCGCTTTCGGTTCGGCCCAGGGTCGGATCGAGACCCAGAAAGAGTTTATTTCGAACCTGACAGACTCGTTTAAATCGGGCATCGGCTCGTTGGTAGACGCCAATATGGAAGAAACCTCGGCCCGGTTGCAGGCGCTACAGGTGCAGCAGCAGCTAGCCACCCAGTCGCTGTCGATTGCCAACCAGGCACCGCAGTCGATCCTGTCTTTGTTCCGTTAAATTCGGAACCTGGCCGGGGAGTGAACACCGCGCCCCGGCGCTGACTGCCTCAAGACGGCCTATTGGAAGGATTTCAAGTGACACCGCAAAGTTACGCTCAACGCGCCTATGCGCAATCTGCCGCTCCGACCCGCACGCCGCGGGACACGGAGTATGAGGCGATCTCGAAGATCACGCATCGGCTCAAGGCAGCAGCGGCCCGGAAGGCAACCGATTTTTCTGGATTTGTTCAGGCATTGCATGAAAATCGGCGGTTGTGGACCGTGCTGGCGACCGGCGTGGCGGACTCAGACAACTCGCTTCCGAAAGACCTGCGCGCGCGGATTTTCTACCTGGCCGAGTTTACGGAGCAGCACAGCGCACAGGTTTTGGGGAACACTGCGACGGTAGAACCTTTGCTGGAGATCAACATGGCGGTTTTGCGCGGTCTGCGACACATGAGGGCCGCCGGATGAGTGGCCTGGTCCTGAAACTTGCCCCGAAAGAGAGGGTGTTGATCAATGGTGTAGTGATCGAAAATGGAGACCGCCGCAGCCGGTTTTCGATCATGACACCGCAAGCCAACGTTTTGCGTCTGCGCGATGCGATCCACCCGGACGAAGTCACAACACCTGTGCGCCGCGTTTGCTATGCTGCTCAATTGGTATTGTCTGGAGATATGGAGCCTGATCAGGCGCGCCAGCAATTGCTGCGAAGGGTCGAGGAACTGAGCCAGGTGTTCACGGATTCAGACAGTCGCCGTGTCCTGAGCGAAGCGACTGAAGCGCTGGTGGCCGAGCAATACTATAAATGTCTCAAATCTCTCCGCTCTTTGCTGCCACGGGAAGAGCGGCTGATGGCGTACCAACAATGACGTTCCAGCCTGTCATACCCTCTGGAGGCATTGTCGGCTGGCGTTTTTTGCAGCGGACCTATGACGCACAGCTGGAGAGCTTTACGAACTCCAGCGTCAACCAGAGGGACAGGCTGTATTTTCTGGAAAACATAAGCAAGGTTCAATCCGCCGAAGACCTTGTGTCGGATCGTCGGTTGCTACAGGTTGCTTTGGGCGCTTTCGGGTTGGAAGAGGACATCAACAATCGGTTCTTCATCCAAAAGATATTGGAGGATGGAACCAAAACCGATGATGCCCTGTCCAACCGATTGTCCGACAAGCGGTATCGCGAGTTTTCTCAAGCCTTCGGTTTTGGCCCCGGAGAGGTGCACAAGACCGGCCTTATCACGAATATGGAGCAGATCGCCAAAGACAATCTGGTGTCCCGTTTCGAAGTTTCCGTGGGTGAGACGAATGAGGCAATGCGGATTTCCCTCTACGCGCAACATGCGCTTGGTGAACTGGCTGCCGGTGACAGCAGCGCGGACACAAAATGGTTCGACTTGATGGGCTTGCCACCCTTGCGTAGCATAATGGAGACTGCGCTTGGCCTGCCATCCTCGTTTTCGCAGCTCGATCTGGACAGGCAGCTTGAGGTGTTCAAGGACCGTTTGTCGGGCTTAACCGGATCGGATGATCTGGCCCAATTCACAGAGCCTGAAGCTATTCAGAAACTGACGGATACGTATCTGGCTCGCAGTCAGATCGCGCAGTTGCAAAGCACAATATCACCGGCGCAGACCGCTTTGATTTTGTTGGGTGCGGGCTAGAGTTGGTGCTTTATGCACCAATCGTCAGGGTGGTGGAATGGGACCCAATCTAGCCTACGCATCATATGGTCGAACCAAATCAAACGCAGCGAGCTTGATAAGTCGCCGAGGTTAAGCTGGACCACCGACCTCAACATCAGCCGCCGTTCGCAGGGCAAAACAAGTGACCGGCTGGGACACGTTGCGCAGTTTGATATCACCAAGTGGGATTGCATTGCAGCATGCGGGCTCAATGTCTTGCGAGACAACAATACGGTAACCGGTTGATTTGCTATGCTCACCCAGACGCGCAGCGACGTTGGCGGCTTGCCCGATAACGGTGAAATCCAGCCGTTCGCGCGAGCCGACATTGCCATAGGTCACCCGGCCAAAGGACACGCCGATCGAGCAGTCGCAGTGGATATCAGGATCCGCTGAACGCAGTTCGGCGAGTTTTTCAACAATTTCTGTAGCCGCCTGTTGGGCATTCGCGCGGGCCTGCGCAGATTCCTCACCTGCTGGGAAAACGGCCAGAACGGCGTCGCCAATGAATTTCAGAACCTCACCCCCGTTTTCATCCACGATACCCGAGACCGTCTCAAAGAACTCGTTAAGCAGATTGATATAGGCATCCCGGTCAAGGCTCTCCTCCAGGCTGGTCGAGTTTCGCAGATCGCAGAACATGATGGCCGCATCAATCTCATCCCCGTCTCCGCGTCGGATCTCTCCGCCCAGCACGCGCGCGCCTGAGCGTTTGCCAACATAGGTTTCCAGCAGAACCTGTGCGTTTTCGCGCTGCATGAACACCTCGTAAAAGCGGGCGATCACGGCCGAGCATTCGAACACCAGACCAAGATTCTCGGTCGTGAACCCATCGGGATGATCGCAGCTGAGCGTCAGCACGTTTGTTCGACCGTCCGAGAACGGTAGCGGCATGGCGACATAGTCTGTGGCCCCTTTGGCGCGCAGATCTTCAATGATGGGAAAGCTGTTATGCGGGTTCTCGTCGTTCACCCTTTGGCGCACGCCGCCCAACCCGTTCGAGACATGGCGCAACGGGCTGTTGATGAACGCAGGGTGGTCGTAGATTTCATAGGTGGGCGCGCGGGTCAGGATCTCATCCTCGCCCTTCTCCCAAATAAAGTGTTTACCCGCGATCAAGGGGTGCAAGGACCATGCCAGAATGCTGAGGCGCTGGATCGCTATCCCGTGTTCCAGCATCTTTTCAGCCAACGCCTTGGTGAACGCTTCGGGTGTATCCGACAGGGACGCCCCACGCATCAGCCAGTCAATCAGCGGGCCGCTGATATTGGTGTCTTCGGTGTCACGCAATTTGTTCTTGCCCAGGTCGATATCCGTATAGGCACTGGGCATGAACCCAATATGTCCCCGAATTGCAGCGCTCTCTGGCAGGGCGTCGTCATAAGCCCATACCGAATTGGCCAGGCGATCTCCGGGCAGGTTGATATCGTGATAGGTCGCGGTTCCTTTGAAGGGGCAAAAGGTTTGCAGGCCGGTTTCACCGCTCAGGTCGACGCAAACATCCGAACGAGGGACGTAGATCGTCGGCGGCAGCCGGGTTTCATACATCACCTTGGCATTCCGACTTTCGGCCAACAGGATGCCATCGCGAAAAATCGCGACCCTGTCGGACAGATGTTCTACCGAGATATCATAGCCGTTGGATTTTGGTGTGGTGTGGACGTTCATCGCCATCCCTCCCTTGCCCGGGGTCTCTATAGAATGGGCGTTTTGGTCGAGCATTCCAAGAGGGGCGCGGATTCTAAACCATCTGGATGACGTCTTTTTCGATCGAAAGCATATAGCCCTTCTTGGCGATATTCTTGACCAGCAACTCACTGACCATCTGATTGCCCAAGGCGTCGCGCAGCCGTTTGATGCGGGTGGCGCCTGCGGCCTCGTCACAATCGGCTGCATCGCGCCCCGATATCGTCGCCTCGATCTGAGCGCCTGACAGGACCTCATCATCCAAACGGGATTCCGCCAGCACCGAGAGGGTCTCCATGGCCGCTGGGGTCAATTTGAAGTCCATGTTGTTCAGGTAGACGGTGTTTTCCTCGCGGCTGATCAGCAGCGATGTCACCTGGATGCCGGTGCGTTCGATCTGTGCCATGCGCCGGTTCAGCAGCGCAAGCATCACCAGAAACACAAGGGCTGAGATCATCATCGCGCAGGCAAAGACCAGCAGTACATAGATCACCATGCGGTAGCTGGACAGCGTATCGGCAAAGGCCGTTCCCGATTGGGCCAGAATCTCAAGCAACCGGATTTCGGTTTGTGAGGTCAGATCCGCCTCAACAAATAACCGTTCGACGCGAGCGTTGAAGGCATTGGCATCGGGCAGTGTCCAGAACAGGAACAGCGCGGCGGTGATTAGGATCACGACAATGGCGGCAATGCCCAGACCGACAAGGCGCACGCCCGAGCGTCGCGCCTCAGAAACGGAGATAGAATTTTCCGGCATTGGCCTTCCTTTGATCTAACCCTTCCGGCCCAAAAACGGACTGGACATTCAGCAGGGTCCACCCTGAACCGCTGAGGCGCTGGGCGACTTCACTCGTTGCCTGTCCCTTGTCGCAGGACGAAACCTGCATCACGCCATAGTGCAGGCGCAGCGGGTTGTCCTGTTTGGCCTTGTAATCGGCATAACATTCCGCAGCCAACGCCACCGGGGCCACCGATATCAGCGCAGCTGCGACCAGAGAAGAGAAGATCTGTTTCATAAGCTGCATCCTGCGCATGGCTTGGGCTGATATTCAATGACCAAAGGGGTTTGCGGCGCCTGATATCCAATAACACGGGGCCGATATTGCTTGTCTGAGGGGGGTGGACCCAGTGTTGAGGCATCAAAGACGCGGTCCATCACGGGGTCGCCAAAAATCTCGGAAAGGACAGGCATCATGCACAAGAAATTCATCGCTCTGATCATCGCGACGGCTATGGCGATTACCGGCGTGTCGGCCTCAAAGGCGCGTGCTGCGGACACTGGGGATATCCTCGGGGGGTTGGCCGCGATCGCGATCATTGGCGCAGGTGTGCACTACTATAACAAGGAAAAGCGCAAGGATCGTGAGAAAGCCGCGCGGCAATACAACCATGTGCAAACTGCGCCTCAGGTCAAGTATCCCAAGGTGAAGCCTTTGCCCAGACACGTGGCACGCTATGACCTTCCACAACGCTGCCTGCGCCAGCATGACAATTACGGGCCGCGTCCGCTGCTGGGAACAAAGTGCCTCAACAAGCACTACAAACATTCCAAAAGCCTGCCGCAAGAGTGCAAGGTCGGTTTCTGGAATGGCAACAAGGTTAAGCGGGCGTATGAACCTGCATGCCTGCGTCATCACGGATACCGCGTCGTTTACAAGTAACACGGTCGAGCAGGAGCGGTGCGAAACAGCACCGCGCTGAGAGAGGGTGGCGCAAGCTGCCCTCTCTTTTTTTGTTGCGGCGGCTGTGAAAACGCGGTTTTCCGAAGGGATGATAAAACCGACTTTTGAACTTGAACAGGGGCTGCACGCGCGGGGCTATGTCCGGGTTGCAGGCGTGGATGAGGTCGGGCGCGGCCCGTTGGCCGGACCTGTGGTTGCCGCCGCCGTGATCCTGAATCCAGACGATATTCCCGAGGGGCTGAACGATTCCAAGAAGCTCTCGCTCAAGCGACGCACAGCGTTGGAGGCAGAGTTGCGGGACCGGGCCGAGATCGCCGTGGCCGAGGCCTCGGTCGCCGAGATTGATGAGCTCAATATCCTGCGCGCTTCGCATCTGGCCATGGTGCGCGCGGTGCAGGCACTGGATCCGGCACCCGATTACCTTCTAATCGACGGGAACATGATTCCAAACGGGCTGCAGATCCCGTCCGAGGCTGTGATCAAGGGGGATGGCAAATCCGTGTCGATTGCGGCGGCTTCGATCATCGCGAAAAACTGGCGCGATCAGCTGATGGTGGATTTAGCGCAACAGCATCCCGGCTACGGCTGGGAGGCAAACGCCGGATATCCGACAAAACAGCACCGCGAGGCGCTGCAAAATCTTGGCGTGACCCCACATCATAGGCGTTCGTTCAAGACGGTACACAATATCTTGTATCAAGAGTAAATCGTAAGTCTCTGATTCAAAAAAGAAATTGACGGCGAATCGTCTTTGACTCATCCTTGTCTCAACCAAATGAGCGCAAAAGCGCCGTGGATACTTGAGGCAGTGATATGACAACGACCACCAAAAAGGGCGCAAAAGCGCTCCCTTTAAACACGATTCTATCTGGCGACTGCATCGATGTGATGAACAGTCTGCCCGAGGCGTCGGTTGATCTGATCTTTGCGGATCCGCCCTATAATTTGCAGCTGAAAGGCCAGTTGCATCGCCCCGACAACAGCCAGGTGGATGCGGTTGACGATCACTGGGATCAATTCTCAAGCTTTGGGGCCTATGACCAATTCACCCGCGATTGGCTCAAAGCGGCGCACCGGTTGCTCAAGCCGAACGGCGCGATCTGGGTGATCGGCTCGTACCACAACATCTTCCGCGTAGGCTCAGCCCTGCAGGACGCGGGATACTGGATTTTGAACGACGTCGTATGGCGCAAGTCGAACCCGATGCCGAATTTCCGCGGCAAGCGTTTCACCAACGCGCATGAGACGATGATCTGGGCCTCGAAGCGCGAAGGCGCGAAATACACGTTCAACTATGAAGCTCTGAAAGCGCTGAACGAAGGGGTGCAGATGCGCAGTGACTGGGTTCTGCCGATCTGCACAGGGCACGAGCGCCTCAAGGACGAAAACGGCGACAAGGCGCATCCGACACAGAAGCCCGAGTCTCTGCTGCACCGCGTTTTGATTGGCTCGACCAATCCGGGTGATGTGATCCTCGATCCGTTCTTTGGCACAGGCACAACAGGGGCCGTCGCCAAGATGCTGGGCCGTGAGTTCATCGGCATCGAGCGCGAAGAAAGCTATCGTAAGGTGGCCGAGAAGCGGATCTCGAAGGTGCGCAAGTTCGACCGCGAAGCACTGGAGGTCAGTGCCAGCAAACGCGCCGAGCCGCGTGTTCCTTTCGGCCAATTGGTTGAACGTGGGATGCTGCGCCCAGGCGAAGAGCTGTATTCGATGAACCAGCGTCACAAGGCCAAGGTTCGCGCGGATGGCACGCTGGTTGGCGACAACGTCAAAGGCTCGATCCATCAGGTTGGCGCACATCTTGAGAATGCCCCTTCCTGCAACGGTTGGACCTATTGGTGCTTCAAGCGCGATGGCAAAACGGTGCCGATCGACGTTCTGCGCCAGCAGATCCGGGCCGAGATGCACAACTGAAATCACGAAAACCGCCGGTGCCTGTGGCCTGACACAAGGCACTACGCCTTGCCCCGCCGTTCTCGGCGGGGTCTTTTGTTTTCCAGTCAGAGGTGATTGCATGGGCGCGTCGCCAGCACTGCCTCAGAGGTTCCTGTCATGAGCGAGATAACTGCCAGCCCATCCAGACTGGAACGGTTCGCCGTTACGCAGCCGGATGCTGTGGATCTGGACAACAAATACACCGAAGCAGCAATGCAACGGCACAAGCAAGAGGGTCTGGAACTGGCCGTCCGCGCACGGTGGATTGCTATGGCCTTGACCGGCGTTCTACTGATCTTTCTGAACCCGCAATGGGAGGTTCTGTGGTATCATTTCATCCTGCTTCTCATCTGCGCGAATGGCTGGTTGATCCGGCGCGCAGGGCGGGTTGGGCAATCACGGACCGAGCTGTTGCTGATCTTTGTCGATCTGCTGATCATGACGCTGGGGATGATCGTTCCGAACCCGTTCAGCGATGATGTGCGGCCGCTGGCCATGCAGTACCGGTTCGACAATTTTCAATATTTCTTCATTATTCTGGCCGCAGGCACGCTGGCCTATTCGTGGCGCACGGTTGTCGCGATTGGCTCTTGGACGGCACTGATTTGGACGGCGGGTTGGATCATCGCCTGGTGGGTGGCTACGCCGATACCGGGGATCAGCCAAAAGGTGGCGGCGGCTCTGCAGGGCTATCCGGACGTCGCAGAGCTGTTGGACCCCAACAGTTTTGACATCCCGCAGCGCATTCAGCAGGTGATCGTGTTCGTCATGGTCGCTGTGACGCTTGGCGTGTCGATGCGACGGCTAAATCGCTTGTTGATGAGCAATGCGGGGCTGGAGCGGGAACGGGCGAATCTGTCGCGTTACTTCTCGCCCAATGTCGTCGATGAGCTCAGCCAGAATGACGAGCCGCTAAAGCAGGTGCGCAAGGCGGATATCGCGGTGCTGTTTATCGACATTGTGGGCTTTACGAAATTTGCGGCCGGACGGGACCCCTATGAGGTGATTGAGGTGTTGCGCGGGTTTCATGCTCGGATGGAGGCCGAGGTTTTCCGCCACCATGGCACGTTGGACAAATATCTGGGTGACGGGCTGATGGCGACGTTTGGCACTCCGGTCGCAACGCCTTTGGACGCAAGCAATGCGCTGGGCTGCGCGCGCGCGATGGTTGGCGTCATCGACGATTGGAACCAGGAACGGCTTCATGCGCGAGAGCATGATATCCACGTCGGGATCGGCGTGCATTTTGGTTCGGTCGTTCTGGGGGATATCGGGGCCAACCGGTTGGAATTTGCTGTGATTGGAGATGCGGTGAATGTCTCGGCCAAGCTGGAGGCGATGACCCGTGATTTTAACGCCCGGATCGTGGTCAGTGATGCGTTGCGGGAGCAGGCGTTGCGCGAGAATCCGAATGGTGGAGCGTTGATGGATGGGTTCCAGCAACGCCAGGGTCAGACCGTTCGCGGTGTAGAAACCCCTATGGATATCTGGGTGTTGTGAACGGCTCCCGCCTGTTTGGGCAGCATCAACGATGCGGACCCTCCAGTTGGGCCGGGCAGCGCGCGGTGCGCGCTGCGGTCACGCCCTTGGGCCGGGGTTCAGTGCTTTGTTGTAGGGGTGCCAGTCGGTGATCTCGGGGTAGTAGTGCCGCCGCCAGGCGCGGACGCGCGGGTTCATAACGCGGCGCCACAGCGGCGGGAACATCGCGGCGAGGGTCATGACCGGGTAGCCGTAGGGCAGTTGCGGTGCGTCCTCTTGCGCGTGGTTTTGCAACAACGGGAAGCGACGGTTGGGTTTGTAGTGGTGGTCCGAGTGTCGCTGCAGGTTGATCAGCAGCCAGTTCGACGCTTTTTGCGAGGCGTTCCATGAATGCCTGGGCAGAACGTGTTCGTATTTGCCCTCACCCAAGTGTTTTCGCGTCAGCCCGTAGTGTTCCACGTAGTTGACCAGCTCTAACTGCCAGATCGCGACGCCCGCTTGCAGCAGGAACAGGACGAGGCCGGGCCAACCTCCGATCAGGGCGGCGAGGGTTAGCATGCCGGTTTGCAGTGCCCAGTAGCGCCAGAACGGGTTCGAGCGGTCAGTCCACGGACGATCCTTGCGGGTCAGCTTGTCCCGCTCGGCCCGGAAGGCCGAGATCAGGCATTCCCAAAGGACGCGAGGGTAGAAGCGGTGGAAACCTTCGTTGTAGCGCGCCGTCACTGGGTCGCTAGGGGTGCCGACATGACGGTGATGGACCAGCAGATGCTCGGACCGGAAATGAGAATAGAGGACCATCGCGAGAAGGAGATCGCCCAGCCATCGTTCGGACCGGGATTTCTGGTGCATCAGCTCATGGCTGTAGTTGATCCCGATCGTGCCTGAAATGACCCCCATACCGAAGAACAGCCCGATTTTCGACCAGCTCGACAGGTGTTCGCTATGGGTCGCGTACCAGATCAGGCCAAACAGCGTGAGGAATTGGACAGGTGCCCAGAGCTTGGTCAGCATGATATACCAATGCAGCGCGTCATCGGGGGTTTCAGGGTCGGCGTTCTGCAGGTTGAGGCCGGTCAGGCGGTCCAGAACCGCAAAGGCCCACCATGTGGAGAGGGGGATCAGCAAAACCCACCAGCCCCCTGCAAAGGCCGTGGCCCAGATCAGCGGGATCAGCAAGAAGGACACCCAATAGGGTAGGGCAGCTTGCCAGCGCGAGAGGGTTTGAGTCGCGATCATCCATGATGCTCCGAATAGGCAGATGCACCCTAGCCGGACGGACCGGGCTTGCCCAGCGGGCTTATTGACCCCGCCACATGTCGTAGGCTTTGCGCATCACTGTCGGCAAGTCGCTTGGCTTGAAGTCATGCTTGGGCAATAGGGTCAGCCCGTCGGGTTCGGTGCCCTCGGGCAGCGGTGCGGTCCAGATTCGCAGCACCAGATGGAAATGCGTGAACGTATGGCGCACTTCGCCGTTCAGCGCGCGCCATTCTGCCGAAAACGGTGGGGCCTCGGGCGGGGTCTCGGACCAGTCCGAGCCGGGCCAGCCCAACATACCACCCAGAAGACCCTTGTCGGGGCGGCGTTCCAGCAGGAACGCTCCGTTTGGGTCTTGCGCAATGTAGACATGGCCGAATCGCGTGGGTTTCGGCTTTTTGGGCGTCTTCTTTGGCAGTTCCGGCTGCGTGCCAGCAGAGCGGGCAAGGCAGGGGGTCTGCACGGGGCAGATTCCACAGGCCGGGGATTTGGGTGTGCAGATTGTGGCGCCCAGATCCATTACGGCCTGCGCGTAGTCCCCGGGGCGCCGCTCGGGTGTCAGAGCGGCCGCTTTCTCCTTCAGAACAGGTTTTGATCCGGGCAACGGGTCGTGAATATCGTAGAGCCGTGCCATCACCCTCTCGACATTGCCATCTAGCACGGTTTCGGGCTGGTCAAACGCAATGGCCGAGATCGCGGCGGCGGTGTAGGGGCCGATCCCTGGCAGGTCCAACAGCGCGTCATAGGTGTCGGGGAACTGTCCGTCGTACTCCTCTGCCACTACACGTGCGCACTTCAGCAGGTTGCGGGCGCGGGCATAGTAGCCGAGGCCCGCCCATTCCCCCATGACCTGATCATCAGGGGCTGCGGCCAGCGACTGCACTGTGGGCCAGCGCGTTGTAAAGCGGGTGAAATAGTCCCGCACGGCAGCGACGGTCGTCTGTTGCAGCATGACCTCGGACAACCAGACCCGGTAAGGGTCCGGCGCCACGCCTGCGGCGCGGTCGGCTGGGCCAACACGCCACGGCATCTCACGCGCGTGGCGGTCATACCAGTCGAGCAATTCAGCGCTCAGGTTAAATTCGGGGCTGTCACGCAAGTTTTATCTGTCTCACTGTCGGGTTTCGCTGGCGCCTGCTGGCCTGCCTATTACAATAGCGGTGCAGGAGTTGGAAACCAGATGCAGCGCAGACGTTCTTCGACCCGCGGGTTCAAACGCACCGCGACATTGCTGAACGATCAGATCAGGCGCGCCGGCGAAAGCCGGGGCTTTGCCGTTGCGCGCCTTCTGACCCACTGGGCCGAGATCGTGGGCCAGGACACTGCCGCCATCGCAAGACCCGTGAATGTGGGCTATGGCAGGAACGGGATGGGGGCGACCCTGACCGTGCTGACAACAGGGCCGCAGGCCCCCATGCTGGAAATGCAGAAAGAACAACTGCGCGGAAAGGTGAACGCCGTCTACGGCTACAATGCGATCAGCCGAGTGCGCATCACCCAGACCGCTCCGACCGGATTTGCCGAGGGGCAGGCCAGTTTCGGGCATAAGCCGAAGCAAGCGAAACCAGAGATCAAACCTGAAATCATGGCCGAAGCGGGCAGGGTCTCGCAGGATGTCCATGATGAAGATTTGCGTGCGGCCCTTGAACGTTTGGGCCGCAACGTTTTATCCAAGCAGAAACGCTGAGAAAGGGCTGAGAATGAGCCGTATTGCAACCGTAATCTGTGCGGCTGTCGCAGTGGCCGCTGGTGGCTATTGGATGACAGCTTCGAACACGTCTTCCGTCAATCCTCTGGTCGGCAGCGCCATCGCGCAAGAGGCCAATCTGGACACCTCCACGATCATCGAGATGGTGCAAGGGGCCGAGGATGCGCCGGTCGAGATCATCGAATATGCCTCTTACACCTGTCCGCATTGCGCCACCTTCCATCAGGGGGCGTATAAGCAGCTGAAGAAGGACTTCATCGACACCGGCAAGGTCAAGTTCATCTATCGTGAGGTCTACTTTGACCGCTACGGCCTGTGGGCGTCGATGGTTGCGCGCTGCGCAGGGCCTGAGAAGTTTTTTGGCATTACCGATCTGATCTATCAGGGCCAGTCCGAATGGACCCAAGCAGGTGGTCCAACCGAGATCGTGGACGAGCTGCGCAAGATCGGCCGTCTGGCGGGTATCGACAATGACCAACTTGAGGCCTGCCTGCAGGACGGCACGCGCGCCCAGACTCTGGTGGCGTGGTATCAGGAAAACGCTGAGCGCGATGATGTGACGGGCACTCCGTCCTTTGTTGTGAACGGCAAGAAGGTTTCGAACCAGTCCTATGAGGATTTCAAGAAGCTGATCGAAGACGAATTGGGCAGCTAATTGCTCTTTGGTCGGCCTGTTCTCGGGCCGACCATTTCCGTCACTTAGGAGATGGGGCCGCTTTCAGGATCATCTCTTTGACCTGCTCGGGGTCGTTCACTTGCAGCCGGACGGGCAGGGTGACGACCTTGTTGCGGAAAGCTTGCGGCAGGCGCACTGCGTCTTTTTCCGTTGTAACCATCTGAGCGCCAAGCAGGCGCGCCTCGTTTTCAAGCCGGGTCATCAGCGCCGAGGTCAGTGGTTGATGATCGTCGAGCGCCTCGGCACGCAAGAGCTCGGCCCCTTGCTGGCGCAGGGTCTGAAAGAATTTCTCAGGGTGGCCGATCCCGGCAAAAGCCAGAACCCGCGATCCAGCCCAGTCCATGCCGGTTTGCAACGGCGCGACAACGCCCGTTGCATGGGGCACCGTTAGCTTGTGACCCCATTGTGCCGCGAAGTGCTCTTGCGCTTGCGTATCGCCCAATGACAGAACCAGATCGGCGCGTTTCAGGCCGACCTCTACGGGTTCGCGCAGAGGACCGGCGGGCAGGCACAGGCCGTTGCCGAATCCACGCTGGGCATCCACCACAATGATCGAGAAATCCTTAGCGACCGCGGGATTTTGAAAGCCATCATCCAGAACAATCACGCTTGCGCCCGCCTCGGCCGCGGCGCGCGCACCCGCGGCACGGTCCTTGGAGACCCAAACCTCGGCGAACATGGCCAGCAGAAGCGGCTCATCCCCGACCTGCGCGGCGCTGTGTTTGGTGGGGTCAACCCGAACAGGGCCTTCCAGCGACCCGCCATGGCCGCGCGTGACGACATGCGGCTCGTGCCAGGCATTGCGCAGCTGTTCCAGCACCCAGATCACCGTAGGGGTCTTGCCGGTTCCGCCAGCATTCAGGTTGCCGATGCAAATCACTGGCACACCCGGCTGCAGTCCAGAATTAGAGCCGACCCGTCGCGCAGTGGCCGCCGCATAAAGCCGCCCCAATGGGCTGAGCAGTCGGGCACGCAGCGCCGGGCGCGCGGGGTCCGAGTTCCAAAAGTCAGGGGCGCGCATTGTGGTTACTCCGCTGGTCCAGAAGGTCCTGCAGCATGTCGACTAACAGCTCGGCCTGAGGTGCCCCTTCGGTGATCGCCTGCCATCCCGCCAGCGCCATCCCCGCCGCGCGATCCGGGGCCAGAAGGGCGACGACCGCATCTCCAAGCTCGGTCGCGGTTTTGACCGGATGGGCGGCACCGGCCTCGGCAAGGCGAGCATAAACCGACTGATAGATATCGATATGAGGGCCATAGATAACCGCCGATCCCAGTGCGACAGCATCCAGCGGGTCCTGCCCGCCCGCGCCGCGTTCCAGCGAGCTAGCCATGAAGGACACCGGTGAAACGCGTTGCCAAAGGCCAAGATCTTCGGGCTCAGAGCTGACAATCACCTGCGTCGTGTCCTCGATAGGGCCGCCGTCATCCCAACTGGAACAGCGCAGATCCATGGTTTCAAGCCGCCGCTGCAGCGGCGCGGCCTCGGCCCGATCCGCCACGTGCAAGATCAGCGCCAATCGCGGCAGAATGCGCAGCGCTTGCCGATGGGCACTGAGGACCGAGATGAACTCTTTCGCCTGAACCCGCGCGGCCAGCCAGACCGGACGTCCGGCGAGGGCGTGGTTGGTCTCGATCAATTCGTCCTCGGGCCAGGGGTGCGGGTTCGGACTGAACTGCAGTGGGGGCGCCTTGCGCACTTTGGAGGAAGCAACCCCCATCCGCCGGATCTGGCGGGCCGTTTCGTCGGTGGTGGTGAGGATATGCTCGAAGCAATCGAACGTATATCTGCTGATATCCGGCAGCCACCGCGCATTGCGGGACAAGACGACGTCCAACTGCGCCTCGATCAGAAGCATCGGGATTTTGCGCTCTTCCGCGCGGGTAATGATGCTGGGCATCAATCCCCCTCCGACCCAAAGACCCAGATCGGGGTGCCAATGGTCCAGAAAGGCCCGCGCCGCCCCGGTTTGTTCGGCGGGTAGGTTGACCATGGGAAAGGGGCTTCCGGTCCAGCGGCTCAGGTCGATCTCTGGCGGGGTGCTCAGCAGAATCGACAGGCCGGGTCGGGCCTGTTGCAGTCTGAGGCAAAAGTCACTGATCGCACGCAAGCGGTCGCGTGTTGCGATGTGAACCCAGACAAGCTCTCCGTCCGGGCGGGGCTGATCTGGTCGGATGTTTTGCTGTGCACCCCCCCACGACAGGACCCGGTAGGCCGCAAGACTCAGAGATCGCGGTTTGCTCATGGGGCGATGCCAGGGCCGTTCGGATCAAGCCGGGACGAAAGCTGGTTGTGGATGTCCTGCGCCGCGGCCAGAACGCCGTTTAGCCGAGGCTGCGCGTTGTTGAACCGAAGGGGCTGGCCTGCGCGGTCGGTACAGATCCCTCCGGCCTCGCGAATGATCAGGTCGCCCGCCGCGATATCCCATTCCCAACTGGGTCGTAGGGTCAACATGCCGTCAAAACGCCCCTCACCGACCAGGGCCATGCGATAGGCCAGCGACGGGCGATAGGCACGGTCAAACTCCGGCACCTCGCCATCGCGCCAGTGTTGGCTGTTCATGTTGGGTTTGGCGGCAAGAATTGTGGCAGCCCCAAGCGCCGAAGCCTCCGAGGCGCGGATTGGCGCACCATTCAGGGTGGCGCCCTGACCTTTCGCCGCCGCATAGAACAGGTCGCGCAGGGGCAGGTAGATCACGGCGGCGGTGACTTCTCCGTACTCAGTGACGGCCAGCGAATGTGCCCAGGTGCGCGAGCCTTCGGCAAAGCTGCGGGTACCGTCAATCGGGTCGATGATGAAGGCGCGGTCCCGCGACAGGCGGTCCGGGCTATCCTCGGTCTCTTCGCTGAGCCAGCCATAGTCGGGCCGCGCTGTGGGCAGCATATGTTCCAGCATTTCGTTGACGGCCAGATCGGCCTCGGTAACCGGCCCGGCGCCGTCGGGCTTGTCCCAACGCTGCGCCTGCGCCCCTGAGAAACGGGTCGCGATCTCTCCGGCCTTGCGTGCGGCGTCAATCAGCAGTGGCAGGTCAGTTGCCGGCAAGGGTCATCCCTTCGATCAGCACCGAGGGCACAACGCGCGACAGATAATTGCGCGCGTCATTGGCCGGGATGATCCGTTTCAGCATGTCGCGCAGGTTGCCCGCGATGGTGCATTCATTGACTGGATGCGTAATTTCACCATTCTCGACCCAAAACCCAGAGGCCCCGCGCGAGTAATCCCCCGTATTGGGGTTGATCGTCGATCCGATCATCGAGGTGACCAGCAACCCGGTACCCATATCGCGCATCAGATCCGCGCGGCTTTGGGTGCCTTGGGTCAGGCTGAGGTTCCAGTTGCTGGGCGAGGGCGGCCCAGAGACACCGCGCGCTGCATTGCCGGTTGAGGTCATGCCAAGCTTACGTGCGCTGGCCAGATCCAGCGTCCAGCCGGTCAGCACTCCGTTCTCGACAATCGCCCGGCGGCGCGTTGCCAGCCCTTCGGCGTCAAATGGGCGCGAGCCTGAGATACGTGGGCGGTGCGGGTCTTCGACCAGCGACAGATGTTCCGGCAATACCTGTTCGCCCAAACAATCCTGCAGCCACGACGCCCCACGCGCGATCGCTGCGCCGTTGCTGGCGGCGAGTAAGTGCCCGATCAACGATGATGAAATCCGCTCGTCAAACAGTACCGGAAAACTGCCCGTTGCGGGCTGGCGCGCGCCAACCTGTTCGACCGCGCGTTCCCCGGCCTTGCGTCCGATCTCCTCGGCGTCCCGCAGGTCGGCTTGGAAGGTGCGGCTGTCGCCGTCATAGTCCCGCTCCATTCCGGTGCCTTCGCCCGAAATCGCAACGCAGGATGTTGATCGGCTACTGCGCGCATACCCGCCCGAGAAGCCGTTGGTGGCAGCCAGATGCACCCGATGTGTGCCATAGCCCGCCGCCGCATCCGAGACTTGCGATACGCCGGAAACAGCCAGAGCTGCGGCCTCAGCCGACAGCGCATCTTGCATCAGCGCTTCGGCAGAGGGTTCGGGGGAGGGATCAAAGAGCTCAAGCGCGTCGAGATCCCAGCTGTTGGTCAATTCCTCGCTGGCCGCCAGACCGGTAAAAGGATCTTCGGGCGCTTCGCGCGCCATGGCGACGGCCCGTTCGGCCATGGCCGTCAGCGTTTCGGGACGGCTGTCAGAGCTTGAAACAATGGCCTGTTGCTTTCCCAGAAACACCCGAAGCCCCAGATCGGTGCCTTCTGAGCGTTCCGCATGTTCCAGCGCGCCGCCACGTACCTCGACCGATACGGAAGATCCGTCGATCACGATGGCATCTGCCGCCTCTGCCCCGGCGAGGCGTGCGGCGTCAAGCAATTGCTGGCTGATTTCTTCTGGTGTGCGGGTCATGCGGCCTCCGGATGTGTTGCCAAGGACCTAGCCTTGCACCGCGCCTCTCGCAAGACCCTGACGGTATTGTGTGGGAGGGCCGATCACTAGCGGCCCTCTCTAATATCATTACTTAATGCGCTGACCATTGGCCTTAATCTGACCGTCTTCAGTGAATTCGATTGTCGAATTCAGCGTGTCGGGTTCATCACCCGGAACAGCCATCATGCCCATCATCATACGCGCACCCAAGGCGTCGTTGTCGGACATCAGGCCCATGCCGATCAGTTTGTCGATCAGTGCGTTGGCCCCAACCAATTTCAGGTTCGCAACGCCAGTCGGAATGGGCATGCCGAATTCGTCGAGATTCTCGTTGTCCAACGTAAAATCACCGTCCCCGGTCAAGCGCGCGCCAACCATCGAGACCAGCAATTCGTTGATTTTCAGCGAATGCAGCTCGGCTGGGACTTCTGCTTCTTCTTCAAGGGCTGCAGCCTGCTCAGGATCGAAGATGTTCAACAGAACTTTCGCCGTGCCGGTCGTGTCCAGCGCAATGGTGGCCGGATCGCGCGGCAGGTTGCCTGCCGGGTCGAAAATGCTCCAGAGGACATCTGACATGGTGAAATCGGTCAGGTTCAGGCCGAAGGCGAAGGGCGCGGCTTCCTCCGATTCTTGCACTGGGATGTCCAGGTTCAGACCCGCCTTAGCCATCGCGATCTCGATGGGAAAGGGCAGGTCACCGGTCGTCACTGCCAGTTTCGCGTCATTCTGTTCAAGGTCATAGGCCACACGCTCGCCATCTACGCTGGCCTCAAGTCGGCCACCTTGGGACGAGCTTGCCATGGTGAATTGCTCACCTTCGCTGACGCCGCTGATGTCTGTCTTGCCCGAGCCATAGGCGACCATGCCGGAAAAGGCGAAGCCTGCGTCATACAATGCCTGCGGATCAGCCAGATCGAACCCAGAGGGCAGGACACTGTCGCCGCTGGATGTCAGGCCGTTCAGTACCCCGTCAATCAACCCCGATTCCCCGGTTTCAGGGTCTTTGAAGCTAAACTTATAGGCCATTTGGTCGGCGTCGAGCGTCTGCGTGATCTCGCGATTGTCGCCGATCAGCATGCGCGATGTGCCAGCCATACCTGTAAATTCGATACCACCTTCCAGCGCATCTTCGGGAATTGGCTCGTCTCCGCCCTCGATCGAATCCAACACAATCCCGAGGGCTGCCGCCGTGTAGTCATAAGTCATGTCGGAAGGATCACCTGACACAACCATTTCCAGATCTGTCTGGCTGTAGGTCAGGTTTGCTGTGAACTTTTCATCTTCGACACCGCCCGAAATGACCATCGGAAAGCTACCGGGGAAGCCGACGTTGACGGTGCCATCGCCGTTTTCGGTCAACGTGACCTCGGGCATGGTCATCTGGAACTGGCCGTCCTCTTCAGGGAAGTCCATGGACAGGGTCATGTCGTTGATGGTCATGACATCGCCAGCGCTGCTGGGTTCGCCCTCGACCGTGTAACCTACGGACCGGAAATACTCTTGCCAGTCGTTCCAGACGTCATTTGCAGTCAGGTCGGCATATGCACCTTGAGTTGCGACGGCATAGGCCAGAACGGCGCCACAGCTGCGGCGGATGAAAACAGACATAAGGTAACCCTTCTTGATCAATTTGCGCGCATGGTCGGGCTTGTGGCAGGCATCGTCAAGGGGGCAAGGGCTGGACCCTTTCCCCGTTTCCGCGTTACGCCTGTAGCCAAAGGTCAGCCCAAGACGTGAGGAGCGTTAAATGCAGGGAAAAACAGTACTCATAACAGGGGCCAGCCGTGGAATCGGTGCCGAGGCCGCGCGCGTGTTTGCCGCAGCAGGGGCGAATGTCGCGTTGGTGGCCCGTAGTCATGATCAGATTGACGCGCTTGCGGCCGCTTTGGGAGACAATGCGATGGCGCTGGCCTGTGACGTCAGCGATTTCGCGCAGGTCGAACAAGCGGTGGCCGATTGCGTCGCGCGTTTCGGCGGTTTGGACGTTCTGATCGGCAATGCCGGAGTGATCGAGCCGATCTTTCACCTATCGAACGCTGATGTCAGTGCGTGGAGCCAGGCCATAGACATCAACCTCAAGGGTGTTTTCTACGGTATGCGGGCCGCTCTGCCGGTGATGCGGGCCGCAGGTGGAGGGACGGTTCTGACCGTTTCGTCAGGCGCTGCCTCGAACCCGGTTGAGGCATGGAGCCACTATTGCGCCTCGAAAGCCGGTGCGAAGATGCTGACGGAATGCCTGCATCTGGAAGAGGCTCATAATGGCATCCGCGCCATGGGCCTGTCACCGGGCACAGTGGCAACTGACATGCAGCGTGTCATCAAGGCCAGCGGCATCAACCCTGTCAGCCAGCTAGACTGGGATGTTCACATCCCGGCGGATTGGCCCGCAAAGGCACTGCTGTGGATGTGTTCTTCGGACGCCGACGAATATTTGGGGGCCGAGATTTCCCTGCGCCAAGACGATATTCGCCAAAGGATCGGCCTGACGTGATTGAACTGACTAAGGAAGACGGATTGTGGACCGTCACGATCAACAATCCGGGCAAGGCCAACGCACTGACCGGCGCGATGCTGACCGAGTTGGCCGAAATTTCCGAGGCCGCAACCGAGGCGCGCGCCCTGATCCTGACCGGCGCTGGCAACGTCTTCAGCGCCGGTGCTGATCTGGAGGAAGCCCGCGCGGGGCTTGCGACCTCGGACGTCTGGGAGCGGTTGTCGGGTGCAATCGCGGCGCTGCCCTGCCTGACCGTTGCGGCACTGAACGGGACGCTGGCGGGAGGTGCAAACGGCATGGCCTTGGCCTGCGACCTGCGAATCGCGGTGTCTTCGGCCAAGTTCTTCTATCCGGTGATGAAGCTGGGCTTTCTGCCGCAACCCTCCGACCCCAAGCGCATGGCCTCATTGATTGGTCCGGCGCGCACCAAGCTGATTCTGATGTCAGGCCAGAAGATCTCAGCTGAGGAGGCGTATGCGTTCGGTCTGGTGGATCGCATCGTCTCGCCGGACGAGCTAATGCCGACGGCACGCGAGCTAGTTGCCGATAGCCTCGCGGCCAAGCCAGAAATCGCAGCGGGGATTGCAGAGCTTTGTCGCTGAGGTTGTCCGCAGTCAGGCTGCGCGTTGCTGATCCGGCTCGTCTGGCCGGGTTCTATCGGGATGTTTTGGGTATGTCGGTGCAGGAAATCGGCGAATCCTGGCGTGTGGGATACGCCGGCGAAGATGCTGATCTGCTGCTGCTACCGGGGGGTACGGGGTATTCCCACAATCAGGGGCATCGCTATTGGAAGATCGGGATCACTCTGCCCGATGTCGATCTGGCCGCCGAGGCGCTGCGGGCCAAAGGCTATGCTGTCAGCGAACCGCGTCAGTTCCTCGATATCGGGTATATGGCGCATCTCAGCGACCCTGAAGGCTTTGTGATCGAGCTTTTGCAGCATGATTTTGAAGGCAACCGCCCGGAAAATGCCGCCGACCCCGCGGCCCCGTTTGCAGGGGCACGAGTGGGTCAGATCACCTTACGCACAGGAGATATCTCCGCCGAGGATGCGTTTTGTCGCGCTCAGGGTATGGAGCTTCTGTCGATGCAGGACGTAGCGGCCTATGGGTTTGACCTGCATTTTTATGCCTTCACGCTTGAGGCTCCGCCCGATCCTGACCTTTGGGCGGTTGAGAATCGCGAATGGCTCTGGAAACGACCCTACACAACGCTCGAGTTCCAGCATGTGCAAGACGCCCAATTCGCGCCTGTTCCCGACTATCAGGGGATCGAAGTCGAGGGGCTACCCGCCGCGCTTTCGGATGCGTTTGGCGATCCGGTTCTGCCCGGCTAAAGCGTTTTGCGTTTTAATTGAGGTGAGATCATCGAAATCCGCGTTCGACCGCAGAGAGAGGCAGCGTATTTCGATTCAAATCAAACGCAAAGCGATCTGATCAGCGCCCGCGCCGCTTGCCCGGAACTTTCGACCGGAAACCGGGCGGACGCTTGCGCACCCAGTTCAGGAATTTCTCAAGCCTTGGATGGGCGCGCAGGGCCTCAACCGTGTTGAAGCTGCGCGCCAGCTCGGCCTCGGACAGGGTGGCGTGGACCTCTTTGTGGCAGATCTGGTGCAGCAGAACGGTTGGTCCGCCCTTGCCTCCTTTGAGTTTTGGGATCAGATGATGCAGGCTGCCGCCGCCATCGGGAATGGGGCGGTCGCAAAGCGGGCAGATCGGATCGCTGTTCGTCATGATTGGGAATGATGCGCCTGCGGGCGGCGAAGGCAAGAGGGCGAGGATGGCGCAGGCAGTGGTGATCGGGGCAGGACCGGCCGGGCTGATGGCGGCCGAGCAGCTTGCCCTTGCCGGTCACTCGGTTCTTGTGGCCGAGGCCAAGCCCTCGGTCGCGCGCAAGTTCCTGATGGCCGGAAAGTCGGGTCTGAACTTGACCAAGGATGAGCCCCTTGAGGCACTGATCCAATCGTATGTAGAAGCCGCAGACTGGCTGCGCCCGATGCTGGCTGAGTTTGATGCGCAGGCCGTGCAGAACTGGGCGCGCGCCTTGGGGCAAGAGCTTTTCACCGGCTCAACAGGCCGTGTTTTTCCAACCGTTATGAAAGCCTCACCCTTGCTGCGTGCATGGCTGGCGCGTCTGGCTGATCGCGGTGTCGAGATCAGAACCCGCTGGCGGTGGACCGGGTGGGAGGGCGACGCGCTGGCTTTTGATACCCCGGATGGTCCGCAACGGCTGCAGCCCGACGCAACTGTGCTTGCCATGGGCGGGGCCAGCTGGGCGCGGTTGGGCTCGGATGGAGCCTGGGCGCCATGGCTGGCAGAAAAAGCTGTGCAGCTTGCGCCCTTTGCAGCGGCAAATGCTGGGTTATTGGTCGACTGGTCGGATCACATGACCGCGCATTTTGGGGCGCCGATCAAAGGTGTCGCGCTACAAGCCGGAACCCAGCGCACACGCGGCGAGGCAGTGGTATCGGCCCGCGGCTTGGAAGGCGGGGGTATCTACTCTATCTGCAAGCCCGTGCGAGAGGGTGCGCCCCTGTCGATCGATTTGATGCCTGACCTGCCTGTCTCAGAAGTGGCGGCACGACTGGCAAAACCGCGCGGCAAGGCGAGCTTGTCCAATCACCTGCGCAAAGCTCTGAAGCTCGGGCCGGTGCGAACTGCGTTGCTGATGGAGTTCGCCCGTCCCCTTCCAAACGCGCCCGACGACGTCGCCGCACTGATCAAGGCCCTACCGGTACGCCACGCAGGATTGCGCCCGATGGATGAGGCGATCTCAACCGCTGGAGGGATCACACGCGCTGCCATGACCGACGGATTGATGCTGAGCGCGATGCCCGGAGTGTTCTGTGCCGGTGAGATGTTGGATTGGGAGGCACCTACCGGCGGCTATCTTCTCACCGCCTGTCTGGCGACCGGGCGCTGGGCTGGACGGGCTGCGGCGGACTGGTTGAACCGCTAACGCGACCGGGCCAGCATCGCCAGCCGGATCATCGCGCGTTCGACCAAGGCCATCGCAGGAGCCGTTTGCCCCGCCGAGCGCAGCGACAGGTCGGTATCTGTCAGCACTGTCAGCGCTGTCTGCAGCTTGGGCGCACCCCACCCTTGAGCCTGCCGCAAAATACGGTCGCGTCTTTTGCCATAGACGGGCGGGCGCAATTTGCCGATCCCTTGCGCCGCCCCACCGGGGTCGGAGGCACAGGCGTAAAGCGTGCGGAAATGCCTGGTCGCGCCGATGCACAGCGTCACCCCGTTGGTGCCCTGCGCCTGCAGGCGACGGATCAGCGGGCCTATTTCTCCGGCGCGGCCTTCGGCGACCACGTTCAATACATCATCTAGCGCGGCCTCGGTCGAGCGGGGCGCGCAGGCTTCGATGTCTTCGAGGCTGAGTTCGCTATCGTCGCCGCGTTTATACAGCGACAGCTTCTCGACCGTTTGGGTGAAATCACCGGGGCTGAGGCTGACCGCTAACTCTCCCAGCGCCGACATCGCGTCGCGCGGGATGTTCTGCAAGCCGGCTTGAGTCAGGATCCGTTCAACTTCGGCCCGAGAGGGCGGATCGTCGTATATGCCCACCGCATAGGCCGCCGGATGTGATTCGAAGGCCTTGCGGATTTTCGAGCTGGCTTTCAGCTGGCCCGCCGTCACGATGATCTGAGCATCTCCGGCCGTCCAATCCTCAAGCGCAGCAAGGATCGCGGGCGCGGCGGTATCGGTTGCTTCCTCCACGAACACCGCGCGGGGGCCGGGGAAAAACCCAACCGCTTTGACCGCATCCAGCAATAACGCCGGGTCACCGCGCAGATCGCTGTCGGGCATCCGGGTCAGGCGCATCTCTTCTTCGGCATTTGCCCCAAGCAACGCGGTCAACACCTGCTGGCGCTTCAAAGCCACGCGCATGGTGTCGGCGCCGTAGATCAGCAACCCGGTTTTGTCCGTGTCCGGTCTGGCAAAATACCCGTCAGCCTCGCGCGGGCTCAACTTCATGAGGTCAGGCCCGGCGTCGCATAGAGGCGATTGACGATCTGGTCGGACAGAATCACCATCAGGCGCTCTCGGGCGTCGCGCTCATCCGCAAGGGTCGAAACGCTGGAACCTGCCGCCGAATAGCCTACGAAATCCGTGACTGCGCCCGAGGCCAGAATCTGCCCGGTTTCATTCGATTTCAGCGTGTATTCGGCGCGCCCCTCGATGGACAAACGGTTGATTTCGTTGGTGGACGTGATCGCAGCTGCCTGGACGGCGGTCTCAACACGGACATCCAGACGGTAGGCATTGCCTGAGGTCGCGCTGCGCCCCAGCTTTTGTTCGAGGTTCTGAACCAGCAGGTAACTCTCGACCGTGTTCGGGGCCGATACCTCAACCTTGCCAAACAGTTCCGACCCCGCCCCACCAGGCGCATAGATCGGTTCAAACCCGCAGGCGGCCCCAAGAAAACAGGCAGCCAGCGGGGCAAACAAAAAACTTCTGCGGTTAAACGACGACATTCACGATCCGGCCCGGGACAACAATCACCTTCTTCGGCGCGGCTCCCTCCAACGCCTTTTGCACAGCTTCGGTGCTGAGCGCGATTTTTTCAACCTCATCCTTGGGCATATCCTTGGGCACGCTGATTTCCGCGCGGCGTTTGCCGTTGATCTGGATCGGCAAGGTGATGGTGTCATCGACCAGCATCGCCTCATCCGCGACCGGCCAAGCAGCTGTTGCCACAAGACCCTCACCACCCAGCAGCTGCCAGAGCTCCTCGGACAGGTGCGGCGTCATTAGCGACATCAACTGTGCCAAAGTCTTAGCGGCTTCACGCTTGGCCTCGGTCCCTGCTTTCGACTTCGCCAGAGTGTTGGTGAAGGCATAAAGCTTGGCAATCGAGGCGTTGAAGCCAAAGGATTCGACTCCCCCCGAAACATCATGGATCGCTTTGTGCATCTCGCGCAGCAGGGTTTCGTCTTCTCCATTGCCCGGAACGTCCGACTCGGCGATCTCGGACGCGATGCGATGCACACGGCTAAGGTGCTTGAACGCGGCCTCGGCGCCGGAAGCTGTCCATTCCACGTCCCGCTCGGGCGGCGAATCGGACAGGACGAACCAACGGGCAGTATCTGCGCCGAACGCCGAGATGATGCTGACTGGGTCCACGACGTTTTTCTTGGATTTCGACATTTTGGCCGACGGGATGATTTCGACCTCGGTGCCATCGGCCAATTTGCCGTCGGTCACGTCCTCGGGCAGGTGATAGACCGGGCGGCCATTCGCGTCGCGCGTCTGGTAGATCTCATGCGTTACCATGCCCTGAGTGAACAGTGCATTGAACGGCTCGATGGCCTTTTTCGGTAGGTGGCCGGTGATCTGCATCGCCCGTGCGAAGAAGCGCGAATAGAGCAGGTGCAGAATGGCATGCTCAATGCCGCCAATATACTGGTCGACATTCATCCAGTACTCGGCTTCTGCCAGATCGGTCGGGGTTTCCGCGCGTGGGGCGGTGAAGCGCGCGTAGTACCAAGACGAATCGACGAACGTGTCCATCGTATCGGTTTCACGCTTGGCCGGAGCGCCACAGGACGGGCAGGGCGTATCCCGCCAGCTGGGGTGGCGGTCCAGCGGATTGCCGGGGATTGAGAAGTCGATGGGTTTGCCGTTGCCGTCATCATAGGGCAGCTCGATCGGCAGATTCTCTTTCTTCTCGGGCACCGTGCCGCATTTTTCGCAGTGGACCACGGGAATCGGGCAGCCCCAGTAGCGCTGGCGGCTCAGACCCCAGTCGCGCAGACGGAATTTGGTGACACCTTCGCCCCAACCCGCCTTTTCGGCAAAATCGACAGTGGCGTTGATGGCCTCTTCGCCGGTTGCCTCGGTCAGACCCGCGAAATGGTTCACCCAGCGGACTTTCTCGGTTTTTGGCGGAACGAATGCGAGCTTGTCGACCGGAGACTCATCGTCCAGCGCAAAGAACGTATCGACCACGGGCAGGCCGTATTTGCGGCAGAAATCCAGATCGCGCTGGTCATGGGCCGGGCAGGCGAAGATCGCGCCGGTGCCGTAATCCATCAGGATGAAATTCGCGATCCAGACCGGTAATTCCCAATTCGGATCCAGCGGGTGCTTCACCTTGATGCCAGTGTCATAGCCCAGCTTCTCGGCGGTCTCGATCGCTTCTTCGGTGGTGCCACCCTTGCGGCATTCAGAAACGAATTCAGCGACTTCCGGGTTTTCGGCCTCAAGCTTTTTGGCAATCGGGTGATCTGGTGAGATACCGACAAAAGACGCGCCCAGCAGGGTGTCGGGGCGAGTCGTATAGACGGTGATCGGCTCACCTCCGTCGGTGCGTTCAAAGCCAAATTGCAGGCCACGCGACTTGCCGATCCAGTTCTCTTGCATCAGGCGGACTTTGGCGGGCCAGTTTTCAAGCGCGTCTAGCGCGTCCAGCAATTCCTCGGAATAGTCCGAGATCTTGAAGAACCATTGCGTCAGCTCGCGCCGTTCCACCAGCGCGCCCGAACGCCAGCCGCGCCCGTTTTCAACCTGCTCATTGGCCAGAACGGTCATATCGACCGGGTCCCAGTTCACGACGGCGTTCTTGCGATAAACCAGACCGGCTTCGAGCATATCGAGGAACAGCGCTTGCTGCTGGCCATAATATTCCGGGTCACAGGTGGCGAATTCGCGCGACCAGTCGATCGACAGGCCCAGAGGTTTCATCTGCCCGCGCATGTCGGCGATATTGCCATAGGTCCAGTCTTTGGGGTGGCCGCCAATCGCCATCGCGGCGTTTTCGGCCGGCATACCGAACGCGTCCCACCCCATCGGGTGCAGGACGTTATGGCCGGTCGCCAGCTTGTGCCGCGCGATCACGTCGCCCATCGTATAGTTGCGCACATGCCCCATATGGATTCGGCCAGATGGGTAGGGAAACATCTCAAGCACGTAGTATTTCGGCTTGTCCGCCTTGTGGTCGGCGGTGAAGATTCCGGCCTTGTCCCAGGCCTCTTGCCATTTTGTTTCGATTTCACTGGCCGAGTAGCGCGACATCATGCGGTCCTTCGTAACTGAAAACGCCGGGTAGGAACCCGGCGTGGTCTTTAGAGCGATTTTGATCGGGTTGCTAGAACTTGTTGTCTGCAATCCGTAGCTGTCTTGCGCGCGAGAGGATCGCATCCTCAACCGCGCGGGTCGTTGCGGCGCTGACCGGAGAGCCCCCGCTGGACTGCAGCGCAACCGAAAGGGAGCGCGCCGCAAGCGCCGGGTCACTTATATGCACGGTGGCGCGATACTGCCGCCCACCGCCCGGAGGGGTGCCGTAACCCGTTACGATTACACCGGTAAAGGGATCAACCTCTTGCACGGGCAGGAAATTCAGAACATCCAATGACGCCGCCCATAGGTAACGGTTCACGTTGGTGGTCTGCTCGGCATTGTTGGGGCCGAAGATATCCCAGATCGACGTACGTTCGGGATCATCCAGCTCGCGCTCATCGGTGCGGGTGCTGTTCGAGGTAAGTAGGTCCGGGTTCGTAACGGCGCTGCGATTCTGTCCACACGCTGCAAGAGTGGCAGTCAGAAAGATCAAACCCAAAGTCGTCGGCAAGCGCATCGTTGGTCGGTCCTGTTTCGCTATAATTGCGGTCATTGGAAGCTACTCCTAGCCAAGGACCCTTTGCGCAACAAGCCTATTCTTATCAAATCCCACTATATCCGCGCGATGGAGCGGTGATTAGGACTGTGGCATCCTTGCACCAATCCAACTTCAATGCGGTCCCGGTATTTAGGCCAACCTTGCACAAAGGGGGGGAAAAGAGCGAAACGATGTCCGTGCTGAGACATATGCTTTGCATGTGTCGAGTAGATAAAACTTTTTGAAACCGAGGGAAACAAGATGAAAAAAGTTCTCTTCGCAACGACGGCGCTGGTAGCGACCGCAGGCGTTGCAGCAGCTGAAGTTAACTTCAGCGGTTACGGCCGTTTTGGTCTGGGTTACGTTGAAGATCGTAGCCGCACCGTAACTGCTACCGGTCCTGGCGCCGATGGCCTGAACGGAACCGCCGACGACGTAAGCGCGTCCGGTTCGATCGAATCCGATGACGTTATCCTGGTCTCGCGCTTCCGTCTGAACATTGACGGCATCGCAGAAACCGATGGCGGCGTTCGCTTCGAAGGTCGTATCCGTGTACAGGCTGACGACGATGGCCAAGGTGAAGCTGGTACAGCTCAGCTGAACGGCGCACGTTACTCGGTTATCTTCGGTGGTCTGCGTGTTGACGCTGGCAACATCGCCGGTTCGTTTGACAACCTTGCAAACTACTACGGCTACGAAGTTGGTCTGGAAACATTCCTGGGTCAGTACTCGGGTGTTGACTATAGCTTTGCGACCTACAGCTCGTCGGGCGCAGGCGTAAACGGCGTCTTCTTCCAGTACGCTGTTGGTGACTTCGCATTCGGCGCGTCGTACGACCAAGCCGCATCGATCACTTCGACCGGTACAGCGGGTAGCCCCGACCTCGTTCTGACCGAAGAAGATGCAGACCGTTGGGACATCAGCGCGACCTACACCTTCGACAACATCACTGCCGCTCTGGCCTACGGTCAGACCGACGGTGGTTCGGGTGACGACCCAAGCCTGCTCGTTTTCACCTTGGGTGCTGAGTTTGGTGACTTCGCAGGTACTCTGTTTGTTGCAGACGATAACACCGAAGTAGATGCCACCGACGGCACTGCATACGGTCTGTCGGTTGCCTACAACGTTGGCGCTGCGACCACCATCCAGTTCGTCTACGGTGACGGTTCGGCTGATGGCGATACCCGCAACGTTGGTATCGGCGCTCACTACGACCTGGGTGGCGGTGTATCGCTGCGCGGTGGTATCGGCCAGATCAAAAACGGTGAAGACGACAGCTTTGTCCGCGCCGACTTTGGTGCCCAGTTCAACTTCTAAGTTGATCTGAACCACACGGTTCTAGGGCGGGTCTTCGGACCCGCCCTTTTCTTTTCGCCGACTTGGTGTTTGTCTCGCTGCAAACCAGATTTAAGGATCGCTATGTCGCTGTCAGAGATTTCCGCCCGTATCGCAAAAGCCGAAGCCAAAGCCGGGCGGGCTGCGGGGTTGGTGAAGCTGATCGCCGTATCCAAAGTGCAACCAAACGAGCGTGTGCAGGATGTGCTGGAACAGGGCCACCGGTGCTTTGGCGAGAACCGCGTGCAGGAAGCGGCCGGTAAATGGCCCGCGTTCAAGGAACAATTCGAAGGAATTGATCTTCACCTAATCGGCCCTTTGCAAACCAACAAAGCCCGGCAGGCGATGGAGCTTTGCGATGCCATCCACTCGGTCGATCGCCCGAAATTGGCAAAAACTCTGGCGCGGTTGGCGCAGGAGCTGGGGTCCTGTCCGGACCTGTTCATCCAGGTCAATACGGGCGAAGAGGAACAGAAGGCCGGTATCCTTCCTGCAGATGCGGATGGGCTCATTGCAGAATGCCGGACGCTGGAACTGCCAGTTCGCGGTCTGATGTGCATCCCGCCGGTCGAGGAAGAACCCACGCTGCATTTTGCCTTGCTGGCCAAGATTGCCGCCCGCAACGGCCTCGAGGGTCTTTCGATGGGCATGAGCGGTGATTTCGAACAGGCGATAGCGCTGGGGGCTACCCACGTGCGCGTTGGCTCGGCGATCTTTGGCGAACGGGTCAGACCTCAGGAATGATCAGGCGGGTGCCGGGCGTGATCCGCTCGGCTATCCAGCGCAGGTGGTCGCGACGGAAGGCGACACAGCCCTCGGTCGGATAACCCAACCTCCGCCATTGGTGCAGGAAGATGGCAGAGCCTTTGTCCGGCACCGCATTCGGCCAGTTCCAATCGGTCAGCAGCACCAGATCATAGAGAGGGTCCGCGCGGCGTAGCCGTTCATGGCTGAACGGATAGGGGGCGGTGACCAGTTGGTTATAACGACTGTCCTTCGAATCGTCCGACCACAGGTCTTGCGGGCCGATCGGAATGGCCCATGACGTGGGGGCCGAGATCCGATCCGCGCGGTAGAGCATGCCGACAATGCGATGAACACCGACTGGCGTGGCGCCATCGCCTTCGCGTTTAGTGGTACTTCGCCCGCCTTTCCCGATCGAGCAAGGAAAGGACCGCCCCCGGAACCGAATGCCCCGTGGGGTCAGCACCAAGTCTTCGGGCGTCACAGCAAATGCCCGGATTTCGAGGCCTTGGTCTCAAGATATCCGCGGTTATGGGCGGTTTCCCCGACCTTCAGCGGAACCCGCTCTGCGACGGCGATTCCAGTGCGCTCCATCATGGCGATCTTCGCGGGATTGTTGGTCAGCAACCGGACCGAGCTGAAGCCCAGCGATTTCAGAATATCCGACCCGAGGCGGAAATCGCGCTCATCATCTTCAAATCCAAGGCGATGGTTGGCTTCGACTGTGTCAAAGCCCTGATCCTGCAGGAAATAAGCGCGCATCTTGTTGGCCAGTCCGATTCCGCGCCCTTCCTGGTTCAGATAGAGCAACACGCCTGCACCCTCGGTACCCATCTGAGCCAGTGCGCCGCGCAGCTGAGGGCCGCAGTCGCATTTTAGGCTGCCCATGATGTCGCCGGTAAAACACGCAGAATGAAGCCGCGCCAAGACGGGCTTGCTGCGATCCGGTCGCCCGACCTCGACCGCGTAATGCTCTTCCCCGCCGTCTTCAGGGCGGAAAACGTGCAACCGACCGGCCTCGGACACTTCCATCGGCAAGCGCGCGGCGACAACCGGGTGCAACGCGCTGCGATCTGCCAGATGCGGCGCGGCGAGTGTGTGATCTATGCAAGTCAACCCGTGGGTCGCCACAAAACTGCGGCCATCTTCGACCGGCAGCACCACGGCGGCAGGCAGCAATCGGGCGGATTTGGCCAGAGCGATGGCAATGCGGTGCAGGTTGGCATTGCCCTGCCTTTCGGTCATCAGAGGGCCTTTCATCGGCGCATTCAGATCATCCGATGGGTCCGCCACGGCTTGTACCCATGCCATGTCTGCATCCGCCGGGATCAACACCCGCGCCAGATCGCCATCGTAAGCGCGTGCTTTTAGCGTTTCCGCCCGTCGCCCGGTGATGGCCACCACAGGTGTCCCACCCAAACTGCGTAGATCGGCAAGTCGTTGGGGTGTGATCGTCTCGGCCGAGATGGCCAGAACGCTGCCGCCATTGTCATCCACCAGCACGATTGGCACGCCCATCCGCAGGTCAGCCCGCGCGCGCGCCAGCAATTCGGTGATATCGGGGATGAGACTCATCTATGTTACCCTATAACGTTCGACCCTTTTCCTAGCGCTTTCGGCTGGAATTGTGAAACATTTCCGCTGCGTCTGACACGAAGGCGTGAGACGGTTGCAGTAAATCTTGTTGATTGCATATTCCACACGCAAGTGATGGGAAAGGCTTTGGAGGACCCAAGAATGGCTCAGCTCAAGAAAATCCTGTTGGTGGATGATGACGAGGACCTGCGCGAGGCGCTCAGCGAGCAACTTGTGATGACCGAGGATTTCGACGTGTTCGAAGCCTCTGACGGAGCGTCCGCGATGGAGCGCGCGCGCGAAGCGATCTATGACCTCGTGATTCTGGATGTGGGTCTTCCTGACACGGACGGTCGAGAGTTGTGCCGCCTTATGCGCAAGCAGGGCGTCAAAAGCCCGATCCTTATGCTGACGGGCCATGACAGTGACGCCGACACGATCCTGGGTCTCGATGCCGGTGCCAATGACTATGTCCCCAAGCCGTTCAAATTCCCGGTTCTGCTGGCCCGTATCCGCGCGCAGTTGCGTCAGCATGAACAGTCCGAAGACGCCGTATTCGTGCTTGGTCCCTACACGTTCAAGCCTGCAATGAAGATGCTGATCACCGAGGAAGACCGGAAAATCCGTCTGACCGAGAAGGAAACCAACATCCTCAAGTTCCTCTACCGCTCGACCGATGGTGTGGTGGCGCGCGA
The DNA here is from genome assembly GCF_056540865.1 of Ruegeria sp. AL11. Classification (NCBI taxonomy): domain Bacteria; kingdom Pseudomonadati; phylum Pseudomonadota; class Alphaproteobacteria; order Rhodobacterales; family Roseobacteraceae; genus Ruegeria; species Ruegeria sp. AL11. The sequence continues at coordinate 265,640 of NZ_JBQFXO010000006.1, forward strand.
CGTCCTGCTACATGAGGTCTGGGGCTATAACGCGGGTGTGACGACCCACACGCTCGAGACGCACATCTACCGCCTGCGTCAGAAAATCGAGCCTGATCCGTCAAATGCTCGCCTTTTGGTCACAGAGTCAGGTGGATATCGACTGGTATCTTGATCCGAGGTGGATTGATTTGGATCAAAGTGATACCCTGAAGTCATAATTAGGTTACTCCCAACCCGTGCATGTCCGGGTAATGACATGTACCTCCCTGTTGGACTGCCGGGCCAGATGGCCCGGCTTTTTTTCGTTGAGCGTGTCCACAATCGCTCATGCCCCGGCGTTGGGCTGCCTATCACTACACGCTCAGAAAATGTTTGTTCAATCGGCAAGATGCGTCAGTTGAACCAGTTTCTGAGGCATAGCTCCTTTCACGGCCTACGCAATTCAGGGGTTGCACTACGGTCGACGGGATGCCATTTGTTCCTAATATGTTCCATCTTTTTCGCGAGGTATATTATGTCCCTAAATTACGTGATGATCGGTTCAAACGATGTAGCAAAGGCTAGGGACTACTTCGATGCCGTCCTGCCCTTGATTGGTGGAACGGTGGTCATGGAATTCATGCCCCATGGGTTTTGCTATGGTCTGCGCGGTGGTGGGCGGATTTGGGTCGCTCCGCCGTACAACAAGGAAGCAGCAACGCCAGGCAATGGGAATATGGTCGGTTTGCTGTGCGAAAGTGAAGAAGAAGTGCAAGCAGCCCATGCGGCGGCACTCTCTGCGGGCGGAACCAACGAAGGGGAGCCGGGTCCACGCCCGCAATATGGCCCTGACTTCTATGGAGCTTACGTGCGGGATCTTGATGGCAACAAAATGAGTTTCGTCTATTTCGGCGATGCGGACTGATCGCAGCAAAAGCTCTTGTCGCCCGCATAGCAGTCATTGACGAACCCTAGCCGTTTGTGGCCTGTTCTCGTGGCGCCCAACGCCGTGCCACGCCAAGCCCGACTTTGACAGAGGATTCCCCTACTATGCCCTTCACCCTTGCTACCTGGAACATCAACTCGGTCCGCCTGCGCGAGCCTATCGTGCTGAAATTGCTGCAGGAAGAAGCTCCGGATGTGCTGTGTTTGCAGGAATGCAAGTCTCCGGTTGAAAAGATTCCGACCGAAGGCTTCGCGGAACTGGGGTACACCCACATGGTGGCCCGAGGGCAGAAGGGCTACAATGGTGTCGCCATTCTATCGCGCATCCCGATGGAGGAAATCGGCGACAAGGATTTTGCCGATCTCGGCCATGCCCGTCATATCGCGGCGCGGTTGGAAAATGGCGTCACCATCCAGAACTTCTACGTCCCCGCGGGAGGGGATGTGCCGGATCGTGAGGTGAACGAGAAGTTCGGGCAAAAGCTAGACTACCTCGCCGATATGCGCGACTGGTTCCATTCGGAAAAGCCCGCGAAATCCATTCTGGTCGGCGATCTTAACATCGCCCCACGCGAGGATGATGTCTGGTCGCACAAACAACTTCTCAAGGTCGTCTCGCACACGCCGATCGAGGTTGAGGCGCTGGCCGAAACACAAGATGCGGGCGGTTGGGTCGATATCACCCGGCAGGATATCCCCGAAGGGCAGCTTTATAGCTGGTGGTCCTACCGGGCGCGCGATTGGGACGCTGCTGACAAGGGCCGGCGCCTGGATCACGTTTGGGCCACCCCGGATATCTCGAACTCTGGGCATTCCAGCCGCGTCCTTCGGGACGCGCGCGGGTGGGAAAAACCAAGCGATCACGCCCCCGTTTTCGCCAGTTTCGACCTCTAGATTCGCAACTCGGCCCTTGGTTTCTGCAGCAAGTGATTGCATATAGGGCGCACGTTTGAACCGGAGAGTGAATGCCATGGACCTTCTGAGCGGCGCGGAAAGCACCTCAGCCACCGATCTGATCAAGGACAGCAGCGAAGCCACCTTTATGGAGGATGTTGTCGAGGCGTCTCAGGATGTTCCGGTGATCGTGGATTTCTGGGCCCCTTGGTGTGGCCCGTGCAAGACGCTTGGGCCTGCGCTGGAAGAGGCGGTGACCGCTGCCAAGGGTGCGGTCAAGATGGTTAAGATCAACGTGGATGAGGCGCAAATGATCGCGTCTCAGATGCGCATCCAGTCGATTCCAACTGTCTATGCATTCTTCAAGGGTCAGCCGGTGGACGGCTTTCAGGGCGCGTTGCCGGGGTCCGAGATCAAGGCCTTTATCGACCGCGTGATTGAGGCGGCCGGAGGCGAAAGCCCCGGTGGTCAACTGGAGGATGCCGTGCAGGCGGCTGAGGAAATGCTGGCTGAAGGTGCAGCCGTAGATGCAGCGCAAACCTTTGCCGCAATTCTGGGCGAGGACCCCAACCATGCCGCTGCCTATGGTGGTCTGGTGCGTGCGCATATTGCCTCGGGCGATCTGGAACAGGCCGAGGCGATCCTGAACGGTGCGCCTGCCGAGATATCCAACGCTCCGGAACTCGAAGCCGCTCATGCCCAGTTGGAGCTGGCCAGGCAGGCGGCGGATGCGGGCCCGGTGGCCGAGTTGACCGCAGCCGTTGAGGCCGATCCCGACAATCATCAGACCCGGTTCGATCTGGCGCAGGCCTTGCACGCCAATGGCGATGTAGAAGAGGCAGTGACACAGCTGTTGGAGCTGTTCCGCCGCGATCGTGAGTGGAACGAGGGTGCTGCCAAAACGCAGTTGTTCACGATCTTCGACGCGCTCAAGCCAAACGATCCGATTGTTCTGAACGGGCGGCGCAAACTCAGCTCGATGATATTTGCCTAATTTCGGATCAGAGCTAGACTCGGGACTATGATTCATCCCGCCGACTTGCCGGATACGATATCCGTGTTTCCACTGCCCGGGGCGCTGTTGCTGCCCCGGTCGCGACTTCCGTTGCACATCTTCGAGCCACGCTACCTGCAGATGCTTGACGATGCCCTGAAAACGAAGGAGCGGCTGATCGGAATGGTTCAGCCGAACCCCTCGCTGAGCGATGAAACAAAGCTACATCGTATCGGTTGTGCTGGTCGCGTAACGCAATTCTCCGAGACTGAGGATGGCCGCTATTTGATCACCCTGACCGGTGTGTCCCGGTTCCGTATCAAATCCGAACTGGACGCTTTTACGCCGTATCGCAGGTGCGAAGTGTCCTGGGAAGGGTTTGACCGCGATCTGGGCAAGGCCGAGAAGGACGACGTGTTCGACCGCAGCCGCTTTCTGAACCTGCTGGAACGCTTCTTCGACTCGCGTGATCTGTCGACCGATTGGGATTCGCTGAAAGAAGCTGATGATGAGCTCTTGGTGAATTCGCTGTCGATGCTGATGGATTTCGATCCCGAAGACAAACAGGCCTTACTAGAAGCCCCCTGTCTGCGCACAAGGCGTGAGACACTGGTGACATTGATCGAATTCGCGCTGCGGGGCGGATCAAACGAGGAAAAATTGCAATGAGCGAGCCTGAACACGCTTTTGACCGCCACATGCTTGAGGCGCTGATTTGCCCTCAGACGCATACGACGCTGCACTATGATGCGGACAAGCAGGAGTTGGTGTCGAAGGCTGCCGGTCTGGCCTTTCCGATCCGCAACGGCATCCCGGTGATGCTGGTCGATGAAGCCCGCGCGTTGGACTGAGCGTTTTTGAACGCTAAAGAACGCTCTAGATCGGCCGTCCTTGCAACAGCTTCGGCAGGTCGCCGGTCAACCCGGCGGCTTCGCGAACAAAGCCCCGGCGCAGGCCGGGCAGGGATCCGACAATGCCCATCCCGATGTCCCGCCCAAGGCGCAGCAGCGGGTTGTCGTTCGAAAACAGCTTGTTGAACATATCGGTCGCCATCGCCAGCGAGGCCGTGTCGAACCGCCGCCATTCCTGATAGCGCTCCAGCACCAGAACCGAGCCGATATCCTCGCCGCGCCGTCCGGCCAAGGTCAGCACTTCGGCCAACGCACCCACGTCCCGCAGCCCGGCGTTCAGGCCCTGGCCTGCAATGGGGTGCATCCCGTGTGCGGCGTCGCCAACAAGGGCCAGTCGATCCGAGATGAAGGAATTGGCGATGGTCAGGTTCAACGGATAGGTGAAGCGGTCGCCCTGCAGACGAATGTCGCCCAGAAAATCTCCAAACCGGGGGCGCAAGACCTGCAGATACTCGGCCTCGGGCAGGGTGTTGATACGCTGTGCGACTTCGGTGCGTTCGCTCCAGACGATCGAGCTGCGATTGCCGGTCAGTGGCAGGATCGCAAGTGGGCCGGGAGGCATGAAGAACTGATGGGCAATGCCGTGATGCGGCAGTTCGTGTTCAATCGCGCAGACAAGGGCAGTCTGGCCGTAATCCCAACCGGTACGCTTGATCCCGGCGCGGGACGCGGTTCCGCTGCTGCGCCCGTCGCAGCCTACGATCAGATGGCCGTCAACACTCGCACCATCATCCAGCTTCAACGTCACGCCGGTTGCATCGACCTGTTGCGAAACGACCGTTCTGCCGTTGATCTGGGTGATCGCTTTGTCTTGCGCCATCGCCTCAAGAAACGCGCGGCGCAGGTGGCGATCTTCGACCATGTAGCCCATCGGGCCTTCCTCGATCTCGGTATGGTCGAAATGCATGAAAAAGGGTGATGGCCCGATACCCGCATGGCCGTCGGTGACCTTGATCTCAAGCATGGGCTGGGCATGTTCCTCGACCCGCTCCCACACGCCGATTGCATCGAGCAACCGCTTTGACGCCAGCGCCAGCGCATAAGACCGCCCGTCGAATGCCGCGTTTTTGCGGACCTTTTCGCCCAACGTGTCTATCACGCAAACAGAATGCCCGGTTTGCGCCAGTGCCAATGCCAGGGCCGCGCCGTTCAGGCCTCCGCCCACGATCAGGATTTTCGATGCCTGTGTCATGCCCTGCAATATGCGCGCCCTTTCGGGATTGTCCATGTGCGGTCCTGTCGCTACCGTCCCAGAAAGTCAGACGCAAGGAGGGGTGTGATGCAGGAATGGCTAACCATGACGGCCTGTGATTTGGGCCGTGGTATCGGTATGGGGCAAATCGACCCCGTTGAATTGACCGAGACCTATCTGGCCGCCATTGACGCCCATCCCCATCGCGACCGTATCTATGCGCGCGTCACCCATGACCGCGCCCGGTCTGAGGCGAAAGCCGCGAAAGAGCGCGCCGCCTTAGGCTTGCGTCGATCCTTGCTGGATGGCGTGCCGATCAGCTGGAAGGATCTGTTCGACACGGCTGGTATTGGAACCGAGGCGGGCTCGGCCCTGTTGAAAGGGCGCGTGCCGGACGCGGATGCGGTGGTTTTGCGCAACGCAACGGCCATGGGCACCGTTTGCCTTGGTAAAACCCATATGAGCGAGCTGGCGTTTTCAGGGCTTGGCCTGAACCCGATCACGGACACCCCGCCTTGTGTGGATGATGAGGACGCCGTGCCGGGCGGCTCATCCTCGGGGGCCGGGGCCTCGGTGGCCTGGGGGCTGGCGGCCTGCGGGATTGGCTCGGACACGGGTGGGTCGGTGCGCATACCGGCGGCTTGGAACAATCTGGTGGGGCTGAAAACCACGGCCGGTCGGCTCAGCCTCGAAGGGGTCGTGCCGCTCTGTCTGCGGTTCGATACGGTTGGCCCTCTGGCGCGTTCCGTCGAAGATGCCGCCCATATGCTGGCTTTGCTTGAAGGCGGCACGCCGGCGGATCTGCGGGGTGCCAGCCTGAAAGGCCGCCGCTTTGCCGAGTTGCAAAACGTCGCCAAGGACGACCTGCGCGATGCGCCGCGACAGGCCTTCGACGATGCGCTGGACCGTTTGCGCGATGCCGGGGCCGAGATCGTGCCGCTGGAGGTGCCTGAACTGCACGATGCAATGGCGCTTTCGGGTGTGCTCTACACGACCGAGGCCTACGGGCTGTGGAAAGACGTCATCGAAGCCAACCCCGAAGCGATGTATCCTGAGATTCTTGAACGGTTTCGCACAGGCAAGGACGTGTCAGGCCCCGACTATGTGGCCGCGTGGTCCAAGCTCAAGGCCTGCCGCGCGGCATGGGATGCGGCGACCGCTGAGTTTGATGCGGTTCTGGCGCCAACCGCTCCCATCCTACCGCCCAACCTAGAGCGGCTCCTCAGCGATCACGACTATTACGTGACCGAGAATCTGCTGGCCCTGCGCAACACGCGTATCGGCAATCTGATGGGGCTTGCGGCGCTGACCCTGCCGACCGGAACTGCGGGCTGTGGCTTGATGATGCTGGGCTATCCCGGCTCGGAAGAAGCACTGCTTCGGTTGGGTTCCGCGGCGGAAACCGCATTGGCGTGAATGCCACAATCCCCTGATTCGGAACCTCTTTGTCTGGACGGGGCGGTGTCCGATCTGTAATCTGCCAATCAAACGGGGCGAAAACGATCCCGATATTGAGGCAGTAGATATGAATTTCCCCGAGCGGTTTTCGAACCTACCGGAATACGCATTCCCGCGTCTGCGCACCCTGTTGGACCATCATCAACCGGGCGGAGACGTGATTCACATGACCATCGGCGCGCCGATGCATGATTTCCCCGCTTGGGTCACAGACGTCATCACAGAAAACGCGGCCGGGTTTCAGGGCTATCCCCCGAATGAAGGCTCGCCCGAGCTGCGAGGTTCGATCACCGACTGGATCAAGCGCCGCTACCGCGTGACGATGGACCCCGATACCAATGTGATGGCCCTGAACGGCACGCGTGAGGGGCTGTACAATGCGGCGATGGCGCTGTGCCCCGAACAGAAGAACGGACAAGATCCCATCATTCTGTGTCCGAACCCGTTTTATCAGGTCTATATGGTCGCCTCGATCTCGGTCCTGGCGCAGCCCTATTTTGTGTCCGCCACCGCCGCGACCGGCCATTTGCCGGACTATGCCAGCCTGTCTGAGGATGTGCTGAACCGGACGGTTGCCGCCTATATCTGCTCGCCCGCGAACCCGCAGGGGGCTGTCGCCTCGCGCGACTATTGGGCCGAGTTGATCGGGTTGGCCGAGAAATACGATTTCCGCATTTTCGCCGATGAGTGCTATTCCGAGATTTACCGCGATGAGGCCCCAACTGGTGCCCTGACCGTCGCACAAGAGCTGGGCGCTGATCCTGAGCGGGTCCTACTGTTCAACTCTCTGTCGAAACGGTCGAACTTGGCCGGGCTGCGCTCGGGTCTGATTGCGGGCGGGCCGGACAGTATCAAACGGGTCAAACAGCTGCGCAACTATGCGGGTGCGCCATTGCCGCTGCCGCTGCAAGCTGCCGCTGCGCGCGTCTGGGCCGATGAGACGCATGTGGTCGAGAACCGCGCGCTCTATCAGGAAAAATACGCCATCGCGGATGAGATCTTCTCGGGCCTGCAGGGCTATATGCCGCCCGAGGCTGGGTTTTTCCTGTGGCTGCCAGTCGAGAACGGCGAAGAAACCGCATTGAAGCTGTGGCAGGAGACCGGCGTTCGGGTCCTGCCGGGCGCATATCTTTCACAAGGTGATCCGGGGCAAAACCCGGGTGAGCAATTTATCCGGGCCGCTTTGGTGGCTCCAAAAAAAGAGTTGCAGCAGGGGCTGATCAAGCTTCGTGACTGCATCTATTCGTGAGGTACGAGGGCAAAATGGCATCATTGAACGCGCGCAACCGCGATCCATTACTGGACAGCACGACTCAGGCCGCGATTGAGCGGCGCACCAAGGAACTGATCGGGATCGCTCTGATCCTGTTGGGGCTGGCCGCTGCGGCAATGATCTGGTCCTACACACCGGAAGATCCGAACTGGATGGTCTCGACCGACGCGCCGGTGCAGAACTGGATGGGCCGGATCGGTGCCTCGATCGCTGCGCCGTTGTTCATGATCGTTGGCTGGGGCAGCTGGGGGATCGCGCTGGTTCTGATTGGTTGGGGTGTGCGTTTTGCCGGTCATTTCGGCGAAGACCGCGCCGTGGCGCGGCTGATCTTTGCGCCGATCTGGATCGCCATCGTCTCGGTTTACGCCGCCACTCTGGTTCCGGGCGAGGTCTGGCGCGCGACACATAGCTATGGGTTGGGCGGACTGTTTGGCGACACCGTCATGGGGGCTTTGCTGACGCTTCTGCCGATCTCCTCCCATTTCCTGGTCAAGCTGATGTCGCTGGCCATGGCCGTCGGAATGCTGTCGTTGGGTATTTTTGTTCTGGGCTTCACCAAAGCTGATGTCGCGCGTGGAACGCGTGCTTTCCTACTGGGGCTGGTGATGTCCTACGACATGCTGATGAACCTGCTGGGTCGGGGTGCCTCGGCCACGGTACAGTCAGCGCGAGAGCGTCGTGAACAATGGAAAGAGCACCGCGCCGCGCGGATCGAACCCGTTTTCGACGATGAGATCGCGTTTGAAGACCCAATCTTCGAAGACGCCGAGGAAGAACCCGAACCTGCCCCCAAGACCGGCCTGCTGGCCCGGATGCCAGCGCTGATCCGCCGCCCTGAGCCACTGCCAGAGCCTGAATTGGTCGAAGCCATGCCAGTGCAGGGTTTTGATGAAATGCCGGGCGAAGATCGTATCCGCTCGAAGATTTCGGCCGCTGTGCGCAATCGTAAGGTGGCGACCGGTGAGATGGCCCCTGAACATGACCCCAATCTGCCTCTGACCAAGGGCCGCGGGCGTGGGCCGGACCCGCTGATCTTCAATCCCAGAGGGGCGGGTGAACTGCCGCCCGAGCCGCCCATGACCGCTGCTGCCCTGCCGCCCGAGCCTGTTTTGTCGGCTGAGCCGACGTGGCAAGACTCGGCGCATGACTATCAGCCCGAGCCTGATTATGAGCCCGAGGCAGACTACCTGCCTGAGGATGACTACGCCGCGCATGATTTCGACGATGACGCGGTGTTCGAAGATACGGCGACACCTGGACCGGTTGTGCCACAGCGCCCAGCCGTGAAGATCCCGGTTGCCGAGCCGCGCAAGCCTGTTGTTGCCCAACCCGTCCGTCGCACTCCGCCACCGTCCCGTCGGGCGCAGGCCGAGGCGCAGCCGACCCTGTCGTTCGAGGAACGCCATTCCGATTTCGAACTGCCCCCCTTGGGCCTGTTGTCCAACCCGGCCAGCATTCAGCGTCATCATCTGAGTGACGAGGCGCTGGAAGAAAACGCGCGGATGCTGGAGAACGTGCTGGACGACTACGGCGTGAAAGGTGAGATCGTCAGCGTCCGCCCCGGTCCGGTGGTCACCATGTACGAGCTGGAACCCGCGCCGGGCCTGAAGGCCAGCCGGGTGATTGGTCTGGCCGACGATATCGCGCGATCGATGTCGGCGCTGTCGGCACGGGTTTCGACCCTGCCCGGACGCTCGGTCATTGGCATCGAACTACCCAATGAAAACCGCGAGATGGTGGTGCTGCGCGAAATACTCGCCAGCCGTGATTTCGGCGATGGCAACCATGCTCTGCCTCTGGCGCTGGGCAAGGATATCGGGGGCGAGTCCGTTGTGGCCAACCTGGCCAAGATGCCTCACCTGCTGATCGCGGGGACGACCGGCTCGGGTAAGTCGGTGGCGATCAACACCATGATCCTGTCGTTGCTTTACAAACTGAGTCCTGATGAATGCCGCCTGATCATGATCGACCCCAAGATGCTGGAACTGTCGGTTTATGACGGCATTCCGCATCTACTGTCGCCCGTTGTGACCGACCCGAAAAAGGCGGTTGTCGCTCTGAAATGGGTCGTGGGCGAGATGGAGGATCGTTATCGCAAGATGTCCAAAATGGGTGTCCGCAACATTGCGGGCTATAATGGCCGGGTGAAAGACGCGCTGGCTAAAGGCGAGATGTTCAGCCGCACGGTCCAGACCGGCTTTGACGATGAAACCGGCGAACCGACCTTCGAGACCGAAGAGTTCGCGCCTGAGGCGATGCCCTATATCGTCGTCATCGTCGACGAGATGGCCGACCTGATGATGGTCGCAGGCAAGGAGATCGAAGCCTGCATTCAGCGTCTGGCGCAAATGGCGCGGGCTTCGGGTATCCACCTGATCATGGCCACGCAGCGCCCCTCGGTCGACGTGATTACCGGTACAATTAAGGCGAACTTCCCGACCCGGATTTCGTTCCAGGTGACCTCGAAGGTCGATAGTCGCACCATCCTGGGTGAGATGGGCGCCGAGCAGCTACTGGGACAGGGTGACATGCTCTATATGGCGGGTGGCGCCAAGATTACCCGTTGCCACGGCCCGTTTGTCTCGGACGAAGAGGTCGAAGAAATCGTCAACCACCTGAAGCAATTCGGTCCGCCCGATTACATGAGCGGTGTGGTCGATGGCCCGGCTGAGGAAAAAGCCGACAATATCGACGCCGTTCTGGGCCTGAACACCGGTGGCAACACAAATGGCGAAGATGCGCTGTATGATCAGGCGGTGGCGATTGTGATCAAGGATCGCAAATGCTCGACCTCTTACATCCAGCGGAAACTTGCCATCGGCTACAACAAGGCCGCCCGTCTGGTCGAACAGATGGAGGACGAAGGCGTTGTTTCGGCGGCAAATCACGTCGGTAAGCGGGAAATCCTCGTCCCCGAGCAGTAGGATATTTAATAACAAGGGCAGAAGCCTTATCTGAGTCGTATGAAACAGATTGCTTTTGCCCTTGCTTTGACACTGGCCGCGCCTGCCGCATGGGCGGCGGACAAGCTGCCGCTGTCGGAGATCTCCAATTATCTGAACAAGATGAAAACGGTTCAGACCAGCTTTACCCAAGTAAACGATGATGGCTCGCTCAGTACCGGCAAGCTATGGATTCAACGACCCGGTAAGATGCGGTTCGAATATGATCCGCCCGACAGTGCTGTTGTTCTTGCGCGTTCGGGGAGTGTTCAGATCTTTGATCCGAAATCCAACCAGCCACCTGAACAATACCCGCTGAAACGGACGCCTCTGTCACTTGTGCTGGCTCGGAACGTAAATCTGGGGCAGGCCAATATGGTCGTTGGTCACGACTTTGACGGCACCGCAACCGTTGTGACGGCACAAGACCCTAAAAACCCTGAGTCGGGGCGAATTGAGCTGATGTTTACGGACAACCCCGTCGAGCTGCGGAAATGGGTGATCCACGACAACGCAGGCACTCAAACCACGGTTCTTCTGGGGGAACTGACCGAGGGCGGACGCCTCGATCAGAGCTTGTTCTCGAACAGCAAACGGGTCGGGTCTAGCGACCGCTGACCCGCCCAAGTCAGTAGCGGCAGCTGGCCAGCTGAGCTTGATACAGGTTGGCCCGTGCATCGACATCGCTGGCCACATTCAATAGCCAGGATTTCTGGTTGTAGCTGCCGCGCGCATAGCCTGTATGACCTTCGTGATAGGCCAGATACTGGTTGCGCGTGTCGCCCAGGTTGATGCCGTTCCGCTCGTAGGTTTTGTTCATGTACCAGCCGATGAAATCGGACGCGTCGCGAATTCGGTCCCGCTTGGCGCGGCGTTTTCCGGTTTCACGCTGGTATTCTTCCCACGTGCCGTCCAGAGCCTGGCTGTAGCCAAAGGCGCTGCTCTGCCGACCCATCGGGATCACGCCCAGCACATAGCGGTGCGGGGTGCGCGCATCATGACGATAGCGGCTTTCCTGATAGATCGTCGCCATCTGAACGTGAACGGGGACACCCCATTTCCGCTCGGTTTTTTTGAAGGCTTTGATGTAGTCAGGTTTCTCGCGCGCAATGCTGCACGCGTCATTTAGTCTGCTGGGTGGCTGTTTAGACCCGCCACCACAGGATGCCAAAAGCAGCACCCCTAGGAGTACGAATAGAATTCTGCTCATGTGCCTCGTGCCTTTTTTCTGGCATTCTAGCGCAGATTGAGCGCTGAGGAAATCACAATCGTTACAGAACGATAGCCAAAACACCCGGTAACGCGGCGACAGACAGCACCGTTGAGACCATAACCATGCCTGCTACGGCGTCTGCGTCGGCCTCAAACCGCTCGGCCAGCAGGTATGACGTGACAGCGACCGGGGTACACATTTGCAAGACCAGAACACCGAATGCGATGGTTTCAAGCCCGAAGAGGATGGCAACGCCCCAACCAAGGGCGAAGCAGACCACCAGCTTGAGAAGCGACAGCCAAATGGCCTGGTGAAGACTGCGAGAGGTTAGTCGCGCGATTGCCACACCAACGGTTACAAGCATCATCGGAACAGCCATTTGCCCCAGCAAATCCAAGGTGTTGGTTAGGAACAGAGGTGTTTCCCAGTCTTGCCACAAGAACAGCGCCCCCAGCAGCGTGGCCCAGACCATGGGCTGACGGATGACCTGTCCAAAAGCGCCTTTGCCCGCGACCAGATAGATCCCGTAGGTAAAGGAAAACAGCGCGGTCACGGCCAGAAAGATCACGGCATATCCCAAACCGGCCTGACCAAATGCAAAGATGCATAGGGGAAGGCCCAAATTGCCGGTGTTTCCGAAGATCAACGGCGAAAGGTAGGTGCGTTGCTCAAGCTTTAGCACGTTTACTATGACCCAGAACACGACCGCGAGAACCAGATTGGCCGCAATGGTGGCCAGAGTGAACCGTGACAGGTCACCACCCGGAATTTCGGTCTGCATCAAGGCCACGAAAATCAGACTGGGGACTGCCAGCGTCATCGCAAAACGCGTCACAAATTGTAGGCGGTACTCAAAGCCAAGCTTGACCCAGACAAAGCCCATTGCTGACAAAAGGAACACTGGTGCCGCAATTTCGAACACTGTCAGTATGAGGTTCACAGACTGTTTCCCTTAATTTCACATCAATGATTGGCTTTTCTGCCCGGAAAGAGGTAGTAACTGCTTTGGGGGCTGAAACAATGCTAAAGACACATGCCAAGTACGGCCTGGGACAAATTGTGCGACATAAGAAACATCCCTTCCGAGGGGTGATTTTTGACGTGGATCCAGAGTTTTCGAATACCGAGGAATGGTACGAAGCCATCCCCGAAGACAGTCGGCCGATCAAAGATCAGCCGTTCTATCACCTGTTGGCTGAGAACGACCAATCCTTCTATGTGGCTTATGTTTCAGAACAAAATCTGATTGAGGACCGATCGGGTGAGCCGGTTGAGCATCCTGACATCCCCAACATGTTCGGCCCTTTCGAGGATGGGTCATACCCGCTGCACTTCCATCTGAACTGAGCGGGGCGACGCGTCGGCGCGTTTATCAATATCCCAACGCGCAACCGTCCTTTCTGGGGTCACTGGCCCCCTCCAAAACACCGTCTTCACGGATTCGTATGGCCTGTGCGCCACCCAGTGGAGTTTCTGGTGTTTCCACAGTGTGACCCAATTCGCTTAATTGTTGAGCTACCGCTTCGGGGAACCCGCGCTCGAGCTTCAGGATGCCTCCGTCGGCGAAGGCGCGGGGGGCGTTGATGGCCTCTTGTAGGTCAAAGCCGAAATCCATCAGGTTTGACACGAACCGCGCATGTCCTGTGGGTTGATACGCCCCGCCCATAACACCGAAGGGCATCATCACGCGGTTGTTCTCGGCCAGCATGCCGGGAATGATCGTGTGCATCGGGCGTTTGCCGCCACCCAGCTCATTTGGGTGCCCGGCTTGCAGGGTGAAGCCTGCGCCGCGGTTTTGCAGCAAGATGCCGTATTTCTCGGATGCGATACCCGAGCCGAAACTGTGGAAGATCGAATAGATCAACGACACGGCCATCTGATCGCGGTCGACGACTGTAATGTAGACGGTGTCCTTGTGGATCGCTTCGGTCAGCGGGGCGGCAGCGGGCATGGCCTGTTTCGGATCAATCAAAGCCGCGAGGGATGTGGCGATGTCTTTGTCCAAAAACTGCTCGGCCCGCGCCATATGATCGGGATCTGCGATGAAGCGGTTGCGTGCGTCATAGGCCAGTTTCGTAGCTTCGGCCTCGATGTGGACCCGTTCCGCGCCCAATGGGTTCATGCTGGCAAGTTCAAAATGCTTGAGGATATTCAGTAGCAAAATCGCCGTTGCGCCTTGGCCGTTGGGGGGATGCTCGACCAGATCAACGCCCTGATAGGTGCCGCGCATCGGATCGGAGGGGGTGCATTGGGTCGATTGGAAATCCTCGGTGGTGTGGAGGCCCCCCAAGGCGGAAAGGGCGGCGATCATATCCTCCGCGATTTCACCAGAATAGAAGGCATCCCGGCCATCCTTTGCCACCCGTCGTAGAACCTCGGCCTGTTTTGGCGCTCGAAAGACCTGACCTGTCTTGGGTACTTGCCCCTGTATCAAATAGTGATCCCGCGCGGCCCCTTGGAGGGTCGGCTCGCCGTTCTGCCAGTCGAAGGAAACGCGTGGAGCAACCGGCACACCCTGTTCCGCATAGTGAATGGCCGGTTGCAGTATTGCATCCAGCCCCAGTCGGCCTTCGGTTTGACTGAGATGGCAGAACGCATCGACCGCGCCCGGAATTGTAACCGCGTCTGGGCTGGTCAGAGGCACCGAAGTCAAGCCCCGATCCCGTAGTGCGCTGGCTTGCGCAGCAGCAGGAGCCCGGCCCGAGCCATTCAAAGCGCGAATCTGCTGTTCCCCCGCACGGTTGTAGAGGACAAAGCAATCGCCGCCCAAACCGGTCATCTGCGGCTCGCAAATTCCCAGCAAGACCGCCCCGGCAATGGCTGCATCCATGGCATTGCCGCCGCGTTCCAGAATGTCGACGGCGGTTTTCGCTGCAAGAGGGTGCGAAGTCGCACACATCCCGTTTGTGGCCAGAACTTCGGACCGGCCCGGCTTGTGTAAATCCCGCATCATCATCCCCTTACTTTGAACACCGGGAAACTATCGCGCTGGGAATGATTGTCCAGTTCTTCAATGAGGGGAGGGAGGTTCCTCGGCGCCGTTCACTGGGTGGGGGCTGTGACACTTGGCGCCGAGGGAAGCTATCTGAGCTACGGTGATAGGTTTGGCAGTCGTTTGGGGCGGCGTAATGGTTCGAAAAAGGCCTTATTGTGGCCATTTCGCGTCAAATACTCTGGTTCATTCGGGTATTGGGACGTCAAACCGTAGCGACAACAGATTGCAACCATCACGACGCTCATACCGAATCTCGCTTGTCAGTTCGTGAATCAGATACCAACCAAAACCCCCTTCTGGCAGGTTCTGCAGGCTGGTCTCAACCGAGGCCGGGGTCCCATCCGGAGGTTTGCAGCCGGGCAGCGGACGCCCCGTATCCGATATCAGAATGTCCAGTTGGTTGTGCTCCAACCGGCAACAGACCTGCACTTTGGCGGGTTCGATGCCAGAATAGGCATGCTCGACGACGTTGTTGATCGCTTCCGCCAAGGCAATCTTCACGTCATCCGCTTTTTCGACAGGCAAGCCGTGTCGGGCCAGGTCTGCGCTTAATTCCGCAATGCCAGTGCTGGCTTCCGCTTCAATCGCCGGAAAGCTCAACTGCAGGCAGGTTTGATCACTGGACAGCGGTACACACATCTACGTTGGCCGCATTACTCTGCTTGCGCCGACAGCGCGTCGTCGAGGGAATCGAACAACCTGAAAACGGTATCCATTCGCGTCAGGCGAAACACTTTTTCGACCACGGGTTGCAACCCGGCCAGATCCAGGCGGCGTTCGCTTCCGATTTGTTTCATCGAGGCGACAATGGCCCCCAATCCGCTTGAATCAATGAATTCCACGCCTGCCAGATCCAGAACGAAGCGCGTTGCGTCGGTTTCTGTTTCGCGGCGCA
Source organism: Ruegeria sp. AL11 (assembly GCF_056540865.1). Lineage (NCBI taxonomy): Bacteria > Pseudomonadati > Pseudomonadota > Alphaproteobacteria > Rhodobacterales > Roseobacteraceae > Ruegeria > Ruegeria sp. AL11. Next base: position 281,313 of record NZ_JBQFXO010000006.1, read on the forward strand.
TGTCTTCCTTGAACTGGATCGCGATGGCCGCATCTATCCGTTCCGAATGAACGGTGATGATCTGTGCCCCTTCGTTAGTTGTGCTGGTCAGCCCCATGATTGACCGCCCTTTTCAGCTGAAATTGCGTCGTAGAAATACGCTAGACGGCAAATCTTACCATTCGGTATTCAAGTCCCGGCAAGAGGAGGGATTTCCGATGAAAGACGTTGTGATCGCAGGCGCGGCCCGTACACCTATGGGAGGGTTCCAGGGCATGTTCGAGGGTGTTCCCGCTGCCGAACTTGGCGGAACCGCGATTCGCGCCGCCTTGCAGCAGGCGGGCGCGGAAACTGTCGACGAAGTCCTGATGGGCTGTGTGCTTCCGGCGGGGCAAGGGCAGGCTCCGGCGCGTCAAGCGGGGTTTGCCGCCGGGTTGGGCGAAGAGGTGCCCGCCACGACCCTCAACAAGATGTGCGGTTCGGGTATGAAGGCCGCCATGATCGCGTTTGATCAGATCGCATTGGGCCACACGGATACCATGATCGCGGGCGGGATGGAGAGTATGACGAACGCGCCCTACATGCTGCCCAAGATGCGCGGTGGTGCGCGGATTGGGCACGGGCAGGTTGTGGACCACATGTTTCTGGACGGGCTTGAAGATGCCTATGACAAAGGCCGTCTGATGGGAACTTTCGCAGAAGACTGCGCCGAGACCTATCAGTTCACCCGTGAGGCGCAGGATGACTACGCGCTGCGATCCCTCTCGAACGCGCTGGCCGCGCAGGACAGTGGCGCATTTGATGGGGAAATCGCAGCGGTTACGGTGCAAACCCGCAAGGGGGCGTTGGTGCTCGAGGCGGATGAGCAACCCAAATCCGCCCGACCCGAGAAAATCCCGACACTGAAACCAGCCTTCCGTCAGGATGGCACGGTGACGGCGGCAAACTCCTCTTCCATTTCCGACGGAGCGGCGGCTCTCGTTCTGGCCTCGGCAGACGCTGCCAAAGCACAAGGACTGACCGTCCGTGCACGCGTTTTGGGCCACGCCAGCTATGCGCAGGCCCCGGGCCTGTTCACAACCGCTCCGGTTCCTGCAGCGCAAAAGCTGTTGGAGCGTCTGGGCTGGACCAAAGAGGATGTGGACCTGTGGGAGGTGAACGAGGCCTTCGCCGTGGTCCCGATGGCTTTCATGCACGAAATGGGCCTGCCGCGCGACAAGGTCAACGTCAATGGCGGAGCCTGCGCCCTGGGCCACCCAATCGGCGCATCGGGTGCCCGGATCATGGTCACCCTTTTGAACGCTCTGGAAAAACGCGGCCTGAAACGCGGTATTGCCGCCATCTGCATCGGAGGCGGAGAGGGCACAGCAATCGCCATCGAACGCATTTGACCCTTCATCTTTTTGCAAATACTCCGGGGGTGAGTTGAGCCTTTGGCTCAAGAGGGGGCAGCGCCCCCCTGACCCGAAACGAAGAAGTGCCAACATGACCGTCGACTATGATACCCTCGCCAAAACCATCGCCTCACTAACCGAAGGCGAAACCGATCAGGTCTCCCTGATGGCGACCATCGCGTGCGAGGTGCATCACGCCGATAATCGCTTTGACTGGACGGGGTTCTATCGCGTCACCGAACCGGGCTTGCTGAAAATCGGCCCGTATCAAGGCGGTCACGGGTGTCTGGTCATCCCGTTCGAGCGCGGCGTATGCGGCGCAGCCGCGCGCACGGGTGAGGTGCAGCTGGTTCCGGATGTGGATGCCTTTCCGGGTCATATCGCCTGCGCATCTTCCACAAGGTCAGAGCTTGTTTTGCCCGTGCGCGATGCCTCGGGCGCCGTTATTGCCGTGTTTGACATCGACAGCGACCAGCCGGATGCTTTCACGGATGTTGACGCGTCCGAACTGACCAAAATTCTTCAGAACGTGTTCTCTGCCTAAACCTCTGTTATGTTTGGTTTTGGTCGCTGACTTACGACCTGTCGTGAAAAAACGCTTTGAAATTTCACGGAACTGAGGCATCGTGAAAAACGTAACAGGAATTTCACGAGAATCGGAGTCTGGCTTTGAACACGCAAACCCCTCAGCGCGCGACGCTCGGAGCGGACTTGCGGGCCTTGCGCAAGGCAAGAGGTTTGACGCTGACTGAAATCGCCGACCGCCTGAACCGCTCGGTCGGCTGGCTGAGTCAGGTCGAGCGGGACATGTCCGACCCTTCAATCTCGGACCTGCGTCAGATCGCGGAATGCCTGGGCGTTCCCATGTCGATGCTGTTTTCGCATTCCGCAGCCCCGGTCGAGGAGCAGGGCTATGTGGTCCGCGCCGTGTCACGACGCCCGATGGGTTCAGGCGAGGAAGGCTTGATCGAGGAACTTCTGTCGCCAGACCTGACCGATGATTTCGAGATGGTGCATTCCACCTTTGAGCCCCGATCCAAAATGCAAAAACCCGCGGACCGACCAACGCAGGAGGTCGGCTATATCATCTCGGGTCAACTGGACCTGACGATCGGCGTGCGGCACTTCACGGTCGGGCCGGGCGACAGTTTCCGCATCAAGCACGAACCCTATCAATGGGCAAACCCCTATGATGAGCCCGCCGTGGCCATCTGGGTCATTGCACCACCGGTATACTGATGAGCTTTGAGGCCTGGACCGTATTCGCGCTGTTCTGGGTGGTGTTCGTCACCACTCCGGGCCCGAATGCGGTCAATTGTATCTCAAACGGTATGAGCTTACCCTTCCCGAAGGCGATGCTTGGGGTGCTTGCGATCCTGACACAGGCGAGCGCGTTTTTGATCTTGTCGGCATTGGGTATAACGGCCCTGATCGCAGCCTCACCTACCGCCTTCTTCATCGCTAAACTGGTCGGGGCTGGGTTTCTGATCTGGGTTGGTATTCGCGGATGGATCAACGCGAAACGACCGGCGCCTGCCACGGAACGCCCCGCGCGGCATGTCTATCTGCATGCGCTGGCGGTGGCAACGATCAACCCGAAAAGCGTTGCTGGTTATCTGGCGGCCTTTTCGCAATTCGTGCAGCCCGACGTGCCGATCTGGCAGCAGATGGGGGTGATCATGCCAACCGCTCTGATCATCACGACGCTCAGCTATACCGGCTTTACCCTGCTGGGCGCGCTGATGGGCAAGGCGGCATTGGGGGCTGTGTTCAATATCTGGGTCCGCCGGATCATGGCGACCTGTTTCATCATCTATGGCGTGTTGCTGGGTGCCAGCTCTGCGCCCGCAGCAAGGGGGTAGCTATATGCAGACGGGATCCTGCCTTTGCGGCAAAGTTGCGTTTACGATTGACGGAGACCTCTCGCCGCCCTCTGCCTGCCATTGCGGTCAGTGCCGCAAACAATCGGGTCATGTCTGGTCATCGACATGGACGCATCAGGACAACCTGAGCTTCACCGCCAGTGACACGCTGCGTTGGTTCCGAGCCTCAGAGACCGCTCGGCGTGGGTTCTGCAGCGAGTGCGGCTCATTCCTGTTCTGGCAGCACAATGAAGAAGACACGATTTCGATCTCGATGGGGGCGCTCAGCGAACCAACGGGACTGAAACTCTCAAAGCACATCTTTGTCGCGGACAAGGGTGACTACTACGACATCTCAGACGATCTGCCCCAGCGGGCACAGTAACAGAGGATCAAAACACATGAGTGATTTTCCAACCAAGGCCCGTGTGGTCATCATCGGTGGCGGCGTTGTCGGCTGCTCGTCCCTGTATCATCTGGCGAAAAAGGGCTGGACGGACTGCGTTCTGCTGGAAAAGAACGAACTGACTGCGGGGTCTACATGGCACGCGGCGGGTAACGTGCCGACCTTCTCGACTTCGTGGGCGATCATGAACATGCAGCGCTATTCGACCGAGCTGTATTCGCGTCTGGCCGAAGAAGTCGACTATCCGATGAACTACCACGTTTCGGGGTCTATCCGTTTGGCGCACAGTAAAGAGCGCATGCAGGAATTCGAACGCGCGATGTCGATGGGTCTGTACCAGGGCATCCCGATGGAGATGTGGACCCCAGAGCAGGCGAAAGAGCGCTACCCGTTCCTGGAAACCCACGACCTTGAAGGCGTGCTGTACGACCCGACCGATGGCGACATCGATCCGGCGCAGCTGACACAAGCCTTCGCCAAAGGCGCGCGTGATCTGGGCCAAAAAATCATCCGCTTCTGCCCGGCCACCGATGTAACGCAACACGATGACGGCACTTGGACCGTTCACACCGAAAAGGGCGACATTGCCTGTGACTATGTCGTCAACGCAGCCGGATATTACGCGCAGCGTGTGGGTAAGATGTTCAAACCCTATGGCGGCCGCATGGTGCCCGCGATGGTCATGAGCCACCAGTACCTGCTGACCGATGAAGTCCCCGAGGTTGAGGCATGGTCGAAGGAGAACGGTGGCAAACTGCCTCTGCTGCGCGACGTGGATATCTCATACTACCTGCGTCAGGAAAAGAACGGCTTCAACCTTGGCCCCTATGAGCCCAACTGCAAGGGCGAGTGGATGACCGAAGACGATCCGATGCCCGAGGATTTCAGCTTCCAGCTTTGGAACGACGATCTGGACCGGATTGAGGACATCATCACCGACGCGATGGAACGGGTTCCGCTGATGGCAACCTCGGGGGTTGGTCGCGTGATCAACGGCCCGATCCCTTACGCGCCGGACGGTCTGCCGATGATCGGCCCGATGCCCGGTGTGAAGAACGCGTTTGAAGCGCACAGCTTTACCTTCGGCATCGCGCAAGGCGGTGGTGCAGGCAAAGTGCTGGCCGAATGGATCGTTGATGGCCACACCGAGTGGGATATGTGGGCCGTCGATCCGCGACGCTACACCGACTACACCGATCAGGACTACTGCAACCAGAAGGGCATGGAGGTCTACGGCAACGAATACGCCATGCACTTCCCGCACCATGAATGGCCTGCTGCGCGCGACAAGAAACTGTCGCCAGTCCATGCCAAGGTCAAGGAACTGGGCGGCGTCATGGGCGCTTATAACGGCTGGGAACGCGCAAACTGGTTTGCCAAGCCGGGCGACGACACCTCGCTTGAGGCCACGCATACATGGGGTCGCTCGGGCCCGTGGGAGCAGCGCATCAAGGAAGAGTGCGAAGCTGTCCGCGACAATTGCGGCGTGCTGGACCTGCCGGGCTTCTCGCGTTTCATGGTCAAAGGTGAAGGTGCTGCCGAAACTCTGCGCGGCCTGATCACCGGTGGTCTGCCCAAGATTGGCCGCATCAACCTCGTCTACATTTCGGACGACCGTGGCCGTATCCTGACCGAGATGTCCTGTATCCGACTAGGCGAGGATGAGTTCGTGATGATCACGGCCGCTACCGCGCAGTGGCACGACCGCGACATCCTGATGTCAGCAATGCCAGAAAGTGTTTCGGTCGAGGACGTCACTACCACTCGTGACACGCTGATAGTGACCGGCCCGAAATCGCGCGAGATTCTCTCGGGCCTCAGCAATGCGGATCTGTCCACCGGCTGGCTGACGCATCAATCCGCGACCGTGGCGGGCAAACCGGCCTTCCTGATCCGCGTCTCCTTCGCCGGAGAGCTGGGGTGGGAGGTTCACGCCCTCAACGAAGACATGCCGGCGATCTACGAAGCGATCCTCGACGCGGGTGCGACCCCGTTCGGCATGTACGCCCTGAACTCGCTGCGTATCGAGAAAGGCTACCGTGCGTGGAAGGGCGATCTGTCGACCGACTACTCGCTGCTGGAAGGCGGGCTGGAGCGGTTCGTCAAACTGGATAAACCGCAGAACTTCCCCGGCAAGTCCGCAATCCTGAACGAAAAGCAACAGGGTGTGAAGAAATCCTTTGTCACGCTGACAGTGGACGCAGGCGATTGCGACGCGCCTTACATGTCTTGCATCTGGCAGGGCGATCAGATCGTGGGCGAGACGACCTCGGGCGCATGGGGCTATCGTGTTGGCAAGTCTATCGCGCTGGGCATGGTCAAGACCGAGGTCGCAAACCCGGGCACAGAGCTTGAGGTTGAGATCTACGGCCAGAAGTACCGGGCTGTGGTGCAGGAAGACCAGCCGCTCTGGGATCCCGCCAACGAGCGTCTGCGCGCCTGATCCCTTTGGGGATTGCCAAATTGGCACAAAACTCCAAGCTGGGGCCCATGGCGGGCCCCAGTCTGCCTTTCACCAAAGTCCAAATCGGAAGGCTGAAATGACGATCCCTGCACATATGTCCGGCGTTTACCTCACTCATCACGGCGGGCCGGAGGCTTTGCAGTGGCGCGAGGATATTCCCGTTCCAACGCCCGGTCCCGGGCAGGTTCTGGTCCGCGTCGCAGCTGCCGGGGTCAACAACACCGATATCAATACGCGGGTCGGGTGGTACTCTTCGGACGTGACCGGGGCCACCGATGACGTCGATCAGGATATCGATGCCGGAGGGTGGGGCGGCGCGCTTCAATTCCCTCGAATTCAAGGCGGCGACCTGTGCGGCATTGTCGAAGCAGCCGGTCCGGGTTCAGGGTTTCAACCCGGTCAGCGCGTGACCTGCCCGATCAATCTGCCGCGCCCGCGACCTGGCCATCCACAGGGGTTTATTGCCTTAGGCTCTGAGATTGATGGCGCCTTTGCCCAATACTGTCTGGTCGAAGCGAATGATCTCTACGATGTCTCTGCCTCGCCATTGTCAGATACCGAGATCGCGGCCATTCCCTGCGCCTTTGGCACGGCCGAGAACCTTTTGACCCGCGCCGGGGTCACCGCTGGCCACAAGGTGCTGATCACGGGCGCTTCGGGCGGTGTCGGTCTGGCGGCGGTGCAACTGGCCCGCCTGCGCGGCGCGTCCGTCTGGGGCATAACCGGTGCCGCCAAGGCCGAGGTTGTGAAATCCCAAGGCGCGGTTGAGACCTTTGATCGCGATGCTGCGTTACCTGCAGACATGTTCGACGTCGCGATTGACGTGGTTGGAGGCCCTAAATGGGCGCGCCTCGTGCTGGCCCTGAAACCCGGCGGGCACTACGCTGTATCAGGTGCGATTGCAGGCCCGATGGTGCAGGCCGATCTGCGCGACATCTACCTGCGCGATATTACCATTCACGGCTGCACTCACCAATCGCCTGAGGTGTTTGGCCGTCTGGCTGAGCTGATGAATGCCGGTCGGATCAAGCCTTTGATTTCCCGCACCTATCCCCTAAGGGATATTGCTAAGGCACAAGAGGATTTCCAATCCAAAGCATTGCCGGGGAAATTGGTGCTGATCCCGTAAGGAGTTTATGACATGGCCGAAATTACTCTGTTAGATGGCTCGATCGGGCAGGAGCTGGTCAATCGCAGCGGTAATCAACCGACGCCGCTCTGGTCGACGCGGGTGATGATGGATCAACCGGAATTGGTGCGCGAGGTTCATGCCGAATACTTCCGGCGCGGGGCCACAGTTGCGACAACCAACACCTATGCCGTCCACCGCTCGCGCCTTGTGCGCGAAGGGATCGAGGACCAGTTGGCGCAATTGATCCACACCGCCGTGTCTCAGGCCGATCTGGCGCGCGCAGGGAATGGCGGGCGCATTGCCGGAGCGCTCGGGCCGCTATTGGCCTCCTACAGACCCGATCTCGAGCCTGATCCGGAGGAGGCCGGACGCAAATTCGCTGAACTGGTCGCGCTTATGGGGGATGGTGTGGACCTGATCCTGATCGAAACCGTCTCGTCGGTGATGGAGGCCGAAGGCGCCCTGAGGGGCACTGCTGGCTGCGGGAAACCTGTGTGGCTGGCCCTGTCTCCGATGGATGAGGACGGAACGCGTCTGCGATCCGGTGAGCCGTTGGATCAGATTGCTCCCTTGGTCGAGCGCTACAAACCGCAAGCCGTGCTGATCAACTGCACCCGTCCTGAAGCGGTTCCAGCCGGGCTTGAGATATTGTCAGGGATGGGGCTGCCCTACGGCGCCTATGCCAACGGCTTCACCCATATCGCCGAGGGGTTTTTGCAAGACGCCCCCACGGTTGATAGTCTCGCACAGCGCCACGATCTCAGCCCCGAGGCCTATGCCGACCACGCGATGGCCTGGGTCGAGCAAGGCGCAACAATCGTTGGCGGATGCTGCGAGATCGGCCCGGATCATATCGAGGCCCTCGCGCGTCGCCTGGAATCAGCCGGTCATCGGATCGTCTGAACCGACAAGGGAACGGTATGTCCGAGACACCATCGCCAGCCTCCGACACGCGTCAGACCAGTCCCGTGCATTTCGACATTCTGGTCGCGCCGGGCTTTGTGCTGCTGGAACTCGCGTCGCTGGTGGATGTTCTGCGGATTTCCAATCGGGTGTCTGCAACACCGCCGTTCACCTATACCTACCGATCCCTGCGTGGCGGTCCGGTGGAAAGCAGCAGCGACGCAACGGTCCAGACCGAAACCATCCCGAACCAACCCGATGCCACCTATCTGTTTGTGATCGGCAATTCGGACCCGGATCACCCCGACCTATCTTTGGGTCGGGTGGTGTCGAACTATACCTATCGCGGCGCGCAGGTGTTTTTGTTGGCCGAGGCGGCAAGCCGGTATATCGACGAGCAGGGTACAGCCGATCTGGCAACTCATTGGGAAAACGCCTCATTCCTGCGTGAGCGCGGTGCACGGTTCGAAGCGAAACTGTCCATCGCAACCGAGCGCGGCGCAGTCGTCACTTGTGCAGGTATGGGGGCCACCACCGATATCGCACTGGTCGTGATCGGGCGGCATATCTCGGGGCCCACGCAATTGACCGTGGCGGACGTCATGCTGCATGAAAATATCCGCGATTTTTCGTCGATGCAGCCGTTCTCGGGCGCGAAAAACACCGCGACTGGGGACAAGAAACTGGATCAGTGCATCAAGCTGATGCAGGCCAACATCGAAGACCCTTTGCCGATCCAGGACCTTGTGGACAGTCTGAATATCTCGAATCGATCGCTTGAGCGGAAGTTCAAAGCGTTCTTCGGCACCACACCCAACGGGTTCTATCGTGAAATGCGGCTGGCCAAAGCGAACAACCTTTTACTGAATACCACCATGAGCGTGCGCGAAATAGGTTTGGCCTGCGGTTTCCCGAACGGGTTCTCATCAGTTTACCGGAGTTTTTTCGGCGTGACGCCCTTTGTGATGCGCCAACAAAAGAGACAAGCCGCGCAGAGATGATTTTTGCGGATACGATGACGTTTTTGATAGATTCCGCGCCGATTTTTCATGCCATTCAGGGACAAACCTGAACGAACGGAGTCTTCACTATGGTTGATCTTCCCAGCAAGGCCCGCGTGGTCATCATTGGCGGCGGCGTGATCGGATGCTCGGTTGCCTATCACCTGACCAAGAAGGGCTGGAAAGATGTCGTGTTGCTTGAGCGAAAGCAACTGACCAGCGGTACCACCTGGCATGCGGCTGGTCTGATCGCCCAGCTACGCGCGACCGCGAACATGACCAAGCTGGCGAAGTACAGTCAGGAACTCTATGGCTCGCTCGAAGAAGAAACCGGAGTTGCGACAGGTTTCAAGCGCTGCGGCTCGATCACCGTTGCGCTGACTGAAGAGCGCAAGGAAGAGATCTACCGCCAGGCCGCAATGGCCCGCGCCTTTGGCGTTGAAGTCGAAGAGATCTCGAACGAGCGCGTGGCCGAGCTGTATCCGCATCTCAACATCGAAGACGTCAAAGGGGCTGTGTATCTGCCGCTGGACGGGCAGGGTGACCCGGCGAATATCGCGCTGGCACTGGCCAAAGGTGCGCGCCAGCGCGGTGGCATTGTCAAGGAACGTGTGAAGGTCACCGATGTCGTCAAACAAGGACGCAAGGTCACCGGCGTCGACTGGGTGGCCGACGACGGCAGCGCCTCGGGCCATATCGAATGCGATATGGTGGTGAATTGCGCTGGGATGTGGGGCCACGAAGTGGGTCGCATGGCGGGCGTGAACGTTCCGCTGCATGCCTGCGAGCATTTCTACATCGTGACCGAGGGCATCGATGGCCTGACCCAGCTGCCGGTTCTACGCGTCCCGGATGAATGCGCCTACTACAAGGAGGACGCGGGCAAAATCCTCCTAGGCGCGTTTGAACCGAATGCCAAGCCCTGGGGCATGAATGGTATCCCCGACAGCTTCGAATTCGATCAACTGCCCGAGGATTTCGACCATTTTGAACCAATCCTCGAGGCGGCGGTGAACCGTATGCCGATGCTGGCCGAAGCCGGGATTCACACCTTCTTCAACGGACCTGAGTCTTTCACTCCCGATGACGCCTATCACTTGGGTCTTGCGCCCGAGATGGACAACGTTTGGGTCGCGGCGGGCTTTAACTCCATTGGTATCCAATCGGCCGGTGGCGCGGGCATGGCGTTGGCCGAATGGATGGACAGCGGTGAGAAGCCGTTTGATCTGGGGGATGTCGACATCAGCCGGATGCAGCCGTTCCAAGGCAACAAGCGGTACCTGTTCGAGCGCTCGAAAGAGACGTTGGGTCTGCTCTACGCCGACCACTTCCCCTACCGCCAGAAAGCCACCGCGCGCGGCGTGCGGCGAACTCCGTTCCACCACCACCTGTTGGAACAGGGCGCGGTCATGGGGGAACTAGCCGGTTGGGAACGGGCCAACTGGTTCGCCAATGAAGGTCAGGAACGCGAATACCAGTATAGCTGGAAGCGTCAAAACTGGTTCGAAAACTCTGCCGCAGAACACCGCGCTGTGCGCGAAAATGTCGGCATGTATGACATGTCCTCCTTCGGGAAAATCCGTGTTGAAGGTCCGGATGCCGAGGCATTCATGAACTACATCGGCGGTGGTGACTACTCAGTGCCGAATGGCAAGATTGTCTACACTCAGTTCCTGAACCGCACTGGCGGGATCGAGGCCGACGTAACCGTGACCCGCCTGACCGAGACCGCCTATCTGGTCGTCACGCCAGCCGCGACCCGTCTGTCGGATCAAACATGGATGCAGCGCAATGCGAGCAACTTCAACGTCGTCATCACAGATGTGACCGCCGGCGAAGGCGTTCTGGCCATCATGGGACCGAACGCACGCGCTTTGCTCGAAAAGGTCTCGCCCAACGATTTCTCGAACGCGGCCAACCCATTTGGTACCGCGCAAGAGATCGAGCTTGGCATGGGCCTCGCCCGCGCGCACCGCGTCACCTATGTGGGAGAGCTGGGTTGGGAGATCTATGTCTCTTCTGACATGGCAGGACATGCGTTTGAGACGCTGCACGCAGCCGGGCAGGATATGGGGCTTAAGCTGTGCGGAATGCACATGATGGACAGCTGCCGCATCGAAAAGGGCTTCCGCCATTTTGGGCATGACATCACCTGTGAAGACCACGTGGTTGATGCCGGGCTTGGTTTTGCCGTGAAGGTCGACAAGGGCTGTGACTTCATCGGCCGCGAAGCCGTGATTGCGCGCAAAGAGACTGGTCCCAAAAACCGTCTCGTGCAGTTCAAACTGACCGAGGCCGAGCCGCTGTTGTTCCACAACGAACCAATTGTGCGCGATGGAGAGTATGTCGGCTACCTGAGTTCCGGCAACTACGGACACACTCTGGGTGGTGCTATCGGTCTGGGCTATGTGCCGTGCGAAGGCGAAAAAGCTGCGGGTGTTCTGGCATCGAGCTACGAGATCGACGTTTGTGGTGTCAAAGTGAAGGCCGAGGCGTCTTTGAAGCCGATGTATGATCCCAAGTCCGAGCGCGTGAAAGTTTAACTCGCAGAGCAGGGGGCTCTGCCCCCGCCGCGGCAAGCCGCGACTCCCCCGGGATATTTAGGGCCAGATGAAGCAGGGGATCCAGTCTTCATCTGGCTAAAAATATCCCGGAGCGCGAGGCAGAGCCTCGCTCAAAAGCGCGGTTTCGAAGTCGACCCATCACAATTCGTTATGTGCGACTTCACTGTTTTCAGAGTTTTCAACCCTTCCGGAACTGCCGTAAATGGGTCCGATACTTATCGGAGATTTCTCGTGGCGACTGCCTCCTCACCTTCACAGAATGCGGACACTCCAAAAGGGTTTGTGCTGGCGGTTTCTGCCTATGTCATGTAGGGTTTCCTGCCACTTTATATGAAAGCGCTTAGCCATATTGGCCCGGTCGAGGTTGTGGCGCATCGGGTAATCTGGTCGGTGCCGGTGGCAGGGCTTCTTCTGGTCATTCTGGGGCGGACCCGAGACCTTAGGGCGGCGTTGGGCAATCCCAAGATGTTGGGAATGGCGGCTTTGACGGCGGCGCTGATCTCGGTGAACTGGGCGATCTACGTCTGGGCGATCTCAACCGGCCATGCGTTGGATGCGGCGCTCGGGTATTATATCAACCCTTTGTTCAGCATCGCCTTGGGCGCTGTGTTATTACGAGAACCGCTTACGCGCATGCAACTGGTGGCCGTCGGTCTGGCAGCTTTGGGCGTTTTGGTTCTGGTGGTCGAGGCTGGGCGTCTTCCCTGGGCAGCGCTGGGTTTGATGGTGAGTTGGGGGTTTTATGCCTTTTTCAAAAGGTCTCTGCCGATTGGCCCCAATCAGGGGTTTCTGCTTGAGGTTCTGATCCTTTTGATCCCGGCGATCGCCTATGTGACCTGGCTGGCGTTTCAAGGGACTGGGCATTTCGGGGTGTTGGCATCGGATACGTTCCTATTGTCCTGCGCTGGTGTCGTGACGGCGGTGCCTTTGCTGGTCTATGCCAACGGGGCCAAACTCGTCAGGCTGTCGACGATGGGCATCCTGCAATACATCGCGCCCACCATGATCTTCATCACCGCAGTCGCCGTGTTCGGAGAACAGATTGACCGGGGCCGTATGATTGCCTTTCCTCTGATCTGGGCGGCGCTTGTGGTGTACTCGATCCCGATGATCCGACAGGCGCGGGCTCAGGCCTGAAGCAGAAGACGCGCGGCGCTTTCAGCCCAAATCGCGTAGGTTTTGGGGCTGGGGTGGTATCCATCCGGTGCAGCCAGTGCCGGATCATCCGGTAAATCCAGCGACAAGTGTCGGAGTTGCGGATGGGCGGCAACGACCTGTTGCAGACCACGATCCAGGCGCTCGGATTGTCGACCCAATACCCATGCCAAAGGATGGGGCAGGGACGGAAACCGATTCATTTGTGGCACTGCTGTCACCACAACGCGTCGCGCACCGAAGCGTTGGGTCAATATCCTGGCCAACTGGTTTTGCCGTTCGACGAAGCGGGCGTAGGTCACGCCTCGGGTCACGTCGTTTACGCCGAGCGCTGTCACAACCGCATCGAATGTGCCATCAATCGCTTGCAACCTCTCAAGCGTGTCTCGTGTCGTGTGTCCGGTTGTCGCCTCGAGCCGCCATTCGACCGAGTGATGCCGCGCCAAGTGTTTGACCAAACGGCCTGAAAGCGCCTGATCCTGTGTGCCCGCGCCTACGCCGGCGGCAGAACTGTCGCCCGCGATCAATAGGCGCAAGCGTGGCCCTCGGCCGGTTCGCCCTTCGCGCGGACCGATTGGTTCCGGCAGCAGCTGGGCCTTTCGGCGCACAGCCAAGCCCTGAGCTGCCAGAACCGGCAGCAGGGGCACACGCAGAATCTGATCGGCGGCAAGCGGATTTGACATGATCAGCTTAGGGCGGATTTGAATTCCAGAAACCGGGGGTCGGTCATCAAACGGGCCATCATCGCTTCACGCAGGGCACCAATGGTCTTGTGAGGGCGCATCACAACCTCGAACTGCTGGATCAATCCGTCGTCGTTCAGCGTGATGAGGTCCACGCCGACCGCGTCCAGATCTCCGACCTTGCATTGAAACTCCAGCGCCCAGTCATTGCCGCTTCCCATGATCCGCCGGTAGCGGAAGTCGGAAAATACCTTGCCCACATGGCCCAACACCGCGGCAACCGGCGCGCGGCCGGTCCATGTGCTGTAGTATGTGGGCGGCATGAAGCTTACGTCCTCGGCCAAAAGCGCGTGAATGAGGGCTTCATCCCCTTTGGCGACAACCTCTTGCATACGTTCGATTGTTGGATGCATGACCTCTCCCCCTCTTTACCTCAACGGTTCACGATACGCGCGCCGCACGCAAGGACGACGTTGCGGGAAGTGGCGCTGTGGGATAGGCACGCGGGCATGAGCGAGACCTACGATCCCCCCCAGACACCGCTGGATGTGCTGCATGAAGATGCGCAACTGATTGTGGTGAACAAGCCCTCGGGCTTGTTGTCGGTGCCGGGGCGTGGTGCGCATTTGGCGGATTGCCTAATGACCCGCGTGCAGGCGGTGTTTCCGCAGGCCCTGTTGGTGCATCGGTTGGACCGGGATACCTCGGGCGTGATGGTCTTTGCGCAGACGCCCCACGCGCAACGCAATCTGAGCATGCAGTTCGAGCAGCGCCAAACCCGTAAAATCTACATAGCCCGCGTTTGGGGGCGGCTGGAGGCCAAGACGGGCACGGTTGATCTGCCGCTCATCGTCGACTGGCCGAACCGACCGCGCCAGATGGTGTGCCATAACACGGGCAAACAGGCCGTCACCGATTGGCGTGTTGTCAGATACGAAGGTGATACGACGCGCGTACGTCTGTTTCCGAAAACCGGCCGCTCGCATCAGTTGCGTGTTCACATGCTGGCCTTGGGCCACCCGATTCTGGGTGACCCGTTTTACGCCGAAGGCGCAGCGCGCGATTTCCCACGCCTCATGTTGCATTCCGAGGAATTGCGCCTGAAAAGCCCCGAAGGGGGCGTTGCGATGAAGTTTCGTGCCAAGGCGGATTTCTAGGTTCAGGCCACGTTGGTCCACAACAGTTTCAGGTTCCCGAGAGAAAACCTACGCGATCTTTTGCGGCGCGCGGGTTGTGCGCGGTGTCGATCTGCGGCTAGTTCACGCTCGATCTCATAGGCGCGAAGGGTGTGATCCTGCGACCAGCGTTCAAGTTTCAGATGCATCAGAACATGGTTGTCCAGATTGGGCATATCGGGCCTCCGATTTTTTGAAATCTGACCCAATCTCGCGCACCACTCCTGACACCCCCTTGTCAGGGGGATGTGCTAGGCTGTCAGCAGTTTGACAGGAGACCCCGACATGAGCCGCTCGACCCGGTTGTTCGAAATCATCCAGATGCTCAGGGCCGCAGATGCGCCCGTGACGGCCGATCAACTGGCCGAAAAGCTCGAGGTGTCCACGCGCACGGTCTACCGCGATATTGCCGAGCTACAGGCGCAGCGCACACCGATCGAGGGCGAGGCAGGCGTGGGCTATCTGATGCGGCGCGGCTATGATCTGCCGCCACTGAATTTCGACGCCGAAGAGGTTGAGGCGCTGTGGGTCGGGCTGTCGATGCTGGCGCGCACCGGGGACAGTCATCTGCAACGGGCAGCGCGGCGCATCTGTGACAAGATCGACGCGCTCCATTGTCCTGCCGATTGGCTGCAGGTCTCGACCTGGGGTGCGCCGGTTGATGATCCCGCGAAAGGATGCATCCCTGTGGCCAGTTACCGCGAAGCGATACGGGCCGAGCAGAAACTGCGCATCACCTATGTCAACGGTGCGGGCGAACGCTCGGAACGGGTCATTCGGCCTGTGGCTCTGATCTACCACATCGAATGCACGATGCTGGCCGGGTGGTGCGAGCTGCGGGGCGGGTTCCGGCATTTCCGGACGGACCGTATCTGGGCCTGTGAAGACACGGGCCAGAGTTTCCGTGGCCAAGGCAGTTCGCTCCGGGATTTGTGGAACGAGCAGGAGGGCAAAGATCCGGCCGCGCAGACCGTCTGAACAAGTATGCGCGGGGATTCGCCGACTTCACCGCTTTGTTGCTTGAGCCCGCGCAACGCTGCCGTGATATACTGATCTGCAACAAGGCAAACCCGATCAACGGGTGCCCGAGCAGAAGGTGATACTATGACGATTTCCAAGTTTTTTCTGGCAACCGGGCTATGCTCGGCCATGACTCTGGCGGCCTGTACCGATCCGGGCACGTTGAACCTGCCCTCCGATCCGAATCAGAATGCCAAGCAGGGCGCGGTTTTGGGTGGTTTGGTTGGTGCTGGTGTCGGCGCAATCGCGAATAATTCGAACCCTCTTTTGGGCGCGGTGGCAGGCGGTGCGATCGGCGCGGCTGGCGGAGGCCTGATCGGCAACCAACTTGATAAACAGGCCGCAGAATTGCGTCAGCAGCTGGCCAATGATGGGATCACCATTGTCAACGCGGGCGACCGGTTGATTGTGACCGTTCCCAATGACATCACCTTCGACACTGACAGTGCGACGGTCCGCCCGGCATTGCGCGCCGATCTGGTGCGAGTTGGTCAGAACCTCGTGAACTATCCGAACTCGAACGTGCAGATCATCGGTCACACCGACAGTGATGGCGAGGCCTCCTACAACCAAGGCCTGTCCGAGCGTCGCGCCAATGCGGTTGCTGACGTCCTTCAGGCGAACGGTGTGAACTACAGCCGGATCGTCACCATCGGACGTGGTGAAAACAACCCGGTTGCCTCGAACCTGACGCCGGAAGGCAAATCGCAGAACCGGCGGGTCGAGATCGTCATCGTACCCAGCGCAAACTCGTAATTCTATGTGCATTGCGGGCGGTCTTAGGGCTGCCCTTTTGCGCGCACGATCTGTGCAAGAAATGGGGTTTGGATCGGGCGCGTCTCGGTCTACCTATTGGGAAACACTGAAACGGAGTTTCCCGCAATGTCCCAACCGACCCTTCTTGGCCTGTCCGGTTCCCTGCGTCAGTCAGCAACAAACCGTAAACTACTGCGAGAGGCGGCACGCCTTTTTGATCCTGCCAGCTTTGTCGAAGCGGATTTGAACCTGCCCCTCTATGATGGGGATCTGGAAGAGGGTGAGGGCATCCCAGCCGCCGTGCAAACGCTGGCTGACCAGATCGCGCAAGCGGATGCGGTGATTATATCCACACCGGAATACAACAAGGGGCCGTCGGGCGTGCTGAAGAATGCTCTGGACTGGGTCAGCCGCACGTCGGGCAAGCCTTGGGCCGACAAGCCGGTTGCGGTGATGTCCGCCGCGGCGGGTCGGGCCGGAGGGGAGCGCGCCCAGATGGTCCTTCGCGCCTATTTGGTGCCGTTCCAACCGCGCATTCTGCAAGGCCCCGAGGTCCATCTGGCCGACAGCTCCAACGCGTTTGACGACGGGGGACGGCTGACAAGTGAGCGCTACGAAAAGACCATACATGCGTTGATGCAAAAACTGCGGGCTGAGGTCGGGCGTCTTTAGGCGGATACGGTATGCATGAGGATCGGCAAAGCGATGTGATGGACCCGGCCCGGGCAGCGGCCTTGCAGGTTGCGCTGGGGGTGGAGCCTACGATCTCTGACGGTTCTGCGTTGCCGCCGTTCTTTCATCAGCTTTATTTCTGGTCTCCGCGCACGCCGTCTGATCTGGGGCGCGATGGGCACCCTCGGGTCGGGATTGATCTGATCCCGGACATGGGCCTGCCGCGTCGGATGTGGGCCGGGGGGCGGTTGCATTTCCATACGCCACTGCGGGCAGGTGCAGAGGCCGAGCGGCATTCCGTTCTCGAGAAGCAGAGCCGAAAAACCGGGCGCACTGGGCCGTTGGGGTTTGTCACGCTCAAGCATGAGATCTGGCAGCATGATGCGCTCCGCGTCACCGAATGGCAGGATCTGGTCTATCGCGAAGATCCCGCTCTGGACGAGGTGAAGCCAACGCCGCCCGTGGCGCGTCGTGACGAAACAGACCGACGTGAGGTGAGCTTCGACAGCACCCTGTTGTTCCGGTATTCCGCGCTTACCTTCAACGGCCACCGGATACACTATGATCTGGACTATGCGCGCGATGTCGAAGGGTATCGCGGGCTGGTTGTCCACGGGCCGCTATTGGCACAACTGCTGATGCTGTTTGCCGAGGAGGTGGCCGGCCCGCTGACCCGTTTCTCTTTCCGGGCAACCGCGCCGCTTTTACACTTCGAGACGGCCACACTCTGCCGCAACGGGCCGGAGCTGTGGGTTCGAGGCCCCGACGGGCGACAGTGCATGCAGGCCGAGGTGCAGTCAGAGTGACGCTTCGGGCCGGAAGTCCTCAGGGATTTCATCGCGACCTTCCAGAATGAGGCTTGCCATCACCTCGGCCACTTTCGGGGCCATACCGAAGCCTATCTTGAAGCCACCATTGGCGATGAACTGACCGTCGTGCAAGGGGTGCGCGCCCAGCATCGGAGCGCGGCTTTTGCTGCGGGGGCGAACACCGGCCCATCGCTCGATCACCTCGGCTCCGTGCAGCACGGGAACGGCGCGGGTGGCGCGGTCGATCACATCCTCAAGCGCGTCGTCGGTGCTGGTTGGATCATCATAGTCCCGCTCCGAGGTCGAGCCGATGGCAAGCGTGCCGTCTGCATGCGGCACGATATGGATCGCATCTGCAAAAAGCTGCGGCACCGCGCCCGCATCAAAGCGCAGCAATGCCGCCTGTCCCTTGACGCCATTGCCGACGGTTTTCCCGAAGCTTTGGCTGAGCTCCTGCAATCCGGCGACACCTGTTGCATGCAGAACATGGCCCTTGTCCGGGGCCTCACCAACCACCTCAACCCCCATGACCGAGAGCGCCGCAACCAGCGCGGCACAGGCCCGGCGCGGGTGCATCCGCGCGGTCAGGGTGTCGTGAATGACATAGCCGGTCGGGCTGGGCGGGCACCATTGGCCTGCCTCCGACGTGGACAGCACCTGCCACTCGGCCAAGCCATGCCACAGCTCTTGCGCTGTGACGTGCCGCTGTTGCGCCAACTGCAGGCTGCGCTCATCCATGATCGGTTGCAGGCGTCCCAAACGCCCATAGCCGGCTGAGACCCCTCCGGTCGTTTCGACCTGTGCCCAAAAGGGTTCGGCCATGATCAGGCTGTCGAACTGAAAGGCCTTCTTGGCATTCCAATTCTCGGGTACATGCGGGGCCAGGGCGCCGACCAACCCTCCGCTGGAGCCCGCGCCGGGGCCAAAGGGATCGACAACCTGCACCTTCGCGCCGCGCCGGGCGCAGGTCCAGGCGATGGATAGGCCAAAAATGCCAGCGCCGCGTACCGTCACATCGACCATTGCCAAACCCCTCTTCCTTGTTCAGTGTCGCGCCGCTTAGCTACAGGATTCCCCGATGGCAGACCAGCACGCCGAATTGACATGGAGAGAGGACCGGATTCCGGTCTCGGACCAGTTCGATGACCCCTATTTCTCGTTGCAGAACGGGTTAGAGGAGACGCGGCATGTCTTTCTGTCAGGCAACGACCTGCCCGCACGCTTTGCGCCGGGGTTTCATATTGCCGAACTGGGCTTCGGCACCGGCCTGAACCTGCTGACCGTCTGGTCCGCGTGGGAGGCCACAGGCCAGACCACCCCGCTGCGCTTCACCAGTTTTGAGGCCTTCCCCATGGCCCCCGAGGATATGGCGCGCGCCTTGGCCGCATTCCCCGAGGTGCAACCCTGGGCCGACCGCTTCCTGTCGCAATGGCGCGGCGGGTCCTGTCACTTTGACACGCTGCAACTTGAGGTGATCGAAGGCGACGCTCGCCAAGCGCTGCCGGGCTGGACCGGCAAGGCCGATGCGTGGTTTCTGGACGGCTTCTCACCTGCCAAAAACCCCGAACTCTGGGGCGCGGAGTTGATGCAGCATGTGGCCAATCACACGGCACCGGGCGGCACCGCGGCCACCTACACCGCAGCAGGCTTTGTCCGCCGCGGGTTGGAAGAGGCCGGTTTCTCGGTCACCCGCGCACCCGGCTACGGTCGCAAACGGCATATGACACGGGCGGTGAAAGCGTGACGCAGCAGAACAATATCTCGGCCGGGATCGCGCTGATGGTCGCCTCGACGGTGGTGTTTGCCCTGCAGGACGGGATCTCGCGCCATCTGGCGGGGACGTATAACACCTACATGGTGGTGATGGTCCGCTATTGGTTTTTCGCAGCGTTTGTCATCGCATTGGCGGCCCGTGCTACGGGTGGGTTGAAGGTGGCGGCGCGTACCGATCAGCCGAAACTCCAGATCTTTCGCGGCGTTCTGCTGGTGACTGAGATCTGTGTCGCTGTTTTTGGTTTCACCAAGCTAGGTCTGATCAACAGCATGGCGGTCTTCATCTGCTACCCCCTTCTGGTCGCGGCCCTCAGCGGCCCGGTTCTGGGTGAAAGCGTGGGTTGGCGGCGTTGGACGGCGATCGGGGTTGGCTGCGTCGGCGTGCTGATCATCCTGCAACCAGGGGTCGGCGTGTTTAATCCTTGGGCAATCATTCCGCTGATCTCGGCCTTTCTGTTTGCGGTTTATTCCCTGCTCACCCGCTATGCCGCGCGCCGAGACAGCGCCGCCACAAGCTTTTTCTGGACCGGCGTCAGCGGAGCCGTTGCCATGACGCTGGTCGGCATGTGGTTCTGGGAGCCGATGGCACAGGCGGATTGGGCCTGGATGGCAACGCTTTGTGTTAGCGGTGCGTTCGGCCATTGGTTGCTGATCAAATGCTATGAGGCGGCCGAGGCCAGCGCGGTGCAGCCCTTTGCCTACCTCCATCTGGTCTGGGTGGCGATCCTTGGCATCGCAATCTTCAACGAGGTCCTCCGCCCCGAGGTCGTCATCGGCGCAGGGCTGGTTGTTGCGGCGGGGCTGTTCACACTATGGCGCGAACGCCGCAAGGGTTGATCCGGTCAGTTCCTGCGAGAAGGGCACGGGCAAGGCGGGTTTGCCCAATCGCGCGCGGTAGACCGGCAGGCTTTCGGTCACGCGCATCACATAGTTGCGCGTTTCGCTGAAGGGGATGGTCTCGATCCAGTCGACCACATCCACCTCACCGGCACGGGGGTCTCCGTAGCGCTCCATCCATGAGATCGGCCGCCGCGGTCCGGCGTTATACCCGGCGGCCATCATGACCACATTGCCGTTGAAATCCGCCGCAAGGCTGGACAGGTAGTTGGCCCCTAACTTGGCATTATACTCCCAGTCCGCGGTCAGCCGACCAGTCTTATGTCCGCTTAGTATCCCCAACTCCTGCGCGACCAGTTTGGCGGTCGCTGGCATCACCTGCATCAAGCCGCGCGCGCCTGCGCCACTGATCACCACCGGATCAAATTCGCTTTCACGGCGGGCGATGGCCAAGGTCATCTCTTTAGCCATTGGCAGGCCGATATCTGCGACCGGATGCACTGGGTAATAGGCTGCGGGCAGAACCGTTCCCGTGGTCGCGGCGCGTTTGGCGATCATCACGGCCAGATGCGGCTCTTTCAACTCGATGACCAGATCGCCCAGTTGATTGGCTTGCGCTGTATCAAGGCTTTCGACCAGATGGGTCAGAAACCGTTCGGAGAGGTTATCCTCCCCAGCTTTCAACAGCAGCAGACCGGCCTCCAAAACGCTGGAGTTCGCAAATTCGGCTTGTCGCCAATGCGCGGCGCGGGGCGGGTTGGCGAGGGTGCTGTCAAACGGCCGCCCGATCTGTTCGGCTGCCAGAATGCCGTAGAAAGACGTCTGATAATCTGCACCCATTGCATAAGCGTCATATGCTTTCTCGGAATCCCCTTGTTCCGCGTAAGCGCGACCCAGCCAATAGCCGGCGCGGCCACGTGATATCGGAGACTTCACTGCGCCTTCGAAGTTTTGGAAATGCCGAACCGCCGTCGCGGGGTCGTTCAACTTTCGCAAAGCCAGAAACCCGGCCAGCCATTCCAGATCGGCGTATCCATAACCCATCTCTGGCGTCATGTGGTGATTGGCGGCAACCTCATAGGCACGGGCCGCACTGCCCTGCCGCATCTCAAGCCGGGCCAGTCGGCGTCGCCCTTCGGCCCATTTGTCCGGTTCACCTAGGGCGTCCGGACCGGTCGAGCGCGCCAACATCAAATCAATGGCGCTGTCGTCCAGTTCTTTCTTGTCGCGCCAGACAAAGCGATCAAACGCCAACCCCGGAGACCCTGCCAGAGCCTTGGGTACGGCAGAAATCTTGCCGTCCACGCCCGGTTCGCGTTTTTGCAGGGCAATTCGGGCTTCCGCCAGCTTGCGCTGATCGGCGCTGACCAGAGGCAGCATACGCCCGGCGCTGACCAGATGATTGTCCCACAACATCCGATCCAGCCGCGCAGTGTGGTGCGGTTTTAGCAACTTGCCGAAATTCTCAAGATAATCCTTTTGCAAGCCCGACCCCATGGGCATGGTGCGCCAGGCTGTTACGATATCCGCCTCGGCGTCCCCAATTCGGCCCTTGGCTTTTAGGGCAACGGCATAGTTCAGCGCGCCTTCGGCGGTTTGCGGCGGCCGATCGGCGTAGAAGTTTATCACCCGATCCGGATCAGCCCCGGCAAAGGACGGCTCGCTCTTGCGGCGCAACCAGGCCAGTCCGGGCCAGTCGGGGCGGCGCTCAAGAAACACAAGCACATCGCCTGAGCTGCCAAAGCCCTCTCGCAGCCAATGCCACACGATGATGTCACGGGTAACCGAGCCGCGTGCGCCAGAAACCGCT
This sequence comes from Ruegeria sp. AL11, assembly GCF_056540865.1. Taxonomy (NCBI): domain Bacteria; kingdom Pseudomonadati; phylum Pseudomonadota; class Alphaproteobacteria; order Rhodobacterales; family Roseobacteraceae; genus Ruegeria; species Ruegeria sp. AL11. The sequence continues at coordinate 303,708 of NZ_JBQFXO010000006.1, forward strand.
AGGGCTTCGTTCCAGTCGCCTTTGCGCATTTCGGCCAGCCCGGCGCGCAGATCACCGGCAGCATCGGCCCGCGCAGCGCTTGCCTGCATCCCAAAACACAGAATCACTGTTGCCAAAAAGGCCAGAACGCGTGTCATCCCTTGCATTTCCCAACCAACCGAGGATAGAGCCATTCAGGATAAACCTTGCGCCGCCAGTATCAACTCACAAAGCCAAAAACGTGAGCGAGGATGGCGCAAATACTGCAACCGCAATTCAAGGAGCGCGACCCATGTTCAAAGGCTCAATGCCAGCCCTCGTCACCCCGTTCAGCAACGGCGAGTTGGACCTGGATACGCTCAAACACTTGGTAGAATGGCAGATAAAGGAAGGCTCGACCGGTCTGGTTCCCGTAGGCACCACTGGTGAAAGCCCGACGCTGAGCCATGAGGAACACGAAACCGTTGTGGCCGAAGTGGTCAAAGCTGCTGCGGGTCGGGTGCCGGTGATTGCGGGCGCAGGTTCAAACAACACGGTCGAGGCAGTTCGATTCGTCCAGTTTGCCAAGAATGTCGGGGCCGATGCGGCACTAGTGGTCACACCCTACTACAACAAGCCGACACAAAATGGCCTGTTGGCCCATTTCCGCGCTCTGCACGATTGCGCCGAGATTCAGATCATCATCTACAACATCCCGGGCCGTTCGGTCATCGACATGACCCCCGCGACCATGGGTGAACTGGCAAAACTGCCACGGATTGTCGGTGTCAAAGACGCGACGGGCGATCTGGCGCGCGTCAGCCAGCAGCGCGCAAGCTGTGGCGCCGACTTCTGTCAGCTGTCGGGCGAAGACGCCACCGCGCTGGGCTTCAACGCGCATGGCGGGGTAGGCTGTATTTCGGTCACGGCCAACGTGGCTCCGAAACTTTGCGCCGAGTTCCAACAGGCCACGCTGGCGGGCGACTACGCCAAGGCTCTGGACTATCAGGATCGCCTGATGCCTCTGCACGAAGCGATCTTCATCGAGCCCGGCCTAGTCGGCGCTAAATACGCGCTGAGTAAACTGGGCCTGTGCAGCACCGAAGTTCGCTCACCTCTGACTGAACTTGAAGACAGCACCAAGACTGCGGTCGAAGCCGCGATGGCGCATGCAGGTCTGATCTAAATTAGACGTTCTAATGAAAAGGGCGGCCTCGAATATCGAGCGCCGCCCTTTTTCGTTTGCTGCAAAGGTGCTCAACGTTTGCCGTAGTAGAGCCCAACCACATGCTCCGCCTGCGCGAAGAACAGCCAGCGTGACGCAGCAACCCCTGCCAGGTGAGAAACCACTGCCAGCAGCGCAAGCAGGTGTTTTAGCGCGAGCCCTTCTAACGGGATCGCGATGAACACGAAGGGCAGCGCAAAGGCCAACAGGAACGAGATGATCCGCAGCTTCTCGGCATGTTTGCGGCCAACCACGTGGACGAACTCTCGTAGCAAGTAGTTGGTTCCGGTATGCGGAGGCTCAAACGCACGCACCGACCCGCGCTGACCCAATCCTGTCGCTGTCCCAAGGTCAGTCCCCGAGCTGGCAAGCGCCTTGTCCCCCTGACGCCAATACAGAATCTGCACCAGAGCGGCGATCAACAGCAAAGGCAGCGCGACCGAGGTTTGACCGGCCATCAACGCCCCTCCGGCCAGGCTGAAGCTGAGGAACATGGCCGGTGTCAGTTTCATGTTCCAACGGGGGATCGTCTTGAGCTGGGTGTAGATCATCGACGTGGTGAACACCGTGGCGAGCGAGAACAACGCGCCGAGCCAACCCAAAAGACTCCAGCGTTCGCCCATGAAAACTGAACCGATTGCGAACAAGCCCATCAGGACTAGTGCGATCACCGCGCACCAGCCCTCGCGGCTGAGCCAGCTAGAGCGCCATTGCGTTAACGCCTTCCAAGCACGCTCTGGGTGACCGAGGTGAAAGGTTGACGCCAGCAATCCGCCGACGGCCAACCCATAGGCAATCAGGAAAAAGACAAAGGCGACCCAGCCCGTAACGTCTGGCATTCCGAGACCAAGGAAGAACAGCAGCCCAAAGCCGAGGCCGGACAAGGTGGTGAAGATGATAACGGAAGGCGCCGGATGCATCAGAGCTTCTCCAGAGTTTTGTCTAGCCAGCCGAGGAACCCTTTGGGCTCTTCCGCGACGGGGGCCAGCAGTGGGGCCAGAATGTCGATCTGGTCCTCGATCTGATCCTTGGGTCTGGGCGGTAGGTATTTGTTGACAGGTTTGGTGCCCATTTCTGGCATCAGGTCCATGCCGTCCCGTTCAGCGACCAGCTTGCTGACGTCGCTGTTAGGATCGCCGAGGTCCCCGAAATGTCGAGCGCCGGCTGGGCAGGTGCGGACGCAGGACGGCACCCGATCCACTTCGGGCAGGTTTTCGTTGTAGATGCGATCGACGCAGAGGGTGCATTTCTTCATCACGCCCTCGGCGATGTCCATTTCCCGCGCGCCATAGGGGCAAGACCAGGCGCAGAGGCCGCAGCCGATGCAGTCGCTTTCGTTGACCAGCACGATCCCATCCTCGACGCGTTTGTAGCTGGCCCCGGTTGGGCAGACCGTGACGCAGGGTGCGTCTTCGCAATGCAGGCAGGATTTGGGGAAGTGAACCAGTTGGGCGGGGCCCTCGGCCGGAGTGACCTCGTAGGAGTGGACTCGGTTCAGGAATGTGCCCGAGGGGTTGCCTCCATAGGCATCCTGATCAGACAAGGGTGCGCCGTAGTTTTCGGTGTTCCAGCCTTTGCAGGAAATCACACAGGCGTGGCAGCCGACACAGGTGTCGAGGTCGATGACGAGGCCCATTTTGCGGTCTGTGGATGCGGGGAGTTGCGTCATGTCAAGGAACCTCGGCTTTGGTAGGCGGGGCAGGGGGCCAGCCCCCTCTTGAGCCGTAGGCTCAATTCACCCCCGAGATATTTTTGGCCAGATGAAGATTGGATCATTTGCCTACCTTCCACGCGATATCCTTTGGGCCGGTGCCGACGGGGGAATTGATTGGGGCAAATTCGGGTTGGCTTTCGGTATCCGCTGGAGGGGCGGCTTTTTCGATCCTGACTTTCAGGTCGAACCACGCGGCCTGGCCGGTGATCGGGTCCGAGTTGGCCCATCGCATACCGTCGCCCTTAGGTGGTAGCAATTCGTGGATCAGATGGTTGAGCAGGAAACCCTGGGTGGCCTCGGGTGCGTCCTCTTGCAGCGCCCATGCGCCTTTGCGCTTGCCGATAGCGTTCCAGGTCCAGACGGTGTTTTCATTCAGCGCGGCCATTTCCATCACGGGCACGGTGATCTCGCCGTGAGGAGAGGTGACTTTGGCCCAGTCGCCGTCTTGCAGCCCGTGTTCGCGCATCAACTTGGTGGGGACGTAAAGCGGGTTGCGCCCGTGAAGTTGCCTTAGCCAGGCGTTTTGGGTGCCCCAGCTGTGATACATCGCCATGGGGCGCTGAGTCAGGGCGTTGACGGTGAAGCCCTCGTTGCCCTGCTGGTCGGTCTCGTACCAAATGGGTAGAGGGTCCATGGCGTCTTTGATGCGTTGTCGCAGGTGGTCGGGGGGCTGGCTCGGTCCGTGTCCTTCGGCGGCCAATTGGAATTTGCGCATTGGCTCCGAGTACAGCTGAAACAGGTAGGGCTGCGGGCTGTCGTAGAGGCCCATTCCAACGGCCCAGTCCTGATAGGCGGTATTCCACGGTTTGTAGTAATCCGCACCTGCGGGGATATGCGCGACGTAGAAGCCTCCGTTGTCGATATAGCGGTTCAGTTGGTCCGGGTTGATCTCTCCGCGACCTTCTTTGGTGCCATCTTCGCCACGGAACCCGGCCAGAGGGCCGATGCCCGGCTTGCGCTGGTGATTGACGATATAGTCGGCATAGTCCTTCCACTTGGGTGTGCCGTCTTCGTTGGTGAAGCCCGGCAGGCTCATGCGGTTGGCGAGTTGAATCAGCACCGATTGGAACCCGCGCACGTCACGGTCGGGTTCGACCACTGGCCAGCGAATCGCATCAGCAGCGGCGTCGGCCTCGCAGATCGGGCGATCCAGCAGCGAGATACAGTCGTGCCGTTCCAGATAGGTGGTATCTGGTAGGATCAGGTCGGCATAAGCGACCATTTCCGATGAATAGGCATCCGAGTAGATGATATGCGGGATGACGTATTTGCCATCTTCGGTCTTGGCCGACAGCATCTCCATCACACCTTTGGTGTTCATGGAGGAGTTCCACGACATATTAGCCATATACATGAACAACGTGTCGATCTTGTAGGGATCGCCTGCGGCGGCGTTCGAGATCACCATATGCATCAGCCCGTGGGCCGACATCGGGTTTTCCCATGTAAAGGCTTTGTCGATACGCTGAGCAGTGCCGTCTTCGTCTAGCAGCAGATCTTCGGGGCCGCGCGGGAAGCCAAGGTGAGGGCCTTCCAGCGGGCGGCCCGGGCGGCGGTCTCCGTGTGGCGTCGGGTGCGCCTCGACGGGTTTGGGGTAGGGCGGTTTGAAGCGGAAGCCGCCGGGGACCTCGACCGTACCCAGCAGGATCTGCAGCACATGCAGCGCGCGACAGGTCTGGAAGCCGTTGGCATGGGCCGAGATCCCCCGCATGGCGTGGAAGCTGACCGGGCGGCCCGTCATTTTGCTGTGTTTTTCGCCGCGGAAATCGGTCCATTCCTGGTCGAGCTCGATGGCCTCATCAAAGGCGACGCGGGCGATTTCGGCGGCAATGGCGCGGATTTTCTGGGCCGGTATGCCGCAGCGCTCGGCCACATTTTCGGGGGCGTGATTGTCCGAGAGGTATTTCTCGGCCATCTGATGGAAGACCGGGCGGTGAGTTACGCCATCCTTGTCGTAGGTGGCGGACAGATCCGGGCGCACGCCGGGCTTGTCAAAGGCGGTCGGGTCACCGGTAACACGGTCGATCACCAAAGGCTTTCCGTCGGCATCGCGCAGAAACAGACCCTTTTCCGGGCCATCAGAAGCATTCACCAGAACCGGCGCGTTTGTGTAGCGGGCAAGGTAGTCGAGGTCGATCTTGCCAGCCTTCATCAGCACATGGATCAGCGACAGGATGAACAGCCCATCGGTGCCCGGCGTGATCCCGACCCAATCGTCAGCTACCGCGTTATAGCCTGAGCGGATCGGATTCACCCCGATCACCCGCGCGCCGCGCGCCTTGATCTTGCCGATGCCCATCTTGATTGGATTGCTGTCGTGGTCCTCGGCCACACCGAACAGCATGAACAGCTTGGTGTGGTCCCAATCGGGCTGGCCGAACTCCCAAAACGCGCCGCCCATCGTGTAAATGCCGCCCGCTGCCATGTTGACCGAGCAAAAGCCGCCATGGGCCGCATAGTTGGGCGTACCAAAATTCTGCGCCCAGAAGCTGGTGAAGCTTTGGCTTTGATCGCGACCGGTGAAGAAGGCCAGCTTGTGCGGCGCGGTCTCGTGCAGCTCGTTCAGCCAACCGACGGCGGTGCTGATCGCCTCGGCCCACTCGATCTCGCGGAACTCACCCGAGCCGCGTGGACCGACCCGGCGCAGCGGTTTGCGCAGGCGTGAGGGCGCGTTGACCTGCATGATCCCGGCGCTGCCCTTGGCGCAAAGCACGCCTTTGTTGACCGGGTGGTCACGGTTGCCCTCGATATAGGCAACCTTTCCGTCCTTCATGTGAACATTGATGCCGCAGCGACAGGCGCACATATAACAGGTGGTGCGCCGGATCTCGTCCGAGACTTTCGGGCTGGTGTCGATCTTCGGTTGCTGGATTGTCATCTGGCGTCCTTATGTCGGGGCGGCGGGTCAGGTTAGGAATGTTAGTCCGGCGAGGATAATTCCTGCAATAAAAAGAGTTTCCACGACGATCAGGGCGATGGCTGCGCCTCCGACCGAGAGGATTTGTTTCAGGTTCGTCTTCATTCCAACCGCAGCGATCGCGATCAGAAGCAACCAGCGGGATGTCTGGCTGAGTAACTCGGACAGGAAGGCCGGGATAAGGCCGAATGAGCTGGCCGCGGCCAGCACTAGAAACCCGATCACAAAGCCGGGCAGGATGGGAGGGCGCTTGCCTGCTTCGTCCATGTCGGTGACGGTGCGGATGATCAGTGAGGCGACTAGAACCACCGGGGCCAGCATCGCCACACGGAACAGTTTAACCAGCGTGGCGGTGTCGCCGGTCTGTTCTGAGATTGAGAACCCGGCGCCAACAACCTGGGCGACATCGTGGATCGTGCCGCCCAGAAATACGCCGCCTGCTACGTCATCCATGCCCAGCGAACGGACCAAGATAGGATAGGCGATCATGGCGATGGTCGACAGCACTGTGACGCCCAGAACGGTGAAAATCAGCCGCTCTTCTGAGCGTTCGTCTTTGGGCAGGATGGCGCTGATCGCCATTGCGGCAGACGCGCCGCAGATGGCGACAGAGCCGGCGGTTAGGAATGCAAAGCGCCATTTGTGACCAAAGAACCGTGCGATTAACAAACCGAACGCGATAGTGGCCAATACGCCGCCAACCACAAGGGCGATCAGGTCCCAACCCAATCCCATCATCAGCGTCATGGAAATCCGCACACCCAAAAGCGCCACGCCAAGCCGCAGCAGGGATCGGGCTGCAAAACCGATGCCGGGGACAGTCTTGCCCTCTTCGCCCAGAAAGCTGAGTGCGATGCCAAGCAGCAAGGCCATCAGCATGGCTGGGGTCGCGTAGTGTTCCGACAGGAATTTTGCCGTTACGGCTACGGTGATCGCCACCATAACCCCGGGGAACATGGTTCGAGCCGTCTGGGCGACATCCGCGCCTAAGGAGCTTTTGAGTTCAGTCTTACCCAGCATCGGTTCGTTGATCTTTCTTGAACACGTTTACAGTTAAACGGCAAAGCCGCAGAGGTTATGCAGTAGCTGGATGAGCTGGCTCTTGCGATGAACCCACTTGTTGTGCCTGCACGGCGGTCACGGCGATCATGTGCAACACATCGTCCGAAGAGCAGCCGCGCGACAGGTCGTTTGCGGGTTTTGCCAAGCCTTGTAGAACAGGCCCAATGGCCTCGGCCCCGCCAATACGTTGGGCGATCTTGTACCCCAGGTTGCCCGCATCGAGGTTGGGAAAGACAAACACGTTTGCTTTCCCTGCCAATGGCGAATTCTTGGCTTTCTTACTGGCGACCTCTGGCACATAGGCAGCGTCGAACTGCAACTCTCCGTCGATGATCAGGTCCGGATTGGCGGTTTTGGCGATTTGTGTGGCCTCAACCACCTTTGACACTTTCGGATGGCTGGCGCTGCCGCTCGTCGAGAAAGATAGCATCGCAACACGAGGCTCTTTCCCGGTGAGTGTGCGATAGGATGCGGCCGAGGCCTGAGCGATCTCGGCCAACTCGCGTTCGTTCGGATCAACGACCAGCCCGCAGTCGGCGAAAATATGGGCGCCCTGAACCGTGTGGTGGTCGCGGTCATAGATCATCAGAAAGAAGCTGGACACCATATGGGCGTCAGGTGCTTTGCCGATGATCTGCAAAGCGGCGCGAACAGTGTCCGACGTGGTTTCCACAGCACCGCCGACCGTGCCGTCAGCCAGCCCGAGATGGACCAACATCGCGGCGTAGTTCAGACGGTTTTGCACCAGCGACTTCGCAGTCTCAGGCGTTACGCCTTTGTGTTTGCGCAGTTCGAAATAGGCATCAGCAAAGCGATCCAAGTGGGGCGAAGTTGCCGGATCGTGGATGTCTATCCCGGCAACATCCGTTCCGCCTTTTTCAGCCAGCAAAGAGGCAACTTTGGTCTGATCGCCGACAAGGATAATATCGGCTGCATCTTCGGTACGTGCTTTCAGCGCACCTTCTACAACACGTGGATCATCGCCCTCAGCAAGGGCGATGGTCTTTTTGGAACTGGTCGCAGCCCCGAGAATTTGATGGAGGGGCTTCACCGCGATCAGGCCTCGACTTGCGGCTTCATGTCTGCTGCTTCGATACCCGCAACCGCAACCGGCTTCTTCATCGCGTCGCGACGGAACGGCTCACCCAGTTCCTGGTTGATCATGGCTTCGATCAAGGTGGTGATGCCGTTCTTCTGATCTTCAATCGCCTGGTTCAGCGCAGCTGTCAGTTCGTCCTGCGTACGGGCGACGACGCCTTTCAGACCGCAGGCTTCCGCGATACCGGCGTAAGAGACCTTGGTGTCCAATTCGGTGCCGACGAAGTTGTCGTCGAACCACAGGGTCGAGTTCCGCTTTTCAGCGCCCCACTGGTAGTTGCGGAAGACGATCTGGGTCACCGCGGGCCATTCTTCACGGCCGATTGCAGTCAGCTCGGTTACGGCGATACCAAAGGCACCGTCGCCCGAGAAACCAACAACGGGCACATCCGGGCAGCCGATCTTGGCGCCGATCACTGACGGCAGACCATAGCCACAGGGGCCGAACAAGCCAGGGGCCAGATATTTGCGGCCCTCCTCAAACGAGGGGTAAGCGTTGCCGATGGCGCAGTTGTTGCCGATGTCGGACGAGATGATCGCCTCTTTCGGCAGTGCGGACTGAATCGCACGCCACGCCATGCGCGGGCTCATCCAGTCCGGCTTGGCTGCACGGGCGCGTTCGTTCCAGGTGGTGCCCGGGTCGTCCTGCTCGTGGTCCATTGAGGTCAGTTCCTGCGCCCAACGCGACTTGGTTTCAGCGATTTTCGCCTTACGCGCATCGCGGCCTTCATCGCCCGCAGTGCCCGAAAGCTGTGCCAGGATGCTGGTTGCAACGGTGGCTGCGTCGCCAACGATACCAACGGAGACCTTCTTGGTCAGGCCGATGCGGTCCGGGTTGATGTCGACCTGAATGATTTTCGCTTCAGTCGGCCAGTACTCCATACCGTATCCGGGCAGGGTCGAGAACGGGTTCAGACGTGTACCAAGGCAGAGAACCACGTCTGCTTCCTTTATCAGCTCCATCGCAGCTTTCGAGCCGTTGTAACCCAGAGGGCCAGCAAACAGCGGGTGCGAGCCGGGGAAAGCGTCGTTGTGCTGGTAGCCAACGCACACGGGGGCGTCCAGACGCTCGGCCAGTTCTTTCGACGCTTCGATGCCGCCCGCGGACAGTACCGTGCCAGCACCGTTAAGGATGACTGGGTTCTTGGCATCGGACAGCAGAGCGGCAGCTTCGGTCACGGCAGAGGCGCCGCCCGAAGGCAGTTCGAATTCGACCACTGCAGGCAGCTCGATGTCGACAACTTGAGTGAAGAAGTCACGGGGTACGTTGATCTGTGCCGGGGCGGAGGCGCGCTTGGCTTTGGTGATCACGCGGCTGAGGACTTCGGCCATGCGCGACGGGTCGCGTACTTCTTCCTGATAGCAGACGCAGTCTGCGAACATCCGCATCTGTTCCATTTCCTGGAAACCGCCCTGGCCCATGGTCTTGTTCGCGGCCTGAGGAGTGACCAGCAGCAGCGGGGTGTGGTTCCAGTAGGCGGTTTTGACGGCGGTGACAAAGTTGGTGATGCCCGGGCCGTTCTGCGCGATCATCATCGACATTTTGCCGGTGGCGCGGGTGTAGCCGTCGGCCATCATCCCGCCCGAGCCTTCATGCGCGCAATCCCAGAAGGTGATGCCAGCTTTCCCGAAAATATCCGAGATCGGCATCATGGCAGAACCGATGATGCCAAAGGCATGCTCGATCCCGTGCATCTGCAGAACCTTAACAAAGGCTTCTTCCGTGGTCATTTTCATCGGTGGCTCTCCAAAACTGAATGCGTGAATTGGCCGGGGGGTTCAGCCCGGCCTTTGATACGGTTTTGGCGTATGGGTGCGGATGGCGTTAGGGCCAGATGAGGCGGCGGAATACGTCCAGCCGTCGGTCAACTGTCCCGGATCGCATCCGCGATCAGCTTCACCCCGGCCTCGATGCGGTCCGGCGCAATCGAGGAATACCCTAGACGGTAGAAATTCCGAGGCGGCTTCGGCCCCGAAAAGAACGGCGCACCGGGCTCGATATGCACCCCTTGCGCCTGCAATGTGGCGGCCAGTTGCGCGGTGTCTACATGCGAGGGGGCCTCCATCCAAATAGACGAACCGCCAAGCACGCCGCGCCCTGCGACCTGCAGCGCATGGGTTTGAACGGCTTTGTCCAACGCCTCTCGCCGTTGGGCCAAGGCGTTCGACATGCGCCGGATCTGTGCGTCGTAGTGCCCGAGGGACAGGAAATAGGCTGCCGTGCGCTGAACATGCCCCGGAGGATGCCGCAATACGAGCGATCGAAGCGCGCGGGCTTCGCGGATGAAGGTTTCAGACCCGACCATGTAGCCCAGGCGCAACCCCGGAAACAGCGATTTCGAGAAGCTGCCCACATAGATTACCCGCCCGTCGCGATCCATGGATTTGAGCGCGGGTGAGGGCGCGCCCAGATAAGCCATCTCGAACTCGTAGTCGTCCTCGACGATCATGGCGTTCAGCGCGGACGCGCGTTCCAAAAGGGCGGTCCTGCGGCTGACGGGCATGGTGGCCGTTGTCGGGCTTTGGTGGCTGGGGGTGGTAAAGATCACATCGGTGTTGTCTGGCAGAGCCTCAGGCGGCAGCCCGTCACCGTCCACGCGGATTGGCGACATGGTGCAATCCGAATGGCTCAGCAGCTCACGCAGAGCGTAGTAGCAGGGGTCTTCAATTGCCGCCGTGCGCCCCTTCTTCAGAAGAATGCGCGAGGCCAGCCACAATGCGTTCTGCGCGCCCAGCGTGATCAGGATCTCTTCGGGGCGGGCGGTGATGCCTCGGCGTGGCAGGGTGTGGCGGGCAATAAACTCGACCAGCAGAGGATCGTCCTGATCAGCGTAGTCTGTCGTAAGGGACTCGAAATCCTTGTGTCCCAGCGCCCGAACCGCGCAAAGTCGCCAGTTCGCGTGGTCAAACAGAGTCCGGTCAGCCTGCCCGTAGATGAACGGGTATTTGTAGTTGCGCCAGTCCTGAGGTTTGGTCAGCACATTGCCGCCCGAGAACCGCCGGGCCAGTGCGTTGTCCCAGTCGACCGTCTCTTCGCTGCGCGGGACGGGCGTGTATTTCGGCGGGACCGGCGCGTTTTCGGATACATAGTAGCCCGAACGCCCTTTGGCGGTCAGGTAGTCATTGGCCAGAAGCTCGGTATAGGCCAGCGTCACCGTAATCCGGCTGACGCCCAGATGGGTTGCCAGTTTGCGCGACGAGGGCAGCTTTTCCCCAATGTGGAACCGACCCGACAGAATGCCTTCGGCGATCATCTGCTGGATTTGCGCCTGCAGCGTCCCCTGTCCGTTCAGCTCAAGAAAGAAAGTGTCAACCGAGATAGCCATGAGCGCTTATAGGTTGGACTTAAGGCGGTGGCAATCTGGACTTACATACCTCGGAGTGAATTTGTGATGTGGCTTGACGAGGAAATTCGAATCACCTAAATAACTAGAAATATAGTTTAATGGAGAATTCAGATGTGGGAAACCGCTGCAGCAGGATTTTCGGCCATGGGGTCCGAGGCCCGGTTGAAGGTTCTGAAAACACTTGTGAGGGCCGGGCAGGCCGGTCTGACCGTGGGTGAGATCCAGACACGTACCGGCATCGCCCCCTCCACCCTTGCGCATCACCTTCGGTGTCTGGCTGCAGGTGGTGTGGTTGAACAGGAAAAGATCGGGCGCACGACGATCAATCGCGCCTGTTTCAACGAGTTGCGAAACCTGGCGCAGTTTATTCTAAGCGAATGCTGCGCAGACGAAGTCGGAAAGGCCGCAAACGATGGCTGAACTATCACAAAACCCAAAAGCCTCGGCCAAACTCGCGCTGGATGTGATCAAAACGCCTTGGGCTTTGATCGTCGCGATACTGGCGTTGGTCGCAGTTTTCGATCCGGGCAACTGGGCTGAGGTCGTAAGTTTCGCCGCCAAAGCACTGGCGCATACGGGCCAGTATATCCTGTTCGCCGTCCTTCTGCTGTCCTATCTCAAGGCCACCGGTGCCGAAGTCATGGTAGCACGCGCGTTTGAAGGGCGAGAAACCCGGATGATCTTTCTGGCCGCCCTGTTCGGAGGGCTTGCGCCGTTTTGTTCCTGTGAGGTGATCCCATTCATCGCCGGGCTTCTGGCACTGGGCGCGCCGCTCTCTGCGGTGATGGCCTTCTGGCTTAGCTCTCCACTCATCGACCCGCCGACATTGCTGATCACCGCAGGCGCATTGGGGTGGCCTTTTGCCATCGGCAAGGCCGTTGCAGCGGTTGCCTTAGGTCTGTTCGGCGGGTTCGCCGTGCGTCTTCTGATGCGCAACGGGGCCTTCGCTCAGCCCCTGCGGGAATACAAACCCGCCGGATGCTGTGGGTGCGGCCCCAAGCTGGATGACAAACCCGTCTGGACGTTCTGGCAGGAACCCGAACGCCGTCAGCGTTTCCGTTCTGAGTTCGTGCATAACGGTCTCTTCCTGCTGAAATGGCTGGCTCTGGCCTATGTGCTTGAGGCGCTTCTGGTCAGCTATGTGCCTGCCGACCTGATCGCAAGCGTTGTCGGCGGAGAAGGCGTGCTGCCCATCGTCGTGGCCGCGCTGGTCGGAATGCCCGCCTACCTGAACTCCTATGTCGCGCCGCCGCTTCTGGCGGGACTGATGGAGCAAGGCATGACGGCAGGCGCGGCCATGTCCTTCATGGTGGCAGGGGCGGTCAGCTCGATCCCGGCCATGGCTGCGGTCTGGTCATTGGTGAAACCGCGCGTCTTCGCTACCTATCTGACCCTCGGGGTTGGGGGCGCGATTGTCGCCGGGATCTTGTTCCAGATGCTCTGAAAAAGAAAACGCCCGGCGCAGTGCCCGGGCGTTTTCCTCTGGTTCGCTAGGGATCAACCAGCCTCGCAGAACCGAGGCAGTTTGAACCTGTATCGTGCTTCTCCGCTTTCCACGTAGACGCGTTTTTCCACACAAGCGCTGGTGCCGACCGATTGGGATACTGGAGCCTCGGTTGAGGTGATCGACGTGGCCGTCCCATCCGGCAGACGAACTGAGGCGATGACCCCGTTCTTGAGATCCCCGTTGATCGCTGTGGCTGACAAAACCGGGACGGTCATGAAGGAATGATGCTCATGCTCGCCGTCGTCCCCCAGTAGGAAAAGGCCGCCGACGATGAAAGCCATGACCACAGCAGCCGCCAGACCTAAACCCCAGGTTTTCAGAAAGGCGTAGATCGTAACGGCGCGGTGTGGGCCAAAGATGGCAGATAGAATGCTGAGCATGAGAGGTCCCGAGAAAACGCCCCAGCCAGTTTAGACCGGGGCGGGCCAGAAATCAGGGGCGCAGATCGTCTTCTTCTTCGTCGTCCCCGCCACCTTTGGGCAGGTTGAAGAAGCTGTCGGCGTCCACGATCGGATCACTGTCTTCCTTGTCGGATTCCGGCTCGTCCGACAGCGAGAAGGTTTCCAGACCTTCAATCGCGGTCGGGATCTTCGGTGCTGCGTCCATTTCCAGCGACTGCTCGGTCGAGACCAGCTTGCGGCGCTCGTCATCGCTCATCACGCCGCCTTCGGCGGCTTTCTTCGCAGCGGCCTTCTGCACCACGGCGTCCAGTTCGGACTGTTTGCACAGGCCCAAGGCAACCGGGTCGATGGGCTGCATGTTGGCGATGTTCCAGTGCGTGCGTTCGCGGATCGACTGGATGGTCGGCTTGGTGGTGCCAACCAGCTTGGCGATCTGACCGTCGCTAAGCTCGGGGTGGAACTTGACCAGCCACAGGATCGAGTTCGGACGGTCCTGACGCTTGGACAGCGGGGTGTAACGCGGGCCACGGCGCTTTTCCTCGCCCGTTGCCGACGGGTTGAACTTGAGCTTCAGCTTGTGCAGCGGGTTGTTCTGCGCTGCATCGATCTCTTCCTGCGTCAACTGGTTGTTGGCAAGCGGGTCGAACCCTTTAACACCAGCGGCCACATCGCCATCGGCAATGCCCTGCACTTCAAGCTCGTGCATTCCTACGAAATCCGCGATCTGCTTAAAGCTGATCGTGGTGTTGTCCACCAGCCATACGGCTGTTGCCTTGGCCATAAGCGGTTTTGCCATCAGCCCGTCTCCTATACATACATCTGTCCCGTCGCCGGAATTCGGCGGCCCCGGGTTTTGGGGCAGGTTTCCGTTGTCGGGGAACTTGGGGTGTATATAGTCGCCGCGACGCAAGAAGGGAAGAGGCGAATGCGCCATGGGTTTTTAGCGCTGGTTTTGTGGGTCACAAGCGCCGTCGCCGCGCTGGCCGAGGGCGAAAAGGCGGGTGAGTTCGACTACTACGTTCTGGCGCTCAGCTGGTCTCCGAACTGGTGCGCGCGCGAAGGGGATGCGCGTGGATCAGATCAATGCGACGCCCGGCATGACCATGGCTGGATATTGCACGGGCTCTGGCCTCAGTTCCATCAGGGCTGGCCCTCCTATTGCCGCACGCCCGAGGCCCCGCCGTCGCGCGCAATGACCCGCGCGATGGAGGATATTCAGGGCAGTGCGGGCCTTGCATGGCATCAGTGGAAGAAACACGGCACCTGTTCGGGCTTGTCGGCGCGGGGCTATATGGATCTGTCGCGCGAAGCTTATGGTCGCGTGACCCGGCCCGAGGTGTTCCGCCAGCTTGATAGCTCGGTCAAACTGCCCGCGTCGATCGTCGAAGAGGCCTTTCTAAAGGCCAATCCCAAGCTCGAGCGCGACATGATCACCATCACCTGCAAACAGGGTTACATCGAAGAGGTTCGCCTGTGCCTGTCCCGCGACCTTGATCCCGTGCCCTGCGGCCGCGATGTCATCCGGGACTGCACGGCCAAGGACGCCCTGTTCGACCCGATTCGCTAGAGCTTTTTATTCTGACAATCTCGCGCGTATTCCAGCGCCTTGGCGGTGCCTTTGAGGTCGATGGCCATCACCACTTCGCCGGCCGGGTTGTAAACCGTCATCGTCTTGTTCTGAGCGATTGCGGTGACGAAATTCCGATCCGTGAAAAATACGGTCGCGCCGGGGACGTCACGCTCGTTGAAGCCAATGGCGGTGGCGTCATAGCTTTTGCCGTCCAGATCAAATCGGATCGGATAGCTTTGGCCCTGCTTAATATCGCCCCACGCCTTGTTGTAGACGGCGAAATACCCGCGATTGCCTAGCGCGTCGTAACCGATCCGCACCACCGAGAGGTCCTGATACACCGTCTGGATCAGGCACCCATTGCCCAACGCGGGGTCCATCATGATGTTCCAGCCGTCGACGAAGCCCTTGTCGATCAGTTGCTGCGAAAACGCTGCAGTGGCTGTAAAGGCGGCAAGTGTTAGGGCAAAAAGGCGTTTCATAACGGTTCCCAAAATCAAACGGATAAGGTCATGGCCATAGTACACGCCGCGTGCGGCAGGCAAAGGCCATTCTTGACTGATATCATCGCGAAAGAAGACCTATGTGCATGGCTGAACCAGGCTATGTCTCGCCGGGGAGGCGCTTGAAACTCGGCTGTGGCACAATAGTTTTTGCCCCATAAGACAAGGAACGAGCCATGCCGCAACATCCAAGAACATTCTCTCACATCGGATTGTCCGTCCCAAACGTTGACGAGGCTGTAAAGTTTTACTCCGAAGTCCTTGGTTTCTACGTGATCATGCCACCGACTGATGTGGTAGAGGATGACACGGATATTGGTGTTATGTGCACTGATGTGTTTGGTTCTGAGTGGAAAAAACTACGTATTGCGCATCTCGCGACTGCTGATCGCATCGGGTTCGAGCTTTTCGAGTTTGACGGGAATTATGTACCGGAAAACAATATCGATTTTCGCCAGAATGGTACGTTCCATTTTTGCGTCCAAGACCCGGATGTCGAAGGCCTGGTAGAAAAAATCGTTGCAGCGGGTGGCAAACAACGTATGCCGATTCGATACTATTATCCCGGAGAGAAACCCTACCGAATGGTCTACGTCGAAGACCCCTTTGGTATTGTCTTCGAGATCTACAGCCATTCTTACGAATTGACGTACTCTTCGGGCGCCTACACCTGAAATACGAGGGGGTGTCTCGTGTGCAACCGGAAGGGGTGAAAGCGTTCCGGTTGCTGTCATATTGCAATGCTCAGAGCTCTTTTCGTGCCCTCAGTGCTGCGGTAATCGTCCCGTCATCCAGATAGTCGAGCTCGCCTCCAATCGGCACGCCTTGCGCCAGTGAGGTCAGGCGGACCTGCCCCTCCAACTGATCGGCGATGTAGTGCGCTGTGGTCTGGCCGTCGACGGTGGCGTTCAGGGCCAGAATGATCTCGGTGACGCCTTCGGCCACAACCCGGTCCTTGAGGCGAGGAATGCGCAACTCATCCGGGCCAACGCCATCCAGCGCCGAAAGCGTGCCGCCCAACACGTGATAGCGCCCATTGAACACGCCTGAACGCTCCATCGCCCAGAGGTCGGCGACGTCCTCGACCACGCAAAGCTCTCCGGTCGCGCGGGCCTCATCGTTGCAGATGTCACAGATTTCGGTGGTGCCCACATTGCCGCAATTCAGGCACTCGCGGGCGGTGATGGCGACCTGCTGCATCACGTCGGACAGCGGCGTTAGCAGCAGGGAACGTTTGCGGATCAGGTGCAGCACCGCGCGGCGGGCCGAGCGAGGGCCGAGGCCGGGAAGTTTGGCCATCAGGTCAATCAGGTTGTCGATGTCGCTGTTGGAACTCACGGCCTGTCCTGTCTGGCGCCGGAGGGAGCCTCCGGCGAGTGTATTCGCGCAATGATGAAGATCAGAACGGCAGTTTGATGTCTGCGGGCAGGCCCATGCTTTCGGTTAGTTTGGTCATTTCGGCCTGTGAGCGCTCAGCGGCTTTGGTCTGAGCGTCTTTGATCGCCGCAAGGATCAGATCCTCGACTACTTCCTTGTCGTCGCCATTGAAGATCGACGGGTCGATATCCAGGCCCTTCAACTCTCCCTTGGCGGTTGCCGTCGCCTTGACCAGCCCTGCGCCGGATTCACCGACAACCATCAGGTTGTTCAGCTCTTCCTGCATCTCCGTCATCTTGGTCTGAAGATCCTGCGCGGATTTCATCATCTTGGCCATATCGCCCAGGCCGCCTAGTCCTTTGAGCATCTTGCTTCTCCTGTAAGTCCGGTTTGTGCCTAGATACGGGGGTCACCGTGGTGACACAAGAGCAGAGCGCGCTCCCGCCTTTCGTCAAGGTCTTTGGCAAAACCTTTCCTCCCGTTGGGCCCGGCAGCGCTCGGGCAAAGCCCGAGCG